>JBEKWB010000094.1:0-16703 GCA_049513455.1 Acidimicrobiales bacterium
GGTGGTCGAAGCCACCGCGTAAAGTGGCCCAGCGCATAGGCACCACTATTGGCCTGTCATGGACCCTTCGATCACCGGACCGAGCTTGATACACCCCCTCGCGAGGATGGTGCGCATGGCCCGCATGGCGACATTCCGGTTCACGGCGCGCGACGATCCCGCGCTGACCGAAATGGTCCGACGTCACATCGGCGCCCGGCGATTCGCCTACAACCGCTGCCTCGAGGCGGTCAAAGACAAGCTCGACGAACGCCGCGCCCACCCCGACGTCGAGGTGCCGTGGTCGGGGTACTCCCTCATCAACTACTGGAACTCGTGGAAGCGTTCGGAAGATGCCGGGCGCGTGTTCGCGGTCGACTCGTCCGGTCGGGCCGAGCTGGTCGACGCGGGTCTTTCATGGCGCAAAGAGGTCTGCGCCCAGGTCTTCGAGGAGGCGGCTGTCGATCTCGGTCGGGCCCTGGGGGCCTTCTCGGCCTCGAAGAAGGGGGCGCGCCGCGGGGAGCGGGTCGGCTTCCCGCGCTTCCAGAAGAAGGGGCAGGGCCCCGAGTCCTTCCGGCTGCGCAACAGGGTCTCGCGCAGCGGTCACCATTGCATTCGCGTCGGTGAAAATGGGCTCCGCTCGCTCACCCTCCCGGTGATCGGCGCCGTGGCGATCCGAGAGGACACACGCCGCCTGCGGCGAATGCTCCGCCCGGGGTCCGACGGGGTGCCGCGGGCCAGGATCGCTTCGGCCACGGTGTCGCTTCGGCAGGGCCGCATCGTCGTCACCCTCACCTGCGAGGTGGCCGACCTGCACCCAGGAATGCGCCATAGGCCTGACAATGGGGCTTCGAGGTCCTTCGTCGGCGTCGACCGGGGGCTCTCGCGCCTCGTCGTCGTGGCCGGCTCGGACCGGGTCGAGTGGGGCCGCATCGACCCGCCCCGGCACCTGGTCGCGGCCGGGCCGGCAATCGCCCAGGCTTCGCGGTCCCTCTCGCGCAAGGTGCCCCGCTCGGCCAACCGGGCCAAGGCACGCGCTCGTCTCCGACGCCTCCACACGCGGGTGGCCAACCGGCGCAACGACTTCACCCATCGGCTCTCGACGCAGATCGCCAAGACCCACGGCGCCATCTGCATCGAGGACCTGGCGGTGAAGAATATGGTGAAGAATCACCACCTGGCGCGATCCATCAACGACGCCGCCTGGGGGGAACTGGCCAGCCAGCTGCGGTATAAGGCCGACTGGTACGGGGCCAGCTTGGTGGTGGCCCCCCGGTTCTTCGCTTCCACGAAGACCTGCTCGTCGTGCGGGTGGGTCTGCGAAGAGATGGATTTGGCGCAGCGCATCTTTGCCTGTGAGCGTTGTGACCTGGTCGCTGACCGCGACACCAACGCGGCTGCGAACCTCGCTGCCTGGGGCGAGGCCGAGCATCGCTCGGCCAACCAGGCCCCGGACCCCGAAGCACGGGGCCGGGTCACCAACGCCTGTGGAGGGAGGAGCGCTGGCCATCACCTCGGTGACGGTGGAACTGCTCCCGAGAGCCCCGATCCGGGGAAGAAGCAGGAACCGGTCGCTGCGCCAGCGGAATGACCGGCGCCCGAGAAGGGTGGTCAGCAGATGGCATGTACGCTGACGCTTTGCTGAGAGGCACTCTGAATGGTCACCAACACTGCGAGCGGCGCCGGCATCGTGTCATGGGGCACCTACCTGCCCTACTGGCGGCTGCAGCGTGCCGCCATCGCCCAGGTGCTCGGCTCGGGGCCGGGCAAGGGGGCCCGCGCCGTGGCCTCCTACGACGAGGACACGACCACGCTGGGGGTCGAAGCCGCCCGCCGCGCCCTCGCCACAGCCCCGGCGGCGCCCCAGGACGTCCTCTTCTCCACGCCGGCCCCCGGCTACCTCGACAAGACCAGCGCGACCGTCGTGCACGCCGCCCTCGGCCTCGGGCGCGACTGCGGTGCCTACGACTTCTGCGGCGCCCCCCGGTCCGGCGTCGGCACGGTGCTCATGGCACTGGGGGCCGCGCCAGCGCGCCGGACCCTGGCCGTCGTGTCCGATCTCCGCACCGGCCTGGCCGGCGGGGCCGAGGAGCGGGACGCGGGCGACGGTGGGGTGGCGTTCCTCTGCGGGGTCGACGGCGCGGTGGCCGAGCTCATCGGGCGGGGTGCGGCCAGCGACGAGTTCCTCGACCGCTGGCGGGTTCCCGGTGAGATGGACTCGCACGTCTGGGAGGAGCGCTTCGGCGAGGAGATGTACGTCCCCTTGGCCCGCGAGGCCTTCGCCGACGCCCTCAAGTCCGCCGGCGTGACCGAGAGCGACGTCGACCACGCCATTGTGGCGGGCCTCCATACCCGGGCCGTCAAGGCGGTCACCGGCGGACTCGGCGTCGCCGCCGGGACCGTGGCCCCCGACCTCACGGTGTCGGTGGGCAACCTCGGCGCGGCGCAGGCCGGGCTCGCCCTGGCCGACGTGCTCGAACGGGCCCGTCCGGGGCAGGTCGTCGTGGTGCTCTCCCTGGCCGACGGTGCCGATGCCCTGGTGTTCCGCACCACCGAGTCGCTCACCGCGGCCCAGGCCGCGCGCCGGGCGGCCGCGGTGCCGACGGTGGCCGAGCAGGTGGCCTCGGGCCGCGACGACCTTTCCTACGCGGCGTTCCTGACCTGGCGCGGCCAGCTCCACCGCGAGCCGCCCCGGCGTCCGGATCCCGAGCGCCCTGGGGCGCCGATCGTGCACCGCTCCGAGGGCTGGAAGTACGCCTTCGCCGCCAGCACCTGCACGGCCTGCGGCTTCCGCCACATGCCGCCCACCCGGGCCTGCCTGTCGTGCCGGGCCATCGACCAGATGCGGCCGGAACGGCTGGCCGACGTCGGCGGCATCGTGGCCACCTTCACCATCGATCACCTGGCCTACAGCCTCTCCCCGCCGGTGATCGGGGTGATCGTGGATTTCGACGGCGGCGGGCGCTACCGCTGCGAGCTCACCGACGCCCGGGCCGACGAGCTGTCCATCGGGGACCGGGTGGTGATGACCTTCCGGCGCATCTACACGGCCGCCGGTGTGCACAACTATTTCTGGAAGGCCCGTCCAGCGGGGCCGATCGGAGGGAGCAGCAATGGCGAGTAGCGGCATCCGCGACCAGGTGGCCATCATCGGCATGGGGTGCACCCGTTTCGGCGAGCTGTGGGACAAGGGGATCGACGACCTCTTGACCGACGCCGCCACCGAGGCCGCGGCCTCGGCCGGCCTGTCGATCCACGACATCGATGCCTTCTGGCTCGGGACCATGACCTCGGGGGTGTGCGGCGTCACCCTGTCCCGGCCCTTGAAGCTGGACTACAAGCCGGTGACCCGGGTGGAGAACTACTGCGCCACGGGGTCCGAGGCCTTTCGCAACGCCTGCTACGCCGTGGCGTCGGGTGCCTACGACACGGCCATGGCTATCGGGGTCGAGAAGCTCAAGGACACCGGCTACTCGGGGCTCACCGGTATCCGCCCGGTGGGCGACGGCACCGACCCCGGGCTCTCGTCGCCGGCCGCCTTCTCCTTTCTCGCCCCTTCCTACGCCCACAAGTACGGCGTGGACCCGGTCCAGATGAAGGAGGTGATGAGCCGCATCGCCTTCAAGAACCACCAGAACGGGGCGCGCAACCCCCGGGCCCAGTTCCAAAAGGAGGTCTCCATGGAGACCATCCAAAAGGCGCCGCTGGTGGCCGGCGAGCTGGGCGTGTTCGACTGCTCCGGGGTCAGCGACGGGTCGGCCGCCGCCATCATCTGTCGGGTGGAGGACGCGCCGCGCTACTGCGCCAATCCGCTGTACGTGAAGGCGTTGAGCTTCGTGGCCGGTCCGGCGGCGGGGCCGATCGACCCGGACTACGACTACACCACCTTCGTCGAGGTGGTCCGCTCCGCAGAGGACGCCTACCGGCAGGCCGGGATCACCGAGCCGCGGGCCCAGCTGGCCATGGCCGAGGTGCACGACTGCTTCACGCCGACCGAGCTCGTCTTGATGGAGGACCTGGGCTTCGCCGCCCGCGGCACGGCCTGGAAGGAGGTGCTGGCCGGCACCTTCGACCGCGACGGGGAGCTGCCGGTCAACCCCGACGGGGGGCTGAAGAGCTTCGGCCACCCCATCGGCGCCTCCGGGCTGCGCATGCTCTTCGAGTGCTGGCTGCAGCTCCGCGGCGAGGCGCCACCGGAGCGCCAGATCACCACCGTCGGGCCCGGACGCACGCTCGGCCTCACCCACAACCTGGGTGGGGCGCCCGGTGAGGGCGTGAGCTTCGTCGGCATCGTCGGCTCCGAGCTCGGCGACTGATGGGCGGCGCGGCGGGCGTCGACCTGCTGGGCGAGACCGAGGACCAGGCCGCGCTGCGCCAGCTGGCCCGGGACGTGGCCACCCGCGAGGTGGCGCCCCGGGCACAGCAGGGGGACGAGACCGGCGAGGTCCCGACCGAAGTGCGCAAGGCCCTGGCCTCCGCCGACCTCCTCCGCATCACGATCGGGGAGCAGTGGGGCGGGATGGGGCTGGGGGACGTCGAGGCGTCCATCGTGCTGGAGGAGATCGCCCGGGCGGACGTCTCGTCGGCCATCTGCTGCCAGTTGGTCTTCAACGGCCCGCCCCGGGGGATAGAGCATCTCGGCCCGGCGGCCATGAAGGAACGGTGGCTACCGGCCGCGGCCGACGGCGAGGCGCTGATCAGCATCGGCATCACCGAGCCCGACGCCGGATCGGCGGTGCAGGACATGCGGGCCTCGCTCACCGAGGACGGCCCGGGCCGCTGGCGCCTCAACGCCTACAAGAACTACTCGACCCTCGGGCACGCGGCGCAGGGGGTGCTCGTCTGGTGCCGCTGGCCCGGAGGGGACGGGGCCAAGGGCATCGGGGCGGTCGTCGTCCCGACCGATCGCGAGGGGGTCTCGGTCACCGGTCGCCATGCGGGCATGGGGATCCATGCCGCCACCGAAGCCGAGCTGGCCTTCGACGCGGTGGAGATCACCGAGGACGACATCTTGATAGCGGGGCAGCCGGGCAACACCGCCGCCTTCAAGGTCCTGTTGGGCCACCTCAACCACGAGCGCTGCGGCAACGCCGCCATGTGCGTCGGGGCGGCGCAGGGGGCGTTCGAGCACGCCGTGCGCTACATGTCCGAGCGGGTCATCGGCGGCCGCCCGCTCGCCGACCTCCAGGGGCTGCAGTGGAAGCTGGCCGACATGGCCGTCCAACTCGAAGGGGCGCGGCTCCTGCTCGGGCGCGCGGTCCGCCTGGCCGGGGACGGGGGCACCCCGCCCCCGCTGGAGACCGCACTGGCCAAGACGGCCGCCAACCTGGCCGCCAAGTTCGTCTGCGACGAGGCGATGCAGATACACGGGGGCTACGGCTACAGCCGCGAGTACCCGCTCGAGCGCGCCTACCGGGACATCCGCGGCTTGTGCTTCGGCGCCGGCACCGTGGAGGCGCAGCGCAATTTCATCGGCCTCCGGGTGGCGGCCGGCGGCCGCACCGGATCGCCGGGCTGGCGCGAGGCCTAGCGAGCGCTACGTTCGCAATGGAGAGGCCGTGGGTTCGAATCGCATATCTCCACCAAAAGCCCTGGTCAACGAGCCAGGCAGTGGGATCCCCCAGCCCGATAGTACGCCTACGACATAGCCCGTGTGAGGAACGGTCTTGCCGTCCCCATGAGAGGCCAGGCTCGTTTTTCCGAGGGATTGGCGAGCCCGAATCTGAGCCAGCTTGACGGGCCCGAGACCCAGCGGTGAATCTTTGCGGTCGTGAAGGTCTCGTTTCCCTCCCGTCCGGTCGGCCGCGCCCTCAGGTGCCTAGCCCTTATCGATCCCGGGCGCACCGGGCCTGTTGAAACAGCAGTGTCTACGTGACCGCTCCTCGCGTACCGGCTGCTCGAATCGTCTTTTCGGCGCAGGATCGCCAGGAGATCCTGCGCATGATCGACCAATCGCTGCAGGACGGCTCGCTCACCCTCGGTCCGCGCACCCGCCAGTTTGAGGAGGCGTTTGCCCTTCGCCACCATGTGCCTCATGCCGTCGCGGTGAGCAGCGGGACGAGTGCGCTCGAGATCATCTTCCGCACCCTGGGGATCAAGGGCCGAGAAGTGGTCATTCCGACGAACACCTTCTTCGCCACCGCGGCCGCCGTCGTGCATGCCGGGGGCATTCCCCGCCTGGCCGACGTATCTCCGGACACATTGGCCCTTTCGTCCGAGACGCTGGAGGCGGCTCTGACCCCGGAAGCGGCCGTCGTCGTGCTCGTCCACATCGGTGGGTTCATCACACCCGAGATCGACGCCATTCGGTCCATCTGTGATCGCCGGGGGATCGTTCTCGTTGAAGACGCCGCCCATGCCCACGGTGCCAGCTTCGAGGGCCGAGCCGCCGGGACATTCGGCCATGCCGCCGCGTTCTCCTTTTACCCCACCAAGGTCATGACCAGCGGTGAGGGGGGGATGATCACGACCGGGGATGAGCAGCTGCGAGACGAAGCCATCGTCTATCGCGACCAAGGGAAAGCCGGGTTCTTAGGCGGAGATCATGTCCGAATGGGCTACGCCTGGAGGATGAGCGAGCTGCACGCCGCCGTCGGCTTGGTCCACCTTTCCCACCTCGATGAGGCCATCGTTACCCGCCGCCGGGTTGCCGCCCGCTATGACGAGGCGCTGGCGACCCTGTCAGGATGCCAGCCGCTTCCGATCCCTGACGCCTCGATCTCCAACTTCTACAAGTACGTCGCACTCCTGGATCCCGGTATTGATCGTGCCGAACTCAAACGCGAGCTCTCCGAGCGGATGGGGGTATCGCTTTCGGGCGAGGTCTATGCCTCGCCCCTCCATCGCCAGCCGATCTTTGCCGACCTGGACGGGGATTCGTTTCCGGTGGCGGATGACGTCTGCGCTCGCCACATCTGCCTACCAGTGCACACGGATATGACCGACGACGAGGCCGACTACGTTGTCGGAAGTTTGGCGTCCGTGCTGGCCGGTCGGACTATGGAGGAGGCGGCAAAATCGTGAAGGTCTCTGTGACCGGCGGGTCGGGCTTTATCGGGTCGCATGTGGTCGATTACCTGGTGGCAGACGGTCACGAGGTCGTCGTCATCGATACCCGCGCCCCCCATCGCCCCGATGTCGGGTACTACGAGGCCGACGTGACTGACCTGACCAATCTGGTCAGGGCCACAGCAGGTAGCGATGCCGTGTTCCATCTGGCTGCGGTGGCCAACGTGAACGACGCCCACGCCGATCCGGTGGGAACCATGGAGGTCAACGTGGTGGGCACGTCCCGGGTGTGCGAGGCCGCCCGACGCAACGGGCTCGGACGAGTCATCTTGGCCAGCACGGTCTGGGTGTACACCGCAGCGTCAGGCGATGGCCCCCTGCGGGAAGATACGCCGCTGTCCTCCACCGGCAGCGCCCACGTCTACACGGCCTCGAAGATCGCCGCCGAGCTGGTCGTCACGAGCTTCGGAGAGCTCTACGGCCTGCCCTACACGATCCTGCGCTACGGCATCCCCTTCGGGCCCCGGATGCGCAAAGAGTTGGCCATTCCCCAGTTCCTGCACCGGGCCCGATCGGGTGAAAAGATCACCATTCACGGTGACGGACTGCAATTCCGCAACTACATCTACGTCGAAGACCTGGCCGAAGCCCATGTCCTGGCGCTCGGCGAGGCGGGCACCGACCAGATTTTCAACCTGGAGGGCCCGGCGCCCGTGACCATGCGCCATGCCGCCGAATTGGCCTGTGAACTGATCGATCCGTTGGCTGAAATCGAGTTCACCCCGGCCCGCCCCGGTGACTACGCCGGGCACGTTATCTCGGTGGACAAAGCAGATCGCCTCCTCGGCTGGGTGCCCCAGACGTCCTTCGACGACGGGATGCGCCGTTATGTCGAGTGGCTCGCTGGTGAAGACCCCATCGAGCAGCCAAGCTCCGCGTGAGCCGCGCCGTCCGACCCTCTTCACGGCACGGGTGGACGGCGCGGGCGCTGACCCCGATCGGTTTCGCCGCTGGCGCACACATGCTTCCCAGTGTGGTCAGCCTGGGACAATGGCTGCCCATCCGCGTCCTGCCCGGCGACTTCTGCCGGTGGCGCGGGCCCCCCGGAGACGGGGTGGCGCTGACCTTCGACGACGGTCCGGACCCCCGCACCACTCCGCACGTGCTTGACCGCCTCGATCAGCTGTCCCTGCCCGCCACCTTCTTCTGTCTGGGCCATCAAGTGGCATTGCATCCCGAGTTGGTGAGAGAGATCCGCGATCGAGGGCACCAGGTGGAGACGCACGGCTATTGCCACGCGCATCATTTCGTACGCACCCCGCGGTGGGTGCGGGCGGATCTCGATTCGGCGCTCGACGTCTTGGAGCAGGTTGGGATCAGCCCTCGCTGGTTCCGCCCACCGTTCGGCCAGACGACGGGGGCGACGATGCTCGAAGCGCGGCGTCATGGCCTTCGTCTCGTGTTGTGGTCTGCCTGGGGCAGGGAATGGGACGAGCCGGATTCGATCAGCGTCGCCCGCCGAGTACGAGCGGGAGTCGGCCCCGGGGGAATCGTCTTGCTCCACGATGCCGATCTGCAGTCGCCACTGGGGTCGTCGCGGCGCGCCACTGAAGCCCTCGGCCCTATCGCCGAGGATCTCCATCGGCAAGGTCTGAAGGCGCGCACTCTCGACGAGTTGGTCGGACTCTCCCGATGACCGTCAAGCGCGCCATGTTCCTCTCCGGCAAGTTCGGCGCTGGGCATGACACGCTGGCCGAGGCGTGTGCCGCGGCGCTGTTGCCGTATGGAGTGGAGAGCAGGATCGTCGACTGCATGCCGATGCTCGGTGGCGGCCCCTCGGCTGTCGGGAATTTTGTCTTCCGCAGCCTGCTGTCAATGACACCGGTTTACGACAGTTTCCACTTCTCCCAGCTTCGGGGGAACGGGTCGTTGGGCCGGTTCATGGATTGGGCTGCGGTCAAGGCCATGTTGCCCAAACTCATCGACCAGGTCGATCGCTACGCCCCCGACCTGGTCGTATCGGTCTTTGCCACCGGGGCATCCGCCGCTGTCCATCTCAAGGACGAGCGGCCCGACCTGGCGACCGTGGTGTTCATGACGGACTCGTTCGCCCACGGGATGTGGGTCCATAAGGGGACGGACTTGTTCCTCGTCACCTCGGAGTTGGCTGCAGCATCGGTGCGCCGATACCACCCCGAAGCCCGGGTCAGAGTGGTGGAGGCCCCAGTGCGCCCCGACTTCTACGCAGCCCCCAGTCGCGCCGACGCCCGGGCCTCGCTCGATGTTCCAAACGATGAACCTTGCGTCCTCCTCATGTCGGGGGCATGGGGATTGGGCCCTCTCGACGACGTAGCCCGGGCCTTGGCGTCCGAAGGGTGGTGGGTGCTCGCCGTGAGCGGGTCCAATCAAAGCCTTGGCGCACGATTGGCCGCCGTCTCCCGTGACTATCCAACGGTGATCTCGTTCGGGTACACCGATCAGGTCCCGGCACTGATGGCGGCGAGTGATGTCGTGATAACCAGCTCGGGCGACACCTGCCGGGAAGCCCGTGTCATCGGGCGGCGTATGGTGCTGCTCGATGTGGTGCCGGGTCATGGTCGTGAGAACCTCATGCACGAGTTGGAGCTGGGCGACGCCGCGGTGTGTCTTCCCACGCCAGCCTCGGCAGTGGGCAATGTCCGCCGTTTCCTCGACGACCGCGGTTGGGAGCCGGTGCCGACAACGACCGACTGGGGTCACGGTTTCGTCGATGAGCTGGAGGCGGCGGGCATCGCGCTCCAGAGCGACTGAACGCGGCGACCAGCTCATCGTGAGATTACTTTGGCGAAAGATCCCCTTGGACAGCGTTGATGAGGCGCTTCGAATGGGAGCGGAGTGACAGCATCTCCGCGTACCGATCATCCTCCCCCTTCATACCCGAAACCAGTGGTGAAAGAGCGATCGAGGCGGCGCCGACGAACATGATCAGCAGCGAGATTGCCTCCAGCGGGCCGTAGGCGCCAGCAGTGCGGAGGTTGTCCCCGTAGAGGCCGATACCAAGTGCGATGCTGACCAACGGGTCGACGAGGACGAGCGCCGTCTGCGAGGCAGCGATGGGACCGGCATGGAGGGCGTTTTGCGTCACGCACAATGACAAGGCGCCGCACACCGCTGCGCCAAAGGTCTGCCAGTGAAAGAACATATGAACCCAATCGTTCACGATGTAGTTGCTCACCGTCTTGATGAGCGAGGCCGTGAACGCAAACCCCACCGCCCCGGCCACGCCGAACGCGGCCGCCCGCCACCAGCGCGGCCCGCGGAACGCGGACAAGGTGGCCAAGAGGGCCGTTCCTCCGCAGAGCGATCCGGCGACAACCCACTCGAAGGTTGTGGGCACGTCACTGCCTCCGCCAGGTTGAGCGAAGATCAAAAACCCGGCCAAACCACCTGCCGCCCCCGCACAGCCGAACCACTCACGCCAACCGACTTGGAACCGGAACCAGGTGGCCAACAGGATGACCAAAAACAACAGCTCAGCGGTCAAGATGGGCTGCACCTGGCTCAGGCTGCCCAGATGAAGTGCCACGATCTGGAGAGGGACTGTAGCCACCACGAAGGCAAACCCGAGTAGCCACACGCCGCGCTTGAGCGCGTGCGTAAGCAGGCCGAGTTTGAGCGTGTCCGACGCCAGGGCGTCTTCGACTCCCATGCGCTGGAGAACGCTCGCCAGGGCATTGGACAACGCGCACGCGGTGGCGAGGAGATAGACCACTGCGTGACCTTACGTGACCTTATCGAGAGGGAATGTGACGGATAGTGAGGGAAGCTGAGGGAATCGAAAAACTCCGGCCAGGGCGAACCCCAAAGAGCCTGGTCAAAGCGTTGCGACCTCCACGTTCGCAATGTAGGGGCCTTCGACTCCGGTCCGGAGCGCTCAGCACAGCTGGCTCCGAGAGGTGTCCCGGAACTTGATAAGGGTTCGTCAGTTCGGACGCATTGCGGCTGTTCTTGTCTGCCTCGACTCCGGTACGGTCCCGCCGTAGTCTCGCCGGACAGACGTAGCGAGGGAGGGACCGGATGACCGTCATTGATGTCGACACCCATTGGGAGGTAAACGACCTCACGCCCGAGAACCACCCGCTCGGACCGTGGCTCGATCAGATCCCCACGGGAATTGAGGCACTGTCGTGGGCCATCGCCGGTGACCTGCTGCGGGCCCTGCCCGATGAGCGTCGGCCCGATGGGCGCACACTGCTCCCCGGCTTGGTGCGCCGAGCAGAGGAGAACGGAGGGCCGGTCATCCTGCATCCCCCTCACACCTCTAGCGTCAGAGAGCGGATTGGCTGGATGGACCAGGTCGGGATCGACCACTGTCTGGTGAACCCTGGCTCCTACTGCCTGACCGGGATCGAATATGTCGTCGACGACCGAGCGCTGGGCGCAGCGCGCTGCAACGACTTCTTGGCCGAGCAGCTCGCCGACCATGCTGATCGTCTGCACGGCGTGGCCGTCGTAGACCTCAGCGACCCCCCTGGCGCGGCTGCCGAGCTCGAGCGGGCCCGGGCTCGGGGGCATCGGGCATTCTTCCTCTATACCGTGAACGGCCGCCCGCCTGGCAACGTTCCACTTGGGCATCCGGACTGGGACCCGGTCTGGTCCGCGGCAACCGACCTTGGCATGCTCGCCTTCATCCACATTGGCCACACCGCAGCCGACTTCAGCGGCTGGGCCGACATCGGCTGGGACCGAGCCGGCGGCGCCGGCGTCGGGGGACTGAACCGGCTGGCCAACACTCAGCGAACCCACGTGGCGCAGAACCTCATCGTGTCGCTGCTCTTCGGCGGGGCGTTCGCCCGGCACCCGAACCTCACCGTGGTCCTGGAGGAGATGAAGATCGGCTGGCTGCCATGGTTCGTGCGGGAGACCAGCCGACAAGCGTCGTCGTCGCTCATTGCCGACTGGCCTTGGGACCGCTCTGGCGAGGAGATGCTGCATCAGAATGTCAAGGTCACGCCCCTACCGGGCCTGGGTGACATCGATGCCCTCGAGGTGGTCGCGGCACTGCCGGAGATGTGCGCGTTCTCCTCCGACTACCCCCACCAGGAGGGCAACGTGGAGCCGATCAAGCTCTACGGCGAGGGGCTAGACGACCTCGATGCCGACGTTCGCCAGCGCTTCCTGGGCGGCAACGTCGTCGACTCCTTCGCCAAGACGGGAGACCCGCTCCTCTGACGATCGCGCATGTCGTGGGAGACCTCGCCCTGGGGTCGGTTCTGCCTAGCGCTGCATCGACTTGGTCTCGACGAACTCCTCCAGGCCGTAGCGGCCGCGCTCGCGACCGATACCGGACTGCTTGTAGCCGCCGAAGGGGGCGCTCGGGTTGAAGGCGCCGCCGTTTATGTCGACCTGCCCGGTGCGCAGCCGCCGGGCCACCTTCTCGGCCCGGGCCGGATCGGCACTCCACACCGCGCCCGCCAGGCCGTAGGGGGTGTCGTTGGCGATCTCGACGGCTTCGTCCTCGGTGTCGTAGGGGATGATGGAGAGGACGGGGCCGAAGATCTCCTCCTTGGCGATGGTCATGGTGGGGGTCACCTCGGAGAAGATGGTCGGCTGCACGAAGAAGCCCTTCTCCAGCCCGTCGGGCGCCTCGGCGCCCCCGGTGATGAGCTTGGCCCCCTCCTCGATTCCCTTGTTGATGTAGCCCCGCACCCGGTCGCGCTGCACCGAGGAGACCAGCGGACCGAGCAGCTTCCCCTCCTCGAAGGGATCGCCGGGGGCGAAGCCGCCCACCGCGGCCAGCGCGAGCTGCTCCACCTGGGCCAGCTTGTCGCGGGGGACGAGCATCCGGGTGAGGGCCGAGCAGGTCTGGCCGGAGTTCATGTAACAGCCGAACAGCCCGGCCGGCACGGCCTTTTCGAAGTCGGCGTCGTCCAGCAGGATGTTGGCCGACTTCCCGCCCAGCTCCAGCGAGACCCGGGTGATGCTCTGGGAGGCCAGCTCCATGACGCGCTTGCCGGCCCGGGTCGAGCCGGTGAAGGACACCATGTCGACCTTGGGGTGGGAGACGATGGCCTCGCCCACCACGGGCCCGGTCCCGGTGACCAGGTTGAAGACGCCGGCGGGCAGGCCGACCTCGTCGATGACCTCGGCGAGGGCGAAGGCATTCAGCGGGGCCACCTCGCTCGGCTTGAGCACGACGGTGCAGCCGGCGGCCAGGGCGGGCGCCACCTTGAGCACGATCTGGAAGAGCGGGTAGTTCCACGGCGTGATGGCGCCGACGACGCCGACCGGCTCGCGCACCACGAGCGAGTTCCCGATCTCCTCTTCCCACGGGAACGACTCGGCCGCCCGGGCGGCGTCGATGAAGGCACCCGCGGGCAGTCCCACCTGGACGCCTCCGGACAGCGTCATGGGCATACCGACCTCGTGCGAGATGATGGTGGCGATCTCTTCGGTGCGTGCGGCCAGGGCCTCGCCTATGCGGACCAGGACCTTCGCCCTCTCCTCTCGTGAGGTGGTCGACCAGGCGGGAAACGCGGCGGCGGCGGCCTGGACCGCCTTGTCGACATCCTCGACGGTGCCGTCGGGGATGGTGGCCATGACCTCCTCGGTGGTGGAGTCGATGACGTCGAGGGTGCCGGTGCCGGTCGAAGGGACCCAGCTGCCGTTGATGTAGAGCTTGTCGCGAACTTCCATGATGCCCTCCCTTGCCGTACCTGTGGAAATGACCCTACCTGCTCCGGGCGTGCAGCCTCTCTTGACTCAGGCCTTCTTGCCCAGGAGGGGATGGTCGCCCATCCCGACCGGTTGGAGGTGCTGGCCCAGGACGTCACCGAAGTGGTCGGCGACCTCCTGGGGTGTCCAGCCGCCCTCGCGCCACATGGTGGCGATCTGGCGCGGGGTCTGGAACAGCGTGTAGCCGAACCCGGTCCGGCCCAGCACCTGCCCGTTGACGTAGGACGCCCCCTCGCTGGCCAAGAAGGCGATCAGGGGCGCGTTGAGCGCGGGGTCCTGGTCGGCCGGGGGCTCCGCCCCGGCGTAGAGGTTCTCGGTCATGCGGGTGACACCGGCGGGGGCCACGGCGTTGACGGTGATCCCGTAGCGGCCCAATTCGAGGGCCCACACGAACGTCATGCCCATGATGGCCGCCTTGGCCGCCCCGTAGTTGGTCTGCCCGAAGTTGCCCCGCAGCCCGGCTGAACTGGTGATGTTGACGATGCGCCCGTAGCCGGCCTCCTTCATGAGCGGGGCGGCGTGGCGCACCGTGTTGAAGGTGCCCTTCTGGTGCACCGCGATGACGGCGTCGTAGTCGGCCTCGTCCATCTTGACGATGGTGCGGTCCCGCACAATGCCGGCGTTGTTCACCACGATGTCGATGGACCCGAACGAGTCGACCGCGGTGGCGATGATCCGTCCGGCCGCGTCGAAGTCGCTGACCGAGTCGTGGTTGGGCACGGCCGTGCCCCCGGCGTCCTCGATCTCCTGGCACACCGCGGCGGCCGGGTCCTCGCCCGTGCCCTCGCCGCCCAGGGACACGCCGACGTCGTTGACCACGACACGTGCTCCCTCGGCGGCCAGGCACAAGGCAATGTCCCGGCCGATCCCGCGCCCCGCCCCGGTCACCACCGCCACTCTGTTCGTCAGAAGTCCCATCGGGCGACATTATCCGTGCACTGACGCCCCTGTCAGGGTCGTGCGAGGGGCGGTACCATCGTTGGGGAGCGGGGCACCCGCATCCGGCGAGGGACGAGGGACGGCGGCACACATGGCCAAATTCGTGGAGAACGCGGGCGCCCACGAGCGCCGGCGCACCCTCTGATGCCCGACGGGCCGGCGTCCGGCGGGAAGATCGCAGCCCGGCTCGCCGAGCTCGGCCTCACCCTCCACGGACCGCATCCCCCGCACGACCCGCTCGACGCCGTCGTCGTCTCCAACGGGACGGCCCGCACCTCGGGCCAGTTGCCGCGCATCGACGGGAAGCTGACCTGCCTGGGCCGGCTCGGCGACACGGTCACCGTCGAGGAGGGGAGGGAGGCCGCAGCGGTCTGCGCGCTCAATGCGCTGGCCGTCCTCGAAGCGGCGCTCGGATCGCTCGACCGGGTGGAGCGGGTCCTCACCGTGACCGGCTTCGTGTCGTCGGCCCCCGACTTCTTCGAGCAACCGGCCGTCGTCGACGGGGCGAGCAAGGTGCTGGCCGATGTCTTCGGGGAGGCCGGCCGCCACACCCGGTCGGCCATCGGGGTGGCGGCATTGCCCCGCAACGGTGCGGTCGAGATAGAGGTGACCGTCTCCCTGAAGAGTTGAAGTTCAGGAGTGGAACGCGGCCCGGACGGCCCGGCCGCCGGTCTTCGTGAGCTCCCAGTAGCCGTAGGTGCCCTGCTCGCGTAGCTCCGTGGCCGCGTTGACCAGGGCGCCGTAGGCGGCCACGGCGAAGGCGCCGCCGACCGAGATCCGGCTGACGCCGAGAGCCGCCAACTCTGCGACGTTCGGCGCGCCCGGCGCCGCCAGCACGCTGACCGGGAGGTCCACCGCAGCCATGAGCTGCCGGAGCTCCCCGGGGTCGTCCAACCGCGGTGCGAACAGCACGTCGGCCCCTGCGGCCTGATACGCCTGCAGGCGCGTGATGGTGTCGGCGAGGTCCGGCCGCCCGTGGATGTAGTTCTCCGCCCGGGCGGTCAGGACGACCCGGGCCGGGCCGTCGTGGGCCGCCTCGGCCGCCGCCTCCACCCGCGCCGCGGCCAGCCCGATGTCGTAGATGGGATCCTCCGCCCGGCCGCTGAAGTCCTCCACCGAGCACCCGGCCACGCCGCCGTCGACCGCGTCGGCGACGGTGCGCGCCACGCCCTCGGGATCGTCGGCGAAGCAGTTCTCCAGGTCGGCCGAGAGCGGGAGTGCGGTGGCCGCCGCCAGTTCCGCTACGTGCGCCAGCACCTCGCCCCTGTCCATGGCACCGTCGAGCCGGCCCTTGGAGGCGGCGAAGCCACCGCTGGTGGTGGCCAGGGCCTCGAAGCCGAGCGATGCCAGTAGGACGGCGGACCCGACGTCCCACGCGTTGGGCATGAGCAACGGCTCTCCGGGCCGGTGGAGATGGAGGAACTGCGTGGCCAGTTCGGCCTGGGTGGTCTGGGTCCTCTGTGTGGTCACTGCGCCGGGAACTCCCAGTACTGGAACTCGCACATCATGGGGAGGATGTACCGCAGGTAGAGCGAGTGGATCGTCACCACCTTCTGATCGTCGGCGTTGAGGTCGATCAGGTCGAGCCGCTCATCGGACGCGCGGAAGGCCTTGGCCCGGTCCGCGATGCCGTGCAGCTCCTCGAGCGATCCCACCGCGAATCCGAAGTGGTCCATGCGCGGACTCCGCATGGGGGTGTCATCCGAAACGAGGTAGATGAACTGGTCCCAATGGACACAGCTGAGCACCAGCCGGCGACCGTCCTCGGTCATCGTCGGCAGCTCGGTGAAGCCGAGGACAGCATCGAAGAACCGGCAGATGGCGGTACGGCCTTCCTCACCCAGGAGATCGGCCGGCAGCGACAGGGCCACGTGGTTGAACCGCGGATGGCCCGACGGGTAGTAGGGATGGGTGGCGGTCGCGCTCATGGTCCGGTCACGCTCACGAGGTGCGCACTTCCGGCACCACCATGACCTTGCCGGCGATGCGACCGGTCGCCAACGCTTCGAGGGCGTCGGAGACCCCGTTCAACGGCACGTCGTCGGGGTCGATGAACAGATCGT
>JBEKWB010000095.1:0-29747 GCA_049513455.1 Acidimicrobiales bacterium
AAGCCCTCGATGAGGCAACTCTTCCCCTGGTCACTACGTGGCCAGCATTCACCGAAGCGATGTACCTCCTGGCAAGAGCTGGAGGCATTCACGCGCAACGAGCACTCTGGCGATTGGTGCAAACCGACCGGCTGGTCGTCGCCAATCTGTCGGCTTCTGCGGTTGCACGTAGTTCTCGCCTCATGGACAAGTATGCGGACCTAACGCTACCGAGTCCATGACGTGCAGAATGACCGTCGATACCCATCCGGGGTCGGTTGAGATGACCTGACACGTGATGATCAGGGTCGGTCAAGGCCGGCGCAGCCGCCCGTTGGGGGAAGCCGTGAGCGACCCGTCGCTCGAGCGAGATCACAATGAAGGAGGCCGGGCAAAGCCGGCCTACCCGCGCGGTTGATCTCTCGGACTTCGATCCTCGACCGGTATCATCCGCCAGTGTCCGAGGCCTGCATCTGTTCGAGCAGCTCCTGCGATTCGGCCAGCGAGGCCGTGATGATGCGTTTCGCCAGCTCCAAGAGCTCGAAGAGCACCGGATCGCCGACCGAGTAGTAGACGTTGGATCCCACCTTGCGGGCCTGGATGAGGTTGGCCCGGCGCATGAGGCCGAGTTGCTGGGAGAGATGGGATGCCTCGATGCCGACTTCGGGGAGAAGTTCGCTGACCGGCCGTTCGCCTTCCCGGAGGACCTCGAGGATACGGATCCGCGCCGGGTGGCCAAGCGTCTTGAAGAATTCGGCTTTCACCTGGTAGATGGGAGTCGTCATATCCGGGGCAGCTCCTCGCAGCTCAATGAATTGATGAATCTGGCAACGGTGACGGCGTTCGACGGCGTCATAGGTCGTTGCCGGCATAGGAGAGGTTGAAGCTCTTGTTGGCGAGGGGGAAGTCCGGGACGATCGTGTCGGCCAAAGAGACCGGCAGCGCCGGCCAGTTGAGAAACGAAGGATCCACGACCTTGACCCGAGAGATTCGCCCCTGGGTGTCGAGCTCGACCCGATGGACGACGACCCCCCTCCAGCCCTCGGCGATCCCCACGCCTCCGTCCGCCGGGTTCGGCACCGGATAGCCACCGAGAGACGCCACGGAGTCGAGTGAGGCAACCCGGTCGATGAGGTCGGCGATGCACGACAGAGAGGCGCGCACCTCGTCCACCCGCACCGTGTAACGGGCCAGGACGTCTCCGCCCGAGTGAAGTACCGGGGAGAACCCGTCGATCAGGTTGACGAAGGGGTGAGCCGTGCGGGCGTCGAAGGCGAGACCCGATGCCCGACCGGCGACACCGACGACCCCGAGATCGCGGGCGTGGGATGCGTCGAGCGTCGCCGTGCCGGAGAAGCGTTCCATCACAAGAGCGTTCGAGGAGGCGAGGTCCACCAGCTCTTCGAAGCGGTGGCCGATCTCGGTCAACTCGGCCATGGTCGGCAGGCGGCGGAGCCGGGCGCCACCGGGCACGACGCCACCTCGCAGCAGCCGGTGCCCGGTGATCGCGCGGTTGAGCTGCAGCAGCTGTTCGCGCAGGGTGAGCGCCCAGGCCTGCGCGAGCCCGAACCCGACGTCGTTGCACAGGGCGCCGATGTCGGCGACGTGGTTGTAGAGCCGTTCGAGCTCCAGCACGACGCCGCGCAGCGTCTGGGCCGTCTCGGGAACCTGGACGCGCAACGCGTCTTCGATCGCCTGGCAGTAGGCGAGGGCGTGGCCGACGGCGGTATCCCCCGAGATCCGCTCGGCGATCTCCAGGCCCGAGGCGATGTCCTTGCCCTCGAAGAGACGCTCGATCCCTTTGTGGACGAACCAGAGCCGGGCCTTCATGCGCAGGATGGTCTCGCCCACGACCCAGAAGCGGAAGTGCCCGGGCTCGATGAGCCCGGCGTGCACCGGCCCGACCGGGATCTCGTAGACACCGGCGCCCTCCACGGGGACGAACGGGAACGACCCGGCGTCGGCCACCATTTCGGGTGGTTCGGTCGACCCATGGCGCATCGGATGCCAGTCGGCCGGCCAGTGCTGATGGAGGACCAGGCGGCGGGGCTGGGGATGGTCGAGGGGCACTATGCCGAACATGTCGGCCAGCTCGCGTTCGAAGCGGCTGGCCGGGAACGACAGCGGGGCCAGCGTCGGCACCGTCGGGCGCGCCCGGTCCAGGGGGACATGCAGCTCGACCCGGGAGTCGGGAGGTCCGGCGGTGAAGAGGTACGTGGCCCGCATTGCGGTGCCGTCGTCGTGCCCCGAGACGAGGGCGAGGCGCATTCCCTCACCGAAAAGCGCACCGGCCACCTCGACCAGGTCGGCGGCGTGCACGGTGCCGGCCAGGCGGTGCCGGCCGGCGGAATGGAGCTGCACCGGCAGCTCTTCGGGCAGTTTCACGGGGTCACCACATGGGCCGCGGCGTGCAGGAGGCCCGACAGCGGCCACGCGAACACACCGATCAGGCCACAGACGACCAACCCGCCGACCAGCGGGGCGGCGACCCAGCGGGGCGGCGGGGCCAGCGGCTCGGTAGTTGTCGAGGGACCGAGGAGCATGTGGCGGGCGTGACCGACGACGGCCACGAAGATGACCACCATCGCCACCACGGCCACGACGGCCGCCCAGCCCAGCCCGACCTCGAACTCGGCGCGGGCCATGAGCAGCTCGCTGGAGAAGAGACTGAAGGGCGGGAGCCCCAGCAAGGCCACCAGGCCGATGCCGAACACCCCACCAAGGGCCGGGCGCCGGGCGAGGAGGGTACGCACGCCGTCGATCTGGCTCGTCCCCTCGGCGGCCATGATCTCCCCCGAGGTGAGGAACAGGACGCTCTTGGCCAGGCCGTGGCCCAAAATGTGGAGCAACACCGCGGCGATGGCGAGCGGGATCCCCGCCGCGGCGCCGAGGGCGATGAGCCCCATGTGCTCGATGCTGTGGTAGGCGAGCATCCGCTTGTAGTCGCGCTGGGTGAGCAGCAGTGAGGCGGCGACGGCCAGGGAGAGCAGGGCCACGGTGACGAGCAACGCGCGGGAGAACCCGGGTCCGAGGGCGATGTCGACCACCGCCTTGAAGCGCAGGATGGCGTAAAAGGCGACGGTGAGCAGCACGCCCGACATGAGGGCCGAAATGGGTGCGGGCGCCTGGCTGTGGGCGTCGGGCAGCCAGCTGTGCATCGGGGCCAGGCCGACCTTGGTGCCGTAGCCGAGGACCAAGAGCGCGAACCCGAGCCGGAGCACCGACGGGTTGAGGTGCCGGGCGTGGGCCATGAGCGACGTCCAGTCGAGGGCGCCGGCCGAGTGGCCCCCGGCGTGCAGTGCAGCCAGGTACACGAGGACGGTGCCCAAGAAGGCCAGCGCGATCCCGACCGAGCAGATCACGATGTACTTCCACGAGGCTTCGAGCGCGCCCTTGGTCCGGCGGTGCCCGACCAAGAAGGTGGTGACGACGGTGGTGGCCTCGATCGCCACCCACAGCACCCCGACGTTGGCCGCCAGCACGGCGAGGAGCATGGCGGCCACGAACGCCTGGACCAGCACGGCATAGGTGGTGGCCCTCGCTCGGCTGGACTGCCCGGCGGCCAGCTCGAGGGCGATGGTGCGGACTCCGAGCCACGAAGCCAGGAGGGCGATGGTGCCGACGACCACCACCATGAAGGCGCTCAGGGCGTCGGCGCGCAGCACCCCGCCCGCTCCGGTGAGCGGGCCGGTCCTCACCACCCGGACGGCGACCCAGATCCCGAGGGCGAGCGCGGCGCCGTTGGCGGCCACCCCGACCCAGGCGACCCGATCTGCGACTGGGCGTCCCCGTCCGGCGGCGATGGCCGCGCCGCCGACGAGGGGGAGGACGAGGATGAGTATCAAGACCATCAGTCGTGCAGCTCCTGGAGCTCGTCGAGGTCGACATCGCCGAACTCGCTCCGCAGGCGCTGGGCCAGCACCATGAGCACGACGACGCCCAGGAGGACGTCGAGGGAGACGCCCAACTCGATCAGGAACGGGACACCCGCGGTGCACAGGAACGCGACCAGGGCGATCCCGTTGTCGACCAACAGCAGTCCGACCATCTGGAAGATCGGCCGGCGCCGGGTGACCAGGACGAAGAAGCCGAGCAGCAAGGTGGCGACACCGACCGGCACCAGGGTGCCGGCGGTGGTGCCCACGAAGGCGGCCACGCCCCGAGCGGCCGCGAAGGCGAGCACGATGAGCGCGGCGGAGGCGACCAGCGAGGCGGGGACATTGAGCAGGGGTCTGCGTTCACGGTTGAGCGCCCCACCCTCACCACCCGCCTTGGCCAGGAACACCGGGATGACCACGCCCTTGAGGGCCAGGACGACCAAGGCGGTGGCGATGAGCCCGGCGTCGCCCAGGTGGACACCGAGGATCAGGGCGACCAGACCGAGGGCGATGCCCTGGGCGGCGACGACCCGGACGACCGAGCGAACCGAGCTCAACCACAGCACGGTGACGGCGCAGACGAGCACGGCCCCGACGGCAAGGGTAAGGGTCGAGGCGAACGGTCCGTTCACGGCATCACCAGGGCCGAGATCACGGCGAGCACCGAGAGCACGAATGCGCCGGCCAGAAGTTCGGGGACCCGGAAGAGGCGCAGCTTGGCCACCGCCACTTCGAAGACGGCCAACGCGACGCCGACGGCGGCCACCTTGGCCGCCGTGGCGACAAGGCTGAGCGCCAGGTGTGAGGCGCCCGGTGCGCCAGCGATCCCCCAGGGGACGAAGAGGTCGGCGAAGAGGGCGACGAGGACGACCAGACGCATGGACTCGCCCAGCTTGACCAGGGCGAGGTCCGGGCCGGCGTACTCGAGGACCATCGCCTCGTGGATCATCGTCAACTCGAGGTGCGTGCTCGGGTTGTCGACCGGGAGGCGTCCGCTCTCGGCGACGATGACGATCAGGAACGCCACCAGGGCAAGCAGGCGTTGCGGGCTGGCCAGCCACAGAGGATGCGAGAGCGAGCGGGTGATGATGGTGGGCAGGTTGGAGGAGCGGGCGGGTACCGAGAGGGCGAGGACGGCCACCAGCAGGGCGGGCTCGGCCAGCGCGCCGATGGTCATCGCGCGGCTGGCCCCCATGCCGCCGAAGGCGGTGCCGGTGTCGAGCGCACCGAGGGCCAGGGCGACCGAACCGAGGAGGAGGAGGTAGACGACGGCGAAGAGGTCGGCGGACCATCCGAAGGCCGGGTCGGTGGCGAGCAGCGGAGCGATGACAGCGATGACCAAGGTCGTGCCGACCAACACGAGTGGAGCGAGTGGGAAGATCCAGCTCGCCCCGTCGGGACGGGTCCGCTCCCGCCGGGCCAGCTTGCGCAGGTCGAGGAGGGGTTGGCGGATCGGCGGGCCGGCACGCCCTTCGAGGCGGCAGCGGACCTTGCGCATCAGACCGAGCAGGAGCGGACCCCCGATCAAGACGCCGAGCGCCTGGAGCAGCGCGATCGCCACCACCGAGACGACCGGCCAGCCGCTGCTCATGCCACCACCACCAGCACCACGATCAGCGCCACCAACCCGAAGGCCAGGTAGCGGTGCACGCTCCCGTTCGGCACCCGGCGGGCGACCGTGCCCCACCAGTTGAGGCCTCGGGCCGCCGGGCGATAGAAGCGCCGCTCGAAGGAGTCGTCGAGCGTCGTGTGGAAGCGGGCCGCCTCGACGTAGTAGCGGGACTCGGCGACGTGGCTGACGTCGAGGTCGTGCGCCGGGCTCAGCACGTCCTCGAACACCCGGGTGAGCGGCTCGCCGAAGGCGGTGGCGGTGTACTCCATGCGGGCGGTCTGCAGCTCCCGCCCGCACCCCCACGCCTCGGTGCGCCGGACCGTCCCGCGTTGGACCACCCGGCGCGCCCCGGCGACCAACGAGATGGCCACGAAGAGCCCGAGGGCGAGGAGGCCGGGGGCGAGCACGCCGTGGATCCCCGAGAGTCCGATCTGCCAGCCGCCCACCAGCGGGTCGGGAACGCGGGCGCCGGTCACGCTGCGGGCAGCGTCGACGGCGGCCGGGATGACCAGGAACGGAGCGACGCCGAAGACCAGGCAAAGGGTGGCCAGGATTCCGGTACCCACCCACATGGACCGGCGAACCTCGCCCGCCTCGGCGGCCGACTCGCTGCGAGGTTGGCCCAAGAGGCCGATGCCAACGGCCTTGACGAAGGTCAGCGCGGTCAGACCGCCGGTGAGGGCCAGCGCCCCGACCCCGATGGGCATGGCGATGGCGAGGGCCGGGTTGGACGAGGGAAGGCCGTGCAGCATGGCCTGGAGCAAGAGCCATTCGCTCACGAAGCCGCACAGCGGGGGCAGGGCGCTGATGGTCAGACCGCCCACCAGGAAGAGCGACCCGGTGATCGGCATCGTTCGCAAGAGCCCGCCGAGCTGGTCGAGGTCCCTGGTCCCGGTGGCCTGTTGGATCGAGCTGGCGCTGAGGAACAGCGATCCCTTGAACACGGCGTGGAAGACCACGTGCAGCAACGCGGCGACCAGGGCGACCAGAGCCAGGGACCGGTGGCCGGTCGCCGCGAACAGGCCCGAGGCGCCCACCCCGAGCAGCATGAGCCCGACGTTGTCGGTGGTCGAATAGGCCAACAGACGCTTGAGGTCGGTGCTCGTCGCCGAGTGCAGAGACCCGAAGAGGGCCGACAGCGCGCCCAGGGCCATCACGAGCAGCCACCACCACGCTGGTCCGCCGCCGAGCAGCTCGTCGCCGACCCGGACGATCCCGTAGATGCCGAGGTTCACCATCGCCGCCGACATCAGGGCGGAGACCGGACCGGGGGCCTCGGGGTGGGCCCGCGGCAGCCAGACGTGCAGGGGGACCATGCCGGCCTTGGATCCGAAGCCGATGACGACCAGCACAAAGGCGGTGCTGCGCACCCAGGCGGGAAAGTGCGCCGAGGTGGCGGCGATGGCGGCAAACGACTGGCTCCCGGCGTGCGTGGCCAAGAGCACCAGGCCCACCAAAAGCGCGGCAGCGCCGAACTGGGTCATCACCGCGTACCACTGGGCGGCCACCTGCACCTCGGACCGCCGTCGGTGATCGACGAGCACGAGCAGCAACGAGGTGATCGCCATCAGCTCCCAGAGGAACAGGAACGTGGTGACACTCGCGGCGGCGGGGACGAGCAGGAGGGTGGTGACGAACAGTGGCAGGACGCACGACGCCGTCCGGCTGGCGAGGCCGTGTCCGTCGTAGCCGAGGCGGAAGACCATGGCGCAGATCCCGACCACCGAGCTGACGGCCACAAAGAGGGCTCCGAAACGGTCCAGGACGAGCGAGAATCCGACCAGCGGTAACAGGCGGTTCGTGTAGAGGACGGCGGAGTGACCGCTGTGGAGCACCCCGGCCGCGGCCGCCAGTCCGCACCCGCAGGCAGCGATGGTCAGCGCCGACGACAGCTGGGTCCGGATCCTCGCCGGTGCCACCGCCCCGGCACACGCCGCGGCCAGGCCGACCAGCGCGGTGGCGACGAGCAGTGCTCCGCTCACGTACCGGCCAGGCCCCGCAACGCGGTGATGATCGTTGCCGGGTCCGGCGGGCAGCCGGGGATCTGGAGATCGACCGGGACGACGTCGGCCACCGAGCCCTCGACGCCGTACGCGCCGGCGAACACACCGCAGTTGCGGGCACAGTCGCCCACCGCCACCACGACAGCCGGCCGGGGCACGGCTTCGAGGGTCTTGCGCAGCGGACCGGCCATGTTGCGGGTGACCGGACCGGTGACCAGCAGGCCGTCGGCGTGGCGGGGCGAGGCCTCGAGCCGTATGCCGAATCGCTCGGCGTCGTAGACCGGGGAAAAGATCGACGCGATCTCCAACTCACAGCCGTTGCAGGAGCCGGCGTCGACGTGGCGCAGCTGGAGTGAGCCGCGATTTCGCCGCGCGGCCGCTTCGACGCCCGGTGGCCCGGGTGGGGGTGAGGCGACGGCAACCGGCCGAGCACGCCAGCGGCGGACCACATCGACGAGTCGCATAATTTACATATACATCAATCGATGATTACGTCAGTTGTCAAATCATCACTCACCGGAGGCCAGGTGCTGGGCCCTCCCGGTTCTCGCGCCGCCACACCAGTCGCTGCGCCGACCAGGTCGCATCGAGGGCGCACACCTTGTTGTCCACCAGCCCCCGGGGCAACGCGGCCGCCCTGACGGCGTTGTCGCTGACGTCGGTGGCGACCCCCGACGTCTTCTTCGGCCAGGCGATCCACAGACCCCCGGCCGGGAAGATCATGGCGCCGAGTGAGTCCAGCCGTCTTTCGAGCATCGCGGCGCTGGTGAAGAAGGCGACCGCGACGTCGACATGGCCGCCGGCCCGGCGCTTCACCGTGACATCCGGGGGAAGATCGATCGCCCACCCGGCCGGGGCCATCACAAGCGCCAGCGTGGTGCCCGCTGCGACGCCGAGCTTCTCGGCCAGCGGGGTACCCGAGTACCCCGCCGCTTCCGGCGGCGTCCGGCGCATGCGAATTTTTAGCACCATTAGCCTCGAGTGAACTTCGAGTTGGAGGAGCGACCATGACCACGCTGCAGGAGGCGATCGACATCGCCGGCCGGGAACGGTTCCTGGCCGTCGTCTCGACGGTGCGCGCCGACGCCACCGTGCAGTCGTCGGTGGTCAACGCCGGCGTGCTCCCCCACCCCATCGACGGCACCGAGGTGGTCGGGTTCGTGACGTACGGGAAGGCAAAGCTGGCCAACCTGCGGGCGCGGCCGCAGCTGAGCGTCACCTTCCGGTCCGGCTGGGAGTGGGCCACCGTCGAAGGCCGCGCCGAACTGATCGGTCCCGACGATCCGCACCCCAGCATCGACGCCGAGGGGCTCCGCCTCCTGCTGCGCCGGGTGTTCACCGCGGCCGGTGGCAGCCACGACGACTGGGACGCCTACGACCGGACCATGGCGGAACAGCGACGGACCGCGGTGCTGGTCACCCCCACCCGGATCTACAGCAACTGAGGATTACCACTCAAGTAGTACTTTGGAGCGGGTGACCCGCGACCGGCGACTGCAATCACTCTCGGATGCCATCACCGCCTACGAGGCCGACCACGGGCAGATCACCGCCGACGAGATGGCCACCCAGGCACGTCGTGATCGTGAGGAAGCCGTGGTGGTCCGTGGGACTGGGGTCAGCCGTCCTTCCCGGTCACCCCGGCCTGGTCGAAGGTCGACATCTCGTTGAGGATGCGGGCGGCGGCCTGGACCAGGGGCAGGGCCAGGCAGGCCCCGGTGCCCTCACCGAGCCGCAGGTCGAGCCGCAGCAGCGGCCGCAGACCGAGGAACTCGAGCGCGGCGCGCGATCCCGGCTCGGCCGAGCGGTGGCCGGCAATGCAGTAGCCGACGGATTCGGGGCACAGCGCGGCGGCCGTGACGAGCGCGGCGGCGGCGATGACGCCGTCGATCAGGACGGGTACCCCGGCGGCGCCGGCGCCCACGATGTAGCCGGCGAGCGCGGCGATCTCGAGCCCACCCAGGGAGGCCAGCGCGCCCAGGGGGTCGTCGGGGGCCACGGTGCGGGCGGTGCGGTCGAGCGCCGCCTCCACCACGGCCGTCTTGTGCGTGAACATGGCATCGTCGATCCCGGTCCCCCGCCCCACCACGTCGGACGCCGGACGGCCGGTGAAGTAGGCGATCAGGGCGGCCGACGGGGTCGTGTTCCCGATCCCCATGTCGCCGGTGATCAGACAGCGGGCCCCCGAAGCGACCAGCTCGCGGGCCACCTCCGCGCCCACGTCGAGCGCCGCCAGCGCCTCCTCACGGGTCATCGCCGGCTGCTCGACGATGTTGGCGGTCCCGTGGCGGACCTTGCGGCGCAGGAGATTGGGGGCGGGATCAAGATCGCCGTCGACGCCGACGTCCACCACGACGACCTCGGCCCCGACCTGGCGGGCGATGGCGTTGATGGCCGCCCCGCCGGCACAGAAGTTGCCCACCATCTGGCGCGTCACCTCCGCCGGCCACGGGGTGACCCCGGCGTCGACCACGCCATGGTCACCGGCGAACACCGCCACCGTGGCCGGTTGGGGGATGGGGGGCGGGCTCATATGGGCAATCCCGGCCAACTGGGCCCCCACGTGCTCGAGCTCGCCCAGGGACCCGGCCGGCTTGGTGAGCCGCCCGTGGTGCTCGCGGGCCTCGGCCATGGCGAGGAGGTCGACGCCGGTGATGGCGTCCAGCGCATCGTCGAAGGGGTGCAACATGCGGTGGTCCCAACTTTCGCGGTGGACGGCCCAACTCAGGGGCCGGGCCGAGGCCCAGTTTCGCAATTCCAATTCGGGGGCGGGGTCGAACTCCTCGACATAGCCGACGCACAGATACGCGATGGGTACGACGTGATCGGGAAGGCTCAGGATTCCCGAGAGCACGGACGGGCGATAGAAGCTCACCCATCCCACACCCAATCCCTCCGCCCGCGCCGTGAGCCACAGGTTCTCGATGGCGAGGCAGGTCGAGTAGTGCGCCATCTCGGGCTGGGTGTAGCGGCCCAGCACGTGCGCCCCGCCCCGTTCGAGCGTGGAGGTCACCACAATGTTGAGCGGCGACTCCCGGATGGCTTCGATCTTCAGGGTGTCGAAGGTCTGGACCCGCCCGCTCGGGAGGGAGTCGGCGAAGCGCTGCCTCTCCTCCGCCACGTGGGTGGCGACCTCGCCGCGTACGGCGGGGTCGGTGATGATCAAGAAGTCCCAGGGCTGTGACAGCCCCACCGAGGCCGCCTTGTGGGCGGCCTCCAGGACGCGGAACAGGACGTCATCTTGAACGGGCGTGGGCAGGAAGCGCCGGCGGACGTCGCGGCGGGCGGCGATTATCTCGCGGAGGGCCTGACGCGCCTCGGGTCCGAAGGCCCCGGTCGGGTTCGTCGGATCGGGCTCGTGGGTGGGGTGGGGTGTCATGGGGCGGTGGGGTGGGTTGTCATGGGGCGGTGGGGTGGGTTCTCATGCGGAGCGGGTTCTCATGTGTCCAGTACGTCGAGTGCGGCCGACAGGCGCTCGATCCCTTCATAGTCCGGCACCGCGATGCGGACCTGCGCGGGCAGTCCGAACGAGGTGCAGTCGCGAACGACGATCCCCTGCCCCAAGAGCTTGTCACGGAACCCCGGTGGAGCGTCACAGAGGAAGAAATTGGCGTCGGACGGGTGCGGGGTCACGCCATGACGGGCCAGGAGCGCACCCAGCTCGGCCCGGAGGACCGCTATCTTCTCCGACCACCCGGCCAGGTCCGCCCCGGCCAGCAATTCGGGCAGGAGTGCCAGCTCCAGACCCCCGACCGCCCACTGGGGCTGCCGGGCTTCGAGCGCCGCGATCAGGTCGGGTGCGGCGATCACGTAGCCGAACCGCAGGCCGGGGCAGGCGAACAGCTTGGTCAGCGACCCGACCACGGCGACCGCGCCGCTGTCGTGACGGCTCCACTCGCCGGTGGCCAGCGGGAAGAAGGCCTCGTCCCACACGTCGGCCCGCGCCTCGGGCCCGGCCAAGCGCCCGGTCGGGTTGTGGGGATTCGACCGCCACAGCGGGGCCGGGGCCGTACCCCGGGGGTGCAGGGAGAACTCCGGCTCCTCCACCCTGCCCCCGATCAGCTGGCCGAGCAGCGAGATCGCCTCCGCTCCCCCGTTGGTCAGCAGCAGGCGCTCGGGACCCACCCCGATGGCCTCGGCCAACAACCGCCGCGCCGGCGCCGCGTCGGGATACCGCCGCAACGACCCGAGATGCGACGCCGCCAACGTCACCACATCGGGGGCGACCGGGTTGAGGCTGGCGGAGAGGTCGAGCAGGGAGTCCGGATCGAGGCCGAGGGCCCGGGCGATCCGCTCCCCGTCCCCACCGTGCGGTCCCGGCGCGGGGACGCTCATGCCCGTGCTCACGCGCTCACGCTCACGCCCGTGCTCCCGCGCTCACGCTCATGCCCGTGCTCACGCGCTCACGCTCACGCCGACGCTCACGCTCACGCCACCGCGGCGAGGGCGAGCAGGGCCGCGATCAGCCCCCAGGTGACATCGCGGCACAGCGCGGCGGCGGCCCCGATGTCGGGGGCTTGGGGAGCCCGGCCACGACCCAGCTGCGCCCGGCGCTCGATCCGGCCCCCGTAGGTGTTGACACCGCCGAGCCGCACCCCCAGCGCGGCAGCGAACGCCGCCTCGGCCACGCCCGAGTTCGGGGAAGGGTGCAACGGCGCGTCCTGGCGTACGGCGCGCCACACCGCCAGCGCGGCTCTGGGCCGTGCGGCAGCCACCAGCGCGGCGGTCACGCGGGCCGGGATGAAATTGGCCGCATCATCGAGCCGGGCGCTGGCCCAGCCGTAGTCCTCATAGCGCTCGTTGTGATAGCCCACGGTGGCGTCCATGGTGTTGACCGCCCGATACCCGAGTGTGCCGGGAGCGCCGAAGAGCGCTCCCCACAGTGCGGGGGCCACCACGGCGTCGACCGTGTTCTCCGCCAGCGACTCCACCACCGCCCTTGTGATTTCGGAGGCGTCGAGATCGGTGGGATCACGCCCGACCAGAGCGGGGAGCAGTTGGCGGGCCCGGGACAGATCGTGGTCCTCCAGTGCCGCCGCGATGTCCAGGCCGGCGTCGGTGAGGGCTTTCTGCGCCACCGAGATGTAGGTGGCCAGCGCGGTGTTGCGCACGAGGGAGCCGGCGGCGAACCCGAGACCCAGTCCGGCGAGCGCATGGACGACTCCGGACGAGCGCCGGGGGCGATAGAGCGCGTGCTCCACCCGCTCCATGACCATTCCGAACGCGCGCACCGGATGCGGCTCAGCGGCCGGCTCCCCGAAGATCAGATCCGCCACAAGGCCGGCCGCGGCGCCGAGCGCGTTGGCCGAGAGGGTCGAGTGGGTCGAGTGGGTCGAGTGGGTCGACATTCCTGTCCGGTTGTTCACCGTGCTTCACCGTGAAGGATCGAGCGCAGGGCGGAGCCTGACCCTGAAGTGGCTTCGGGTGGGTCCAGGGGCAACACGTCGGTGACACGCTAATGCCCGGCCGTCCGGGGCTGCGGTGGCTGCCGGGGCTCCGCTTCCCTACCCCACCGCTGTCGACGCTGCCGCGTGCTGCCGGGATGTGCCGTTCCTGTGCTCCCCCGGTGGGACAACCGAGGCATGGGAAAGAGGAGGTGAGCTGCTTCCGTATGGCCGCCCTGGTGTGCGTGGCGGCCCTCGCGGCCGGATGTGCCGAAAGCTCTCCCCAGGCAGATCGACGCCCTCCGACGACCACCGGACCTACCGTCCGGCCGCCCCTCCGACGACCACCGGACCTACCGTCCGGCCGCGGTCGGCGGCGACCTCGACCACCCAACCTTCACCGACGAACTCGACGGCGGACGATGACGCCGTCGCGACCAGCATTCCCGTCGTCAGTTGCCCCACGAGCTTCGCCGTCACCGCGGCGACCGTTCCCTGGTGCTTGATCGGCGGCTCTCACTGTATTCTTCTTACAGGTACGTAGGAAGACACAGGCCCACACCCACACGTGGCGCCACACCTTGGGATGGTTAGGGAGCAGCACCATGGAAACTACCGAAGGACCACCCAGCGAAGGACCACCCACGGTCGCCGAGGACTCCCTTTCCGAGTTCGCCCTCAGCTTCTCGGAGACGGCGCGGATCCTGTTCGCGGCCGGCAGCGTCACCAACACCCTGCTCAGCGTGGTCGATCTGGCCGTCTCGACCATTGAGGGGTGCGACTTCGCCGGCCTCTTCCTCATCGACGCCGGCGTGGTCACCACGCCGGTGCACACCGATCCCCTCGTCGTCGAGGTCGACTCCCTCCAACACCAGACCAACGAGGGGCCCTGCCTCGACGCCATCGCCCACCGGCTCATCTTCTACGCCGACGACCTGGACAAGGACTTGCGCTGGCTCCACTTCGCCCCTCAGGCGACCAGGGCCGGGGTACGCAGCGTGCTCGCCCTGCCCCTCTCGGCGGACGCCCAGCTCGGCGCGCTCAATCTCTACGCCCGCTACCCCTCCGCTTTCGGCGTCGTCGACCGGGCCAAGGCGGCGATTTTGGCGTCGATGGCCAGCCTCGCCCTCACCGTCGCCCACTCCCATGAGGACGAGGAGCGCCGGGCGGCCAACCTCCACGCCGCCCTGTCGAGCCGCGAAACGATCGGCGAGGCCATGGGCATCCTCATGGAGCGCGAGCGCATCACGCCGGAACAGGCGTTCGACATCTTGCGCCAGGCCTCCCAACACCTCAACGTCAAGCTGCGCGAGGTGGCCCAGGACCTGATCGACACCGGTGAGGACCCCGATGTCGGTCCACCCCAGAGCTCGTGACACAAGGGGGCACCTTGGTTCGCACGGCCTCGCCTTGCGGTCATAAACCCGCGTAGTCATCAAAACCGGATCCATTGGCGACGGCTCGGGAGCACGAGTGCCGCCTCGCGTCATGCGTAGTCGGCGTCAATCTGCACACGTCGACGTGAGACGTCTTCCGGTCTCGCCTTGGGGGATCGTCCGGCCGTCTCGGCACGAGGATCGGCTTAGGGGATCGACCCCGGGCTGAGAAAGTTCGATCTGATGTGTCGCTCACCGTTCGGCTTGCGCATCTCCGTCGGATGCGAACCGACGCGATAACCGTCGATCAGGGCGGCGGCCACGACGAGCGGCGCCTCGTTCGGCGTTCGGCGTTCGGCGTTCGGCGTTCTCGTCCCGTCTCAGTGCTCTCCGCAGCGCCGGCTAGGGGTATGAACGATTGACAGGCGTGGGAGCCGGCGCGACCATTCGATTGGTCAATAGAACGGAGGCTCGAGAGCCGGTAGGTCCCGACCCGAGGTAACGGGCAGCGCCAGCGAGGACGCGCAGGTGGAGGTGGGGGTGTCGATCTCGCAGATCCAGATGAAGCGCCTGCCGATCGGGCGGTTCGGCAGGCAAGCACAGCTTCGCGGCCGCGGCACGGCGCACGTGGAGTGCACCGGAGTCCCCCGGTGGGCGGTGGTGACGGCCGGCGCCGCTCCCGCGCTGCTCGTAGTCGGTTTCCTCGTCGCGGCAATGCTCCAGCCGGTCTCCTATGACCCCCTTCGCGACACCATCAGCGTGTTGGCCGCCCGAGGCGCAGCCGACCCGTGGGTGATGACGGCGGCGATCGCAGCAGTCGGCGCCTGCTATCTGGTGACCGCGCTCGGGCTGAGCCCGGTGCGCCGTGTCGGGCGTCTTGCGCTCGCCGGCGGTGGCGTCGCGACCCTGTCGATTGCAGCCTTTCCGACGCCGCTTCACGGCTACTCCGGGCCGCACGCTGTTGCGGTCATCGCGGCCTCCACGACCATGTGTGCGTGGCCGGTACTGGCCGCGCATCCACAACATCGAGCACGCTTGTTGAGGTTCGGTCCGAATGTCGCCGCATCCGCGGTCACCTTCGGTCTGATCATGTGGTTCCTGTTCGAGATCAACGGCGGCGAACTCGGGCTCGCCGAGCGCTGCGCAGCGGTTGCGCCTGCGCTCTGGCTGTTCCCGGTCGCGTACGGAGCTCACCGAGCGTTCGTCCCAGGCGACGCAGTCGAGCTCGATGGTGCGGCTCACGTTGCCGTGGGTCCAAGCAAGTTCGTGGATCTCGACCGTAGTTACGAGTCACGCCGCGCAGCAGCGACATGACCCCTTCGGCACCTGGTTGACGCTCCCCCACCGTCGTTCGGTGCTGGGACCGGGTCGAGGAGGTACGAAGTTCGGCTCGCTCGTTCTCTGCGGCATCGAGCGGCTAGCTTGCGCTCTTCAGATCCCGTGCGCGTAAGCCCCCGACGGGGTGCTTCGCTCGGTGGAAAGCCGAGCTACGCGCCCTATCCGGCCCGAAGGGCGGCTACTACTTGGCTGGGGGCCGGGTTGACGATGGGGTGCCCGTCTATCACGACGGTTGGGACCGTCTCGTTGCCATCTGCCACCGATCGGACGAAGGCAGCTGCATCGGGGTCCGCCCAGATGTTGACCTGGTGGACTGAGAGACGATGCCACCGCAAGACAAGGCGCAGCCGCAGGCAGAACACGCAGCCCGGGCGCCAATACACCGTGACCCTGGGGTCGACTCGGGGCGACTCGGCGGGACCGCTCACGGGGACCAGTCAACCACGGTCTGCGGCCTCCCCCGACGGCCACCAAGTAGAATTCCTCGTGGACGGCCACTCAAGCTCGCCGTGATGAGAAGGGTTCCGGCGCAGTCCCTCAGCTGCCTCTCATCACAATGAACACCGAGCCGGGGACATCGCCGAAGGGTAACGGAAAGGACCCAGAGTCCGTAGTGGCTTCGTTGCCGACGTCCGTGTCCTTCCGCCGATGGCGAGGGTTACGGTCAAGGCGTGACGCATAGGCTAGGGGTGATGTGCACTTGCCTTGGGTTCGGTGGCGAATCCGGAGGCCTCACTGGGCCTTGTCGATCGGGGGCGACTGGGGGCAGACCGGTGAATACACGCCCGAAGAATGTCGGGTCGATGAGCATGGTCGAACGACGGTCGGAGTGCATCCGGCTCGGACACCCAGCTGTACCCGGGACTGACCGGGTCAGCGATTATCGCTCGGTCCCCGGCCCACATTTCCAGGTGCGCGAATTATCACCATGAGCCCGAGAGGGTTCCTGACGCGCGTGGTGGCGCTGGTTGTCCTGACCATGATTGTCGTGCCCATGTCCCCCCCGTTGTGGACCGTGGCAGGTGCGAGCCCGCCCGCCGTCATGGCATCGCTACGACCCCTCCAGGTACTGCGACCGTTGACGCGGTTGGTTTCATCAAATGGGCGTGTTTTCGCGGAACTGTTGCGCAACGGAGCACTCGTCGTGGTCGGCCCGAGGTCACGGCTCCTCTGGTCGAATGGTGTGAGCGGATCCGACGTGAACCCGCGCCTCGTGTTGACGAACGAGGGTGACCTGGTGGACTACGCACACCCCGGTGGACCAGTGTTGTGGAGTTCGGGATCGAAGAGCGTCCCTCAAGGGCTGCGCCTTATGGTTCAGGACGATGGAGATCTGGTGGTGTCATCATCGCTCTCGCCGGCCTGGAGCGATGCGAAGGGCGATCTGCCCCAAACGCTCTCGGTCGTCGGATTTGGCGATTCAGAAGGAGCGGAGACCGATCAGTTCCTCGGTGGTGCCCTGCGGGACGCCGATGAGGTGACCACGACATTCACGCCGCACGATTTTCCCGGCACTGCCGTGTGCGACTGGATCGACAATGGAACAATGGAGTCGGCGGTGAACGCCGATGTAGTAGCTCTATTCTTCGACGGAGACGGCTTCACTCCCTGTACGGATCCTTCTTCCCACCTCTCGCCAGCGGCATTGGACGATCTGACCATCGCGGACATGGAAGTTGCCATCAATATGCTGCTCGCCGGAACGGTGCAGCACGTCCTCGTCATCGCGCCCGTTCCCGGCCATCCATCGACGACCAGTCCCTCCGACTACTTGGCCCCCCGACTGCAATCGATGGTCCGGAGCTATCACAATCCTCGGGTCTCGTACATCGACTCGCCGAGTCTGAGCGTCTCTCCCACTGGTGCAGTTCCGACAACGATGCCCTGTACCAATCTGGAGATCTCCGGTGGTGTCTGCCAGGGCCCTGTCGTGAACGGCGTGAGGACGAATCTGGTGTTCGCGACGAACGGGCACTTTTGCATCGCGTCGCTCACCAGCGATGCGCCCGCGGTACCGCCACCCTCGCCTGCGCCCTGTCCGGGGTTTCAACCCGGGGCGTGGCGTTGGGCGAACGCCGAAGCAAAGGCCATCTTCTCACTGTATGGTCTCCCGTTCAGGGAATCGCTCGCCAGCGGATTCGCTTCTTGACCGGTCATACGATTGGCTCGGAAATATGCACACCGTGGGACCAGCGGGCGTACTCGAGCGGGTGAGTTCCTAACGGGAGTCAAGCCCTTCAGCGGCCTCTCGCTAGTTCATATCCGGCGGTCCGGTGCAGTCTGCCTCGGACTTCCGTCTGGATTCGCGAAGTGGACTCGGTTACTTCACCCCGATCACACGGTAATCAACCGCCACGGAGGTCAGCGCTCCGTCGCCCGCGCGCGACGGTGCACGGACCCGTAAACCCTTGCGGGCGGTTTTCACCGTGACTACGTTCGGCTTTCCGGCTGTCAGTCTGACGGAGTGGGGCACGCTTCCCGCAGGCGCTACCTTCTCCGACAGCGAGATGATGACCGCGAGTAGCCACACAGGTGGCTTCATTTTGGCACGGTCAATCGGCGTGGTCGGAGGAGCGGTCCCCTTCTTCGCAGTTGTCATGCGAGTACCCGTCAGGAGGGGAAGCGGCGATTGCCAAATGGAAGTCTCCAGCGTCGGCTTGTGCACCCTCTCGGTCTGCCGAAGTGCCGAGTGGTGACCAGCCTGACTCCGCATCCTCCGGGAAGTCCGACGAGACGTGCTCGAATCTCAGCAGCCTGGGTGGGCGTGATCATTGGGATGGTGGTTCTGCCGTTCCTACTGGTGTTGGTCATCGTCGACTGGCTGGACCAGTATCAGGAGCTTGATTCGCTGCGAGTTTGCAGGCCCGAGCCGTAGATGTCGTGGCGCGTTCAACCCGCCTGCTGGGTTAGCGTGGGGAATCTCGTCGTGCCCGACATCACGGACCCGATTGGCTGGTCCGAGACGCCGATGATGGCGGTGACACAGCGGGCCAGCCGACGGATCAGCTGGGGGCGATGGACCGCCGTCGTGGCATCCGTGGTCTCCCTCGTCCTCGCCGCCATGGTGGGAACCACGCTGGCGGGGGCCACCGAATCGGCCGCATCCACCCCGGTGACGGTACCGAGCACACCGGTCGGGGCGCAGCTGCAATGGCTACTTTCGATCACCGCGCTCCCCCTGAGCACGTCGGAGATCAGCGCCCATTTCGATGCCGCGTTCTTGGCGCAGGTCTCCCCGGCCCAGCTCAATGCGGCACTGTCCACCCTCAGCGAAACGGGATCGCTCGAACTCCTCGGCCTCTCGCATCCGGGGCCGACCTCGCTGACGGCTCTGGTGTCGTTCGGCACGACGGCCTATGACGCCACGCTGGGTGTCGATGACAGCGGACTGATCGACACGCTCCTCTTCCGACCGGCGCTCGGTGCAGCCCCGACCACGTGGACCGGCATCGACCGGCAGCTCTCGGCCATCGCTCCGGGCGTGAGTTTCCTGGCCGCCCGGCTCAACCCCGACGGCACCTGCACCGCGGTCCACTCGGTCGACCCGTCGACGCCGCGTCCGCTCGGCTCCATGTTCAAGCTCTTCGTACTGGGCGCGCTGGCCAACGCCATTCGCGCCCACACGGTCAGCTGGACCCAGGAGGTCACCGTCACCGCCGCCCTGAAGGTCGGCGGGAGCGGCACGCTGCAGAACGAGCCCGACGGCACCACATTGACGGTGGAGCAGGTGGCGCTGGACATGATCTCGCAGAGCGACAACACCGGGGCCGACCTCCTCATCGGCCTGCTGGGGCGCGCCGCTGTCGAGGCCCAGGTGCGCAAATGGAGCGCCCGCCCCGGACTCGACAATCCGTTCCTCACCGTCAGCGAGCTCTTCGCCCTCCACTACGCGCACTTCCCGACCATGGCCGCGCACTACCTGGCCTTGAAGCCGAAGGCGCGGGCCGCCTATCTCTCTTCGACCGTCGACAAGGTGCCCAGCAGCGACGAGATCACCGCCACCGCGCCGAGGGACATCAACACCATCGAATGGTTCGCCTCGCCCGACGACGTGTGCCGGGCGTTCAGCGGCCTGAGGGCGCTGCAGAGCGAACCTGGGCTGGGTCCGCTCGGGACCATTCTCTCGACCAACAACGGTGGCATCGGCCTGAGCTCCACCACCTGGCCCACCATCTGGTTCAAAGGGGGCTCGGAGTCGGGCGTGCTCACCCTGGGCTATCTGGCCCGCGACGACCAGGGGCACACCTACGTGGTCATCGCACTCACCGAGAACCCGGCTCGCCCGCTCGGCCCCACCGCCACGGACCAGCTGGTACAGGTGCTCGTCGGAGCCTTCGGCATCCTGCACTAGAGCCGTGACCGCCAACCTCGGGGGCGCGTCCGCACCTTGAAGCGCCTCTCGGAGTTGGCGAACTTCTCGTCGACAGCTGCCAGATCGTGACGGAAGAAACGGCGTACGGAGGCAAGGATCAACTCCAGCATTCCGGCCGGGGCTGGGGCAGTCGGCGGCATACCGCGGCACAGAATCGTGCGCCCAACCTCTGACCCGGCTCTGGTTCCTCGCCGCGCCAGCGGACTGTCTCCGAATGTTCACGGCCGTCGGCCTCGGGGTTTCCCCCGAGATGCGAGACGGCTACACCTCGTCTCGGCGGATTGAGATAGGCGTTACCGTTAGGCTTTGATGAAGACGCCAAGACGATCGGGACATAGTTGAGCGACACATCGCAGGGACCAGACTGGTGGCTGGCATCCGACGGTCGTTGGTATCCGCCCGCTGACCATTCGGGTTACGTCCTGGACGTCCTGGCTCCTCCTAATCCGGCCTACGCCAACCCCCAGCACTCGGGCTACTACCAGGGACCACCGCTTCGCCCGACAAATGCACTGGCGATTGTTTCACTGGGCCTGTCGATCGTGTGGCTCTTCGGCCTCGGTTCGGTTCTGGCGGTGACCTTCGCGTTGGTGGCGCTGTCGAAGATCACGGCTTCAAACGGGGCGCAGGGCGGCAGGGGTGTGGCGGTTGCGGGTCTCATCATCGGAATCTGCGGTCTGATCGGTACCGTCGGGTTCTTTGTGACCCTGAACGGGCATCCGTCCGCTATCAATCGACTCAACGATCAGCTTCCAACGAGCACACCGCCGCCCATCACGCTTCCGGCAACGGCGAAGCCTCCAGTCTCAACCACAGGGCCGCCTGTCACCCTTCCGCCGGCTGCACGCACGCAGAGCACGGTCAATCCATTGGGGGTCACGCTTTTCGTGACCGACCCATCCGGCCAAGATTTCACAAAGGTTCTGGTTCAAGACGTGGCATACCCAGTCTCCCTGGGCGTTGGGTCATTTGCCATAGCCAGCGTCGGCGTTTGTGCAGGGCCTAGCGGTTCACAGACCGCTCCCAGTTCCTACGGATTCGTGCTTGGAGTCAGTGGGGGCCAAGAGGTGCACGCTGGAGCCGACTCGATCCCCAGTCTGGGGCCCAATGCGTGCACCGACGCCGAGTTGTTCATTGAGATCCCACCTGGCACGACGCCGAACTATGTGGCCTATCACGAGTACCGCTGGCTGGTGCCCGCCCACTGAGGGCTCCTCATTGACGGAAACATCCCCGGACCCGCAGGGCTGAAGCGTACTGATTGCTAACATGTTTTCAACGTGGGTCCGATTTACGCAGGGACGGAACCGCCAAGGACCGGGGGCGCGATCGATGCAGAAGGAAACCATTGTTGTCACCGGGGCCGGTCACGGTATCGGTAAGGCAACAGCAGAACTCCTCGCTGAGAGAGACATCGGTCTGGTAGTTGCCGACGCCAACGAAGAGTGGCTTGCGGTGACCGCCGAGGCTTGTGCGAACCGAGGGGCAGAGGTCCTTGCCGTACCGTTCGACCAGCGTTCACGCGAGAGTGTCGATGACCTCTTCGAGCGAGCGGAGAAGCGATTCGGGAAGATCGACGGTCTGGCCAACGTCGTGGGCATTTACCCAGCCGAACGGGTGGTGGAGATGTCTGACGAGTTCTGGGACAACGTCATCCTCACCAATCTCACGGGACTCTTCTACTGTTGCCGGGCCGCTCTCTCGCGAATGCTAGAGGCAGGCGGGGGAAATATCGTCAACGTTGCGTCGATCAGGGCCGCCGTTCCCCGGGAGGGATTATCGGCCTATTCCGCCAGTAAAGGGGGGATCGAAGCGTTCAGCCGAGTCCTCGCGCTGGAAGCCGCTCCGAAGATCCGAGTGAATGTGGTATCTCCCGGTCCGGTCCTCCCGGCGCCGACACCGGATCGGATCGTTCCTGAGGGTTCCTCCCTCCCTGACCCAGCAGCAACAGCGGCCCACAGGATCCCGCTGGAACGAGCAGGGCAGCCTACGGAAATCGCTGCGGGCATTGCATTCCTGCTCTCGCCTGAAGCTTCGTTCATCACAGGGCAGATCCTCCGGATCAATGGCGGTATACACATGGCCTGACAACGGGTCATTCGTAAGCCCTCATGGTTCGCACACCAACCCGGACGGACGCCCTGTGAAGCCACTGTCCATGGAGGACCGGCACGTCGGCTTCGCCGTTCGCACACCAAGCATCGAAGGTCTCAACAGTGACCTCAGAACGGAGTACCGGCAGGCACCGAACAGTTGAACCATGCAAATACGTGGAAGACCACGGTGTTTACCGCCCACACGCTGCTACCAAATCCCGGCAAACTGAGAGGGTGGACAGCAACCCGTTCCCGCTGGGTTTCTTTGACCGGGCTGACCCGTCCCCTGATTCGGTGTTCTACTCGTGGCCTCGCCTGGTCACCCACCTCGACGACCATGCCATCGCTGCGGTCGGCGCCCTCTATGACGAACTTGGGATCTCCGGCGACGTGCTCGATCTGATGAGTTCGTGGGTCTCGCACTTCCGCACCCCGCCAGCGCGCCTAACCCTGCTCGGGATGAACTTCGACGAGCTCGACGCGAACCCCTCGGCAGAGGTCACGGTCGTCCACGACCTCAACGCCGAGCCCCGGCTGCCATTCCCCGACGAGTCCTTCGACGCCGTGGTGTGCTGCGTTTCCGTCGACTATCTCACCAGACCCATAGAAGTGTTCACTGACGCGGCCCGCGTAGTGCGCCCCGGAGGTCCCTTCGTCTGTGCGTTCTCTAATCGATGCTTTCCGACCAAGGCTATTCGCGGCTGGCTGTACGCCGATGACGAGCAGCGCTGCGAGATCGTCGAACAGTACTTCCGTCTCGCTGGATGCTGGGATGAGCCTCGCAGGCAACGATGTACCCCTGCCTCGCATCCAGGCGACCCGCTTTTCGCAGTGTGGGCTCACCGAGCGAAGCGTGTCGCACCAGACGAACCGACGTCATTTGCCGAAATCGATGCCGATAGATAGAGCGGCGCACTTCCGCTCTGAGGGTAGTCCCGTCCGCCGGGGCCATGCCCGGAAGGTGTGCCACGGTCAGCTCTTCCCTCAGCGCCGTCGCCGCTAACCTCCGGGGGTTCTCCAGGCAGGGGCGGCGCATGTTAAAACTCGTACATGGCGAAGTCATCGACGCGGCTCGTGCTGATCTGTGGGCTTCCAGCCTCGGGCAAGTCGACACTCGCTCGACAGCTCGCAGCCGAACTCCCCGCCATCAGGTTGGACAAGGACGGGTGGGCGACTCAACTGGGCGCCGATTTGTGGGATGAAGAATTCCGAGTGCGTCTCGAACATCAGCTGTGGGTTCTTTCCCAGGATCTCCTCACCCAGGGCCAGAGCGTGATTTTGGAGTGGGGTCACTGGGCCCGAGTTGAACGGGATGAGAAACGACTCGGGGCGCGAGCGTTGGGGGTGGGAGTCGAACTGCATTACCTCGATGCGCCCTTGGAGGAGTTAATCCAGCGAGCTGAACATCGCAATGCGTCGGGCGAGTGGACAGCCTCGCCTATGACACGGGCTCACTTTGAAAAGTGGGCAACGATTTTTCAACCTCCCGACAAGGAGGAGATCCGGTTGTTCGATAAGCCCGTTGCCGAAGGTTGATCTCGTCGAACTTGTCTCGCCCGCTATCAGCGGTGTCACCGAAATGATGAAGTGTCCCGCGGTCCCGGCGTGCTGGGGTACCGATAACGGTGTGTGGCCGGTTGGGAATGATTTCGTACAGCTACTGGCTATTGGGAACGAATCCCCAATCGGGGCCCGAGTTCGTACAAGGTCCAGATGCCCCTGCCTCGCACGCAGCATCCGTGGCCGATTCTTGGCTACCACTACTTGTGGTTGGAGTCATCGTGATGACCGTGAACACGAGAACCCCTTCGAGGGTGGCCGGGTCCGACAACGCAACCTGCACCGGAAAACTGGAAAAGGTGCCATCAGCACAGCTGGGCTCACAGTTGTTGATGTTGTGGGACGCGGTAGCCATGGCGTTCATCATGGTCCAACTGCTCCAATGAATGCTGCCCAGGTTGTCAGCGCTGGTGGCGCAACCGATGAAGATCGTGCTGGGCTCGAATCCCAATCCACCCAACTGGGGATCACAGTTCGGCGCAGCTGGTAGAGCCGCAGACGGCGTCGTGGTGGTGGTGGTGGAGGTCGTGCTGGGAGTTTCGGTCGAAGACGGGACCCCCGTCGTTGATGTCGTTGTCGACGTAGATGTGCTCGACAAACGGGGCCGATTCTGAGGACTCCCACCGCACCCGGCCAGAAATACAAGCGCGGCTAAGCAGCAGATTCCAACGGTCGACCTCACGAACCCATTATGCGTCCCCTATGGCAAGTCGGTTGGTCGCGCCTCAGCTGGAGGACAGCGGCTCACTTGCAATCGACTAGTGACCGAACTCCTCAACTCGTTCGACGCCAAGACCGGCTTTTACGGGCTGCTTCGGGCTTTCGCGGCTGGTCTTCAAGCTTGCGCTGACGCTCGGTTCGCTCCGCGAGATGTTGCCGAATCGTCGGGCCGGCATCCTCATAAAGCTGCTTCCGTCGGACCCCATCTGGTTCGGCATCTGGTCCATGCAGGAGTTGCTCATTCACCTTGTGCCGATAGGCGCGCTCCACCCTTGCCCTTCGCCGGTGGCGTTCCTTGCGCCAGGGCGTGTCGCCCTTCCACGCCTGGTGCACGCCCACCCGGTATCGGTATTTCTGCGCTAGCTGCCCGTGGCGACCTGGATCCAGCTGATGACGTTTCCGTCCGCATCCACCACGTTGGCCTTGCGCCCGGCGTCACCGACGGCCTCGATCGGCCCGGCGCTGATCCCCCGACTCGCGAGATCGGCGACGAACTGATCCAGGTCGCTGACCGAGATGGTCACTACGGTTCGTCCGGCGCGCTCAGGATCCTCGATCACGTAGAGCCAGCCGTTCCCAGCCACGCACCACATGACCTCGTTCGTATTGGGAACCATGTCGGCCGGGCGTCCGAAGAGTTGTTCGTACCAGCCCGTCGCCGCGAGTAGGTCTGCTACAGGCACTCCGGCGAAGAGAACCTCCATGGGCACTCCAGCAGCCTGCCGCTTACCGAGGGGTCATGTCGACCCGTCCTAAGGACTATCCCCGAGGTGCGATTACATGGGTGAGTGCCGGAGCGGGTGCATGCAACTCCCGCGAGCATCGAAGCCTCATGACCGGTCGAGGATCCGCTTGCGGGCCATCCCTGCCCGGTCCGAGAGGGATACCATACCGGAGAGCAGCGAAGGGAACCATCCCAGTTCGGCTCGTCGATCAGCAGGGAAGGTGGCATGGGTAGAGAGCGCTTTGGAGCCGGGAGACCGTGAAGGCGTCGGCGTTCGAGTACGTGCGGGTGTCTTCGGTGGATGAGGCCGTGGCCCAGCTGGCCGAGTTGGGCGACGAGGCCAAGGTCCTTGCCGGCGGACAGAGCCTGGTGCCACTGCTCAACCTCCGTCTGGCGAATCCGGCCTACCTCGTGGACATAAACCCGATCGGCGAACTCAACTTCATCGCTAACGGTTCCGGCGTACGGGTGGGCGCTGTGGCCCGCCACAGAGATGTAGAACGTTCCGAGCTCGTCGCTCGGGCCAATCCTCTCCTGGCCGCTGCCGTCAAGCGGGTCGGCCACGCCGCCATCCGCAACCGGGGGACCATCGGAGGCAGCGTGGCCCACGCCGATCCGGCGGCGGAGCTTCCGACCATCTTGGTGGCACTCGACGGGGAGATCGAGGCCCGCAGCTCCAGAGGGGCCCGCACGATTGCGGCAGCGGATTTCTTCGACAGCTTCTTGACCACGACTCTTCAACCCGACGAGCTGCTGACCGAGGTTAGGTTTCCCGGCCTGCCGGCCGGGTCCGGGTGGTCGATCCAGGAGTTCAGCCGCCGCAGCGGAGACTTCGGAGTGGTCACGGTTGCGGTCACTCTGGCCGCCGGTACCAACGGCAACATAGGCGTGGCCCGCGTGGCGTTCGGCGGCGTGGCCGGCACGGCCGTCAGAGCACTCTCAGCCGAAGCGGCGCTTGCCGGGCAGACCCCATCGGCTGAGTTGTGGAAGGCTGCCGGCCAGGAAGCGGCCGCCGGTCTCGACCCGCCAGGTGACTTGCACAGCACGCCCGAGCACCGTCGGCACTTGGCCGCTGTGCTCACCGAACGGGCGCTTGTCGAGGCCTACGGCCGCCTGGGGCAGGAGGCGTGAATATGCAGGTGGAGCTGATTGTCAACGGATCCAGCTACAAGGCCCCGGTCGAACCCCAGCGAACCCTGGCGGACTTCCTGCGGGACGACCTGCGCCTGACCGGGACCCACCTTGGTTGCGAGCACGGCGTGTGCGGTGCGTGCACGGTCATCGTCGACGGCCAGGCGGTGCGGTCCTGTCTGATGCTCGCCGTCCAGGCCGACGGGTCGGAGGTGATGACGATCGAGGGACTCGAGAAGGATGGGAAGCTGCACCCTCTCCAAGAGGCGTTTCGAGACTGTCACAGCTTCCAGTGCGGGTTTTGTACGCCTGGGTTCGTCATGACCGCCCTGGCCCTGATGGAGGAGGGGACGGTGCCGGCGACCGAGGAGGAGTTGCGCGAGGAACTGTCGGGCAACCTGTGCCGCTGCACCGGTTATCAGTCGATCGTCGAAGGCGTCACCGAGGCGATCCGCCGCACTACCGAAACCGGATCGATCGGCGCTATCGATAGCGAGGCGTCGTGAGACTCGTCGGGGCGAACGTGCCCCGGGTCGAGGACCGGCGGATCTTGACCGGGCGTGGTCACTACGTCGACGATGTCCAGCTGCCGCACATGCTGCACGCCACGTTCCTGCGCAGCCCGTTGGCCCATGCCCGAATCAACGGGATCGATGCGACTGCGGCCCGGCAGGCGCCCGGTGTCATCGCCGTCTATACGGGCGACAACATGAAGACGATCTCCAAAGCGATCAAGCCGGTCATTGAGATGGGCCTGACGCCGGAGTACTACCCGCTGGTCACCGACAAGGTGTTCTTCGTCGGTGATCTGGTGGCCATGGTGGTGGCCGAGTCACGCCAGCAGGCTGAGGACGCCTGTGAGCTGATCGAGGTGGACTACGACCCGCTCCCGCCGGTGATCTCCTACGAGGCGGCTCTCGACCCGGCCGTCGCTCCCATCTTCGGCGACCTGGACAGCAACGTCTTGGCGACCAGTCATATGGAGGGTGGTGACGTCGAGGCGGCGTTCGCCGAGGCGGACCGGGTTATCGACGTCGAGCTGAGCCAGCACCGCATTGCCAATGTGCCGATGGAGACGAGGGGCCTCGTGGCCGACTATGACGGCGGCAGCGGGCAACTGACCGTGCACGCCGCGACGCAGAGCCCGCAGGGTCTGCGCCTCCAGCTGGCCACCACCCTGGGGCACCCGCTGGACAAGGTGCTCGTCTTGACCCAGGACGTGGGCGGCGCATTCGGCCTGAAGGGCAATATCTTCCGCGAGGACTTCTGCACCTGTATCGCCACCAAGCAAATCGGCCGGCCGGTCAAGTGGATCGAGGATCGCAACGAGCACCTTTTGGCATCGGGTCACGCTCGGGAGGAGAAGATCTCGGCGCAGGTGGCAGTCACCGATGCGGGAGACATACTCGGCCTCAAGGCGGAACTGACCATGGACCAGGGCGCCTATCCCGGTCTGCCGTTCGGGGCTTCGGTGTTTCCGGCCTTCATTACTCTGTTGCTGCCGGGTCCTTACAAGGTCAAGGGCTACAGCTGTGACGCGAAGGTCGTCACCACCAACAAGTGCACCTACGTGGCCTACCGGGGTCCGTGGGCCATGGAGACCTGGACCCGCGAGAGGCTGATCGACATCGTGGCCCACGAGCTCGGCCTCGACCCGGCCGAGGTACGCCGCCGGAACTTCCTGGAGGGCGCCGAAGAGGATCGGCTCATCACCGGGCTCAGCGTGTCGGGTATCACGTCGCGCTACACCCTCGACCGGGCCCTGGAGCTCATCGACTACGTCCAGGTGCGCAAGGATCAGCAGGTAGCCCGTGACGCGGGTCGCTGCGTGGGCGTTGGGTTCGCCACGTTCATCGAAGCCGCGCCCGGACCGCCCGAGATGCGGATCGGCGGTGGCATGTTCGGCGGGGAACAGGCCAAGGTCCGCCTCGAAGCTGACGGTCAGGTAACGGTGATCACCGCCCAGTCTCCGCACGGCCAGGGCCACGAGACCACCCTGGCCCAGGTCGTCGCCGATGAGATGGGAGTGTCGATGGACCAGGTACGGGTGGTCCACGGTGACACCCGGCTCACTCCTTTCAGCGTCGTCGGCACCGGTGGCAGCCGGGCCGCCACCTGGGCCAGTGGAGCAGCGCTCATAAACGCCCGCAAGGTCAAGGAGAAGGTTCTGGCCATCGCCGCAGGCCAACTGGAGATCGCCAGCGAGGACCTCGAGATCCTCGACGGGATGATCACGCCCAAGGGCGTCCCCAGCAAGGCCGTCCCTCTGGCCCAGATAGCGATGCAGGCCACCTTGAGTCCGACTTTGCTGCCACCAGGAACCGACGCCAATCTCGAAGCGAACGAACGCTTCCTGGGGGAGGGCATCACCGGGAGCGGCTGGTCGGGGGGCACACACGCCTGCGTGGTCGAAGTCGACCTCGGCACCGGCGCGGTCAAGATCGTCCGCTACGTCGTGGTCGAGGACTGCGGCCGGGTGATCAACCCCGCCATCGTCGACGGCCAGGTCCGCGGCGGCGTCGCGCAAGGCATCGGCCAAGTGCTCTACGAGCGAGCCGCCTACGACGACGAGGGCAACTTCCTGGCTGGCACGTTCATGGACTACCTGCTGCCGACGGCGGCGGAGATACCGACCATCGAGATCGAACACGTTGAATCCGACCCCGACGGCGAGATCGGCTTCCGAGGCGTGGGCGAAGGCGGCATGATCGTGGCCCCGGCCGCACTGACCAATGCCATCGAGGACGCGCTCCTCCCCTTCGGGGCCAAGGTGACCGAGCAATACCTGCCACCGGCCAAGGTCCTAAAACTCGCCGGCATCATCTGAGCCGCTGGCGGACGGCCGCCAGCGGCGGTCAGATCGAGGAGGGCCTGAGCGGAGTCCTTGCAGCTCTTCGGTCTCGGGGACCCCTCGACATCACATCGAAACCCATCGACGCTCTATGGCGGCGCATGACGTCAATCAACCTGGACGGCACCCTTTACTTCCTACGGACCGCGTGGGTGCGGGAAACTCATCCGTCCAGTTCACGCGACAAGTCGTTACTCGTGGATGAGGCCGCCTAGGATCTCGGATCGTCGGAGATTCCATTACCACCGCCAACGGGCGGTGTCGCCAGAAGTTCGCCACTTTCTTGATTCTCCCAACCTTCGATCCAACTCTTGGTGCCCATCGCGGAACGCCGTCGGACGCCCCCCCGGTATCGACCAAGCCCAAAAGTGCTGAGGCGCCCCACCTACCCGTCAGTCAGGGGGCTTGCCCCGGAGCCAATCTCACTTACCTCGTGGATGAGCGCCGACGCGTTTGATTCTTCAACGCGGCAATCCAGACAACGAACACAACGAATGCGCTCATGAACGCCAGGAGCTTGTGATCCTTGTGCAGGAGACCCCAATTCAGTAATTGATTGAGGGCAATCAGAAGAAGATAGCCTATTGCCGCGAATACGACGCCTCGCGCGAGCCCACCCGGAGGGAGTTCGTCTCTACTCTTTAGTGCGTAGCCGATAGCGACCACGCCCAGGCCGGCACCCCACACAAAGCCGGCAGCTCCGTAGATCGGCCATGGCATGGC
>JBEKWB010000096.1:0-16128 GCA_049513455.1 Acidimicrobiales bacterium
ACGCCGCCACGCAGCATGTCGGCCAGTCCCCGCTTCACGGTGAACGTCCCCGTCACCTCGGAATTCGACACCTCAGAATTACCCATAGCACCAGTCTACGAGGGTGGGCCGCCTCTTCTCACCACCCGCTCGGCGCGGCGGTGCCGACCGGAGTTGACCGCCCGGTACCCCAGCCCGGCCAGGTGGCCGTCTGCATCATGATGCTAAGATGTATGCATGCCGAAGACGCGTACGACGCTCACCATCGACGAACGGGTGCTGACCGCGGTGAAGGTCCGTGCCGCTCGGACCGGGAAGGGTGACAGCGAGGTGATCGAAGAGGCACTCCGGCGGGACCTGGGGCTCGACCTGCTGGAACGCCTCTGGGCGAAGAACGACCTCCCCGAGGACGAGGCGATGGCGCTGGCCGTCGAGGCGCAACGCGCGACACGGTCCCGCAAGCACTGAGGCAGGACGCCGAGTTGCGGGCGGTCCTCGACGCAAACGTCATTGTCTCGGCCGTTCTCTCTCGAAGTGGCGCTCCGGCGAAGGTGTTGCGCGCCTGGCTGGAAGGCGCCTACGAATTGGCCGTCTCCCCTTCGCTGCTCCGTGAGCTCGAACGAGTCCTCGACTATCCCAAAATCGCCGATCGGATAACCCGACGCGAGGCGGAGGAGCTCTTGGGCCTGCTTCGCCGCCAAGCAGAGTCCATGGACGATCCGGAAGGCCCTCCAGTCATCACGTCGCCCGACCCTGACGACGATTACCTGATTTCGCTCGCCGAAGCGGCCCGGGCCGTGATCGTTTCCGGTGACGCGCACCTCCAAAGCGTGGCTGAGCAGATACCCGTCTTCACGCCCGCCGCCTTCCTGGCCCTTCTGACCGATGAGGACAAATAGAGGTGAGTTCACACGCCCACACGGATGGGCCAGGCCCGCTCGTCGGTACCATGACCCGGATGAACGTGGTGACGAAACCGGTGAAAACGGAATCTCAACGGTCCAGCTTGGCGCGGGTCGTCATCACGGGCGACCACGCGGTTACCTTCGAACCGGGAGACCCACCGCGATCGGGATCCCTGGTCATTTACGACTGCTCCCGATCGTCCACTAACCAAGACCCTCACCTGTTCCCCGATGAGGTCGAGGTCGTTCTCCCGACCGTGTCGGGCGCCGGCGTCAGACGGCGAACCGTCTTCGCCAGACGTGTACCCGTCATCGAGGCCGTCACCCTTTTGCGCGACCTCGACGCCGACTCGCCGAGCGCGGCAGCCTGGTCAACGGCTCTGACGGTGGGGCTCGGACTCATCGCCCGCGGCCGTCTCTTCCCATCGGTCACCGCCTCGGGCTGGGACACGTGGCGCGCCGGTCCGTTCGATCCCGCCGACCGGTGCCTCCTTGCCGAACTCGCCGCCGCGTTTCCCCCGGCGGCACATGCGCTGGCGCGCAATGGGTCGACTCCCCTACGCCTCCGCTCACCCGAGAGCCTGATCCGAGCGGCTTGGGACGCCCTGGCCGACAGCCTGCCACGCACGGCCGCCGCGCCCATCGTCTGCGGTGGCAGGGCCACGAAAGCGAAGGGCGCAACCAAGGGCAACAAACGTGGCAACGCTCATGTCGTGCCGTTTGCCGCTGCCGAGCCCGTGGGGGCCGCCGAGCTACGACCCTGGCTGGTCGACGCGGCGGGTGGATTCGGCGGTCAGCTCGGGGCCGATGTCGCACTTCGGATTGAGCTCGGCCCGCCCCACCCCCCTGGCGCCAGGCCCGCTCCCCGAAGCCGGCGCGCCTCAGGATCCGAGAACCCCGAAAGCCCGCTTCCCTCGGCACGTGCCGTGCTCCAGCTCACCAGCCGGGCCGAGTCGAGCCTGGTCGTCGATGCCGCCGACCTCTACACCTCCCCGGCGGCCGTGGTGTCCCGCTTCGGCCAAGATGCGGAGACGGACCTCCTGCGCGCGCTGCGCCGGGGCGCCCGGGCCTGGGCCCCTCTCGAACCGTTGCTGCACGAGCGCGCGCCCACCGGCCTCGATCTCGACGACGACGGGCTGTCCGAGTTGTTGTCCGACGGCGCCACCCTCTTGCAAGGCACGGGATTAGAGGTGCTCTGGCCCTCGGAGATCCTGGCCGATGGCGTTGCGCTGCAGGCGTCGATCGTGCCCACTCCGGGTGTCGTCACAGAAGCCGGTTTCAGCCTGGCCACCCTGGTCGAGTTCCGGTGGCAGGCCACACTCAATGGGGAGCTGCTCTCCGAAGAAGAGGTCGATCAGCTCGCCGAGGCCAAACGAGGCCTCGTCCGTCTGCGGGGCCGCTGGGTTGCCGCCGACCCGGCTCTCCTCGAGCGCCTCAAGGCGCGCCGGCAGCAGCAGCAGCTGACCGCGGCCGAAGCGCTCGGCGCGTTGCTGGGCGGCACGGTCGATTTCGACGGCGAAGCCATTCCCGTGGTAGCCGAGGGGCCGATGGCGGAGCTCGCCAACCGCCTTTCCGCTCTGTCGGGCGCCCGCCAGGCCCAGCTCAAAGCGCCATCGGGCTTGGCCACCGGCGTTGAGCTCCGGCCCTACCAGCTCCGTGGGGTGACGTGGCTGCACGCCATGACCGAGGCCGGGCTGGGCGGCTGCCTGGCCGATGACATGGGCCTCGGGAAGACCCTGCAGGTCATCGCCCTCCATCTTCACCGCGTGGCCGCCCGCCGGGGACCGACCCTGGTGATCTGTCCCACGTCCCTCCTCGGCAACTGGGAACGCGAGGTAAGGCGCTTCGCTCCCACCACTGTCACCCGGCGCCACCACGGCCCGGCTCGCAGCCTGGCGGAGCTGGCGCCGGACGAGCTCGTCGTCACCAGTTACGGGGTGGCCCGGATGGATGCCGATGTGCTCTCGACCGCCGGCTTCACTCTGGTGGTGGCCGACGAGGCGCAGCACGCCAAGAACCCGCAGACGGCGACGGCGCGGGCACTGCGTACCATCGGTGGCCCCGCCCGCCTCGCCCTCACCGGCACCCCGGTCGAGAACCGGCTGAGCGACCTGTGGTCGATTCTGGACTGGACCACCCCGGGCCTGCTCGGACCGTTCGAGCGCTTCGTGCGGACCGTGGCGTCACCGGTGGAACGCAACCGCGACCCGGTGGTCACCGAGCGGCTCACGCTCACGACCCGTCCCTTCCTGCTGCGGCGGAAGAAGACGGATCCCGGGGTGGCTCCGGACCTGCCGCCGCGCACCATCACCGATGTGGCGGTCCCCCTGACCCAGGAGCAAACCACCCTCTATGAGGCGGAAGTGCGCGAGGCGATGGCCGCCATTGCCAATGAAGACGGATTCGCCCGCCAAGGCCTGGTGCTGCGTCTTCTCACCGTGCTGAAGCAGATCTGCAATCACCCGGCGCAGTATCTCCACCAAGCGGGGCCCTTGGCCGGACGGTCCGGGAAACTGGCCGCCCTGGAGGAGCTGGTCGACGTCATCGTCGCCGAAGGCGAGTCGGTTCTGGTCTTCAGCCAGTTCGTCGAGTGCCTGTCGTTAGTGGAGGCGCGCCTCGAGTATCTCGGTGTGCCCTCCCTCTTCCTCCATGGCAAGGTCGGTGCGAAGCGTCGCACGGAGATGGTCGATTCCTTCCAGGCCGGCAAGGTGCCCGTGCTCCTCCTGTCGCTCAAGGCTGGCGGCGTCGGGCTCAACCTGACCAAGGCGACCCACGTCGTGCACTACGACCGCTGGTGGAACCCGGCCGTCGAGGACCAAGCCACCGACCGCGCCCATCGAATCGGACAGGACAGGCCGGTCCAGGTACACCGGCTCATCGCCGAAGGAACCCTCGAGGATCACATCGCCAGCCTCATAGAGCGCAAACGGTCTCTCGCCGAAGCGGTCGTCGGCGCCGGGGAGAGCTGGATCGGTCGACTCACCAACGAGGAGCTTTCCGTACTGGTCAGCTTGGGGAGTGGGAAATGAGCCCGGCCGGCGGAAGCGGGGACTGGTATGACGCGCGACCGCGACGGCCGGGGCCGAGTGCGCCAAGGACCGCTGGTCGCCGCCCCTTCGGCACCTCATGGTGGGGTAGGGCCTGGGTCGACGCCCTGGAGCAGCGCGCCCAGCTCGACCCCAACCGTCTGCCGCGGGGCCGGAGCTACGCCCGCTCCGGCGCAGTGGGGACATTGACTGTGGCGGCCGGCGAGATTACCGCGGACGTGCAGGGATCGCGCCGGGCACCCTACAAGGTACGGGTCCGCGTGCGGCCGTTCAGCCAGGAGGAATGGGAGCGGGTGCTCGACGCGTTGGCCGCCGAGATCGGCCACACGGCGGCACTACTCGATGGTGAACTTCCCCCTGGTGTCAGCGACGACGTCAGGTCCGTGGGTCTCGACCTGCTCCCCGGGGCGGGCGAACTGCAACCACGCTGCTCCTGTCCAGACTGGGCCGACCCGTGCAAGCACGCCGCTGCGGTCTGTTTCCTCGTCGCCGATGCTCTCGATGCCGATCCCTTCGGCGTGCTCCTCCTCCGTGGACTCGGACGCGAGGAGGTCCTTGCTGGGCTCCGCTCCCGCCGGCATATCAATGTTCCAGTCCCGCCATCGGTTCCGTCGCTGGAACCTGAGGTCGACGAAGGGGTACTGGCCAAGGGAGCGTGGGCCCGCGACGCCGGCCCTCTGCCGGTGGCGCCGCTTCCTCCCCGCCGACCCGGTCGACCGGCCGTACTCGCCGCCGATCCCCCACCGGGGTCCGGGGTCGACCTGGCGGCGTTGCGCGCCTTGGCCTCGGATGCCGCCGCGCGCGCCCTGGCCCTGGCCCGTGGCGGGGACTCCCACTGCCTCGAACTCACGGAAGAGGAAGATCTGGCCCGGCGGGCCGCGCTGTTGCTGGCCGACAAGGAGAGCAACGCCGACTCCTCTGCCTTTGGCGAACTGGCCCGGCGCGCCGGCCTACCCGGCCGCGAACTGCTTCGCCGCGCGCTCGCATTTCGCGACGGCGGTGTGGAGGGCCTGGCTGTTCTCGATGACGCCTGGGAACCCGACCCGGTTCGGCTCGCCGCAGGGCGCAGTTTGCTCGGCCCCGCGGCAACGGCGCGTCACAACAGGGTCACGCTCGGGGAGCGCCAGCTGCGCCTGGGCCGCTCCGGACGTTGGTACCCCTTCCGGAAGGACCGAGGAGGTTGGAGCCCCGATGGTGCGCCCATCCTGCCCATGGTGGACGACGACGATGTCGGCGAAGTCGGCGATCTCCCGGAAGCCGCCAGCAGCGCAAAGGACGGCAACCGCCGGCTCCGCTGACGACGACAGCGCCAGCTTCGTGGACGAGGAGTCCCGCCGGGCGCTCCGCGGGAAGGTGCCCGCACGTGTGTACGCGCCAAGGTACACTTCAGTCATGAGCAAGACGGTCCCAGTCCGAGAGCTTCGGAGCAAGCTCAGCCAGATCATCGATCAGGTCGCCGATCTGCGGGAGCATGTCGTTGTCACCCGTCGGGGTCGCCCTGCCGCCGTGCTCGTCCCAGTCGACGAGTATGAAGCCTTGGAAGAGACCGCCGAGATCCTCTCCGATCCCGACACCCTCATCGCCATTGAGCAGGGACGCCAAGAGGTCGACCAGGGAGACACTGTGACACTTGACGAGCTTCGCGGAGAGCTCGACCGTCGACATCGGTAGGTGACCCAGGTCGAACTCGCGCGGCGGGCCCGCAGGGAGATCGTCGAGCTCGACTGGCCTCTTTCCGATGCCGTCGTCGAGGCCCTGGGTCTCCTCGAGCGCGAACCCGAAGCGGGCCATGCCCTTCGAGGACGCCTCCGCGGGCTGCGGTCACTTCGCGTGGGTGCGTACCGGATCATCTACCAGCTCGACGATGATCAGCGCGTCGTCCGCGTCCTTGCTGTGCGGCATCGATCCATGGCCTACACAACCGACCCACGCTGACGCATGCCGCTAGAGGCGTCCGGACGAGCCGGCCGGGGTCGGCGCCGCGCCCCCGCATTGCAACCGATCCAGCGGTGAGGATCGTCAGTCGACAGTGCCCGCTGGCAGGACCCACAGACAACGTTGACCGGTGACGGCCGCGATCAGGTCAAAGTCCGAGTCGTAGTGAAGCACCGCGATGTCGAGCTCCTCGGCGGCCGCCGCGATGAGCAAGTCGGGGATCTTCCTTCCCAGCTGGCTGCGTTCGGCCAAGAGGCGCTGGACCTGTAGTGCTCGGCGTACGTGGGCAGCCGTCGTCTCGACGGAGTCGAAAACGCCGAGGGCCCCGACAAGCTCGTCCCACTCTTCGGCGGTTCGGGCGGAGTAGCCGACTTCGAGATCGCAGATACTCGCCCGACCAAGGTGGCCGCCCGCGGCCAGGGGTTCCACGACCTCGCGGACCTGAGCACCACCGAGCCGCTTCAGCACACTGGTGTCGACGAGAAACCTCAGCGCCACGCCTCGACGCGATCGTCCAGGTCCGCGTTGGCCAGGATGTCGAGCGCCGCGACGACCCTGCGCCCCCGATCCTGCGTCGCTCGTCGGAGTGCCTCGTTGACCGTCTCTTTGATCGTGGCCGTCCCCAGTTCAGCCCGGGCCGCGTGCAGCGCCTCCTCGTCCAGGTCGATCAGATGCTTGGCCACGGCGATAGTATATACGACGAGCTAGCGGTATATATCCCCAATACCCCTACCAGATCGTATGTTCGCCTACTACGAGCAACTCAAGGGGGGCCGCTGGACAACCCCCGTTGGTCCACCGGTTCGCTGGCCTGCGGTTGCTGCGCCTCACGCCATGCCTGCAGTATCTCGGGGCGGAGCCGCCCGCGGTCGGTGACGGCTACGCCGGTGCTGCGGGCCCAGGCGCGCACCTCGGCCGTGGACGGCTCGGGCGCCGGCGGCGCGGACGTGGGGTGCTCGTCGTCGATCCCCATCCGCGCCAGTGCCAGGTCCTCGGTCTCGGCCCAGAGCCGCGCCGCGGCCAGGTACCGATAGGTCCACTCCTCGGCCAGTTTGCGGGTTTCGCAGAACACGATGGGAATGCTCGGCCACCGGACTTGGAGCTCGGCCAGGCCGTCGGCGACCACAGCCGGGCGGACCCGCTCGAGGGAGAACACCTGGGAGTAGCGGTCCTCGACGACGACCGCGGCACGGGGCAGCGCGGCCAGCTCGGCCAGGGCGAAGCGCAGCCGCCCGGTGGTGAGGCTGGCGACCAGGTCGCTGAGCGACTTGCGTTCGACCGACGCCACCAGGTTGCCGGCGAACGTGACGCCGTAGTCGCCGCAGGGCAGGGCCCGGCTGACGGTCCGGACCTGCTGGGCGGGGAAGCGGTAGGCATACTGCTCGTGGGAGTCGACCACGATCTCCATCTCGGTGAGCTGGGCGGCCCGAGCCGTCGGGAGTCGCACGTCGGGTCGAGCCTGCTTTCGGGTACGGGGCGACTGCCAGAACACCATCTCCCGGCCCCGGGCTCGGGTGAAGACGATCTGGGAGCGCTTCTCGCGGCCCCGTTGGGCGACGAGGTCGATCGCCGCGCCACGGCGGCTGCAGGCCTGCAACGGGATCCGCTCGATGATCTCTGGCGCATCAGGCCATTCGGTCGCCGGGACCGGATGGCAGTACAAGGCGTTGGTGCGCGGCCAGGTGCCTTTGGTGCGAAAGACGAGACCGCCCGAGATCGGCACCCGGACCAGGTAGGGCAGCGTGCTGTCGGGGTCAGGGTTGGTGGCGATGATCAACTCCACAGCCAGAGAGTCTGCCCGACAGGGCCCGCGGGTACGGACACCCACCCGGCACGCAGCGCCCTCACCCCGGTGCCCGATCGGACAAATGACGGACTCGCGCGCGTGGACACCCGTTCAAATGGCCCCTTCAAGAATCGGCCTGGCCTGAATGTGGTCGAGCGAGCTACGAGATGTCACGCCTGGGCCATGCGAGCCGACGGCTTGGGTACCGCGCGGCCACTGGCGATTGCCGCTTCAAGCCACGCATTGATTGCGATTTCGACTTCGGCGACAGCTTCATGCGGCGTGTCGCCAACTGCCGAGCAATAAGCCAGGTCAGGGGCGTCGGCCACCCACGAATCGTCCTCGACGCTCCAGAACACGTTGATTGGATAAGCCGCTACGTTCACTTGCTCTCCTCGACCCTAAAATCGTATCGCTGCACCAATGTCATGAGCTCGAAGCTGGTAGGGGCTTCGCCTGCCCCCGTCGGTCCTGCAGGTTCAGCTGCTCGGCAATGCCAGGTCGGGCGAACACGTGGTGGCTGCCGGCAATCCTCAACTCCTCGGAGCCAAGCGCCTCCACCTATCGCAGCGCGTCCGAAAATTCGACATTGGTGATCAACACCCCTCGCCAGTCTGACAAGGAGTCACGACGGTCATGGGCAGAGACGGTATTTGGCCGTTGTGACATCCTATGAACATGGGTCCGGTCTCCCGGACGGGTTCGCGCACCAGACGCAGGTCAACGTCTCGGTGGTCTCTGGAGGACACAATACGAACCGCCACCTCAAAATCGACGCACCGGCACTCACCCTCGATCGGTGATTTTGAGAAGAAGGAACCGCCCTGCCAATCGCTGGCTGCTAAATCAGCGCAGCAAATTCCTCTGCCGAGATTCCAGCTTGGCGAAGAATCGACCGCAGGGTCCCCCGAGCCAGTTCTCTGTGGAGCGGCACGATAGCGACTCGGCCATTCGTGTGACGGAGTTTGACGTGGCTGCCTCGCTGGCTGCTCTGTTCAAATCCCACCTTGGCAAGAACCCGAATGACCTCTGCTCCGGAGACGATCGGGAGCGCAGGGCTCACGCAGACAGGCGCAATGTCGCAATGATCGGTGGTTCCAGCTTTTCGGGCAGAGCCTCGTCCTCGAAGTAGAGCTCGAGAGCCTCCTTGAGGTTCGCGAGAGCCGCCTCCACCGTCTCACCCTGGCTTGTCACCTCGACTTCGAGGCACCGTGCGACGTACCAGGAATCCTCGTGGGTGATCGCTGCCGTGAACTCCATAAGGCTCATCGTACCCGACGGTTCGCGCACCGTTCCGATTGGAGCGCCGCGTAGCGGGTCCTCGGGAGCGTCCCACGGAGGGCACGACACCTATTGACCCAAGGCCAGAACCTGCGCGACCGGAACTTCACCCTCAACTCCGGCTCTTCGGTACGGGCTTACTCCCGAGGACCCAATGAAGATCCTACGCCGACCCGGGTCGGATGGAAAGTGCCGCGCGCACACACCACTCCCGGTCTACGACAGTGAGGCGCCCCACATGCCCGCAAAGTCGACCTCGCACTCGGGGCCCGCCACGTGCACCCGATCGCGCCCGGCCTCCTTGGCCTCGAAGAGCGCCTTGTCGGCCCGGTGCAGGAGATCGGGCACGGAGTGACTCGACCCGGGCGCCCAGCAGGACACGCCTCCGCTGAGCGTCACCACCGGAGGCGTCGTCGGCCGGAAGCCGTGGGGTATCGCCCGTTCGGTCACGGCATGGCGGATCCGCTCACCGGCCTGGGCGGCGTCGTCCACGCTGCAGTCAGGCATGAGCACCAGGAACTCCTCGCCGCCGTAGCGGTAGATGCTCTCGTCTTCGCGTACCGCCCCGCCCAGGCACAGCGCCAGCTGGCGCAGGGCCTCGTCGCCGGCCTGATGGCCGTAGTGGTCGTTGTAGAGCTTGAAGTGGTCGATGTCCAACAGCATCATGGCGTAAGAGCGACCGACCCGGATGGCCCGGGCGTGGGTCCGTGTCAGATCCTCCTCCATCCGGCGGCGGTTGCCGAGACCGGTCAGGGTGTCGGTCAGCGAGAGGCTGAGCAGTTCGCGGTTGGCCCCCTTGAGCCGCTTTTGGCCCTGGACGAGCTGATCATGCAACGCGGTCACCCGCTCGGCCGCCACCAGGCGGGTGCGCAGGGCGAAGGGATCGATGGGCTTGATGAGGTAGTCGTCGGCGCCCGCCTGCATCCCGTCGAGAACCTTGTCGTGGTGTCCCAGCACCGTGACCACCACCACGTAGATGTAGCGGTCGTCGCCGAGCTCACTGCGGATTCGTCGGCACAGCTCGGGGCCCTCGATCCCCGGCATCATCCAGTCCGTGAGCAGGACGTCGATCTCCTGGGTGACCAAGATCTCCCACGCGAGCGACCCGTCCGTGGCCACGTGGCATTGATGGCCCAGCTTGGAGGCTATGGCGAGGAGTTCGAGCCGGCTGGTGACGTCGTCGTCCGCGATGAGGATGCGCATCTCAGGCCTCCCGCACGTCGTCGAACCTGCCGTCGACCTCGCCCAGCGCGAGCACCGGAGCGGGAGCCGCCACGACACGGTTACGCCCGGCCGACTTGGCCGCAAAAAGAGCCTGATCGGCCTGATGGAGCAGATCGGTGAACGATGAGGGGACGCCGGGTCTCGAGCAGGAGACCCCGCCACTGAGGGTCACCACACCGGGCTTCGTCGGGCGGGAGGCGTGGGGTAGTGCGGCGGCGGCCACGGCCTGGCGGAGCCGCTCGGCCGCCACCAGGGCGCCCTCGGCGCTGCATTCGGGCAACAGCAAGAGGAACTCCTCGCCTCCGTAGCGGTAGACGCTCTCGCCCGCCCGCACGGACTTGTCGAAGCACTGCGCGATCTGGCGCAGCAGCTCGTCGCCGGCCAAGTGCCCGTAGTGGTCGTTGTAGAGCTTGAAATGGTCGAGGTCGAACAACGCGACGCCGTAGCTCCGATCCATCCGGAGCGCCCGGGCCTCGGCGCTCGCGAGGTCCTCTTCCATGCGGCGACGGTTCCCGAGCGCGGTCAACGGGTCGGTGAGCGACCGTCGGGTCGCGTCGATGTTCGCTCTCTCCAATTGCGCCTGGATGTCGACCACCTGACGGTGCACGGCGGTCACCCGATCGGCCGCCACTAGACGGGTCTGCACCGCGAACGGGTCCACCGGCTTGCTGAGGTAGTCGTCGGCTCCGGCCGTCATGCCTTCGAGAACCTGCTCACTGTCGCCGAGCGTGGTAATCAGCACGATGTAGATGTAACGGTCGCCCAGTTCTTCGCGGACGCGCCGGCACAGCTCCGGACCCTCGACGCCCGGCATCATCCAGTCGGTGAGCAGGACGTCGAAGCTCTCGGACGCCAGCAGCTCCCACGCGCGCCCGCCGTCCGCCGCGACCTCGCACTGATGACCGAGCTTGGAGGCGATCGCCTTGAGCACCAGGCGACTGGTGGCGTCGTCGTCCGCAACGAGGATGCGCATGTCAGTGCGCCCCCGCCAGAAGATGATCCAGGGCATCGCGGACACGCCCGAACTCCGAATCGAACCGCTCCACCAGCCGCCCGGTGGCGTCGAGCTGCTCGAGCCGGCCCTGCAACTCCATTTCGGCGCAGACGTCGGCCAGGACGGTGGCACCGATGTTGGCGCTGGCCCCGCGCAGAGAGTGGGCGGCGCGCTCGAGGGCACGGGGGTCGCCCACCTCGACTATCCGGGCCAGCTCGCCGCGACCGAGCTCGGCCTGCGCGAGATACTCATGGATGATCTCGCTGAGCACCGCCCCTTCCCCGTCGTCGAGGCTGCGCAGCAGTTCGAGCTGCGCCGGGTCGAGCGGATCGGGCGCCCCGTCCTCTGACGACACCGTGGCCTGCTCACGCGCGGCTTCCTCGTGTGCGGGTGGCGTCGTCCAGCGTTGGAGGACACCGGCGACCGCCTCCAGTCGCACGGGCTTGGTGATGTAGTCGTCCATGCCGGCGTCGAGGCACCGCTCACGGTCACCCTCCATGGCGGCCGCGGTCATGGCGATGATGGGGGTGTGGCGGGCGGTGCCCTCGAGGCGCCGGATCTCCGCCGTGGCCTCGTAGCCGTCCATCTCGGGCATCTGGCAGTCCATCAGGATGGCGTCGTACTGTTTGGCCTCGACGGCCCGCACCGCCTCGCCCCCGTGATTGGCGATGTCAAAGGCGAAGCCCAGCTTCTCGAGCAGCTTGGTGCTCACCAGCTGGTTCATCTTGTTGTCTTCCACGAGCAGGATCATGCCCATCATCTCCCGGTTCGGCTCTGGCTCGGTCGTCGCTTCGGTCACCCGGCGGGCCCGCAGATCGCTGTTGAGGCCGGAAATCAGGCAATCGAACAGTTCGGATTGCCGCACCGGCTTGGTCAGGCTGTCGGCGAAGCCCTTGAGGTGCGCTTCGGCCGCGCCGAGCCGCTCCCCCGAGGAGCTCAGCAGGAACAGGATGGTCGCCGCCGTCTCCGGGTCCGCCTTCAAAATGCCCGCCAGCTCGATGCCGTCCATCTCCGGCATGTTGAGATCGATCACACCGATGTCGAATGTCCTCCCGGTCTGCGCGGCGGCGGCGGCCTGACCCAGGGCCTGATAGCCGTCTTCGGCCTCGACGGGCTCGACCCCCCAGGCGCGCAGCTGTTGGCACAGGATCCTGCGGTTGGTGGCGTTGTCATCGACGACCAGCGCACGCTTGCCCGCCAGGCTCTGCGGGTTGTTGTGGGCATCTGCGGTCCCCACTGCCTCGGGGCGGCCCAACGAGAGCTCGAACCAGAAGGTCGAACCCTCCCCCGGGGCACTGACGAGGCCGAGCTGGCCGCCCATCAGCTCGACCAGCTGCCGGCAGATGGCCAGTCCGAGGCCGGTGCCGCCGAACTTGCGGGTCGTCGAGGAGTCGGCCTGGGCGAAGGCGCGGAACAGGCGCTTCTGGTCCTCTTCGGCGATGCCGATACCCATGTCGACGATGTCGAAGCGCAGCGCCACCCGCTGCGTGGTCTCGCCGAGCAGCGAGACCCGGATGACCACCTCACCCTCCGAGGTGAACTTCACCGCATTGGCACCGAGGTTGAGCAGGACCTGCTGGATCCTCACCCGGTCGCCGACGAGCGGCGTCGGGACATCGGGATGCACGTCGACCAGCAGCTCGATCCCCTTGCTGTGGGCGGACTCCGCCAAGATGCGCCCGACATCGTCGGCCACACCTTGCACACTGAGGGCCGTTTCCTCCAGGTCCAGCTTGCCCGCCTCGATTTTGGAGAAATCCAGGATGTCGTTGATGATGACCAGCAGGTTCTCGGCCGACACCTTGACACCCGAGGCCAGCTCCAGCTGCTCCTCGTCCAGTACGGTCTCGAGCAGGAGCTCGGTGAGCCCGATGACGCCGTTCATGGGCGTACGGATCTCGTGGCTCATGGTGGAGAGGAACTCCGATTTTGCCTTCGACGCCATCAGCGCGTCGTCCCGCGCCAGGACCAGCTGCACCGTGGCGCGGTGCACCTCGGCCTGTGCCTCGCGGACGGTGAGGACCAGCCGCACGCCGGCCACGACCAGGGTCCCGGCGGCCAGGGCGAGCGCGGGCTTGCCGACATGCTCGAACGTGGCCGAGAACAGCACGACCAGGCCTACCGTGGCCCCGAGGGCCGGCAGCACGAACCGGGCCCGCCTCACCATGATCAGGTGCGCCGCGTCCGTGGCGCCCTCGCTGGTCACCGTCTTCGCACGCGCCGGCTGCACCCACGTCGCCATGGCCAGCATCAACAAGGAGATGGGCCAGACCACGGCGTTGGTGACGTAGCCGACCTTGCTGTCGGGCTGCAGGAGGTTGAACATGTCGCCGATGGCGTTCACCGCCATGGCCACGGCGGCAATGGCGAAGAAGCGACGGTAATCCCGGGACAGGACGGCGAGGGCGCCGACCGCGAGCGACAGCAGCAAAATGTCGCCGACCGGATAGGCCAGGCTCGTGGCGGTCGAGAGATCGCCTCCCCCCGTGGCGCGCAGGACGGTGTCGAAGAGGAACGCCGCCGTGAGAGCGGCCACCGCCAGCCCGGCGATCAATCCGTCCAGCGACGTGGCCATCAGCGACCGGTCGTTCCCACGTCGGATGAGCAACATGAAGCTCAGGTAGCAGAGCGGGAAGAAGGCCACATAGAACCCATCGGCGGCCGACGGCACCGACACCGACGCGCCCCCGAGCGACTCGATGGTCAAGGTGATGTCGCCGAGGGCCCACGAAAGACAGGCCACCCCGAGAATCAGGGGAAAGAGCGAGACCCCGGACGGGGTCGCCCGCCACCCTTTGTCGAAGTACCGGAGCACGCACAGGGTGCCCATGGACAGCTCGAACAGGTCGACACCCCAGCCGTCCAGCGGCGTGAAGTACGAGCCGGAGCGGCGGAGCAACAGTGAGATCAGGAACGCGCCGACGAGCGCGCTGGCGAGCAGAAACACCCCTCGCACCCGGTGGTCGACCTCAACCCCCATTGCCTCGATGCGGTGCGGACCCCGCCGCACCGGGGTGCCGCGTCCGTGCAACGAAATAGCCGTTTCGCCGTCCACACGGTAAGGATGAACTCAGCGCCTCTCCGGCCCGTCCACTTCAGCCCAACACAAACCCAATTCCTGCAGTCGGGTCTCCGCCCCTGCTCACCACTCGCTCAGCGCGGCGGCCCGCACCGACGTGTCGTCGAGGTCCCCGACGGGCGCCGGACGGTCACGCAGACCGACAGAGGGATCGATCCAGACGTAGCGCGTGGCGGCCAGACGGGAGGGGCTGAACACCGAGTTCCCGGCCGGCGCAGGAGCGTGCTCCATCAGCCGCAGGGCGTCCAGGAGGCCGCGGGGAAAGCGCACGGCGGACGCGCCGACGACGTCCGCCCGGTACTCCCGGTGCTCCTCCACGCAGCGGCGCAACAGCCCGGACCCCCCGAACCGGGCCAGGGTCAGCGCGATGACCGACACCGCGTTGTCGTGGCGCTTCACGTGGGCCAGTTCGTGGGCGATCACACCCTCGAGCTCTATGGGGCCCATCGTCTCGAGAAGACCCGAGGTCACGACCAGCGCGGCCGACGCGGCGTCGCGCCCCAGCGCACAGGCGTTCGGCACGGCGTCATAGACCACGTAGAGGTGCGGCACCCGCAGCCCGAACGTGGCGCACAGCCCCTCGGTCACGTTGAAGAGGCGCAGGTTGTCGCGTTCGCGCAGCGGCACGGCGCCCACCTGGCGCAGGGCGACACCCGGGGCGATCCGCCACAGTCCGTAGGCCAGGACGAAGCCCACCACCACGAAGGCCACGATGCCGGCCACCAACGAGACGGCCACGCCGAGCACGACACCCACGACGACCGCAGGCACCACGGCGGCCAGGGCGACCAGTTTCACCGCGTGCCGTCGGTTGGCGGCCACCTCGCCGGGCAGGACTTGGGTCGCCCCCAGTCCCGGCTCGATGATCCGCGGCGCCAGGGGCTCGGGCGCCAGGGCCACCGCACGGGGAGCGCCGCCCCGCGAGGAGCGCTGACCGCCGCCCTTGTTCCGGTTCGATGATCCGCTACCCGACCTCGACTGGCCGCCGCCAGACCTGTTCGACTGGCCCCCACCCGACCGCGAGGACTGGCCACCCCCACCGCCGGACCTGTTCGACTGGCCCCCACCGCTCCTCGCGCCGCCGGAGCCGGCCGCCCGGGGGGCGCTACCGTTGGCGCCGGCTCCGCCGTTCGTGCCGGCGCCGCCGCTCCGTGAGCGACTCCGGTTCCGGCTCCTGTTGCGATTGCGGTTCGAACCGCCACCGCCCCCCGCACCGCTTCCACCCCCGGGTGCCGGACCTGAATTTGCGCTCTCTTCGACCATCGGACTCCTCAGCCTACTTGCCCTCGGCCACGGCACCTGGGCCAAAGCGAGGGCGTTAGAGGCCCAGGGCGCGCTCGCGCTGCGTGGCCGCCCGCTGCACCAGCTCGACTCCAGGGCCGCCCGAGGTCGGGTGCTCGGCGCCGGCACGCTCGGGCGCATCGGCGAGTGCCCCCAGCGTGGCGGCCACCGAGGAGCGCAAGGCACCCAGGTCGTACCCCCCCTCCAGGTGCACCACCACCCGGCCCGGCCGTGGCGCGTAGCCCGCCACCGTCCGGGCCAGATCGGCAAAATCGCCGCTCGACAGGGCCAGATCGGCCAGCGGATCGGCCCGGTGGGCGTCGAACCCGGCCGAGATCAGGACCCACGTCGGATCGAAGCCGTCGATGACCGGTGCTGCCACCTGGTCGAGGGCGCGCCGGACGACGTCGCCGGTGGCACCCGCAGGCAACGGCACGTTCACCGTCAGTCCCCGGGCGTCGCTCCCGCCCACCTCGTCGGCCCCGCCTGTTCCCGGATAGAAGGGCGACTGGTGGGTCGACACGTACAGTACCGAGGGGTCGTCCCAGAACAGTGCCTGCGTCCCGTTGCCGTGGTGCACGTCCCAGTCGACGATGAGCACCCGTTCGCCCTCGGCC
>JBEKWB010000097.1:0-20916 GCA_049513455.1 Acidimicrobiales bacterium
CCTTGTCGATGCGGGAGATCTCGGCGCCGATCTCCCTCAAGCGGCCCGGCACCTCGGGGTGCTTCTCGATCCAGCGGCCCCGTTCGGCGTCCTTTTCGACCAGGGCACCGAGCCTTCGCTCGGCTACGTCCAACGCATCGGTAAGTCGGCGTTCTTCTAAAGCGAACAGCCCGGCCACCTTTTCTTCAGCTGCGCGCTCTTTGTGTGCGGCCGCCTCGGCAAAGTGGCGAGCGCCCCGGCGAAACTTCCGCGACAGGTCCTTGTCGTGTGCCGCCCGCTCATTGGCGAGGCGGTGCTGACGGGCCACGAACAGCTCGCCCGCGGCCTGGCCCAGCTCGCCACCCGCGGTTCGTCCCTGGTCGAGGTGCAACCGCTCCAGCTGACCGGCCGCGGCGGCACGCGCCGAGGTGGCCTGGCGTCGTTCTTCGCTCAAATCCACCGGAAAAGCGGCTTTGTAGGTGGCCCGTTCGGCCACCAGGGCCTGGCGGCGCAAGGATGCAGGCTCTCTCGCTTCAACCTCCATGCCCGGTGTGCCGGTGTCGATGGCCCACCTCCAGCGCCGCTCGCGCTGCCAGGCGCGCACAAGGTCTTCGCGGGCCATGTCGAGATCGTCGGCCGCCACGTAGACGTGGGTGTGCTCTTTGGCCCGGCTCATGGCCACATAGGCCAGTTCGCGCCCGCCACCGTCTTCGTAGACGTGGGCGCGCCCAGTGGTCGCCCCTTGGCTGCGGTGCACCGTGGTCGCATATCCGTAGGCCAACTGCGTGGCCCCGATCTCGTCGCGCTCGAAGACCTGTTCGCGCCCGTCGTCCATCTTGGCCACCAGCCGCTGTGCCTCTTGGTCGACCAAGAACACCAGGCCGCGCTCTGAGGTCACGACCGTGCCGTCTTTCCCAGGAGCCAGGGTCACGATCCGATCCCCGGCCGCGTAGCGCGCACCTCCACGGGCCTCGATCTCTGCGCCGCCCAGCCTTCCCTCAGCTGCCATTTTTTCTCGGGCCAGGCGGTTCAGTTCGGCCACGTTGGCCCGGCGCCAGGCGAACATCGCCGTGTCCTTGCCCGCAGCGACATCGGCCGACCACGCCTCGACCATCTCTTTCAGGACGGCGTCGCGCCCCGGAGCGGTCACCACCCGGCCGCTCGTGGCGTAGAACTCGACGGCGCGCTGCACGTCGCCGGCGCGCAGTTCGGCCAGGGCCTCGCGTTCGGCGTGGTTCTGCTGGCGGACGTTGTGCTCCAGGGTGTGGACGGCTCCGCCGTGGCGTTCGATGAGCGCGCCCAGCGCCCCACCGACCCCGACCGCACCCAACTGACGGTCGTCGCCGACGAGCACCACCTTGGATCCGGCCAGACGGGCCTCGTCGAGGAGGAAGGCGATGTCGCGGTCGGCCGCCATGCCCGCTTCGTCGAGCACCACCACGTGGCGGGGACTGAGCGCGACCCGCTCGTGCTCGATCTGCCAGCGCAACGAGGCCAAGGTTCTTGACGCCGCGATGCCCGCCTCGCGGCCCAAGGTGCGCGCCGCCTGGCCCGAGGTCGAGGTCCCGACCACCACGTAGCCTCCGGCCTCGAAGGCGTCGCGGACCGCGGCCATGACGGTGGTCTTGCCCGATCCGGCCACCCCAACGACGAGTTCGACGCCCCGGCCCGAGGTGGTGATCCCTTTGACCGCGTTCATCTGCCCGTCAGTCAAGTGGGCGCCGCGCAAGGGGCCGCCGAGAGCCTGGCCCTGGCGCGCCAGCGCTGCGTCCGCCACCTCGTTTGTGACCAACGCCGCACCCTTGGCCATGATGCCCCGGGCGACCGCGTGCTCGACGGAGCGTTCCGCGGCCAGCACGGTGGCCGTCGAATAGGCCCGCTCGGAGGCCCGCGGCACACCCAGCAATGTGATGGCCTCGGGGTCGCGCAGCACGGCCGACACCACACGGTCCAACTCGGCGGGAGAGCGGCCGTAGAGGTGGGGGGCGATGGCGACAATCACGTCGCGACGGGAGAACACCTTGCGCGCCGACAATGTGCCCTCGGGACCCAGCACGTCGGTGGTGAGGGCGAACAATTCCCGAGGCGACAAGCGGTGCACAGGGCGGCTGCGCTGGTACTCCACTCCGGCCTGCTCGATGTCAGCTTCGAGCTGGCGGGGTGCGAAGCCGGCGGCATCGAGTTCGCCCCGCCACATGGGCACGAGATCGTCGACGGCGCTGTGGCGCTTTTGCTTGCGGGTCTCACGAGCGGCGACAGCGCGGGCCCGGTAGGTGGAAAAGCCGCGCTCGGCGACTGCCGCGTTGATCTCGGCGGCGCGCTTGGAATGCACGGCCAACGCGGCGTCGGGGATTCCCTTGATCTTCCAGTGCCCGAGCTTGCCGGTTGGACCACCATCGGCCTCGATGCCGTAGCCGAGGTCGACCGCCACCTTGGCCGAGGCCAGACGGCCGACCATGGTGGCCGCGTGGAGGTGCTCACGCCACAGCGTGGTGTCGGGCGCCTTGGTCCCGCCCCTCTCGTCGCGCATCTCGATCACGTTGGCGATGAGCACATGGTCGTGGGGTCCAGGGTCACCGGCCCTGGTCGTGGCGTGGCGCGCTATCGAGTAGGCCAGCCCAGTCGTCTCGGTCGGAACGGCGGCCATACCCCGCCGGCCGCCGCGTTCTTTGGTCAGCTCGTCGAGGTAGGCCAAGGTGGCGTCACGTTCGGCGTCCATGATGGCGTGCATGTCCTCGGCTCGGCCCAGCACCCCGAGTTCGGCCACCGACTTGTGGGCGGCGATCACCAGCTCCATGCCCGGTCGCTTGGCCGAGACCAGGCGCTCACCGGTTATGGGATCGGTGGCCCCGCCGGGGCCGTAGAGGGCGTCGTAAGAGGAGTTGTCGACCGCACCAAAGAGACCGAGGGATGCGGCACCCGAGCCGCCCCAGGCGAGCGGGGTCTCACCCCGCGAGGCGTAGTAGTCGAGTGCCGCGCCACGGTGATCGTCCCCGCGCTCGATGATGGTTTCACGGTGATAGTCGACCGACTCCGCTCCCATCATCCGCATCCACGCCACGGCCAGCTCCTCGTCGGCAAGGGGACCCCTTGCAATCGTGTTCAAGGCATTTCGAAGGTGCCTCAAAGAACTGGGGAGCAGGAACCATAAAGTGACCAAGAAGATGCCGGGGATGGGTCAGGGGCGCGCGGGGAGGCGATGAGGTCTGTGGATCAGGGCTGGGGAGCCGAGGGTGGAGCTGCCTGAGAAGCGCGGTACCCGGAATCCAATATTTCAGAAGAAAGATGGCGTGTGAGGACTTTACTTAACCATTAGAGACGATTGACGACGACAGTTACTCGATGTGTCAGTCTCCTGGCTCGGGTTGCTCTTCAGGTCGAGGAATGCCGTATTTCTCAAAGAGATCCATGGACGGTGTTGGAATCTGTGAAGGTCTTCGTTCGCCTACAACGCAGTGATAACAACGATCAAGTTCATCGGACGACTTGTACCACTCATGGTTTCCACAATCGGACTTCCCTTTTGGCGCAAGATTGACAAGCAGCCAGGGCAAATGCATCCGTATTCTCGTTCTCCAGCGATACTTGCCGCCGGATTCTTCCATGACCTCCACTCTAGGCGGCACCAGCGCAAGCCGCGAATGCTGCAGCGGCCCCCGGACCAGTCTCCGATGCGGCCAACCCACACGCAGTCCCCGCCCCAGCTCGAGCGACGAAAAGGAATAGCAGTGGAAGTAGGCTCCCAAAGCCTGGAGACGCTGGAGCTTGCAATGCCGGTCCAGTTGGGTCCGGTGGGGACTGTAGCGAAGTGATCGGTACCAAGTGCGGGGATTGATTAGGTCCAAGCTCTGCGGAAGGCGCCACCGTCACAAACTTGATTGGACCTCCACCGCCAGTTGAACCCCTCAACTTCCGCGCCTTCTGTTCGGCTGCCACTCGCAACTTCAGGGCCTTATCCGCCGCGCTCAGGCGGCCCTTCAGTGACTTATAGAGCTTGTTAAGTGCAGCGTCGGAATAGCCCTCAAACTCTTTAGATAACTTATTTTGAGGACCCCCCTTTGCCAGCCCCAACGGATCCGTCGCATTCAACGGGTCATCCCCGGTGAAGGCATAAGGCTGCATCGTCTCGGCCACGTCCGGATCGACGCTCAGGAACTGGTCGGTTGCCGGATCGTAGTAGCGCCCGATCAGGTAGATCAACCCAGAGGGGTCGGTGTACGAGCCCTGGAACCCGAACGGGGTCACGTCGGATCCCGATTGAATGGTCTGCACGCCGTAAGCCGAGTACGCCGCCAGCTCTTCGAGGCGCATGCCGCCCGTCGTGACCGTCACGTCTACCGGGCCCGTCGAGCCTGTTGGCGACACGGCCGTGATCGACGTGCTGCTCGTGACGGTGTAGCTCGAGGCCGCGGTGGTCCCGAACTTCACTCCGGTCACCCCTGTGAAGTTCGAACCGGTGATGGTGACCGAGGTGCCACCAGATGTCGAGCCCGTACAAGGCGAGACACTGGTGACGATCGGCCCGCTCCCTGAGCCCGACCCAGTCGGACAAGAGCCACCGCCCCCTCCCGTACCCGTTGCCGTGAGCAGGGCGCCAATGGTCCCCGAGGTGCTGGCGGCGTACTGGGTGCCGGTGGGGCTCTCGCTCGCCGAGACGCTCGGGTCGTAGATGAGCTGGTCCTGTGGTCGCCCCCGATTCGGCCCACTCAGGGGCGTTGGCGAAGCCGACGTAGACCTCGCCGGTGCCAGTTGGCGCGAGGGTGGGATAGGTAAGGGTGCTCGACGACGTGGTGTTCTTCAGATAACCGGTTTTGTCGATGCCCCAGGTCGTCGACGCTCCGGTGCTCGAGGTGTACTCCTGGGCGTCGAGTTCGACGCCGGTGGAAGCGACCGACGAGCTGAAGGTCACGGTGATGGTGGAGGACCCCGTCGCGGTCACCGTGCCCAACCACATCTCGGTTTCGTAACCGTACGACAAGCTGGTAATCGGCTGCCACGTGGCTCCCCCGCCACTGACAGCAGTGATCGAGACATAGGGGTTCTGGGCCATGGTGGACAGCACCAGGGCGTCGCCCACATGCTGGGGATCGACCGAGAGGGTGGTATTACCCGTCCCGTCTGACTGGGCCAACGTACCCAGCGCCGAGATGGTGCCCGGGGTGGAACCGCCCTGCCCGGGGTGGAACCGCCCGAAGACCCGTAGGTGAACTTGTCGGCCGACGATGTGGCACTGGTCCACGTCGGACTCCCAAAGACCGCCTGGACGCCCGAAGGCGTCGAGGCCAAGAAGCTGACGCCGCTCGCTGAGACCTGCTCGATGGGGGCAGTGCCGCCGAAGAGCAACGGTCCGTACACGTAGGAGTTGGTGCCGTCAGAGAGGTCGAGAGGTGTCGGGCCCCCGTTGACCGTGTCCCAGTCGAACGTCGACGTGTTCGAACCGGTTGTCGACTTCATCCGCAGGTTGTTGCCGTCGTAGCTGTACGACGTCGCACCACTGGGCGGTGACGAGCACGCTGAGCTGCTGGCTGTCGCACCCGACCAGCACAGCTGGCCGTAGGCGTTGTAGTTGTAGGCACCCAGCACCGTCGAACCGCTAGGAGCCGTGGCGCAGCCGGGAGAACTATAGGTAGAGGACCCGGTCACCGAAAGGCAACGCTGGCCGTCTCCTGTGTACCCGTAGGAGTTGTACTCGGTGGCAGAGGGGTTGTTGGGGTTGGTCACCGACGTCAACTCCTCGGCCGAGTTGTAGCCGTAGGTGATGGCCGACTCGCCCGAAGGCGTGTCGCTGGTGATTTCGCCGTCGTCGGAGTAGGCGTAGGTCTCGTTGAGCGATGCATCCCCAGGGTTACTCGTCCCTTGGACCCGTCCGTACGCATCGTAGGTATTGTCCGGAGAGCTGTAGCCGTCAAGCGATGTGCTGCTTCCGACTTGGTTGTCGGCATTAGGCGTGTAGGTGTCCGAAACGCCGTTGAGAGCAGAGATGGCCGTACCAGAGTACCCGATGTGGGTCACATTGCCGTCGGCGTCGTAGGTGTAGCCGACGGCCTCGCCGGTGGCCGACGGATAGGTGATCGTTCCCACGTCAGAAAGCGCGTTATAGCCGCCGTAGCCAACTGTGCTTCCCAGCCAGTCCGTCGTCGAGCTCAGCTCGCCGGCGCTGTTATAGGCTCGCGTGACGTAGGAGCCCGAAGGTGTTCCAGCGCAAGTCGAACTGGTGATTGTCGGGTAGCTGGTGCAGGTGACGTCGTTGGCGTCGTCGTAGGCGTAGGTGGTCGTCTGCGCGTTGTCGTTGGTTGCCGACAACAGGTTGCCGCTGGCGTCGTAGGAGTAGTTATCCGTGACCTGCCCGCTGGCCCCGTAGTTGTCCGTCATTGACGTACGTTGACCGGCATCGTCGTAGCCGTAGAGCGTGATACCCGAGACCCCGGTCGGCGGCGAGACGCAACTCGCGGTCGTGGCAATTGGCGCCACGTAGCAGTTGCGGCCGTCCGCATCGTAGCCCCTCGACACCGCGTTACCCTCCGGATCGACCGTCTTGACCAGGTCTCCGCCGGCATCGTAGGTATCACTGGTGGTCCCGGTGGGCGACGTCGTCGAGGTGGGATAAAGCGGGAAGTCGGCGTCACCATAGGAGTAGGACGTCTCCTTACCGTTGGCGTCATAGGATTCGTTTAGCTGGGCCTCGGCGTTGTAGATGTGCGTCGTATCGCCGGTCACCTCGTCGCAGGTTCCAGCCGAGCCCGGGTTGACGGGTCCGGACATGCAGACGTTGCCGTAGTAGTCGTAGCTGTCGTAGGTGATGATGTTCGGTTGCGGGTTGGCCGACACCGCTGCCTCGGTAGTGACCGTGGCCAGCGTCGGATAGCGATCGTCGCTGTAGGTGTAGGTGGTTGTGGCGCCGTCGGGATCCGTCACGGCCGTGGGTGCGTCGGTATCGGCGTTGTACCCTCCGTACTTCGTCGCCCCCGAACTGGGCGAGGGGCTGCAGGCACTCGACCCGTACGCTGCCGTGGCGCGGTAGCTCCAGCACAGGCGGTTGTCCGCATCGTAGGCGTTCGATGTGAACCCGGCCGGATCGGAAGTCGTGAGAACGTTGCCAGCAGCGTCATAGGTGTACGAAACGCTACGGCTGAGCGGACCAGTACTCGAGGCCATCGAACCGTCGGCTTCGTAGGTGTCCACGGTGGCAAACGGATTCGAGCTGCTTTGGCTGCCCGACTGCCCGTTTGGAGGTATGGAGTATTCCAACTCGTCATCGAGGTTGTATGCCGAGGTCGTGGTCTTCGACGGCGAAGGGGACGCCGGGACCGTCGTCGAGATCACGTCGCCTTGGGCGTCGTAGGTGTAGGTGGTCGCACCCGCCGGTGCCCCGGTCGGCGATGTGCCGTTGTTGGCACACGGACTCCCCGTCGCCGTGACGGTCGGAGGGGCCGTCCAACAGAGAAGCCCGTTTTCGTAGTAGCCGCTGCGGCTCGTATTGGCGAGTGGGTCCGTCTCGCTCAGCTGGTGTCCGTCCGCATCGTAGCTGTAAGTGGTGGCTCCACTAGAAGGTGGGTCGGTGCACGACATGCTCGCGGTCACCGCCGTCCCTGGTGGCGCGCTCCAGCACAGTTCGTCCAGATCGTTGCCACCGGTGTCGTTGTACATGTAGTTGGTGGTATTGCCGGCAGGATCGGTGTACGTCATGACGTTCCCGACCGAATCGGTGACAATGGTGGCGGTCGTGCTGCCGGGCGTTACCACGGACTCCGTGATCGGTGCGTCTTGATCGGAGATTGTGGGATCGTTGTAGTTGAACGACCACGACTCCGAGTCGGCTCCCCCACTGTCGGTCTGTCCCCATTCAGCACCAGTCAGCTGGCCGTCGGTGTACGCGTCCGAATCGAGTTCTCCGTCTGGGTAAGTGACGAGCGAGTTTTGTTGGGCCTGCGTGCAGTCAGTCGACGCATCGTTCGCGCAGTCGGTGTATTCGTAGGTGTAGCTGGTGGTGTTCCCGTAAGGATCCTTGAGCTGGTAGACCATCCCGTTGCTGTACGAAACGGTGGAGACATTAGTGTCAGGGTCACTAATCTGGCGCAGATCGCTGTTGTACGGGGAGGCCGTTGTCGTCGTATAGGCGAATGATGTGGTGGCCGTGCCGCCCCCGACGACGGGTGAAGGCGAGGCGATGGCTGTCAGGTTGCCGTCCCCATCGCTGTACCCCATGGTGTACTCACGACCCAACGGATCGATGACCGCGATGACGACCCCGTATTCGCTGACCTCCGCCACTACGTGGCGAGAGGTGTCGGATCCGTCGGTCTCGACGAAGCAGCTCGCGACGCCGGAGGTGCTCGGACAGCTGCCGCTTCCCGGACTCACGCTGTAGGTGAAGTTCAGGTCGTCGCCACCTGTCGTTGCATTGGTTCCGACATAGCCAAGAGTGCCATAGATGCCGTAGGCGTCGATCACCTGTCCGCCCGAGATGTCCAGCTGCGTATCGCCGTAGGCCGGGAAGACGCCGAGTTGGGCGTCAACACGGTTCGCGGCACAGAACGCGTAGGCACTCCCGGGAACGGTGTACTTCTGAAAATCCTCATAGTCACCCAAAGGGCAACCGTCGACGGACGTCTCTCTCGTAAAGGTGGTCTGCGCATCGTTCTCACCGTTGAGCACGTACGTGTCTCCACTGACTGTCATCGAGCCCGACATGGTCGAGCTCCAGCCGTATCCGAAGTAACCCGGGCCGCCACCTGCTTCATGGGTCGCCGCCGCCTGCCCAGAGTCGTACGTGAGGTCCATGGTCAGATTACCGCCGACTGCGCCGACCGAGAACAGGTCCTCGTTATCGGTGTAGTCGCCAATTACGGGGCTCACGGGCTGGTCTGGATCGGTGCTCTGGCCCCCGGACTTTCCCACCAGCCCACTCGGCGAGCATGCCGCACACGCCTCGACCTCGGACCCGCCGCCCCAGTACTCACCGACCGTGGAGGGAGCGACAGTGCCCGACACTTCCCCGGCAAGCTCGATATTGCGTCCGGCTTGGAGGTGTACGGTCTTCGACGAATTTGGGCCCGGCACGCTCAGCAAGCCGAGGACGGTCGCTGCGACGACGCACACACAGAGCAGTCCACGCCTCCAATGGAGCCGGTGCCCGTCCTCAGATCGCAACGAGTAACCAGCTTGCCTCACTGCACGTCGGATCACCTGAGGCTCCGTTCGAGTTGTCGAGGATTCTGAATGAGTAGTGCGCATCACGACACCGCGTCCTTGCTGGGCGGGATGGCGTCGCCGGACAAGGGCGTAGTGCTCCAATTGGCCAAGTCGGTGCTGGCCGAGGTCGTCGGGGTCCCGTTGCCTTGTCGCCCGACGACGGCACATTGGTTTGCAGCCGGACAAGAAAGTGCCGCGATGGCCGACACCCCGCTGGGCGCGGCGGCCGTCGCCCACGTAGTGCCGCCGTCGCTCGATCGGTAGAACGGGGCCGATCCGCCCGCCTTCGGGCTGATCCCTGCCGCCACGCACTGGCTGGTGCTCGCACAGCTGATCTGATCAACCGACGCCGTCCCGGCGGGGAGCGTTATGGTACTCCAGGTGTCGCCTCCGTCGGTGGTTTCGACGGCGTTGGCCACCGCGTCGGGGTCGACCACCCCTTGTTGGTTGGGCCCGATGGCCACGCAGGTGGTCGCGCTCGAACACGAGACCGTGCGCAGCTGGCCGGTGCCCCTGGGCACCGTGGTTGTGGCCCATGTCGCGCCGCCGTCGTGACTCACCAGCAACGACGCACCAGCTGCGATGCAATCTGTCGCGCTAGGGCAGACGACATCGCCTATTCCCAACGTCCCGGCGGGAAGTGTGGCCGCCTTCCAGGTCGACCCTCCGTCGGTCGAACGCTCGACGGCCCCGGCGTAGGGTCCGGTGGGGTTATCGATGATGCCGCTGGCCATGCACAGCGTGGAGCTCGGACAGCTCGCCCCGATCAGGGTGGTGTTTGCGGTTGGTACCGCTTTGAGCGACCAGTTGGCACCTTGGTTGGCCGTGGTGGCGATGACACCCTGCCCGACTGCCACGCAGTGTGAGGTGTCGCTGCAGGCCACCGCGTCGAGGACCGGCGTTCCCGCAGGGAGGGTCGAGTTGACCCAGCTTGTGCCGCCATCGGTGCTCAATGAGGCCACCCCGGCCCCGTGGTCGTCGGCCCCGACGGCAAAGCAATCGGTGGTATCCGAGCAGGTCACGCCGTTGAAATTCCCGTAGCCCGGTTGCTCGCCACCGCCGATCGCGAACACCGGGGCGTGCGATTGACTGGGTCCGCCGGCCAAGGCGGCAGGCAGCGTCGTGGTCGTGGTCGTGGTACTCGTGGCCGTGGATCCGGGGCCACTCGATCCCGCCGCCACGGTGTTCCCGCTCGACGTGAGCGCATGCACCGCGACGACCCCGAGGGTTGTTGCCAACGCGGTGGCCAACACCGCGATGAGGACCACGGTCGTGGTGGTCAGCGCCACCCCCTTCACCACGATGCGCGTTCGGCGGCGGGACTTGCCCCCCACATCTTCGACGTCTGACCCTTCATGTTGCGTCTCTGGGCGCGACGCCTTCGACGTGGGACTCGTGCCGGAAACTGTCTTTGTTGCCCGAACTCGCCTCATCCGAGGCCAGACTGCTGCAGATCAGAGTGGACTGAAACGCTGATCGACCGAGCCGATCTCGCTCCCCGTCCCGCGCTTCGCCGCCAACGGCGTATGCATGCTCCCATTTTCCCCACCCTTCGTGGCCGCACGTGTCGCTCGGCCCGATGGTTTCCCGTGTCTCTGAGAGTTGTACACGCAAATTAGAAATTATGCAAGCTTTATTTCTGGCATCCTTGAACTAGAGGGGCTGGCGGTCCTGAACTCTGTGGCAGGGGGCGCGGCGTGGCAGGGGGCGAGGCGACACATCAAGTAGCCTTGACGTACTTCGCAGGAACAGGATCGGGTGATGACGACAAAGCGACCACCAAAGACCCAGCACATTCCAGATGCGCAGTTGCTCGGCGCACGCCTTCGCCAGGCCCGGCTCGACAGCGCGCTATCGCTCCAAGAGGTCGAGACTCTCACCCAAGGGGCGGTGAAGGCGGCCACACTCAGCACCTACGAGTTGGGCGACACCAACATCCCCGCTGTTCGCCTTTTGCCGTTGGCAGAGCTCTACGCGGTTTCGGTCGACGAACTTCTGTCGTCTTCAGGGAGCGAAGGACCGAGCCGTCCCACTGAAGAGCCGGTTCATGCGGTCGGACAGCTGGTTCGTATCGATCTGACCCAGCTCGAGAAGGCCAAGGGTCGGGACGTGGAACTGGTGGCGCAGCTCGTAGAATCGATCCGCGTACGCCGGAGTGCCAGCTCCGGAAGATACTTCGCCATGCGCAGCGACGACCTCATCGCCGCCGCCGCGGTGATTGGCCATGAACTCGATGAGATCCTCGTCTCCCTGCAAACGGCTGGTGTGCTGCGGCGTCCGCGAGGACGTCCGTTGGGACGCCGCAAGTAACTGCGCGACGCCACGGCACACAGCCCATCAACCCACGCAGCCACGGGACATCGGTCACTACCCTTTGACCTCGGCCCAGGTCGTAAGGGAGTGCCCGCGGATCAAGCCTCTACCCTTGACAGGCCTTCCCGCCAACACATGTTTGGTTAAGCGCGTCTGAATCACTGCGCTGTGGGTACTCTTTCGCGCGCAGTCGACTTCGTAGAAACCAAACGACTTGGCATGGGTTAGACCCCCTTCTCTTGGCCACATGACTTGGTGCAGGCGACAGGCGCTCTCTGAACTCCCATGGTTACGAAATTTCACTTGCATATTTTCAAGCTGGCGTGCTACAACTCTCATGGACACGGGAAACCATCGGGCCGAGCGACACGGGCGGCCACGAAGGGTGGGGAAAATGGGAGCATGCATGCGTTGGACGCGGCGCGATAGCCAAGCACGACTGACGGTACGAACGTCCCTTTGGACGTTGTTCCCTCTCATCGTTCTCGTCGTAGGGGTACTTGCCGCGCCCGGCGCCATCGGTCGCGTGCCGGACGGTCCTTTAAAGATCCGCTTGGCCGACTACAACTACGGTCAGGGCTATCGGCAGGTCGCGTCCAACAGTGGCATCTTCGACTACGGAAACGCCAACTACGAATCGGTTAGTGGTGCTCCTTCGTCGGGCATCGTCGGTATGGCTGCCACGCCGGACAACGAGGGCTATTGGTTGGCGAGCTCCTCGGGCGGTGTCTACACCGGCGGTGATGCCAACTTCTACGGTTCGGTGACAAGTCCCTCCTACCCGATCGTCGGCATGGCTGCCACACCCGACGCCGGAGGATACTGGTTGGTCTCGAGCAATGGAACGGTTTACGGCCGCGGGGACGCCTACACCTACGGTTCGGCGAGTGGAGTCACCATCGTCGGGATCGCCGCCACCGCTGACGGAGGAGGGTACTGGCTGGTTACCCCCGCCGGGCAGGTCTTCGAGTTCGGCGACGCCGCACCTTACGGTTCCGTGAGCGGTTCACTCGCGGCACCCATCGTCGGCATGGCGGTGACGCCCGACGGCGCCGGGTACTGGCTGGTCGGAGCAGACGGCGGGGTGTTCACCTTCGGTGATGCTGGATTCTTCGGATCGCCCTCGGCGACGTCGCTTCCCAATCCCATCGTGGGCATTGCCAGTTCACCCGACGGCCAGGGGTACTGGCTGAGCGGCTCTGATGGAGGAGTACTCCAATACGGGGACGCGCAGTACCTAGGAGGGGCGAGCTCACTGGTGTCGTCGGGCGTTGTTGGGATTGTCGTACCGCCCACCGAGCACGCAGTCCCACCACCGGCCCAGGTGACATTTGATTCGAGTGGGTACGTCTACGACTACGGGTCTGGGTACACAGGCAACACGGGCTTGACGATGTTGTCCGGCACGAGTCCGAGCACCACGGTGACAACGGCTGGTTGTTGCGAAGTGGCCTACGTGGACACGTCCGGAGACCTGGCGATTGCCGGGCCGAACGGACGAACTCCAACCTGGGTCTGGGGGTCGAATCCGGCACGAGCCCGAGCATCGCCCCGCTCTCATCCGGCGGCTACGAAGTGGCCTTCGCGGCCGCTGGCACTGACGACGTCTACGACTACGGAGCCACCTACACAGGGAGCACCGGGTTGCCGACGCTGGCCGGCACCAGTCCGAGCACGACCTCGACATCGTCTGGTTGCTGCGAAGTGACCTACGTCGACACGGCCGGGAACCTCGCCACAGCAGGTCCGAGCGGCACCGCCAACTCGAACTTGGGCCTCGGGGTCTATTCCGGCACCAGCCCCAGCATTACGGGCTACTCATCGAGTTACCAGGTGGTCTTCTCGGCCTCCGGTTCGCATGACCTCTACGACTACGGCACGACGTATTCGGGTGATGCAGGCTATACGACGCTGGCCGGCACCAGTCCGAGCGTGGCGGGGACAACGGCTGGCTGTTGTCAAGACGCATTCGTCAACACGAGTGGTGACCTCGAAACGGTCGGCCCCGTGGGAAACGAGACCCCAAGTCTCGGGGTGGCCTCGGGGACCAGTCCGACTATCGCCGGGATTGCGACCGGTGGCTACGAGGTCGCGTTCCTCGGTTCTGGTACTGACGCACTTTGGATCTATGGCACGTTCCCGTCGTCGTACTCGTGGAACGACACCGGGCTGACCGGTGAATCTGGCACCACACCCAGCATCAGTCCACGTCTCATCCCGTAGCTGTCCGCACGGTACGATCGATCTCAGGAAGTTGAGGCTCAATCGCATTCTTCTTTCGTTGCGCATAACGGCAGCCCGCAGCAAAGAAACCGGATGCCGTGCATCCACTGAGCCATAACGGCCCGAGCCATGCAATGTCGCCAGCTCCGGACTTCATCCTCTTGGGCACTGGTTGGAAGGTGCGTCCGTGTCGTCCGGCTGGGACACGGGCGCCTCGCGATCCTCGAGTTTGCTGGTCGCCCAAGGTCCGTCGCCGCCGTAATCGCACTGACTCTGGCATCGATTGCCGGTGTCGGCCTTTCTGAGTTCCCGGGTTCGGGAGCACTTGCTCATCGCGCCTCGACGGGGGTAAGGCCCAACTGCCGTTCCCGGAGCACCGGAAGGCGACGCAGAGCCAGGGTGGACCTGTCGAAGTTTCTTGGGATCGCCCCGGTTGTCCTAGTGGAAGGTGACGGACCCGTTGATAGTGATCGTGGTTCGCCGAGACCCGTCAAGGCCCCTGACGGATGAGGTGTTCTGGAATGGCTGTCCGCAGACCCCGCCCGGAAGAGGGCCCGGTGACGGGGGGCCGAATTCCAGCAGTCGAAGCAACGCGAGCGGGTTTTGCGTGTTGGTAGAGGTTAGCGGCTGATCGGCACGACTCTCGCCGGCTGAGTCGGATTCATGCGGGCTGTAGCGGCCAGCACGATGCTCGACGATGGCGTGCGTTGGATCACGGGGACCTCGGTGTGATCCCAACATTGACGCTAAGGATGGATCAGGCGGATCCGAGGAATGATTCCATCACCTCGGGTAGATTTCGCGACCGCCTGGAATGGCGTCGCGGAAGCGACGGCGTCTATCGGGTCGTTCAGAACAGGACGGAAAGTCGCTCAGCTCTGAACAGCTCTGCTGGGGTCCGATAGCCCAGGGTCTTACGTGGCCTGGTGTTCAACTCGTGGGTGACCTTGGCGACATGTTCGACTGTGTGGATAGAGAGATCGGTTCCCTTCGGGAAATACTGGCGTGCCAGGCCATTGAAATTCTCGTTTGCACCGCGCTGCCAAGGGCTGCATCGCTCGGCAAAGTAGATATCGATGCCGGTTAGTGCCGCCAGTTCTTGATGCCTGGCCATCTCTGTTCCCTGATCCCACGTGAGGGTCCGTTTCATATGCGCCGGCAAGGGGGCGAAGGCGGCGACCGCGGCGGCATTCACGCTTTCAGCGGTGTGGTCGACCGGGAGATTCACGATGATGCCGTACTGGGTCTTGCGTTCTCGCAACGTCATCATCGCCGACACGCAACCGACACCCACGATGAGGTCGCCCTCCCAGTTGCCAACCTGTTCTTTGAGTTCCACCTCGGCGGGCCGCTTGTCGATCATGGTCATGTTCTTGACCGTTGCCCCGTGTCCGGCTCGGGTCAGCCAGCGTGACTTGCGGATCCGCCGTCCGGTCCGCAGCTTGCGGCAGTAGCGCTTGTGAAGTCCCTGGCCTCCGGGGACCAGCAGTGCCCGATAGATCGTCTCGGGGCATAGTCGCATCGACGTGTCGCCCGGGTAGGTCAGCGCTAGCCAGCCACTGATCTCGTCGGGCGACCAGCACCGATTGAGCTTGCGCTGCACCAGTTTGCGTAGCTCTGGGTTACCGACGAGCTTGTGTGGCCTGGGCCGGCAACGCTGTCGGGCCGCGGTCAGATCGGCGCTCTGGGGTAGGTAACGGCCCTGGCCATCTCGGTGCCGGTCCAGTTCTCTTTTGACCGTCGATGGGGCACGGCCAAGCTCGGTAGCGATCTGGCGCATCGAGCACCCCAGGCCCAACAGATCGGCGATCTGCATGCGTTCACGCAGCGTCAGGTACCGCCCTGTCGAGAGCGTCTCCGCTACAGCCAGCGTGACCGTCTGATGGTGATTCCGAGCCCGGATGCGAGTACCGGTCTTTCTGGCCATACCCAACATCTTGCACACCTCGGTGTTCGACATTCCGTGATGCATCAGCTCCCAGTACTGCTGCTCGCGAGCCTCGGCCTTGGATCGACCGCGAGGTTGCAGCAGCGCCTCGACATGGCGGGCGGACTGGCGCACCGCGTGACGCTCAGCCGTCTCCCTTTCGGCCTTTCGGGTCTGATGGTCACGCCGTCGTGCTTTTTCCCAAGTTGACGCCAGCTCCCACGAGACGCGTACCTGGCGGGCCGCAACGCGGGCTGGCACCCCCTCTTCGCGCAACGTCAGGAATCGCTTTGGCAGCCACCGATAGGCAGTCGAGCGGCCAATGCCGGCGGCCTGGCGAGCGACGTCGAGACCGTCGCCGTCGCCGAATCTCGTCCAGAAGATCGCCTCGACGGCCGGTTCCACGGCGAGATGGTGACGTCCGTCTCCTCGAGCTGCACGCTTGTCGTCCCAAGAAGCCACCAGGGGGGAGCAATAGCCCAGCTCCGCCTGGGCGGCAGCTCGGGTCAAACCCTGGTCGCGCAACCTGACGTACGCCTCACACAGCCACCGGTAGCCCGTCTCCTTCCCGACCCCGGCGGCCCGGGCGGAAGGTTTGATACCTCGGCCCTCCCGCATCGAGGCCAAGAACCGCACACCAGCTGCCGAGTCGGATCGTAGATGCATCGTCGAGCCACCTTCCAAGAAGGCGTTGCGTCGACTAATAGAACCTAAGGGGGGTCGAATGAACCTGCGCCCGGAACCGGGGTCTTGATCGGGCAACTTGAGACTCCCAGAGTTGGTCATCGTCCGATGCCACGGCCGGGGCTCTGCCCGCGTCCTCGGTGATGCTTGGCTTGGTGCTGGAGATCCCTTCCCGCCTCCGCAAGCGGGCGAACCTCGTGTGCACGCTCGCCCGGAGCCAGCTCTTGTATCGAGTTCGTCTCGAAGCGGTCGTGCAGGGACGCGATTTCAGCGGACAAACCGTCGACGAGCAGCTTGGCCATCTCCGTTTCACCCCGAGCGGCGTGCGCATCACCGATCGTTCGAAGTGTCCGCCCCAGTTGGTTGATCAGCATGGCCCAAGCGATGGGAGAATCTCTGCTCAGTTGGGACTGGGCGACGATCGCCGCTACTCCTCGGAAGTCTCGCACCGCTCCTCGCTCCGGCGCGAGTTCACCCGATCGGCTCTGTGCCGATCGAGCAAGTGCGTCTGCCGTTGCCGCCAGAGGTCCTGGACTCTTCCCTTCCAGGCGCCTCGACCAGGCGGCGAACACCCCGGCGGCTTCGCGCGCCGCCCCACGCCACGCAGGGAGATCCGATACCGGTATGGCTCTCAGGCGTTCGACCGACCTTTCCACTGCCGCCACCGCCCGCCGCCAGTCATTTGGGTGACCACCCAGAGCCTCCCTGCCGGGGAAGACCGACTTGGGGGCCCTCCATTCGAGCACGGCCGCCTCGCGATCGTCGTTGGAGGGCGTCCAGAACTGACGTAGGTGCGGCAAGGTCAGGTCCTTGGCCAACTTCCCGCCGCCGAACCAGATCGGCGACTCCCCACCAGTGGTCCTGATCGCCACTGAGTACCCGACCACCTCCTGTTGGCCACCGGTCTCGAAACGGGGTCGCACCAGTGCGCCGCTCCCCCGCAGGCGCCGGACGAACTCGGCTTCATCTTTGGAGGCGACCGAGGTTTCGCGCACCAGACGGGCCAGGGTGACCCGAGGCGGTTCAGCCAACTGCTCTCTGGCGGTGCGCTCGAGCTCGGCTCTACTCAACCCGGGCAGCCCTCTTCCCTCTCGACCCTCGACACCGCTGAGCCCGTAGGCATCCTCGAGCTCGGCACAGGCCCGGGAGAGGGTCAATCGGCCGCGCCAGATGTCCACCTTGCTCCCGTCAATGCCCACCAGCGAAGCGGCGATATGGATGTGCTGGTTGCCCTGTGCGCTCATCCCGTGCCCGATCGCCACCCAGGCCGCCGGCTGTGTTCCTTTTCCCTCGAACCTCAATGACTCCATGACTACCTGGCTTATCTGTGCCCACTCCTCATGGCTGAGTAGGCGATCCCCGGGGGGTAGTGACAATGAGAGGTGGTAGAGATGCCCGCCCATGGGGTTCGTGCCGTAGGCGTCGTTGGCCTCGTCGAGGGCCGCTCCGAGATCAGCGATCTCCTGGGCTGACAAGTTGGCGCTCGCCAATGCCTCGCCGCCCAGAACGAGGCCCGCGGTAATGACCCGCTGATCGGTGTGCTCGTTCGCCCTTCCCGGTCCGAGCAGGTACCGGATCAACCCGCGACCGCTTGCCCCCCGGGTGACCTTGGCGATCATCGCTCGGGCTCAATGGCGGATCCGAGACGCTGCGCTGTATCGGTCACCGCGCTGGTGGATCGACGAATGTCGTCGATGCATGCGGTAAAGGTGTCGGGGAGGACGCGGTTGGTGTTGGCCCACTTGGCCAGTTGGTTCACGTTGTTCGAGATGCTGACCAATATGAGCCGTGCCCGCTCGGCGTCACGCTCCGCCCGACGCCGTTGTGCCGCCGTGGCCGCCGAACCCGACAGCGCCGCTTCAACAACGAACCGTTGCGCCGAGAGTCCGACCTTCTCGGCCAGGTGGCGAATCTGGCTTTCTTCCACCTCGGTAAGCCGCACACCGAGGAACCGATGGCGCCCGCCCGGAGAACGCCTCATCCGAATGGCCTTGGTTGACGTCGTCACCTCTGACGCAGGTTCTGATTCGGTCACTGGTTGCTTCCGATCGGCCAGCGCAGCGACCCCGAGTACAACTCGGGGACAGGACGCCTCCGGGGCCACCGGCAACGCCACCATGAACAGTGCAACTGTTCATCTATCTTGCTCTGTGCTTCATGACGCGCGACGACATTCATGATCGTCGCGCCGGCGGGAGAAACAGTGGGCCCTACGGGCTCCCCCATTGTCTTCGCACTTCGGCCGGACGGCGGAGCGTTGTCGGCATAACCATGAAACTGATGGCGAAGATCGGCAGTTGTGACCGGGTGAGCCTCCGGTGCCCGTGAGCAAGCTAAATGTCTCTCCGACCAGGAAATCGAGGTTGAGAGCGCGGCGCCTCTGTCGGCTTGTACCGCGCATTGGTTGTCGTTCGGCGGTCGTTGATTCGCTTGGTTTGTTCGCATGCAAAGAACTGGGGAGTGAAGTCGGCGCGCGCACTTCCCTCGGTGAGGAATCCCCTCCGCTCCATCATGAAGGGGTTCATGGTTGCCACCATGAACCCCATGACCTGGGATGTTGCTTCCCACTCCGCCACCGGCGTGCCCATGCGCCGACCGACGGGGCACGCGCATCGTTAACCCTTCATGATTGGAACCATGAACCCGGCACGCAGGGGTTTTGTCCGTCCTGTGATTGAGGGCGGGTGGGGCGCTTGTCGCCCCGCCTTTTCCCGTCATCGATCACCTACATGCGATTTCTCGCACCGGCGGCGGCCGTCAATGGACGGCCACAGGCCGAGCGAGGACATAAAGGCCGACCCCCGGCGCCGGCACGGCCGGCGATGTCCGGGGGCGAGCCGTATTTCGCAGCGACCATTGACTGACGACGACGGTGCGACACCAGCCGAGCGCGAGTTCCTACCGAGACGTTACCGACGAATGATCCGATGGAACCATTAACCCCCCTTCATGGTCGAGATCATGAAGCCTCCCACCTGCGAAAAGCCTCCGTAGGGGAATGGTAAAGCCCCAAGACCAACGTTTTGTGGCGCGGAAAGATTTCCTAATTTTTCTCCACCCATGAAGGTTTTCATGACGGTTTTCATTAAGCCCGCTCTTCATGGTGGGGTTCATGGACTCCCCGCAATCCGACAACTCCGAAGCGAATGGCGCGCCCTTGGCGCTTCCGGCGCAGCGAGAACCGCCCGTAATCGACTGGCTGAGTGTGAGCCGGTGATCGCGCGTCTCGACGTGGAGGACCTGGCCGAGTCGGTCGGCGCCCTCCCTTGTTCACCGAATGGGCTGTCGCGCGACGAGGCGGCCGCGGTGATAGCGGCGATGCTGAATAGCACAAACCTCGATCCGCTCATTCCCCGCGCCATCATCCAAGCGCTGATCCCCGGGATCCTTGGTCTGGCCAAACGCGTCGATGGGACCGCTGCGCCGTGGAACGACCTCGACGCGTTCTATGGCGATGCCATCTCGTGCCTTTTCGAACAGATCAGGACGTGGGCGGGAACTATGCGCCCCTACGCCGTTGGTGACCTCTTATCCGGGGTCCGCGTCAGGCTGCGGACGCTCTACGTCAGCGAGACCCGCCACCGATCCCGACGCGTCGACACGTCTGGAGCCTTGGACGTCCTGGCGGGCTCCATCGGACCGAGCGGCGAAGAACTGTTGGCCGCCGCCATCTGCGAGGCGACCGGAGATGGAATGGAGGCCGGCGAGGGTGCCGTCCTCTATGCCACGCGAGTACTCGGACTGCCTCTCAGCGAGGTGGCCCAACTCACCGGCATCTCCCGGCGTCGTCTCGGTCGGCGCAGAAGTCACGCCATTGCCACGCTGATGGTCGTCTGAGATGGCCCGGCCCGGATCACCGCCAGCCCGGAGCCGCCCCTCTCATCCTCGCCCGGGGTCGACCCGGCCCAAGGAGGCCCCTCGGCCCGAGCGCCCAGTGCCAACCTCGCCCTCCAGCAGCACCATCGTCCTCTGTCCGGCCACCTTGGTCGAGCTGACCGCCGAACAAGAACAACAGGCCGTCGGGGCGTTGGCCGAACTGTTGGTCCCCTTGCTCACAGATCCGCTGCGAGGCATCCCCGATCCGGCCGGGGTCACCCCTGTCACGGCCATGGGTGATACTTGACCGAGATCGACCCGGACCAAGACCATCAGTCTGAGGAGGAGCACCACGTGCGGATCGCCACCTATACCCGGATCTCGACCGACGAGGTGAACCAGCCGTACTCGCTCGGGGCGCAGTCCGAACGACTGGCCTCCTATGTGGCCAGCCAAGAGGACTGGGAGATGGTCGGGACCTTCACCGACCAGATGTCGGGGGCCAAGCTGGAGCGCCCTGGGCTCGCTGGTGCGCTCCGGGCCGCCAAGGCCGGGCGGTTCGATCTCCTCTTGGTCTACCGAGTCGACCGGCTGTCGCGGTCGGTGCGTGGGCTGGCCGAGGTGCTCGAGACCCTCGACGCCGCAGGCGTCGGGTTCCGTTCGGCCACCGAGCCGTTCGACACCACGTCGGCCGCCGGGCGCATGATGGTCCAGATGCTCGGGGTCTTCGCCGAGTTCGAGCGGGCCACCATCATCGACCGGGTCATCGCCGGCATGGAGCG
>JBEKWB010000098.1:0-15786 GCA_049513455.1 Acidimicrobiales bacterium
CCCTCAGGGGTGCGCTCCGGACCATACTGGACAACGTGAATCCAAGGACCGTCCTCCGCGGTGCGAGGTGGCCCGGCGACATCGCGGTGGAGGGGGGGTCGATCACGTCGATCGGTGCGGTGGAGCCCAGAGCCGGAGACCGGGTCCTGTCGTGCGACGGCGGCCTTGTGACCGCCGGGCTGGTCAACACCCACCATCACCTCTACCAGTGGATGACGCGAGGTCGGGCGACCGGTTGCGACCTCTTCACCTGGTTGGACACGCTCTACCCGGTCTGGGGGCGCCTTTGCGTCGAAGACGTGTCAGCTGCTGCGGTGGTCGGCCTCTCCGAGCTCGCGCTCGGTGGTGCCACGACCGTGTCGGACCACCATTACGTCGTGCCGCACGGCGACGATTCGGTGTTCGACGTGATCGCGGCCGCGGCACGGAGCGTCGGTGTTCGGCTGCACCTGTGCCGGGGATCCATGGATCTGGGCGAGAGCGCCGGCGGCCTCCCCCCCGACTCCATCGTCGAGAGCATCGACGCCATCCTCGCCTCGACGGAGGCCGTCGCGGGTCGCCTCCACGACGGCGAGCGCGTGACGGTGGCCGTGGCGCCCTGCAGCCCGTTCTCTGTTTCGACGGACCTCATGCGCGAGTCCGCCGCTATGGCTCGCCGGCTGGGCCTGCGACTGCACACCCACCTGGCCGAGACGGTGGACGAGCAGCGCGACTGCATCGCCCGCTTCGGGCGGCGCCCCCTCGAGCTCATGGAGGAGGTCGGTTGGATCGGCGGGGACGTGTGGTTCGCCCACGGGATCCATCTCGACCAATCGGAGATCCGGCGGATCGGGACGTCGGGGACGGGCGTGGCCCACTGCCCCAGCTCGAACGCCCGGCTCGGGGCCGGCATCTGCCCCGTGCGTGACCTGCTCGACGCCGGGGCGAAGGTCGGACTCGGTGTCGACGGGCCGGCCTCCAACGAGACCGGGGTACTGCTGCCCGAACTGCGCCAGGCGCTCCTCTTCGCCCGCCAGCGCGCGGGCCGACCCGACGCGCTGTCGCCATCCGAAGCCCTCGAGATCGGCACCGCCGGTGGAGCTGCCTGCCTCGGGCGCTCGGACTTCGGCCGCCTGGAGGTGGGCGCTGCCGCCGACATCGCCGTATGGCCCGCCGACGACCTCGCAGACCTTCCCGACCCGGTCGACGGACTCGTGCTGGGTCCCGATCGGCGGGTGCGCCATCTGCTCGTGGCCGGCGAGGAGGTGGTGATCGATGGGAACCTCATCGGCGTCGACATCCGCCAAGCCCATGCCGAGCTTGCGCAGCGGGCTCGGAGGCTCTGGACATGAAACCCAGCGGAGAGAGAAGGGGCCCGTGACGTGCTGATTCGCGGCGGAACACTGATCGATGCCGCGGGCGAGCGGGTCGCAGATCTGCGCACGAGCGACGACGGGCTCGTGACCGGGATCGGTGTCGACCTCGAGCCGGGACCGGCCGAAATCGTGCACGACGCGACAGGCAAGCTTGTCATTCCAGGGGGGGTCGACGCGCATACCCATATGCAACTACCGGTCGGAGAGCTGCGGGTTTCGGACGACTTCGCCTCGGGGACCCGAGCGGCCGCCGTCGGAGGCACGACGACGATCATCGACTACGTCACTCCCGAGCGTGGCGAGGACCCGATGGCCGCGGTGGCGAAATGGCGATCATGGGCCGAGCCGTCCGCAATCGACTGGGGCTTGCACCTCACCTACACCGAGGCGGTGCCCGAGTCCACGGTCGCGGCAGGCGTGGAGGACGGGATCACCTCATTCAAGCTCTACCTGGCGTATCCGGACCGCCTCCAGGTCGACGACGGTACGATCGTCAACCTCATGCGCTCGGCGCGGCGCCACGGATCCCTCGTCACGCTCCATTGCGAGAACGGCGACGCCATAGAGGAGCTCCGCCGCGAAGCCCTCGCCGGTGGACACAAGGCGGTGATCGAGCATTCGCGTACCCGGCCGGCTGTTCTCGAAGGGGAGGCCACCGAGCGCGCCGCCGTCCTGGCCGAGCTCACCGGTGCCTCCATCTACATCGTCCATGTCTCATCGGCGAACTCGCTCGCCGCAGTGCGTGCCGCTCGAGAGCGGGGAGTGGACGTCCAGGCGGAAACCTGCCCGCAATACCTCCATCTCGATGCGAGCCGCCTCACGGGTACCGACGCCGCCAACTTCGTCTGCGCTCCCCCGCTCAGGGACCCGTGGCACGCAGAAGAGCTGTGGGAGGGGCTGGCGCGGGGCTGGATCCAGACGGTGGCCACCGACCACTGCCCCTTTTGGCGGGCGGACCGTCGTGCCGGTGTCTTCGGAAGAACGGAGGGGGCGCAGGACTTCACCGAGATCCCCGGTGGGCTGGCGGGGGTCGAGACCCGCCTCGCTCTGGTGTGGGCGGGAGTGCGCACGGGAAGGATCACGGCAGGTGACTGGGTGCGGCTCTGTGCGGAGGCACCGGCACGCACCTTCGGCCTTTGGCCCGCGAAGGGATCGCTCGCCGTGGGCTGCGACGCCGACGTGGTGGTCTGGGACCCCGAACGTCGCCAGTCGCTCGACGCCCCCGATCTCGACATGGCGACAGACCACTCGCCCTACGCGGGCATGGTGTCCAAGGGCTGGCCGGAGCTGGTCCTCAGCAGGGGACGTGTCGTGGCCCGCGACGGGCTCTTCGTGGGCCAGCAGGGCTGGGGTAGGTATGTGGCGCGCGCGCCACTTGCCTCTTCGCTCTAGCCGAGTCGGGGCGCCACTCTCCGCGGAATACCTACTGGCCAGGACTTTCACCCCTCCTCATGAAGGGCCCTTCGGCCCTGTTGACGATTGCCGATGCACACCATGCTGAAGAAATGGCAAGGATCTCTCTATACCGTCGGCCCGAGACGATGGACGAAGCGTTCACGTGCCTCGACCGTCCCGGAGCGGTGGTCATCGGGGGCGGACTGAGGGTGAACCCCGGTTCTTCTGCGGAGCCCGTTGAAGTGGTGGATCTCCAGGCGCTCGGCCTCAGTGGTATGGAGCCTCAGGATGCCGGTCGGCTGCGGATCGGATCCATGACGAACCTCCAGCAGCTCGCCGACGGCGGAGTGGTACCGGCCAGCCTCCGCGATGCGGCACGGCGGGAGCAGCCCAGTTCGTTGCGGTCTCAGGTCACCCTCGGCGGGTGCGTCGTGAGTGCGGACCCCGAGAGCGAGCTGTTGGCGGTTCTCCTGGTCCATGGGGCCGTGGTACACACCACCCGACGGGCACAGGATGCTCTGTGTCCGCTCGAGGAGTTCCTCTCCAGCCTCCCCCTCCCGGCGGGCACCATCGTCACGGCCGTGACGATCGAAACCGGAGGCGATGTGGTGGCCCTGCGCACCGGCCGGACCCGGGCTGACGGCGCGATCGTTTCAGCCGTGGGTCGACGTACTCGCAGCGGTGGCCTGCAGCTCGCCATGAGCGGCGTGGGCACCACTCCCCTGCTGCTCGACATCTCGGACGGCACCGTGGGTCACGCTCTGGCCGACCTCGCTCCCCCGGACGATTTCCGGGGGTCGAGGGAGTACCGTCGCGCCCTCGCGACCGTCCTGGCCACCCGTGTCCTCGGAGGGATCGCCTGATGGAAATCAATCTGGTCCTCAATGGCAAGCCACAGCGTTTCACCGCTGAGCCAGGAGAGACGCTGCTCCGCCTGCTCCGCCGTGCCGGGTGCTTCAGCGTCCGCTTCGGATCGGACACGGGAGAAACGGGCGCGGCCGCCGTGCTCGTAGACGGCCGGCTCACCTCCGCCGATGTCCTCCTGGCGGCACAGGCGGACGGTCACGAGGTGACCACCGTCGAATCCCTCAACGTGGAGCGCGGCGAGATGCACCCCATCCAATCGGCTTTCGTAGAAGCGGGCGCCCTGCAGTCCGGCTACTCGGCGGGAGCCATGATCCTGGCCACCAAGGTGCTGCTCGAGCAGAACCCCGACCCGTCCGAAGAGCAAATCCGGGACTCGCTCTCGGGGATACTCGATCGCGAGACCGGCTACGTCAAGGTGGTCGAGGCGGTACAGCGCGCTGCTGCTGCGCTTCGCGGGGAGAAGTCAGGTCCGATGGAGCCTGTCGTCATCGAACCGCTCACCGGGCTGAACGTTCCGGGCACCCCGCCGGATCAGGAGCACGGCCTCGAGTATTCGCTGGCCATCCCCCGAATCGTCCTCTCCCCCGACGTACCCGCGACAGCTGTCGTCGGCGCACCCGAGACCAAGGTGGACGCACTGAAACTGGTGAAGGGCAATCCGGCGTTCACCGACGACGTGGAGCTGCGCGGCATGCTCTACGCAAAGGTGCTGCGAAGCCCCCACGCCCACGCCCGCGTTGTGGACATCGACGACTCGGCCGCCAGGGCGCTCCCCGGCGTCCATGCCGTCCTCCACCACGGCAACACGGCTCGGGTCAAGTACGCCTCGGGTGGTCAGAGCTGGCCCAACCCGTACCCCTGGGACCAGGTGAGTTTCGACGACAAGGTCCGTCACGTGGGCGACCGGGTGGCTGCCGTCGCCGCCGAGACCCTCGAGATCGCAGAAGAGGCGTGCCGGCGGATAAAGGTGACCTATGAGGTTCTCCCCGCCGTCTTCGACGAGCGCCTGGCCATGGCTGAAGGTGCTCCCGTCATTCACGACGAGGGCGACACCGTCGGCATTTACGACGCTACCCGCAACATCAGCCATCACATAGAGGGTCAAACCGTGAGCGACGCCCAGATGGACGCCGCGTTCGCCGCGGCCGAGCGGGTCTTCGAGCAGGAATTCCACGTGCCGCAGCAGCAGCACACCGCGATCGAGCCCCACATCACGATCGGCTGGCTCGACGAGGACGAGCGCCTGGTGCTGCGCTCTTCGACCCAGACGCCCTTCCACACGCGCCGCATGGTGGCTCCACTCGTCGGGTTGCCCGTGAAGCGCATCCGCGTCGTGAAGCCCCGGATCGGTGGCGGCTTCGGTGGCAAGCAGGAGATGCTGATCGAGGACATCGTCGGCCACCTGGCGCTCGCCACGCGCCACCCGGTGCGTCTGGAGTTGACGCGCGAGGAGGTGTTCGGATGCACCCGGACGCGCCACGCGCAGACGATCACGTTCAAGACGGGAGTCGACCGTGAAAACCACCTCGTCGCTCAGGAAATGCGGGTGGTCGGCAACACCGGGGCCTATGGCACGCACGGTTTCACCGTGCAGTCGGTGACGGGCCAGCACGGCCTCTCTCTCTACAACTGCCCCAACAAGCGCTACAGCTGCGACGTCGCCTACACGAACCGGACACCGGCCGGTGCCTTCCGCGGGTACGGAGCACCCCAGGCCTTCTTCGCCCTTGAGTCGCACATGGACGACATGGCGCGGGCTCTGGGTGTCGACCCTGCCGCATTCCGGCGGCTGAACTGGGTGAAGAGCGGCGATGCGCTCGACATCGTGCCGCGGCTCGGCGAGCGCGGTGGCGTCGAGGAGATCGCGCCCGAGGACCTACCGCGGATCACGAGCTGCGGTCTGGAGGAGTGCACGGCGCAGGGGATGAGGGCCATCGGCTGGGACCGCCGCGACGACCCGTCGTGGAGGCAGCCCGTCGACCGGCCCAGCATCCGGCGTGGGATCGGGCTCGCGCTGAGCATCCAGGGATCGGGTATCCCGCTCATGGACATGGGCGCCGCGTCCATAAAGATCAACGACGACGGATCGTTCAACCTGCTCTTCGGGGCCACCGACCTGGGTACCGGGGCCGACACGGTTCTTGCCCAGATCGCCGCCGAGGTTCTCGGCATCCCGGTGGACGACATCGTCGTCTACGCGGCCGATACCGACCTGACCCCGTTCGACGTCGGCGCGTACGCGTCGAGCACCACCTACATATCGGGCATGGCAGTGAAGAAGGCGGCCGAGGCGGCGCGCGAGCGGATCGTCGCTCGCGCGGCGCGGTTGCTCGCAGTCGATGATCCGGCAGTGGTCGAGCTGCACGACCGCCGGGCCTGGGCGCCTGATGGCCGTTCCGTGTCGCTCGAGGACATCGCCCTGAATGCTCTCCACACCGAGGACCAGGAACAGATCATAGGAACGGCCTCGCACGTGTCGGGCGAGTCCCCGCCGCCCTTTGCGGCCCAGCTGGCAGAGGTCGAGGTGGACATCGACACCGGCGAGGTCCAGGTGAAGAAGCTCGTGACGGCGGTCGATTGCGGGGTGCCGATCAACCCGATCACCGCCAGCGGGCAGGTGGAGGGTGCGATGGCTCAGGCGCTGGGATACGCGCTCACCGAGGAGCTCGTCCTCGACCAGTCCGGCCGCCTCGTGAACGGTCGCTTCGGGCCCTATTGGATCTTCCGGGCCGACGACATGCCCCCGATGGAGACCTTCCTGGTGCAGACCATGGAGCTCTCCGGGCCATTCGGGGCGAAGTCCATAGCCGAGATCCCCATGGACGGGATCGCGCCGGCGGTCCGCAATGCCATCCTCAACGCCACCGGGGTTTCCATCAACGCAATCCCGCTCACTCCCGAGCGCGTGTGGCGCCAGCTGCATCCCTCACCGCCCAGCGATCTGCCGTAGCCGTCTCGGGGACCGGGAGTAGACTGGCTGCTCGCCGGCGGATCCGGAGAGGAAGTCATGACGCAGGCGGTCGAACCAAGTTCCTCCGTGGGGGTGAGCACCACCCGATTCACCCTGAACGGTCAGCCGGTGGCGGTCCGCACCGATCATCCCCACCTGCTCTCCGCACTGCGCGAGGAGCTCGACGTCACGTCCCCCAAGGACGGGTGCTCCCCCACGGGACAATGTGGCTGCTGCACTGTGCTGGTGGACGGCAAGGCACTCGTGAGCTGCCAGGTCTCGCTGGAGACGGCGACCGGCAAGGCGGTCACCACCCTCGAAGGGTTCGACGCCGTCGAACGGGAGCGATTCGCGTCGGTCTTCGCATCCTGCGGTGCGCTCCAGTGTGGTTTCTGCACCCCGGGAATCGTGGTTCGACTAAAAGCGCTCCTTGACAAGAAGGGGTCCGGTCTCACGCGGGAGGATGCCAGCCGAAACCTGGGTGGGCATCTCTGCCGGTGCACCGGGTACACCAAGATTCTCGATGCGGTGGAGATCCTGGCCAGCGGCAAGACTGTCGTCGCGGAAGCCACCGGCGGCATCGGTGCCCGGGGAATCAAGTACGACAGCCTGCACCAGGCCCTCGGTGACGGCGACTATGTGGACGACTTGCGGGTAGCCGGCATGCTCCACGGGGCCCTGCGGCTCGCCGACCACGCCCGGGCAGATGTGCTGCGCATCGACACCTCCGCCGCGCTGTCCACGCCGGGCGTCGAGGCGGTCCTCACGGCGGCGGATGTGCCGGGGGACCTTCTCGTCGGGATCATCCACCACGACTGGCCGGTGTTCATACCCGAGGGCGGCCGGACTTCATATCTCGGTGACGTGTTGGCCATCGTGGTCGCTGACACCCGGCGAACCGCCCGACAGGCCGCTGCCCTGATCGATGTCCACTACCGCCCTCTCCGTCCCCTGACGGACCCCCTCGCGGCGCTGGACGACCCCGAGGATGCCGTCGTCCACCTCAAGGGCAACGCGCTCTCGAAATCCACCTACCGCCGTGGTGATGTCGCAGACGCGCTCTCGCGCTGCGCGCACCGCGTGCACCAGGTGTTCGAGACCCAGCGGGTGGAGCACGCGTTCTTAGAACCTGAGTCCACGCTGGCGGTGCCCCAACCGGACGGCACCTTGAAGGTCTTCTCGGGCGGGCAGGGCGTGTGGGACGACCGTGATCAGATCGCCTCCGTGCTCGCCGTACCGCCGGAGCGAGTGCTGGTCGAGCAGGTTTCGAACGGGGGCGCGTTCGGGGGAAAGGAGGACATGGCGAACCAGGCCCAGACTGCACTGGCGGCGTGGCTGTTGGGCCGCCCCGTCAAGTGCACGCTCTCGCGCGAGGAATCACTTCTCGTCCACCCGAAACGCCACCCGATGCGGCTCGAATACTGGGCGGGCTGTGACGAGCACGGCAGCCTCAAGGCTCTCAGGGCCCGCATCGTCGGGGACTCGGGACCTTATGCCTCGGTGGGCATGAAGGTCCTCGAGCGCGCTGCGGGGCACGCCTCAGGACCCTATGTGCTGCCGGCGATCGACGTGGAGGCGATTGCCGTTCGCACCAACAACCCGGTGTGCGGTGCGTTCAGAGGGTTCGGCTCCAACCAGGCCCAGTTCGCCATGGAAGGCGTGATGGACCGTCTGGCCGAACGGGTCGGGATCAGCGGTTGGGAGATGCGCGCCCGCAATGTCGTCACTCCGGGCGCCGTGTGGGGACCCGGGCAGGTGATGGACGAAGGCTGCCGCGGCGCCCGGTCGTGCTTGGACGCCATAAGACCCGCCTATGAGGAGGCCGTCGCCGCAGGCAAGGCGGTCGGGCTGGGTCTCGGGCTCAAGAACGCCGGGCTCGGCAACGGATTCAAGGAGATCGCCAAGGCGGTTGTCCGCTTCTCCGATGACGGCGGTGTCGAAATTCGCCACTGCTGGACGGAAATGGGGCAGGGGATCCACACGGTGGTGCGCCAGGTCGCCGTGGAGGAACTGGGAATCGACCCCTCGCGGGTCGTCGTCGTGGTCGACACCTCTCGGGAGCTCGGAGCCGGACAGACCACGGGCTCACGCGGGACGCTCATGGGCGCGGGGGCCGTCGCCGAAGCCTGCCGTCGCGCCAACGAGGGCGGGCGACGTCCCAACGTCGACTACATGGGTGAGCACCGTGTGGACTGGACCAACTCGATTGAAGAAGCGGTCGAGCATCCCACCGTCCATGCGGCGTTCTCGTACGCAGCCCAGCTGGTCGTGATCGACCGCACGAACGGCGGGATCGAGAAGGTGCTTGCCGTCCATGACGTCGGGCGGGCGGTGAACCCGATGTTGTGCGAGGGGCAGGTCCAGGGGGCGGTGCACATGGGCCTCGGCTACGCCCTCTCCGAGGATTTCCCCTCGGACGAGGACGGTCGACCCCAAAACATGACGCTCAAGAGCTTGGGGATACTGCGTCCCAAGGACGTCCCGACGATTGAGGTTGTGCTCGTCGAGGAGCTCCAACCTCGCTCCCCTTACGGCATCAAGGGCATGGGAGAGATCGGTCTCGTCCCGACGGCCGGTGCAGTGGCAACCGCCCTTCACGATCTCGACGGAGTGTGGCGATCGATCCTCCCCATGCGCCCCGCCGCAGCGACCGAGGGACCTTCAGCGGACTGACCGGGCCGGGATCCCGGGAGCGGCCCCCGCCCTCCGTCTGCCTCATGGGTAGGCTGAACGGTGATGCTCAGCGTCTTCGATCTCTTCAGCGTTGGCATCGGCCCGTCGAGTTCCCATACCGTTGCCCCGATGCGGGCGGCTCGAGCTTTTCTCGAGTCCCTCGATCATGCCGGATCACTCGGCGATGTCTGCACGCTGAGTGTCGAGCTCTACGGTTCGCTCGCGGCCACCGGGCGTGCGCACGGCACCGGGAAGGCCCTTCTGCTCGGTTTCGAAGGTGAGGATCCGGCGACGGTCGACGTCGCCACCATCGAGAGGCGCGTCGCGCAGATCCGACGACGGCATCGCGTCTCGCTCCTCGGCCGGCATGAGATCACTTTCGAGGAGAGCACCGATGTGATCCTCCATCGGGATGAGCTACTACCCATTCACCCGAACGCCATGCGCTTCTCCGCCTGGCGTGCCGACGGCTCCGCCATCTCCTCCCGGACGTCCTATTCGATAGGCGGGGGGCTCGTTCTTGACGACATCACGGCGCAGAGGCCCGCCATAACGAAGGTGCCGCATCCGTTCACTTCTGCCGGGCAACTTCTGCACCTCTGTGAGACGAGTGGCCTGCGGATCAGCGACGTGGTGCTCGAGCCGCCTTGCGCTGCGCGGCGACGGGCGTCACGCCGTGTCGCTCGACAAGGCCCTCCTTACGATGCGCCAGACCGGAGAGGACATGAAGACGAAGTACAAGGAGACCGCGCGGGGTGGCCTGGCACTGAACATCACCGAGTGCTGAGGGCCACGCTCAGGCGGACCGGCTCCGTCGGTGCGGCGGCGCTGGGTCAAGGCCGGAGATGAACGACACGATCTGTGCGGTGAGCCGCTCCGGGCCGGACCCTCAATTCGAGTGGGGAACAGGCCCGGACCAAATTCGGCAACCGCTCCACCAGGTTGATGGCGTCGTCAAAGGGGTGGATGAGATGGAGCTTGCCGACACGCATATGAAGCGCTATCGCACCGCCTGAGATCCCTGCCCGCGGGTCGACGGCTACCACTCCTCTCCGGACGACTTCTCAGCCGTGTGGTCTCCGCACCGCCGCGCGGGAGCGAGGTGTCAACCGGCGGGACCGGTGGCCAAGGTTACCGTCGCCGTGTGCGACTGGCCCGAGACGTCTTCCCACCCGAGCGCAACGGTGGCGCCGGGAAGGAGCGCTTGGAGCATGGTGGTGAGATCGGTTGGGGTACTGACGCTCTGGCCGTTGACCGACACGATCACGTCGCCTGGAACCAGCCCTGCGCTCTCAGCCGGCGTTCCCGACCACACCCCCACGACGACCGCTCCGGTGACACTGGAGAATCCCCTGGAGAAGGCGGAGACCTCCACCCCGAGGAAGGCGGTAGGTCCGATGTGCACGGTGTCAGAAGCTGCACCAGCGGTGATCTGGGCGGCGAGCGTACGCGCCGTCTCGCTCGGGATGGCGTAGCCCTGACTCGTCCCTCCTCCGAAGAAGTACCCGATTGACGCCGCCGTGTTCATCCCGATGACCTGTCCCGTGGCGTCGAGAAGGGGGCCGCCCGAGTCCCCGGCCTGAATCGGGGCATTGGTCTCGATGAGACCGCTCAGCTGCTCGGAGGCACCGCTTGCTTCGTCGACCGCGGTAATCGACTGGTCGAGGGCGGTGACCTTTCCGCGCGCGACGCTCGGGGTGCCCCCGGTGCCGCCGGCGTTGCCCAGGGCCACCACCGGACTACCGACCCGCACCGTTGCGGAGTCGCCGATCGAGACGGTCTTGAGGCCCGAGGCCCCCTGGAGCTGGAGCACCGCGACATCTCCCGTCAGGTCATAGCCCACCACCGTCGCCGAGTAGGTCTTGTGGTTGCCGACATCGGTGACGCTGATGGACGTGGCCCCGTTGATCACGTGGTTGTTGGTCAGCACGCGGCCCGACGAGGTGAGCACCATGCCCGTCGCGGCCGCCGCCTCGCTCTCGTAGCCGAGGGTGGTGTTGACGTCGACGAGTTCGGGGTCGACCTTCGCGGCCAGGGCAGCGCTCGACGAGCTGGACGGCGCGGGAGTGGTGGTGGACGGCGCTGTTTTCACCGTCGGCGACGAAACGGGGGCGCTTCCCCAGACCAGGTAGCCGATCCCCATACCGACGATGATGATGATGATGGCCAAGACTCCGTCTATCAGCGGATGTCGGGCCGGTTTACGCGGTCGGGAGCGTCGCCCTTGGTGGGATCCGGACACAACATCCCATTCTGAACCTCCCCCCGATGCCTCCCTCTGCCCAGGTCCAGCCGGGATACCCGGGGACGACGCCGTGGGGATCGACGAGGGATCCAAAGGCTGCGTCACAGTTGGCCCAGCTGCCTCAAGCGGCTTGGTATCGTCTATCGGCTTCATCTCTTTCGAGGGTGGTCAATGGGCTCGCACTCTTCACCTCGAGGGTTTCGCGGGTGCGTGATTGCCCTATCAGCGCCTCGTAATGTGCTGCCCGCTCCCCCGTGATCTGCGCCGTCCGGCGCTCGTAGAGCGCCGCCCTGCGGAGCGCCTCCTCGAGCTCATCCGCGCTTTTCAGCACTTTGACAAAGAGCCGTGGTTCCAAAGTGGGAACCTCCGGGGATTCCGTGTGCCGCCGGATCACGCTCATTCTGGCCTCCTACGCGTCGCGTCATTGCTAGCTATAGCTAAGGCCCCTCTCAGGACCGCCAACAGGGCCGAAGGTCACTGCATCGGTGAACCGGATCTCTCGGAGACGACTCGAGGGGGCGCCCCGGAGACGTCCACCAGCTCAGGCTCCGCTTCGGCACGTGGCACCACAACCCGGGCTCGACTCTGATGAGCTTCTCGTCCGGGTCGAAGCGTGCGATCTCGACCGCGGCGACGCCCTGGTCACGCAGGACGGTTTTACCTATGCTTGGAACCGTGGAAACTATCGTCTCGACGCAACATTGACAGGAAGACCCGATGCCAAGTAACGGGTACCCGGAATACGCCAGCCATCCCTGGCACCACTACATGGCAGCGGGTGCTGCCTCAACGTTGGAGTTGGTCCTTCCGTTCCTGGTCGTTGCCCTCCTCATAGGAGCCGGACGCAGGGGTGCGGACTGGGCCAGGACCCATCTGAGCAGGCGCAGCTCCCGGGTCGCCACGAGGACGGCTCGCGCCGTATCCCCGGTGCTTGCATCCGACCGGGAGCGAGACGAGACCGCGAGCCTCGTCTCGCGGGCGGTCGGCGAGGGCCGCCTGAGCATTGAAGAGGGCATGCAACGCATCGACGCTGTGCTCCGCAGCCGCCACCGTCACCAACTTGGGGCTCTCGTAGCGGATCTGCCGACCCATCCCTCAACCGCCCCCAGGCCGTTCACCTCCACACCGCTGCGCGCCGGACTCCTCGCCGTCACGGCTGCCGTGGTCCTCGCCGCCGTGCTCGTCCAGGCCCTCGTCGGGCTTTGGGAGCTGTGGCCGTTCGCCGTGCTCACACTCGGCGCCTCGACACTGCTGCCTCTAGGGAGGATCCGGTCACCTCAAGGCCGGCGCATATCTCTCAGAGATCTTCCATCATCTGATGTAATCTGAGCGTAACGTCATCGAAGTCCGTATGGCTGTCAAAACTGATCGGCTGACCAATACGAACCGTGACGACACTGTGACGCTTGGGCCACTTGGCGTGCAGGGGAACCGTGCCAAATAGACCAATTATCTTGACTGGCACAATTGGCACACCAAGGTTCACAGCCAGCAGGCCAACCCCCGATTTGAACGGCTGCAGCACGCCACTCGTGCTCAAGCGTCCTTCCGGTGAAAGAACGACGTTCCAACCTTCGTCAATCAAAGTGCTGACATATTCCAAACTGGGCATGTACGGCTCAGAACGAGAAAGATTAAATCCAGCAAAGCAAAACCTTATGATGAAGGCCAGCACCTTGTGATCACGCATGACATCGTCCGCCACCGCCACTGCCAACCGTGTGCGGATACGACGAGGTAGCGCTCGATACACAACTGGTCCATCGAAATCATCACTGTGGTTGAAGATGAATAAGGCTGGCGTGTCGAGAACATCTAACTTTTCCAGGCCTTGGACCTCCATTTTGACCCAGATGCCCAAGAGGGTGCGTACGACTACTTCACGTGTCGCATCGCCGAGAAGTCGCACCGATCGCCGAAACGGCCAGGACGGACGAGGTGTAGGGGCCTCTGTCGGACCGCCACCGCCCACTAACTTTCTCAAGTCTGCGACTGTCGTGGTGTGGGTGATGTCCTCTTCGTCGATTGTAATGCCGAGCTCGTCCTCGATAAGTGCTGCGAGTGTGAGTCTCCGCAACGAATCAAGGCCGATATCGGCCAGTCGATCAGCGTCGGTGATTTCTCGTCTCGGTCCGCCCAAGCTTTGACCAATGAGGTTCACAATTGCATCTCGACTGGGCACACTCTCATGCTCGGAGGCTTCCTCGTCACGACCGGATTCGTTCGCCCAGTCCTGGACCTTTCTCCGATCGGTCTTGCGCAACCTGGTGAGCGGGAACGTCGCCTCTGGCCAACGGCGCCACTCACTGATGTGCTGGAATGACTCCACTTGCGCATTGATTTCTTCGATTGCGTGGCTAATCTCGCCATCGGAGTGGTCAGAGATCACGACGGCTACGACTGCTTCGCCGGCTGGTCGCGCCACGCCAACAATGCACACGGCGCGGAAGATCTGTTTCTTATCAGCGACGATCTCGATGTCTTCGGGGAAGACCTTCAGGCCGCTGCTGAGCACGATGGCGAACTTGAGCCGCCCTTGAATGTAGAGCCAGCCATCCTGCAACGAGCCCGCATCGCCTGTTTTGAACCATCCGTCTTGGGTGAACGCCTCGCGGGTGGCAGTGGGGTTATGCCAGTACTCGCGAAAGATACTAGGTCCTTTGGCCTGAATTTCGCCGTCGTCCGCGATGCGCAGGCTCACGTTGTCCAGCGCACGGCCCGCCGAGCCGGCCCGGCGCTCGTGTAAAGAGTTCATCGCGAGGATCGGTGCTGTCTCCGTCAAACCGTAACCCTGAAGCAACCTTACCCCCATGCGTTCCCATGCCGTTCCGACTTCGATCGGAATCGGTGCTCCCCCGGTGATGACGAGGTTCAACCTCTTGCCCAGCTGCGAATGGACGTCGCGAAAGAGCAGGCGCCGGAGGGGAAATGGCAAGACAGCGGCAAGCTCCACCGCCCTTGCCAGAGCCGTCGTCTTGCCTTGCGCCGCCGCCGCTTGCTCTACACGCTGGAGTAAGAGACTCAGCAGCTGCGGTACGGCGAGAATGGTGGTTATGTGGTACTCCTGAAAGCCGCGTGCTATGGCAGCCGGCGAAGCACTCGGCACATAGAAAATGCCCGCGCCTTTCGCGAGGGGGACGAGCATGCCGCCCGTGAGCTCGTACATGTGCGAAAGGGGAAGTACCGATAGGAAGCGCCAGTCTGGGCGCACATCTACCACCCGCAGCCCGGCCTCGACGTTCGCTAAAACATTCTGCTGAGTCAAGACCACGCCCTTTGGATCGGCCGTGGTGCCTGAGGTAAAGACAATGAGTGCCGGTAAGTCGCCGCTCAATTCAACGTCCGGCGCCGCCTCAGGGTATTCCGCAATGCGATTGTTGAGATCGTCAAGCAGATCCACCTTGCCTCGCGCATCCAACTCTGGGTGCATATGTTGGTTTCGGAAAATCAGCTTCGGTTGCGTCTGGTCGATGAACTTCAGGGTCGCGGCTGGGCTACCGATTGCGTCGATCGGTACCAAAATGGCCCCGAGGAGCTGGGTGCCGAGAAACAGCTCAACCCACTCCGGCGAATTATTGGCCACGACCATGATTCGGTCGCCCGACACAACGCTGTGCGCCAAGAGGTAGTTGGCCGTTTGGTGAGCCCGTCGTTGAAGCGCGCCGTAGCTCAGCCGTTCTATCTTCAAAAAGGGTCGGACGGTGATTGCGGTCCGTTCGTCATGAGCGCTGAACCCGGCGACAAAGTCGCCGAAATGCCGACTGCTCACTGTGCGATCCTATAGGCGACCGCGATGGCATAGTCCCCGTGATGCGAGATCGAAATCGCGAATTCCTGCGCCCCGACTTTCGCATGGGGCTTGCCAGAGGGATCGTGCGTGATGACGATGTCCGTCCACTTCTTGGGTGCCTCGACGGCGGCCTTTGCGACCGCCTCTTTGGCTGCCCATAGTCCCGCCAGCTGCTCAGGTTCCCGACCGGTTATCTCTGAGGGGCGAAAGGCGCTTTGCAGTATTTTGCCGGCGCTGACCTCAAGTTGCCTTCGAAACTCCGGGATGAACACCAAGTCGATCCCCACCATTAGGTTGCCATTGTAGGGCTGGGGAGGATGCCGTGAGGGTACCGGCACATCCCTCCTGCGATTGCGTTCTATGAAAGGTGCTCAGTTCGACCAGGCCGCCTTGCGTCGAATACCCGCTCAGAGGACCTTCGGCCCTAACGCATACGGCACGCGTCACGCAGGATCCTCTTAAGGATCGAAGGGAGGCGACAATGAAGGCCAAGGTGGGAGATCGGATCGTG
>JBEKWB010000099.1:0-16151 GCA_049513455.1 Acidimicrobiales bacterium
TCGGTCACATAAAAGGATAAAAGGATAAAAGGATAAAAGGACAAAAGGATCCGCAACCTCTCGCGGAAACCTCGCGGTGACCTCGCGGTGACCTCGCGGTGACCCGGCGGTGACCTCGCGGTGACCCGGCGGTAACCCGGCGGTAACCCCTCACGGGCCCTTCGCGGTAACCGGCTCACAATGGGACCGGGTGGACCAAGAGGGACCGAGTGGCCCAAGCGAGCCTCGGCGGCCCAAGCGAGCCTCGGCGGCCCAAGCGAGCCTCGGCGGCCCAAGCGAGCCTCGGCGGCCCAATAGAGTCTCGGGGTGGATCAGAAGCCGGCCGGCAACGCACCGTGGGATGCCTTCGGGACGTACCTGCGCGCGCAACGCCACCTGGCGCAACTGAGCCTGCGGCAGCTGGCCGAGCTCACCAAGGTCTCCAACCCCTACCTCAGCCAGATCGAGCGGGGATTGCACCAGCCGTCGATCGCCATCATCAAATCCTTGGCCGAGGCACTCAAGCTGTCGACCAGCGACCTCCTGGCGCACGCCGCCGACATCGTCACGGACGACGAGGCGAGCACGACCACTGAGGGAGCCATCCGCACCGACCCGCTCCTGAACGAGTCGCAGAAGAGCGCCCTGCTGGCCGTGTACCGATCGATGGTGGATGCCGCCCCGGACACGGGGTCATCGACGGAGGGCGCGGCCGCGGCCGCGGGCCCGGCGCAGACCGCCACCGAAGCGCCGTCCCGGTCGGGCACCCGTCCGACCCGCAAGAAAACGGGCGACATCGCTTAGGCTTACCTCGATATGGGCAAGAGCGCCGTCTTCATCGACCTGGACCGCACGCTCCTCTGCCAGGCTTCGGGCCAGGTGTTCAACAAGGCCCTGATGGACGAGGGTGTCCTGCCCCAGGGGCGTACGTTGCCCGGCGACTGGTTGCTCTACGCCGTCAACAACCGCCTGGGCGAGAACCTGCTGTCCATGGGCCTGGTGCGCGCGGCGGCCCGGGTGGCCAAGGGATGGCGTCAGGACCAGGTGCAGGCGGCCGGGAAGCGGGCCGTGCCGGAACTGATCGAGCTGGTCGCCCCCTTCGCGCCGCAGTACCTGGCCGCCTTCCGCGAGGCCGGACACCGGTTGGTGCTCACCACCACCACCCCGGTCGACATGATCACCCCTTTCGCCGAGGCGATGGGGTTCGACGCCCTCATCGCCACCTCCTACGAGACGAAGGACGGCCGCTACACGGGACGCCTCTACGAGGGTTTCGTATGGGGCACGGGCAAGCTCAAGGCGGTACGGGCGTGGGCCGAGGGCGAAGGCATCGACCTGGACGACTGCCACGCCTGCAGCGACAGCGTCTTCGACACGCCGCTCCTGGCCAGCGTCGGTTCGCCGCACGCGGTCAACCCCGATCCCTCGCTGACCCTGATCGCCACCGCACGCCGCTGGCCGATCGAGTACTGGGACCGGCCGCCGGGGGTACCGAGCGTGGTCGGGTTCGAGCCCTACCACCTGTTGCGCCCGTTCGTCCGCCCGTCCTCGTTCCCCTACGCGCGCTTCGACCTCACCGGCCTCGATCACATCCCGGCGAAGGGGCCGGTCCTGTTGGCCGCCAATCACCGGAGTTACTTCGACGTGGCGGCACTCGCCCTCGTGGCCGCCCGGTTGGGCCGCCCGGTGCGGTTCCTGGGCAAGAAGGAGATCTTCGACGCCCCGGTCGTCGGCACCATCGCCCGGGCCATCGGGGGCATCCCGGTGGACCGGGGCAGCGGGTCCGATCGACCGCTGCGGGCAGCCGAAGCGGCGCTGCGGGCGGGCGAGGTGGTGATCGTGTTGCCGCAGGGCACGATCCCGCGGGGTGAGGCGTTCTTCAATCCCATATTGAAGGGTAAGACGGGCACGGCCCGCCTCGCCGCCGCGACGGGAGCAGTGGTCGTCCCCATCGGGCTCTGGGGGACGGAAAAGGTGTGGGCGCGCTCCGCCCGCACGCCCGACTTCACCCTCGTGCTGCACCCGCCGCGGGTCACCATCAGGGTCGGCCACCCGCTGGTGCTTTCGGGCGTCGACGCCAGGGCCGACACTGCGGCGATCATGGCGGCGATCTCTACGTTGCTGCCCGAGGAGTCCTGGGTGCGCCATGAGCCCACGGCCGAGGAGCTGGCGCGCACCAAACCTCCTTCGTGAGGGTTCGTCTCGCCGTCTTCACCACACGCGCCGTCAATGCCACGTCACGGCGTCTCGGGCGGGGGCGGGGCACGGTGGCCGGCGGCCGCTCCGGACTCAAGGTCGATCCGCAACTGCTCCAGCACCTGAGCGCGTCGCGCCAGGTGGCGCTGGTGACCGGCACCAACGGCAAGACGACCACGACCAGGCTGCTCGCCGTGGCGCTGGGGGCCGGCGGGGCCAAGGTGGTCAGCAACGAGACCGGTTCGAACATGCCACCGGGGCACGTGGCGGCGCTCGCCGGCGACCGCCGCGCCACCATGGCGGTGCTCGAGGTCGACGAGATCTACCTGCCCCGGGTGCTCGCCGCCACCAAGCCGGCCGCGGTGGTACTCCTCAACCTCTCGCGTGATCAGCTCGACCGCACCAACGAGGTCCGGATGGTGTCGGGCCACTGGCGCGCCGCCCTGGCCGCCGCTCCCCACGCCACGGTGGTCGCCAACGCCGACGACCCCCTGGTGGTCTGGGCTGCCGGGGCGGCCGCCCAGGTCCGTTGGGTCGGGGCCGGCCTGCGCTGGCAGCTCGATGCGGTGGGTTGCCCCTCCTGCGAAGGTCGCATCGCCTTCGATGCCGCCGGCTCGTGGTCCTGCGTCACGGGGTGCGGGTTCGTCCGGCCCGACCTCCTGGTCAGCTTGGTGGCGGCGAGCCCGGAGACGACCTATCGCGGGGAGTGGGCCGATGGGCGATCGGAGCAGATCCGGCTGCTCCTCCCGGGACGCTTCAACCACTCCAACGCACTGATGGCCGCGGTGGCCGCGGAGGCGATGGGCATCGCCGTCGCCGACGGGTTGGCCGCGATGGCCGATGTCGACGAGGTGGCGGGGCGCTTCACCACCCGCCTCGTGAGTGGCGTGCGCACCCGCCTCATGCTGGCCAAGAACCCCGCCGGGTGGAGCGAGCTCTTGGATCTGGTGGGGAAGGACGACGGACCGATCGTGATCAGTATCAATGCGCGGACCGCCGACGGGGCGGACCCGAGCTGGCTGTGGGACGTGCCCTTCGAGCGCCTCGCCCGCCGTGTGGTGGTGGCCACCGGGGATCGGTGTCGCGACCTGTCGGTGCGCCTGCACTACGCCGGGGTGGCCCACGTGATGGAGAGCGATCCCGTGGCGGCGATCCGCATCGCACACGGGGACCACGACGGCCACGACGGCCACGACGGCCACGACGACGGCGAGCGCGTCGACGTCATCGGCAACTACACGGCCTTCGACGAGCTTCTCCGGGCGAGCGTGCTGCCACGGGTCGGGTCATGACCGCTCCCCTGCGCGTCGCGGTCGTCTATCCCGACCTGCTCGGGACCTACGGCGACGGCGGAAACGGTCTGATCCTGGCCCGCCGGGCCGAATGGCGAGGGTTCGAAGTCGTGCTGACGCAGGCCCCTTCTGCCGCCGCGTTGCCCGAGGCGGACATCTACTGCCTGGGCGGCGGAGAGGACGGCCCGCAGGTACGCGCCGCACGCTCGTTGATCGAGGACGCCACGTTGGCCCGTCGTGCCGCGGCGGGGGCGGTCGTCCTGGCCGTCTGCGCCGGCTATCAGATCGTCGGGAAGACGTTTCCCGGCGCCGACGGCGCCCTCCATGAAGGAGTGGGCCTGCTCGACATCGCAACGGCGAAGGGGACCGGGCCCCGCGCCGTGGGCGAGGTCGTGGGGGAGCCGAGTGACGACGCCCCGGGTGCGCTGCCGACCCTCACCGGTTTCGAGAACCACGGCGGGAAGACCACGCTGGGACCGGGCGTGACGCCGTTGGCCCGGGTGATCTTTGGCGTGGGGAACGGTGACGGATCGGGCACCGAGGGCGCCGTCTCGGGACGGGTGATCGGCACGTACCTGCACGGCCCGCTGCTGGCCCGCAACCCGGCCCTGGCCGATCTGTTGCTGGACTGGGCTCTTTGTGGAGAGCCCGCCTGCGACCGGGTCCCGGTTGCCCCGTTCGATGACAGCGCCGCCGATGCCCTGCGCGAAGAGCGACTGGCGGCGACCATTGGTGGGCGCCCCCGCCGCGGGGCGCGACGCCCGCGCCGGCGGGGGCGCTGATCCGGCGCGCTCCTTCGACGCAACAATCCCGCGCGTTGCACCGCAACCGCTCGCCGCTCAGGTACGATTTTCGTGGTGCCCGGCAGGGGGCATCGAAGGGTTCGGAGCGCATGATGTGTGGACAGACGATGCAGACGATGCAGACCATTACGCTGCTCACCCGCCCGCGTGCCGCGTCCCGGTTTTTGCAGACCGTCGGCGTAGTCGGCGCGTTCGACCTTTGACCGGCGAGGCCACCTCCCGGCAATAGGTTCAGGTCGACCCGGTCGACCCGGTCGACCCGGTCGGCTCGGTCGACCGGCGGCGCTGGTCCGGGACTTTCCCGACCACGAGGCATCCCCGATGCCCCGCCCACGCGTTCCAATCCGTAGTCCCGCTGCGACAACCCGCAGGGTGCACGGCACCCCCTCGCACCGGGCGCCCTCTCGAAAGGGAAGCCACTCGTGGCTGAGCTCTCCGAATTCCCCACCGCTTCGGCGAAGGACACCATCTCCTTCTGCTGGAAGCAGGTCGAAGGCCAGAAGCGCCCACTGATCACCTCGTGGGTCGTGATGGTGCTGGCCGTGATCATGGCGGACATCGCCTGCCCGCTCATCTTCGCATCCATCCTCGGGCGGGTGGCCTCCATCCCGCCGCACTCTGCCGTCAGCGAATGGCGGCGGTTCGGTCCGCTCCTGCTGGCCTATGGGATCGCCGGACTGATCGCCATGGTCTTCTGGCGGGTCGCCGGCTGGCTGGAATGGGGCGCCTGCGTGCGCTCCTTCGCCCAGGGGCTGAACAACGGCTACCGGCACCTGCTCGAGCTCAGCTATCGCTGGCACATGGACCACCCCGCCGGAGAGGTCATCTCGTCGCTCGGCAACTTCTCCTGGGCCTTCGTCGAAATGGTCGATGTGGCGTCGTGGGGGCTCCTGCCCGTTGCCGTGGTGGTGTTGTCGGCCCTCGTCGTGCTCTCGGTGGCCGCCTGGCCGGCTGCCCTCGCACTGCTCGTCATGGTTGGGCTCTTCGTCGTCGTCCTGGCCCGGCGTCTTCCCCTGGTGCGCGCCGCATCACAACAGTTCGAGGACCATCACTCCAAGGCGACGGGCGTCGTGGCCGACACCGTGACCAATCTCATGACGGTCCGGTCCGCCGCCGCCGAGCCCCACGAGCGCTACCGGGTGGAGGACTTGATGCAGCAGTCGGTCGACGCCGACCTCCGCGCCCGTTCCATCTTCATGCGTACGCAGTTGCAACTCGAGACGTCCATTGTGCTCGGCACCCTCCTCGCCCTCGTGGCCGGGACGAGCATGGCAGTGCATCACTGGGCCTCGACCGCCGCGCTCTACCTGATCCTGTACTACTCGGCCCAGGTCGCGCTCAGCCTCCAGCAGTCATTCGAGCATTTGCGGTCGTTCGCCCGCTCCCTCGGCCGGGCGGGAAAGTTCGCGGCCATATCGGGGGTCGAGATCGAGATCAGCAACCGCCCCGGTGCCCGGGACCTCACCGTGGTGCACGGCAGTGTGGACTTCAGTCATGTCTCGTTCGGCTACCGGCCGGGCGCGCGCCTCTTCGAGGACCTGAACCTCAGCGTCCGAGCCGGAGAGCACGTGGCCCTGGTGGGACCGTCCGGCTCGGGGAAGTCGACCCTTTCCAGGCTCCTCCTGCGCTTCATGGAGGTGGAGGGCGGGGGGATCCTGATCGACGGTCAGGACATCAACGACGTCACGCTCGCCTCCTTGCGCAGCCATGTGTCCTATGTGCCCCAGGACCCCCAGCTCTTGCACCGGACCATCGCCGAGAACATCTGCTACGGGCTGGGCCCCCACGAGGCGTCGGACCGTGCCAGCCCCGCCGTCGACTACGAGGTCGTGCACGAGGTGGGCAAGGCTGCCCACGTCGAGGAGTTCGTCTACGCCCTGCCGGACCGCTACGACACCGTGGTCGGCGAGCGCGGCCTGAAGCTGTCCGGTGGCCAGCGACAGCGGGTGGCCATCGCCCAGGCGATGGCCAAGAAAGCCCCGATACTCGTCCTCGACGAGGCCACGTCCGCGTTGGACTCCGAGTCCGAGCACCTCGTCCAGGAGGCGTTGTGGCGTCTGATGGAGAACTCGACCGCACTGGTCATCGCCCACCGGCTCTCCACCATCGCCAACATGGACCGCATTGTGGTCTTCGACCAGGGAAAGATCGTGGAAGAGGGAACGCACCACGAACTGCTGCATCTCGGGGACACGGGGATGTACGGCCGGCTCTGGCGGCACCAGTCCGGGGGCTTCCTGGTCGAGGGGTAGGCCCGGGAACCGGCTCGGCCCGTGCTGTCCGGCCCACTGGTGATCTCCAACCTCCCGGCTGCGGAGCAGGGCCAGTAGGACGGCGTTCGGAGATCGGCTCAGTCCGGTGGGGCGATCGAATCCAACATCGCGGCCATCTGCTGATGGACGAGGTTGACGGCCTGGAGGGGACGAATCATCACCCGGAACTCAACGATGCGGTCTTGCTCGTTGCAGCGGATGATGTCGACGCCGTTGACGTACTTGCCCTTCATGGTGGTCTCGAACTCCAGCATGGCCGTGTCCCCGCCGAGCACGGTCTTGGTGTAGTGGAAGTGTCCCCGGTTTTCCGCGTCCTCACGGTCCGGGCCATCTGAGTCCGGCTCGTCCCCTCCGAACGTCTGCGCCGCGGCCTGAAGATAGAGCGCCGTGATCTGCTTACCCCTCTGCGGGGTGAACACGATCGGGGAGTAGAACACGACGTCGTCGTCGAGGAGCTCATCGAGCCCGCCGGGCAGCTCCCCCCTGATGAAGGCGTGCCAGCGGGTCACGACGTCGGCGATCACGGATCCCTACTCGGGCCAGCTCTTGCCGTGGCCCGTGGGTGGGGGGCGGTCGAGCGCCCACGAGCGGCGCCAGGCCGGGGCATCCGGTCCGCGATGCGCCGTTTCGGCGCCCTCGACCGGATCCGCCGCGCTGACCGCCCGCCGGGCCTGCCACCAGTCGCCGTCCACTTCACGGGCCAGGGTGGCCACCGCCGCCTCGACGCGGTCGGAGAAGCGCCGGGTGTTCTCCCCTTCGTCCAGCGTCAGGGGTGCACCGAACAGCACCGAGATAGGGGAACGGCGAAGGCGACCACCCCGACGGGACTCGGTACCGGACCCGCCCGGTGGCAACCCGGTGTCGTCGGGCGTCTTGGGCAGCACGTGCCGGGTTCCGTGCAGGAACACCGGCACCACCGGCCGGCCGGTGCGGTGGGCGAGGTACGCCGCGCTCGCCGGATGGAACGGCTGCGTCCAGCCGTCGGGCGAACGTCCCCCTTCGGGGAAGATGACCAGGTTCCATCCTTCCTCTAAGAGCTCGGCGGCGGTGTCGGCCGAGCGGCGGTTGACCCGGCTGCGCTCGATGGGGATGGCGGCCAGCGAGAACGACCACAGGATCGACTTCCATTTGCGGTCGAAGAAGTAGTCCGAGGCCGCGGCGACGACGGTGTGGTGGCGGAATTCGACCGGCAGGGTGGTGAGCAGGAGCGGGGTGTCGACGTGGCTGGCGTGGTTGGCGGCGAAGATGACCGGGCCCTCAATGTGCCGGAGGTGCTGCAAGCCGCGGACCGTGGCCGGAGCCAGCAGCCGCGCCGCCGGGCGCGTGATGTTGTCCATGACCACGGCCCGGGCCAGACGGACGGGGTAGCGGCGGGACCACCCGTGGTCGTAGTCGAGGCCGATCTTGCGTTCGGGATCCGGCCGCTCGACCGATGTCGGCCACGACGGCGCGGCCAGCGGGAATCGGATGGAGCGGGCGCGGGCCGCCAGGCTCTGGGCACGGTCGCCGACCGACGCCGACATCAGTGGACGTCGGCCATCATGATCGGCGGGGCGTGCAGATGCGTCAGGGTGGGGGAGGGGCCGACGACATCGGTGGCGATCTCCAGGGCATCGTTCAGCGACGAGGCCGGCGAGAAGCCGAGCCGGCGCACGGCCTTGGGGTCGCCGCCGACGACGATGACCCGTCCCAAGTGCTCCAACGCGTGCGCGCACCAGTACCACATGTAGAACGGGTGCACGCCGTGATAGGCGTGACCGGTGCGGTACAGGTGGATGTACCACGGGTCGGTGGCGAACGACTCCTCGAACTGCTTGTGGATGGCCACCGGGTCGACCGTCTGGGTCAGCACCTGCTCGTAGAAGTCGATGTAGCTGGGGTGGTGGCCGGGGTGAAACTCGGGGCGGGTGGGGTGGCGGAGGATCAGGACCCCACCCTCGCGGACCAGGGGCTTGCCCCGGTACAGGTTGAAGAAGTATCCCAATCCCAGGCACGCCACCAGGATCGGGTTCATGATCGAGTTCACGTTGTAGGGGCAGATGTAGGGCAGCCCGAGGGTCAGGATGTCGGTCTGCCCGACCACGTCGACGCCCTGCTGCTTCCATACGTTCTCCGTCGTGATGGCGTGCACGGCCTCCACCTCGCCGGCCTGCACCGAGGTCATGGCATGGGGCGACTCAATGGAGTGGAAGATCTGGCGGGCCAGGCGCGGCGGCGTGGCCTGGAGCGATCTGGAGGTGGCGGCGAAGGTGGCGCGATCGCGCACGCCCCATTCCCACTCGCGCTTTTGGAGGAAGGCGAACGACGAGGGGAAGGTGTCGGTGTTGAGCGTGGTCTCGATCTGGAAGATCTTGACGCCCGCCTCGGCGATGAACCGCCCCATGCGCCAATTCGAGCTGTGCAGCTCGGAGGCGGGGGCATCCATGAAGGAGCGGGAGTGCTGCATGGTCTGCGGGTTGTGGTGATGGCGCAGCGAGCGGTAGCTGGCCAGCCCGGTGGCCACGCTCTTGTGGCCGCCGTCCATCGCCACCAGGTTGATGTTGACGTAGACCAGGAGGTCCGAGGTGGCCGCCCGCTTGTTGATCTCGATGTCCTCGCCCGCATCGGTCTGGCCGAGAAAGATGAGGTTGTCCGGGTCCTCGGCATCATGCTGGGTGAGCAGGCCGTGGGGGGCGAAGGCGTCGTAGACCCGGTCGCCCAACGCGTGGCGCAGCTCGGCCTCGGTCATCCGCCGGTGCAGGGCCAACGCGGCAATGAGCATCACGTCATCGACCCCGGCGTCGGCCGCCATGTCGAGCACGGTCTCGATGACCATCTGGCGGATGTCAGGCGATTCCATCGGGGGTAACGGGAGCGAAATGTCATCGAAGCAGATCGTCAGCTTCATGCCCGCGTGGAGCAACGCCGGCAGGGGATCGCGATCGCCCAGCGGATGGAGCAGGGCGTGACGGATGGCGCCGTAGGGGTCGTCGAGCGCCTTCATGGGCTCGGGGGCGTAGATCACGCGGCTGCCCTCGGGAAGGGTCTCGAGCCTGAAGCCCTCGCCGTTCCAGAACAAGGTCGGCGGCGTGGACTTGTCCACTTCGAGGACGAAACCGGGACGGCGGCTCATCGGGTGTGTCCTTTCGTGATGTCGAAGGCGATCTTGACGGCCCCGCGCCTCCCGGCGGCCCCGGCATGGGCCACCGCTTCTTCGAACCGGGTGAGGGGATAGGTGGCCGAGACCAGGCGACCCGTCGACTGTGCGGCCACCACTTCGAAGGCCAATCGGAAGGTGGGCACCTCTTCGGGCTGGGCTGCGGCCTTCTTCCTTCTGGTCGGAGCGGCAGCACCCGCCGTGCCCGCGTCGCCAGCGGGCACGGCCGCGGGCACCGACTCGGTGCCGTATGCGTAGGCGCCGGCGAGGCGCACCTCGCGCTGCCACAGCGGGGCCAGGTCGATCGTCACCTTGCCGGGCATACCGACCAGGGCGACGGTGCCGCGGGGCCGGACCATGGCCAATGACTGGGCGATCGATTCGGCACTGCCGACGCAGTCGATCACCACATCGGCCCCGCCGGTGAGGGTGGCTGTCTCGCCCGACGAGCCCCCATAGGACAGCGAGTGGCTGTGCCGGCGTACCGCGCGCGCCAGTTGCTCAGGTGGGAGGGCTTCGGTGGCTCCGAACTCCCGGGCCAGGCGCAGCTGGTGGGCGTACCTGGCTCCGACCAGGAGCGCCCGGGGGGCGGGACAGCGGCCGGTGGCGGCCAGATGCGCCAGCGCGGCGGTCACGGTGAGCCCGAGCGTGCCGGCCCCGACCACGGCCACCAGATCCCCGTCGCGAATTCCGGCCCCCAGTACTGCGTGCACGGCGCAGGCCACCGGTTCGGTGGTGACCGCGTCGGCGTCGCTGAGCCCGTCAGGGACGGCGAAGAGCTGGCTCGAATGCGCCACGAGGCCGGTACTCGACCACCCGCCCCCGGTGTCGGCACAGAAACCCGTCTGCAGACCGGGCCTGATGTGCCCGAACGCCACACGCTCGCAGTTGCCCACGTTTCCGGCCGCACAGGCTGGGCAGAACGGGTGGATAGCGCGGGCGGCACAGCCCAGCACCGGCTGCAGCACCACCCGGGAGCCGGCGGCCAAGGGCTCGTTGTCCGCGCCGACGGCGTCGGAGGAGAGACGGCCCACCACCTCGTGACCCGGGACGAACGGGAACGAGACGATCTCTTCGAAGAAGCGCGAGCTGCGCCCGTCCAAGGTGGACAGGTCCGAACCGCAGATGCCCGACAGCACCGGATCCACGTGGACCCAGCCCTCCCCCGGCAGCGCCGGCGCCACGTGGTCGACCAGCCGGAGCGGCCCCACCCCGGCGCCGCGCCCGGATCCGAAGCTGGACGCCAGGCGCGCCGCCGCGAAGCGGGGGAGCGAGCGCTCGAAGAGGAGCGTGCTCACTTGGCGATGAACGCCTTGGGCGATTTCACGTCGAAGGGGCCGAGCGGCAGGGGCCGGTGCGACCCGCCCTTCGCCTTGGCCCAGTGCTCCACGTGCCAGCCGCGGCGCCGGGCGATCGCCGCCAGACGTGCCTCGGGATTGACGGCGACCGGGAAGCCGACCGCTTCGAGCATGGCCAGGTCGCTGGCCGAGTCGGCGTAGGCCACCGACTCCTCCAGCGAGAGATCGTGCGCCGCGGCGTACTCCGACAGGACGAGCGCCCGCGCCTCGCCGATGGGGGGGAGGTTGGTGAGGTGCCCGGTCAAAAGACCGTCGCGCTCCTCCATCTGGGCACAGACGATGTCGTCGAACAGCGGCCGCACCGGCGCAATGATGAAGTCCAGCGCACCGGTGATGAGCAGGGTGCGATGACCGAGGGCGCGATGCGCCCGGACCCGGGCGAAGCCCTCGGGGAACGAGCGGGTCAGGAGCTGGGTGTGGAACAGCTCCCACGAGTCGCGGCGCAACCGGGCGATGGGAGCACCCTCGAAGCGCCGGTAGAACGAGCGGAGGAAGTCACCCCGGTCCCGGCGGTCCAGCGCCAGCAACGAAGGCGCCTGGCGCAGGAGGTCGGCCACGAACCTGGCCCGCCGCGCCACGGGAAGGTGGCGGCTCGCCAGCCAGGCGTAGGTGTCGACCACGTTCGACGCCATCAGGGTGTGCTCGAGGTCGAACACGGCCAGATGCCGGTCGGCCGAGAGGATGGCCTTGCGGGCCCGTTCCGGGCGCTTCTCGACCACCGAACGGCCCGAGGTCGTGCGGACCCGGGCGTGCTCCACCACCGACGGGAGGTGCACGTCATGCACGTAGTGGTCCCAGTCGATGACACCGGGATCGAAGCAGAAGGTCCGGTGATCCTCGTCGTCGAAGGTGTCCCACAGCTCGAGCAACCGGTCCACGCGATAGCGGGCGTCGGTCTCGGTGTAGGCCCCGTAGAGCTCGACGTACCCGAGGGCACGTTTGGCCAGGGCATGGCGGTCCTCAATGCGCGCCGCCAGTTCGGCCTGCTTGCCGCGTACGGGTAACGCCGTCAAGAGGCGCTCGGCCACGGTCATGGCCTGGTCGGCGCGCCGGAGTTGCCGCTGGACGCGGCCCCGCCCGGGGAAGGACCATTCGGGCACGCTGATCGGCTGCCCGCGCTCGTCGTAGAGCGGATTGCGGCTGAACCAGTCTTCGCACAGCTCGACCAGGTGCCCGTACGGGAACGGGTTCCGCACGCCGGATGCCACGTGGTACACGGACGGCCCGTCCGGAGCGGGCCCGTGGGCGGCCACGCCGAGGATGGCGGCCACCACCAGGTCCACCGGGATGACGTCGATGATGCCCTCGGGCACGCCCGGGAACTCGCGCAGCAGCCCGCGGGCGTAGGAGATGATGATGGGCTCCGCCATCCGGAAGCCGCGGATCCACCCCGGCCGGGGCTCTTCGAGCGCGGACTCAATGATCGACGGCCGCACGAAGGTGATCGGCACCGAGCCGGCCCACTGCTGCACCAGCACACGCTCGCCCATCGCCTTGGTGAAGGGGTAGGCGTCGGGCCAGCCCAGCGAATGGGCGCGGGCCGTGCCGGCATCGACCAACTCGGTGCGCACCCACTCCTCGCGGATCTTCTCCGCCCGGGCGGCGAGGAGGTGATCGCCGGCGCCGCCGATCTCGCTCCGGGCTTCCTTGGTGAAGCCGGCCAGGCGCTCGGTTCGGCGGGACGCCGCCTGGAGGTCGTCGCGGAGGCGGCGGGCGGCCCTGACCTCGTCCTCCCAATCGATGTCGAGCGTGAACCGGTTCTCGGAGAGCAGCTCCTCCTTGGCCTCCCCCTGGTGCGTGCTGGCCACATACGCGGTGGACACGGAGATCAGGTGAGCGCCCGAGCCCGAGGCGGCCACGGCGGCGCCGACCCGGGCGGGGCCGAGCAGGTTGATCTCGACCGCTTGGGTCAGGGGGGCGTCGAACGAGACGGTGGCGGCCGAGTGGATGACGATGTCGCTGGCGGCCAGGGCGGCACGCCCGGCGTCGTCCAGCCCCAGGCCGTCCTGGCCCACGTCGCCGGGAACGGCCTTGACCCGTCGGGCCACCTCGGCGGCGAAGCCGGCGCCCAGCTCCTCCCGCAGGCGGTCGAAGCAGTCGTTCCTTATGATCTCGCGGGCCAGCCGGGAGGCGGCATCCGCCCGGCGACCGGGCCGAACCAGTACGGTGATCTCGGCTTCCGGGACGCAGCGCAGGATGCGTTCGACCAGCGCAGTGCCCAAAAACCCGGTCGCACCAGTAATGAAGAAGCGCTTTGCACGGAGGTCCCGGCCGATCGGCACGGGAATTGTTTACCATCCACCGCCGAATCTGTCTACCATTTGGTAAGTGAGCACGACGGCACCCGCCCTCTCGACGAGCGATCGCATCCTCAACGCGGCCCTGGCCTCGTTCGCCAGCCGCGGCTACGACGGCACCTCGCTGGACGCGCTGGCCAAGAACCTCGAGCTCACGAAGCAGAGCATCCTGTACTGGTTCCCGTCGAAGGACGCGGTGCTCGAGGCGGTTATTGCGCGCAGCGCAGCCGACCTGTCCGATGCCCTCGAGACCGCGCTGCGCGGCGCCGGCGCCGGCTGGGTCCGGGTCGAGGCCGTGGTCCGCTCGGTCTTCCGCCTGGCGGCGCGCCAACCCGAACTGCTCGGGTTGCTGCGGGAGGTTTCGCGGCTGGGCCCCCCGGCGGCGACCCAGATGACCGCAGCGCTCGAGCCCCTGGTGCGGCGAGCGTCGGCCTTCTTGGAGGCTGAGATGGACGCCGGCACGATGCGTCGGCATGACCCACGTCTGCTCCTGCTCGCCATCTACTCCACGGTCATCGGCATGGTCACCGAGGTCGAGGTCCTGCGCGCGCTGGGGGAGGAGCCAACCGCCCGCTCGCTGGTGCGCCGGCGCACCGATGTGCTGGCCCTCTTACGCTCCGCTCTGGTGATCCCCGCCGCAGAGCCGCCCCGGGATCAGCCCGGCCAGGGGCCCGGTTGACCTCTTGAACGGGGACTATTCCGTCGGCTTGGCCACCTTCTTGCGGGGCGGCGCCTTGGGGGTATAGCGCTTGTTCGCGGTCGGCGGCTTATGGCCGGTTGGCTTGACCGGCGTGCGCGCGGCCTGCTTGCGCTCCCGACGGGGCGGCCGTGCCGCCGCCTCCCGGGCCGCCAGTTTCGCGTTCGCCGTGCCGAACTTCTGGATCCGGTAGGCCCGCAGCATGAGCCATCCCCCCAGGAAGATCAGGGCCAGTCCGAGCGGGGCGAAGACCAGGGTGAAGGCGAATCCATCGATGAAGAACGCAAACACGACGAGCGTGCGTCGCCCTCGCCGTATCCCTTCGAAACCCAGGAGGCAGAAACCCACCACGATGGCTCCGACCAGCAGGTACGTGTCCGAGAGGGGTACCAGGTGGGTATGGGTGACACCGTGGATCTTCTCGGTCACCTTCTTGGTCGGGTGATCGGCCGCCAGGTAGACGACGATGACGGCCCCGATGACGGCGGCAACGGCCAGTCCGGCCTTTGACCATTTGGCCTCCGTGGCGTCGAGCTTGGTCATGGCGGCACGTCGGTCGGCGGGACTGAGTATCGCTTTGGGATCCTCGCCCGGTGCGCCGCCCGCGGCCCCGGCCGGTCGGGTCGGACGGGCGAACGCGCCGGAGAACGTGCCGGACAGGCGCTCGCCCAGCGTCGGGGGCTTGTCGCCATCATCGAAAAGGGACTTCATGTTGCGGCCAGGGTACCTGGCCCACCTGTGGTGCCCAAGTCGCCGGGTTATTCTCGGGTTTTCCGGGGTCGGGGGCGCCCGGTGGACCACTCGCTCCCGGGCGTCCAGCCCGTCCCGTCCGGCTGGCCAGGCACGACGGACCATGGAGGTGGCTATGCCGGCGATTGACCCCCGGGTCGAGGAGCTCCTGCACCGCGAAGAGATCCACGATGTCATCAAGCGGCTGGCCCGTGGCACGGACCGCCTCGATGCGGAGATGATGGCCTCGTGCTATCACCCCGATGGCTTCGATGATCACAATGCCTTCCGAGGGTCCGGCTCCGAGTTCGCGGCCTGGGTTCTCGACGCACTCTCCAACTTTTCGGCCACCATGCACTTCATCGCCTCCCCGGCTATTCGCATCGAGGGGGACGTGGCCCAGGCGGACACCTATTGCGTGGCCCACCATCTCTCCCGGCCGGACGACGCCCAGCGGCAGACCGACCTCATCCTCGGACTGCGGTACGTGGACCGCTTCGAGCACCGCGAGGGGCATTGGTTGATCGCCAAGAGGGTCTGCGCGTTCGACTGGACGTACACCCTCGAGGTGGACGCGGGGCGGTCGTTCCGCTTCCTCGAGGACTTCACGGTGGGCCACCGCGATCATTCGGACATCACCTATGTCGGCGTCTGATGGGTCGGAGGGGATCGACGCCGGGCCTCGGGCCATCCGGCTCCCCGTAGGGGTCAGAACTCAAGGCGGGCACGACGAGGTAGGTTGTCGGGCTGTGCTGCTCCCGATTGGCCGCGGCACAGGAAGTTCACCCGAAAGGGCGCTTAGCTCAGCTGGTTAGAGCGCAGCCTTCACACGGCTGAGGTCGTGGGTTCGAGTCCCGCAGCGCCCACCGCGCAGCCTTCACACGGCTGAGGTCGTGGGTTCGAGTCCCGCAGCGCCCACCAGGAATTCGCAATGGATATCCAGCTCAGAGACGGTTTCTCCGATTACTCGCCGTACACCTCATTGACCGTGAAAAACTCTCGCGTGCCACTGCGTGTGGCACGGGTGTGGCACGACAGGCAAAGCGTCGACGTGCTCACAGGCTTGGTCGAGGACAGCTTGAGGGGGCGGGAGTGCGGGTCCATCGCCGCGCGTCAAGCTAGGGAACGGAGTCAATGGGGCTCCCCGTCAGGATCCGAAGAGCCGTCAATGGTCAGTGCAGGCAACGCACCTCGGTGTCTGCAGTCAGGAAGCGTGGGATGTTCGTGAAGCAATGGCGGCAGCCCACCTTCCCTCTTAATGGCCTGACTTTCGGCGGTCGTCGATGATTTCGGCGTATGGCCGCCAATCGCCGTCGTGTGGACTGGGTCCTTGCAGTTTTCTCGTAGCCGGGAAGCGTTGGTTTCCGTGACCGGCCTTCTGGCGCTCCATC
>JBEKWB010000100.1:0-15101 GCA_049513455.1 Acidimicrobiales bacterium
TCGGGCGCGCCACGACAGGCGGCCTGATGGCGGCGCCGCACTTGGGGCACCGTGCGGTCCCCGGCGACACCTCGACCAAGCAGCGCGAGCAGGCAGGCAAATCGGCCACCCTCCTTCCAGGGGTCACGGACGCGTCGGCCCAGGCTATAAGCCCAACCGGCTAGCGCCTGGCCTGGTCGAATGCGGACTGCCGGCGATCAGGTCATCGTCGGCCGCGAGAACTGGGCGGCCCCGCTCGTCAGACCACGGGATCTTGGATATCGGGACGGACGATGGTGAGATACAACACCAGGACGACGACGGCCGCGGTAAATACCACCGCGGTCTGACCGTCTCCGAAGCCGATGCCACTAAGGTTGCGCGCTTTGCTGATGTAATCGGCAAAGGAGGCACCGAGGGGACGGGTCACCACGTAGGCAAACCAGAAAGCGGCAACCCCATTGAGCCCCAGCCGCCACCGGGCCAGGGCTGGGATCAGAATGATGATGCCGAAGAGAATGCCCGACGCCAAGTAGCCAAGGCCGAGCGCGGTTGCGGTGAAGTCACCCAGTGCCGTCCCGAGGGCAAAGGTGGCGAATACCGTTGCCCAGTAAAAGAACTCGCGTGGCCGCGTGGTAATGCTGTGGATGGACAGCGTTCCTTCTCTATGGTGCCACAACCAGAAAATAGCGATCAGCACGACCGCCCACAAGACGGTCGTTCCGGCGTAGGGTATTCCCACATCGAGATGCAAGAAGTCGGATACCCCAGTACCGAAAATGGCGATGGCGTACGCCAAGAACCAGTATGAGAACGCGCGATACCGTCGGGTTGCGAACTGCAACGCGAGCCCAATGACAAAGAGGGCGACCTCCACTCCCCCGCCACGGATGTTCCCCAATGTCTTTAGATAGTCGGAGGTTGCCTCGCCCCCCGCCGTGGTCAGGATCTTGATCACCCAGAATAAGTAAATGATCTCGGGCACCTTCGCGGCGACAGGCTCTCTAACGAAGCGATCGAGCGCTGCACGCGATGCGGGATCCCGGCGCCGGAACGTGTCGTCCTTCATGTATTTTTTCCTAATTTCCAGGCGTCAAAGGCCTAATCGTAGAACTCCGCAGTGGCGTCGGAATTCAGTCCAGAGGATAATAAGTGGACGTCCGCGTCATCCTCTAGTCGGATGGCCGAGCCCGATGGGGACCAAGGCGGTCGCGTTGGTCCACCAGATGGGGCCGACGCGATTCGTCAAGGTTTGCTTCGCCTTCCATCTCGTTGTCGCCCTCGAAATGTGCTGACAAGCAGGGACAATACGGTGACTACTGGAAGAAGGATGATGGCGATGTCGTGGTGATGGCGAAGCAACAGCGCCAGAGCAACAATCAAGACGACGGCGATCAGTAGTTCCGGTGTGTCGCCGACGAGGAAGTCCCACCAGAAGAGACCGAAGGCCCGAACGCCACGGGATATCGATTTCACTCTTCAACCCTTTGGGGCACCACGGCTTTGTTCGGTTGACGCCGAATGGTTGGATGCAAAGTACGAAGCCACGCGATCGAGCCGATGGTGACGAGGAAGAATATGCCAACCAACACGATGATGGCCGCATCACTGCCAGGCCAGTGCGCACCCGCCCCTTCGCCGACCCAAAAGAGCCCGAAGCTCGTCAGCATGATGCCCACGGCGATCTTGATGGTGTTCTCCGGCACTTGTGAGAGTTGCTTGGCCACCAGGGCGCCAACGGCGGCAACAACGAGGGCCGCGGCAGCCGCCGCTACGGCGGCGATCCCCAATCGGTGTTGGCTGGCACCAAGGCTGACGACAATGAGCACGACTTCCATCCCTTCGAGAAACACGCCTTTGAAGGCGACAGCGAATCCGATCGCATCACGCCGTTTGGGAGCCGAGGGACTCGATGCGGTCGTCGCCAGCTCCGCCGAGGTGGCGGCAAAGATGGCGTCCTCGTCGTGCAGAGCCTTGTGCCCACTGGCTCGCAGGATGGACTTGCGGAGCCACGAAAGCCCGAGCACCAGCAAGAGGGCGCCGACAACCACCCGCAGGGCATTGATCGGCACGTAATGGATCAGAGGGACGCCGACGGCCACGACGATGACGGCGAGAACGGCCGCGGCCGCGGCCGCCCCTTCAAGGGAGGAACGCCAGCTGCGGGTCACGCCGGCCGCCACCACAATCGTGAGGGCCTCGACCATTTCCACGGTGCTGGCCCCGAAGACGGCCAGAACGAGCACAACCGTCGACGATGTGCTCATGCGGCAACACCCTCGACTAGTTCATCCATGTCCACCGATGGCAATCCAACCACCTCCTCTGCCTGAAGACGCGCCGAGCTCCCTCGGTCGACTCTACGTTCCGAGTGAGTACCCTTCAGGCGTCCACCGCCGTGCAGGTCGACTGCCAGCTCGGAGGCTCGCCCACGAAGGGCCAGGTCAGAGACCGTTCCCTTCAGCTCTGAGGCGAGATCTCCGGAGCCGCAAATACAGGGCCCCGGGACGGGTGGCCAAGGTTGCCTGGCGGTCGATGGCGCATCCCGCCGCCGTCCGTGGACGGCCCGGAGTCATGAGATTCAACCCCCCGGCGCGCTCGTGCTTGACGTCGTCGTGGTCGACGTCGTCGTAGTAGTCGGCGGACTGGTGGTGGTCGTGGGAACTGAGGTCGGCACGGTCGCCCCCGGTTGATCGGGTGAAACACATCCGGCCGGCGCCGGCTGCAACTTGGGGTCCCCGGGCGTCACGGTGCCCGCGCAGCCGAAGTCGGAGTAGGTCTGGTCTCCGACCACTGAAGCGCCCGAAGCGAACGTCACGGTCGACTTGATCTCCCGGATGTACCCGGCGCCGTCGACGGACACCAATTCCGATGTCCCGGAGTAGCCCTGCTGCTGCAGGAAGGCGAGGGCTTGGTCGATCGTGGTCTGTTGCTCGGGGCTGAGTCCCACCTGGTTCGCCTCGTTCTCCACGTTGATCGTCACGGCGTAGATCGTGACCGCCATGCCGTCGCCCGTGCCGGTGCCGGTCTCCGCGGCACTGGTGACCATGTTCTTCGCCAGGTCGAGCCGGCCGTATGGATCAGCCAAGCCCATCATCGCCAGCCCACCTTGTCCGGTGCCGATGCTGCTTTCGACCTCCTGGCCGAATTGCGACAGTGGATCTCCCGGCCCGCTGTTCGACCCGGGGTTGACTCCGGCATCTCCTGCACCGAATTCCCACGCGTCCGAGTCGTCGACCACCAGCGTCACCGCCCCGTAACTACTGCCTGAATCGGACCTCGACAGCGTCACGTACGGGTTGGTGTTGACGACGCCGTTCCCGTCGAAGATCTGCGCCTGGGCTCCCGAACCTGACTGTGTTCCAGGATTGTCCGACTCGGTGAAGGTGAAGTCGAAACTGCTCGAATCGGTCGTTGTGGTGACCGCCGCCAACAGCGGTGCGTACTTCTCGTGGACATCGTGTCTCTTGACGACATCGTGGCCGGCGCTGTGGCCATGGGCACCCGAGCCTGTGTACAGGGCCGCGACGATCACTCCGGCGACAAGGGCTGCGCAGATGACGACAGTGCCTGCGTGCCTCCACATCGGATGGCGCCGCCACGAATGGTCGGGCCCGCTCAGCATCGGTCACCCCCACCCGATCGGCCTCGGGGCCAATCACGAGTAATGGTACCCCTCCCTCTTGCGCCGTGCCGAGGCGGCGACGTGCGCACTGGCGGTGGGTCGGCACCGTTGACGGTCGGCAACCTCAAGGACATACATTATTGACGCCCGCACACCCCAAAAGGTTCACGCGGCATCGGCGCCGGCCTCACGCGCTGCGAATCCATTGGTTCGAGTGCTCATTGGATCGTGGACCTGCGAAGACGCTTGCGTCGATGCCAGACGTGGACCACGAGGTAGATGACGAGCGCCACACTCGACAAAAAGTGCCACCTGTCGAATGGAGGAGGGAGGGGTAGTTGGATCGGTTCCCCGCGACTCCAGTCCAAAACTCCTGACATGAGCACATTGAGCGTGAGGAACGCGAGGATCAAGTCCGAGGCGGCAAGTCGAATTCTCCGCTCAGCGAACGATTTGGCGCGCGCAATTTGGGACATCATGCGAGCCACAGTCCGCCGTCGCTGCGCGAGATGCACCACGACCAGTCCGACGAACGCGAGGCCAATGTCGGCATGGATCGCGTTCCGGATGTACAGGACGGTCAACGTGGCAAGCGCGCCAGCCGCCGTCAGGAGAAGTCCGAGGTGCACTAACCCGCGCCCCCAGGCACGTCGCGAGGAGTGCGAGTCGACGAATCGGTCAGCGGGCTCTCCCGCCACCTCACGGGGTTCCGCGGTCGCGTCTGGGCCAGTCATGCCGCGCAGTTCCGCCCAAACGCGGTGTCTACGGGTCGCAGCACAATGACGATCATTCCCTGTCTCATTCGATTGCCTGGTGCGCCATCGCTGCGGGCTCGCGGCCCGCGAAGAGCCAACCGACGATCGCCGCGAACGCAGGCATACAGAGAAGGATGAAGAGGAGATCCGCGACGGGAACGTTCCCGAGCGCAGCGATCCCCCCGTTCAGCGAGTTGCTGCGCAGCCAACCGATCATGCCGATGTATCCGCCCACCACCCCGAGGAGTGCGCCGAGAAAGCCGAGCGCGCCGGCCGTCACGGCAGTCAGTGTGCGCCGCGTGTAGCTCGACGCGCCCGTCGCCGCCAGCGTGCGGAGGTCGCCGGCCGACTCGCTCCGGACGAGCCCGACCGACATCCCGAGCACACCCAGGGCGATGACAATCCCGAAGATCGTCGCCCAATTGACGACTTCCGACGAGGTCGGCTGGTCGTTCTTCGACTCGACCGACAGCTGCGACGTCGACGCGGTGAGATCGGCGCTGCTGATCTGCGAAGCCGTAAACGCCTGGTTGCCCTGAACCAACCAGTCGTTCGTTGTCCCTTGGATGTGGAACTCGCGCATCGCGTGCTCGGTGATCACCGTGTTCGGTGCCGAGGTACCGCTCGGCAGGGCACCCACCTCCTGGATGACCGGGTTGGCGAGGCAGTCTGTCGCCGCACTGCAACTCGCCGCCGACGACGGACCTGAACCGGGAGGGCCAGAAAAGTTGCCGGCGTTCGGACCGTAGGTAAATGTAATCCCGGAGACCCCGGAGAGACCCGGGCGCGAGCTGAGGACGTCGGCGCTCGGATCGATCTCGGACGCCTTGATCCCGAACGCCCGCAGCAGCTGCGGGGTCGCGACGTAGATCGCTCCATCCCAGTTCCGGCCGCCCTGGGTCGCGTTGAGATTCGCACCGGGGGTCTCCAGTGCGATCAGCTGTGCGCCGAGTCCCTTTGCAATCGCTTCGGCGTGCGTTGCCAACTGCTGCGGGGTCGCGACCGTCGCGGCCGACGAAGCCTTTTGGACGTGGGTCTTGCCGTTCGGCGCACGTATGATCGTTCCTACCGGAGGCGGCGTGTTGGCGTGAAGGGCGATCTCGTTCGAGGAAAGGTTCGGACCCGCGTAGTCGAGCACGTTGCCATAGCGGGAGGCGGCGGCCAGCATCACGATCACTGCGACCAAGACCGCGAGGCTGATCGCCGCGAGGGCCGACCCCGAGCGCGCCCGGTACCGGGCCAGGTCGCGCAGCGCAATCCGGGGAGCGATCGGCGCACGTCGACCGATGCGCGCGGTCAGCGAAAGGAAGAATGGAGCGAGCAGGATCAGTCCGGGGATGAGCAGGACGATCCCGAAGAGGAGTTCGGGCGCACCACCGCTCCCGTTGCCGTGGTTCGTGCCACCGGAGTAACCGAGCAACAAGAAAGCGCCGACGAGGAAGACGATGCCGGGGAGCGCGGACCGGTGGATCTGGCGGGGGGGCGCCGGTCGGCCCGACAGCGCTTGGACGATCGGCACCTTGGTGACCGCCCGCGCCGGGCGGGACGCCGCGAAGTACGCCGCGACGACCGCGAGCACCATCGCGGCGGCGACCACGGGCCAGGAGAGAGCGAACACCCCGATCATGTGGTGCGAGCTCTGCTCAAGGTTCGGGCGGTAGGCGAGCCAGACGACCAGCCCGAGAATGAAGCCGAGGATGGCACCGACGACGCCAACGACAGTGCCGTTCGCGCTGACAACGAGACGCACATGACGGTCGGTCGCGCCGGTCGACTCGAGCATCCCGATCGAGCGCATCCGCCGCTGCGCGAGCACCGTGAAGCCGCCGATCGAGACGAGCGCGATGAGCAGCATCCCGAGAACCAGGACGGCCAGCGAGATCGTCTCGGGGTTGAGCGGGTTGGACTGCGCGACCGAGGCGGGGGTCTCCACCTGCACGCCCTTGCCTAATGAGCTCAGCGAAACGCCGCGGGCGTCGAAGAGCGCGGTGACTCCCGTCGGGTTCTTCACCTGCCCGGGTACGACGAGCGCGAACTCGTCAAGCAGGCTCTGAGGATTCTCCACGATACCGACGACTTTGCGCTCGACCCCGTCGACGCGCCAGTTGCTGCCGGCCGTGAGGTGGAAGTCGGAAGCGAGGCCGCTCGTCACGGCGACCTGGTCGGCTCCCGACGGGTAGTGGCCGGAGACGAGTGAGAGCATCGGACCGCCGAACGGTCCGTGCGAGTCCTGCGCACGGAGTTGGTAGGTGTTGATCGATCCCGGGATCGACAGCGTCTCGTTCTCGATCACTTCGACCCGACCGAAATGGTGCTCCAGGCTCGCGATGACGCTCGCCGCGTGTGCGTTATAGCTCGGGAAAGACACGGAGTCCTGCGCCGTACCGAAGCCCGAATTCTTCGGCGGCGGGTTGTTCGTGGCGACGGCCGAGCCCACGATCGTCGCCGCGACCGCGACGGTGATGAGGGCGAGGATCAGGAATTGCTGACGCCACTCCCGTCGAAAGAGGCGCCAGGCCCAGCGGACGACGGCCCGGCGGGCCGGCGCTCCGCCATCGGGGGGTCGTGCAGGGGCGGGAGCGGGGGGTGCGAGAACAGCGGTGGTCATCGAGGCTCCTTCGGGATCGAGCGTTCGATCGCGCTACGCGCGGGGCGTAACGAGTGAGGAATCGGAAAGGTCGGGTGCGAGATGGTCGACCATGTGGCCGTCGCGAAGGAAAATGATCCGGTCGGCCCACGAGGCGAGGTGAGCGTCGTGGGTGACCACGACTGCGGCCACCCCCCGCTTGCAGGCGTCCAGGATCATCCCCATTACGGCCTCGGCGTTGGTGGAGTCGAGCGCACCCGATGGCTCGTCGGCGAGGAGGAGCTTGCGCTCGCCGACCACGGACCGAGCGATGGCAACACGCTGGCGCTCCCCACCGGAGAGCTGATCGGGGTAGTGCCCGGCGCGATCTGCCAGCCCGAGTTGCTCGAGCGCCGCGAGTCCCGCCTGCTGTGCTTTGCGTGCGGAGATGCCGTCAAGCTCGAGAGGAAGCGCGACGTTCTCCGCGGCAGTGAGTCCGGGGAGGAGGTTGAAGTCCTGGAAGACATAGCCGATCGTGCGACGTCGAAGACGGGCCTTGTCGTTGCGGGACAGCCTGGACAGCGCCGCACCGCCGATGCGCACCTCACCACTCGTCGGCTCTTCGAGGCTGCCGGCGATGGTGAGGAGGGTCGACTTTCCCGAGCCGCTCGGCCCCATCACGGCCACAAGATCGCCTTCGTCAACTGAAAGATCGAGCTCGTAGAGGGCACGCACGGCGGTCTCACCCTCGCCGTAGAACTTCGAAATCTGCTGGAGTTCGAGCAGGCTCATCGGAGGCAAACCATCCTTCGCCGCTAGTGCGGCGACACGTCAAGTAGGACACCTAACACCATACGCAGTATCCTACAGTTGTCAGATCGACTGTCAAGGGGCAGTTATGCGGGCGAGGCGGGCGATCAGCGCCGGGGCCCGGGCTGACTGCTCTCCTCGAGCAGGGCCTCGAGGCTCGGCGGCGGCACCGTCTGGTCGACGACCCGGCCGTCGCGCAAAAAGACCACCCGGTCGGCCCACGAGGCGAGCTGGGCGTCATGGGTGACGACGACGGCGGCGACGCCGCGCTTGCAGGCGGTGAGGATCATGCGCATCACCGCTTCGCCGTTGGTCGAGTCGAGCGCCCCCGACGGCTCGTCGGCCAAGAGCAGGTGACGCTCCCCCACCACCGCCCGGGCGATGGCGACCCGCTGGCGCTCACCGCCCGAGAGCTCATCGGGATAGTGCGCCGCCCGGTCCGCCAGGCCGAGGTCCTCGAGCGCTGCCATCCCGGCCGCCTGCGCCTTCTTGGCGGCCAGTCCGTCGAGCTCGAGAGGCAGGGCGACGTTCTCGAGCGCGCTCAGCCCGGCCAAGAGGTTGAACTCTTGGAAGACGTAGCCGATGGTGCGCCGGCGCAGGCACGCCTTGTCTTTGCGCGACATGGACCCGAGCGAGGCGCCGTCGATGGCCACCTCGCCGCTGGTCGGCTCCTCGAGGCTGCCGGCGATGGTGAGCAGGGTCGACTTGCCCGAGCCGCTCGGCCCCATCACCGCCACGAGTGACCCGCGCTCGACGAAGAGGTTGACGTCTTCGAGGGCGTGGACCTCGGCGGCGCCCTCGCCGTAGGACTTGGAGACCCCTCGCAGTTCGAGGAAGCTCACCGGCGGACGACCAGCCGCCTCGCCAGTCGGGGTGTGCTCGAAGGGGCCGGCGGCTCAGAGGCGGCGCGCTTTAAGCGGCCGTCGGCCGTGTCGAGCCAGCGCACGACCGAGTCCAGCCGGAACAGCTCGGCGTCGACGACGAGGGCGAAGGTGAGATCGAAGTCGGCCTCGTCCTCTTTGAGGCGGGTCCACTGCTGCATGAGCTCGACCAGGTAGCGACGGTGGACCTGGATCACGTCGTGCACGGAGACCCCCGGTACCCGCAGGGCCGACAACACCTTGATCACGAGCTCGTCGCGCGGCGGCGAGGTCATGTCCGGCGGCGTGTTCAGCCACGACGAGAGCTCGGTCGATCCGGCGTCGGTGATGTGAAAGCCCTTTTGGGGACCTTCGTTCTCGGGCTCGTCGGACTCGACCAGCCCGTCGCGCTCGAGGCGCTGCAGCGTCGTGTACACCTGGCCGATGTTGAGCGGCCACACCTCGCCGGTGCTCGCCTCGAACTCCTTTTGGAGCTGGAGGCCGTACTTCGGACCCTCGCTCAACAGGGCGAGGATTGCGTGGCGCACACTCATCGCGCGACCTCATCATCGATCATACTCAGTATGGTACACCCGGCCAGTGTGGCGTCAAGCACCGGCAGGGGGACCGGCCCGGCTCGGGCACCGAGCCGGGAGCTCCTACGTGACCGGGATCTCTATCGTCGTCGGCGGCGGGACCAAAGGCTGGTGATTCGCCCGGAGTACCATCAACGAGAAGTCAGGGACGAGAACGCGATCCCCCGGGTCGATCGCCTTGTCTCCCGGATGACTCGTATCCGCGGGGTGCCCGGCGTCGATTTCGGTCACCCAGGAAAGATGCCCGCCCACCTCGGGAAGCACGAACTCGACCGGCTCCTTCCAGCTGTTGACCAAGAGCAGGAAGTCATCGTCGATCAGAGGACGGCCATCGACGCCGGTGTCGGGATCGTCGTGCCCATCGAGAAAGATGGTCAGGCACCTGGTCGATTCGTTGGCCCAGTCCTCTTGGACCATCGGCGACCCTTGCGTGTTGAACCATTGCAGTTCACTTGCTTCTACGCCCTGGAGAAACCTCCGGCGACGAAAGACCGGATGGACCGAGCGAAATGCCAGCAGGGCCTTGGTGAAGTCAAGAAGTCCGTTGTCCATGGCCGACCAGTCGAACCAAGTGACTTCGTTGTCCTGGCAGTAGGCGTTGTTGTTACCGCCCTGGGTCCTTCCCCATTCGTCGCCGCCCAAAAGCAGGGGGATCCCAAACGAAAGCAACAAAGTGGCCAGCAGGGACCTGGACCGCCTGGCGCGGAGTGCCCCTATGGCAGGATCGTTGGTAGGCCCCTCGATCCCGCTGTTCCACGACCGGTTGTCGTTGCTGCCATCGCGATTGTTCTCCCCGTTGTTCTCGTTGTGCTTGGTGTCGTACGAGACGAGATCGGTCAGAGTGAAGCCGTCGTGCACGGTGATCAGGTTGACCGACGAGGTGGGCCGGCGTCCTTGTCCACCATAGAGGTCCGACGAACCCGCGAAGCGGGTGGCGAAGTCGGGGGCCATTGTTCCCGTCCCTCGCCAGAAATCACGCATGGTGTCGCGATACTTGCCATTCCATTCGCGCCATAACGGAGGGAAACGACCGACGTCGTAGCTGTCCGTTTGACCGACGTCCCAGGGTTCGGCAATCAGCTTCACGCGCGATACGACCGGGTCCTGGGAGACCAGATCGAAGAAGGCGGAGGCCTGATCGAATCCCCCCTCCTGGCGGGCCAGAGTGGGGGCGAGATCGAAGCGGAAGCCGTCCACTCCCATTTCGGTCACCCAGTAGCGGAGGGAATCCATGATCAAGGCGAGCGTCACCGGGTTTCCGGCGTTGAGTGAGTTCCCACACCCCGTAGTGTCGACATAGCCAGCACCGTCGGCGGTCAAACGGTAGTAGGCCCGATTGTCGAGTCCCCGAAAGGACAGGGTCGGACCGTTCTGATCTCCCTCGGCGGTGTGGTTGAAGACGACGTCGAGCAAGACTTCGAGTCCCGCTCCATGGAACGCGTCGACCATGGCCTGGAACTCGCCCACCTGGCCCATGACTCGGCCCGCCCGCGCCTCCGAGGAGTACGGCTCATGTGGCGCGAAGTAGCCGATGGAGTTGTAGCCCCAATAGTTGGTGAGCCCACGGTCGATGAGAAACTGCTCGGGCACGGAGGAGTGGATCGGGAGGAGTTCGATTGCGGTCACGCCCAGATCGACCAGGTGAGAAAGCGCGGCCTCGTGAGCCATGCCGGCAAAGGTCCCGCGTAGCTCCTCGGGCACTCCGGGGTGGCGCATGGTGAACCCCTTCACATGCACCTCATAGATGACCGTGTCGGCGTAGCGATGTTGCGGTCGGGCGTGACGCCACTGGTAGGTGGAACCGACGACCAAACTTCGTGGCACGTACGGTGCCGAATCGAGGTCGCTGGGTTGATCGATTTCCTCGTCTCGAAATCCGTGCAGCGCGGGGGTGAAGTGGACGATCCCGTGAACGGCCCGCGCGTAAGGGTCGAGCAGCAGCTTGTGTGGATTGAACCGGAGCCCCGCGTCGGGCTGATACGGCCCGGTCACGCGAAAGCCGTAGGCCTGCCCCGGGCCGACACCGGGAACGAAACCATGCCAGACACCCCCGTCATATTCGGGGAGTGGAAGCTTTTTCTCTTGGCCTTCGGAATCGAAGAGACAGAGGTCCACACGTTCGGCGCCCTCTGCGCTCACTGCGAAGTTGGTCCCACCGTTGGTCGGTGTCGCCCCCAGGGGAAACCAATCCCCCGGTAGCACCGGGGATGACCCGATCTGGCTGCTATTCACGGATCAACAATGCCGTGACCGACTTCGGAGAGGGAGAGGAGATCGGGGTTGTGGATGCGGCGGATCTGGTCCGCCACCAAACCCGTCCAACCCGTCTGGTGGCTGGCGCCCAGGCCCTCACCTGTGTCGCCATTGAAGTACTCGTTGAAGAGTAGGTTGTCCCTCCATCTGGGGTCGCTTTGCATCTTCTGGCGAGTGCCGGAAATGGGCCGGCACCCGTCATCGCCCTTTAGAAACAGGCTGACGTTGCGCCGGCGCAACTCTTGGGCGATCTCAAACAGGGACTTCTCATCGTCCGACTCGGTAGGGAAGACAACGCGGACCTCTGGGCCGAGAAACCTGCCGTAACGTTCCAGTGCACTGGCGACCAGGTAGTTGAGCGGGTACCACACAGGCCCGCGCCAATTGGAATTTCCGCCAAACATAGGAGTAGTCGACTCGGCCGGCTCGTAGTCAATCGACCCATTGACCCCCTCGGTGTTCAGAACGTAGGGACTTTCCCGGTGGTAAGCCGACAGGGCTCGAAGTCCGTACGGGGACAGAAACTCGCTTTCGTTGAACATTCGGGCGACCAAGCGAAGGAATTGGTCGATGCCGACCATACCGAGCAACAGTTGCTCGTTACCCTGGTCGCCACGCAGCGCACCCGCTTTGCGTAGGGCCTCGCGATCGAACTCTCGGTAATAGGAGGCGAAACCCTTGCCGAGTTGTTCGGCCTGGTCGAGGACGGCCTGATCAAGGACAACCGATGCCAGCATGGGGATGATGCCCCCGATGGAGTGCACCTTCAGCATCACCTCGGTTCCATCCCCCAAATGGAGGCGATCGAAGTACATGCCTTCCTCTTCGTCGTACAACCCAAGGTCGTCCATGGCCTGGGAGATCAACGTGAAGTGTTCGATGAACTTCACGACCAGGTCTCCTGTCGGCCGGTTCTGCGACCGATTGAGAATGGCGGCGATGCCCGCGAGCGACAAGGCGTAGAAACCCATCCAACCGGTGGCATCCGCCTGTTGCAGGAGATCACCGGCGGGCAGGTGTGAGCGATCGATCGGACCGATGTTGTCGAGTCCGAGGAATCCCCCCTCGAACAGGTTGGAACCGTCGGAATCCTCCCGGTTGACCCACCAAGTGAAGTTGATCATCAGTTTGTCGAGAATCCTGCTCAAGAAATCCAGGTCCCTACCCCCGTCGATGGCGAAGACCTCAAGAGCAGCCCAGGCCTGTACCGGCGGGTTCACATCTCCGAAATCCCACTCATAGGCGGGAAGTGCTCCGTTCGGGTGCTGGAACCATTCCCGGCAAAGCAGGATCAGCTGGTATTTGGCGAATGCGGGATCTAGATGGGCGAGCGAGATGCAGTGAAACGCAAGGTCCCATGCGGCGAACCAGGGGTACTCCCACTTGTCGGGCATGGACATGATGTCGAAGGCCTTCATGTGCCGCCAACGCGCGTTACGACCATTGGAGCGACCTTCCAGCGGTGGTGGCTCTAACGGATCGCCGTCAAGCCAACGACTCACGTCGTAAAAGTAAAACTGCTTGCTCCACAGAAGTCCGGCGAAGGCTTGGCGCATCACCATTGCCTCGTCAACGCCACAGGTGGTGCCGGCGAGCGCGTTATAGAACTCGTCGGCCTCCGACTTCCGTTCGGACATCACTGCGTCGAATTCCGTTCCAAACAATTCGGACGACGAAGACTCGGCGGTCGCGGGGTGTAGGCGAAGCTTCAGCTTCACGGTCTCACCTGCCGCGACAGCGAGACGGTACCAAAAGGCCGCCTTGGTCCCCGTCTGCTGGGGGTTAACCGAGGCGGCCCCATGGATCACGAAGTCGTTGATGCCATCCTTCGGGAAGGAGGTGAGGGGTGCTGTCCCGAAGAGCCGCTTGACATTTGTCTCGTTCTCGCAGAAGAGCAGTTGAGGAGCAGCACCATCAGGCCCCACTCCCGCCTCCATCTCCAGCGATCCAAGCCATGGATGGTCAATGGACAAGTCGGTTCCATCTGCCGACATAGTCGGCTTGTCCGCGCCGGCTTCCCACGACCACGTGTTGCGAAACCACGCCGTTGGCAACACGTGCAGAGTCTCGGTCTCGGGTCCGGCGTTGGTGACATCGATCTCGATCAGCAGTTCCGAGGGACTGGACTTTGCGTAGAGAACATCGACCGCCCAATAGCGGTCGTCATCGAACAAGCCGGTGTCGAGGAGCTCGTACTCGGGCTCAGTGCGGTCACGGGAGCCACTTTCTTCAAGCAACTCCTCATAGGGATACGGCGCCTGAGGGTAGTGGTAACGCCAATGGTTCCAGGCGTGACTGGGAACGGCGTCGAGATACCACCAGTACTCCTTGGCATCCTCGCCATGGTTACCCTGGGAGCCATTGAGGCCGAACAGTCGCTCCTTCAATATGGGATCCCGGCCGTTCCAGAGCGCTACGCCGAGGCAAAGGCGTTGCTCAATGTCACAGAAACCGGCCAAACCGTCCTCGCCCCAGCGGTACGCCCGAGACCTCGCATGGTCGTGAGGGAGGTAGTTCCAAGCGTCACCGTCAGCGCTGTAGTCCTCGCGGACGGTCGCCCATTGGCGCTCACTGACGTAGGGGCCCCACCAGTACCAGTCGCTTGCGGTACGCAAGCCGTCCTCGAGGGGGCCGAATGTTGCAATGCGTTCTTGCTCTGTGCTCATGGCGGGTAGTCGTCGGGCTTAGTCGTCGCTCGAAGAATGCAACCTTGAGTATACGTGCCAGATTGCGTCCCAAAAGTAGGGCGACTTGAAGCCTGGAGGCACCGATGAACGAGCAACCGCCACAGCATCGGCGGGTGCGCGTCGCGCTCGCCGCGCGCAGGGAGCAGCCAGCCGAGATCCTTGTTGAGTCGGGGATCCCACTTGAGAGAGACTGCGCGGTGATGCCGGCTATAGCTTCGAATCCATGAACGGGCCTCGAACGGGGCGGGATCAGCAATGAAGTCGACTGATCCAGGGATCACGCCCTCCGGTCATACCCCAGAAGGTGGAGTCCTCGTTGGCTCCGCCGAGGCGAGTCGCAGCATGGTCCTCTTTGAAGATCCACAGTGTCCCTACTGTCGACAGTTTGAAGAGCTGAACGGACCTGTCGTCACGGCGGCATTGGGCGCTGGCGAGCTCGCCGTCGAATATCGGATGCGATGCTTCCTGGGGCCAGAGTCGGTGAGAGCAGACAATGCTCTCGCTCTCGCCGCAGAGGCCGGTCGCTTTGACGAACTCCGCCAGGCGCTCTTTGCGGCACAGCCCCCGGAGGGAACCGGAGGTTTCACGACCGAGGACCTCTTGCGTCTCGGCGCTCGGGTTGGACTCACAGAATCGAGCTTCGTCTCGGGTGTGCAGACGGCCCGATATGAGAAGTGGGTGCTGAGCCGGGAGGAGGCCTACCAAGCGCAGGATCCGCAGGGAACCCCTGCTGCGTGGCTAAACGGCCGTCCGCTCAGTGCCAACGTGCTCTTCGACGCAGCGGCGTTCGAGAGAGTCTTGCGCGTCTAAGGCGAAGGGCGAACTCATCGACCCGGTGGACACCCAGGTGCCCGAGTGTTGGGGCCCCTTATTCAGCGCCGGCGTCGGGCCTCGATGAGGGGAGCGCCAAAGGGCAGGAAGGCCACGATGGAGGCGGCCAGCGCCAAAAAGGCGCCCCACGACCAGCTCG
>JBEKWB010000101.1:0-16884 GCA_049513455.1 Acidimicrobiales bacterium
TGGCCCCGATACCGTGCTCCGGGTCACGGACGTGAGTGTGTCGCTCGGAGGCCGCCGGGTTCTCGACCGGGTGTCGTTCTCGGTCGAGGCCGGCGGGTTCTGCGGGCTCATCGGCTCGAACGGAGCGGGGAAGACCACCCTGTTGCGGGTGATCCTCGGCTTGATCGTGCCGAGCGGTGGCCGGATCGTGGTAGCCGGAGGGACCCGGTCACGACGCAACCCGCAGATCGGTTACGTCCCGCAGAAGATCACCCTCGACGCGGACATGCCGCTGAGGGCCCGGGACCTGGTCGGGCTCGGTCTCGATGGCCACCGCTTCGGGTTCTCCAGGCCGGCGGCAAAGCGTCGCATCGCAGTGGACGAGATACTCGACGCGGTCGGAGCGACCGAGTTCGCGGAGGCCAGGATCGGGAACCTGTCGGGTGGAGAGCAGCAGCGGGTCATGATCGCCCAGGCGCTCATTTCCCGCCCGAAGCTGCTGTTGCTCGACGAGCCGTTGGCGAACCTGGACATCCGCTCCGCCGCCGAGGTGGTCGAGCTCCTGGCCCGGATCGCCGCCGAACAGCGCATCGCGATCCTGCTCTCCGCGCACGACATGAACCCGCTACTGCCGGTCATGGACCACGTGGTCTACCTGGCCGACGGACGGGCCGCATCGGGCACGACCGACCAGGTGGTGCGAACCGAAACCCTCAGCCGGCTCTATGGACACGACGTCGAGGTGATCCACGTCCAGGGCCGGGTGCTGGTCGTCTCGGGCGCCGAGCACCAGGCCCACCATGCCGATGACACCGACCCCTCTCCGCGGGGGGCGTGATGCTCGTCGCAGACTCCTGGTCCCCCCTGTTCGAACCGGGGTTCTTCTCGTCGGAGCCGGTCCACGTCGCCCTGGCTGTCGGCGCGATCGCGGCGGTCGTGTCTGGAATCGTGGGAGTGTTCACGGTCATCCGGGGACAGTCGTTCGCCGGGCACGCCCTCTCGGACATCGGCACGGCCGGCGGTTCCGCCGCGTTCCTGGTCGGAGCGTCCACCCTCTACGGGTTCGTCGCCTTCAACGTGGTCGCTGCAGCGGTCATGGAACTCATCGGCATCCGCAAGCCCCGAGGGCGCGACCTCGCCACCGGCATCGTACTCGGCGCTTCCCTGGGTTTGGCGGCCCTGTTCCTCTACGAAGGCACCATCAGCTCGAGCACCACCGGGGCGACGGTGAACGTGCTGTTCGGGTCCATCTTCACCCTGCCACCCGGCATCACGACCGTCATGGCCGTCCTCGGCGTCGCATCGGTCGTGTTGATCGCCGTCTTGTACCGGCCCCTCCTTCTCAGCTCCGTGAGCGACGAGCTGGCGGCGGCGCGCGGTGTGCCGGTCCGCCTGGTTGGCGGCGGCTACCTCCTGGCCCTTGCGTTGGCGGTGTCGATGTCCGCGGTCACCATCGGGGCGATCCTCTCGACGGCCCTGTTGATCGGACCGGCCGCCATCGCACTTCGGTTGGCGACCCGTACCGGGGTTGCCATCCTCCTCGCCGCCGCGGTCGGTGTGTTCGCCTGCTGGGCCGGGACGCTGATCGCCTACGACAGCACCGTCTGGGCCGGGGGGAACGGGTGGCCGGTCAGCTTCTGCATAGTGGCCGTCATCTTCGTCCTCTACTTCGTGTCGGGGGTGGTTTCCCGCCTCCGAGCGGATCGGCGGCGGGCGACGACCAGTGATCAACCGACGGCTACCACGCCGGTCGAGGTGGCCTGATGTTCGCCAGCTTCATGATCAACGCCTGGGAGGCGGCCACCATCGTGGCCATCGTGGCTGGCGTGGTCGGGTTCTTCACGGTGCTGCGCGGCGCCGCCTTCGCCGCACACGCTCTCCCCAACGGGGCTTTCGCCGGAGCGGCAGGGGCCTTTCTGATCGGCGCCAACACCATCGTCGGCCTCGGCGTTTTCTCCCTGGCCGGGGCGGGGATGATCGCCGGGCTGGGCCGGCGGGCCCGAAGCGACGTCGCGACCGCGCTCACGATCGTGCTCATGCTGGCTCTCGGCGACCTGTTCCTGTCGCGCACCAGCGAGTACGCCCCTGAGATCTTCGCCCTGCTCTTCGGTGAGGTCCTCGGCGTATCCACCAGCAAGCTCGGGCCGACCATCGCGATTGCCGCGGTGTGCATCGTGGCCGTCGCCGTCCTGTACCGGCCGCTGATGCTTTCATCGGTCTCCCCCGACGTCGCGGAAGCCCGCGGCATCAACCCCCGAGTGATGGACCTGGCCTTTCTGGTCGTGGTGGCGCTCGTGACGACCATGGCCGTCCCCGTCGTGGGCTCCTTGCTCATCTTCAGCCTGCTGATCGGCCCCGCCGGCGCCGCCCGGTCCTTCACCAACCGGCCCCCGGTGGCGATGGGCCTCTCCGTGCTGTTCGCGCTGGTCACCGTGTGGGTCGCGATCGCGGTCTCCTATGAGACCAACCTACCCATCGGCTTCTTTGTCGGCGCCATCAGCGCCTTCGGCTACACGGTCGGGCGAGCGTGGACCGCTTGGCAAGGGAGGCGACCGCACGGCGCTCGGGACCGGGCGACCCTGGCCGACCAGGGCACGGCGAATGCGGAGGTCGCATGAGCGCAGGATCGCGTCGGCAGAATCAGGATGATCCCGAAGCGAGAGCAGTTGGATGCTTCGGCTGGTAGAGGCCGATCTGGCTCCCACCAGGGAGTTGGAACTTCGTTACCGAGCCCCATCTGGCTTCCTCCACATCCGAGCATCGGACTCCCTTCTCCAGGAGGGCGGCCATCTCGGCCTGGAGGTCATCGGACATGAGATACAGCTCATGACCACCGTCGCCGTCCGCCGGGTGTACGGCCAGCTCCGCCGGGGGCAGGGCGAAGATCAGCCACCCGTGCCCGGCGTCCACTGATGGGTACCCGAGCACATCTCGAAAGAATGCCCGGTCGGCGGAAGCATCCCTGCTGTAGATGATCACATGGGCACCGAAGATCATGGCGCGGCTCCTCTGGGCGTGGCTGTTGTGGTCCGGAGCGTACGCGGCCATGACCACGGCTAGGGAGGTGGCTAGGCCGTGACCAGGAGGGCAGCGATGAAGAGGACGTACAGCGCGATGACCGTCCAACCTGAACTCCGGTGGAGCCCACGGAAGGCATAGGCCAGCAGCAGGGTCACTGCGGTCAGACCGAGGTACCAGCCCGCGACGAGGAGCCCCGAAGCCGATGGTTTGCTCAGGCCGACGATGGTGGCCGGGATCAACAGCCCGGCGGTGACGTTGATGGCGTTGGAGTTGAGAGTGGTGCTCAGGGCAGCGGCTCCTCTGCCTCTTCGGGCCAGGTACACGGCGGCGACGGCGTTGGGCAGGCTGGTCACCGCGGCCAGGACGAAGCCTCCGACCACGATTTCAGCGATTCCGTAGCGGACTCCGAGTGCCGAGGCACCCTGCTCCATGGCCACGCTGGCTACAACCACGACGCCGAGCGCACCGAGCGCGACAAAGGTGTCGACGGGACGGCCACGCCGAGGGCGGATCGCCTCTTCGAGCTCGATTTCCTCCTCGGCAACGGCCTGGGTCAGCCACGCGGACCACCGTCTGGGCAGCCCCACCCGTTCGATCGCGGAGCGGCGTGCGCCCAAAAGGACGGCGTAAGGAACGAGCACGACCAGCACCAGGGCGAGCCCCGTCCCCGCCGCGATGGTTCCGGCCACGGCCAGGAGACAGACCGCCGCGATCACCAACGCGACAGTCCCGCCTAGGACGACGACCCTCCGATGGAACCCGATCCGACCGGCCACCACGGCCCCCAACCCGAGCAAGGCAGCCAAGTTGAAGACGTTCGAGCCGATCGCCACGCCGGCCCCGACGGCACGTCGGTGATGAGCGAGGGCAGTCACCGAGGCCGTGATCTCGGGGGCGTCGGCGGCCAGGGCAGCCACCATGCCCAACAGCGCTTCGGAGAGACCGAGACGCTCGCCGACCCGCTCGAGGCGGGACACGAGCACCCAACTGGTGACCAAGGAGACCGCCGTACCCAACACGAAGGCCGCGATCGATGACCCGGCGGTCATTCGGCTCGGACGATCTTTGAGCGAGTAGCGGACCAGTTCCGCCCTGACGCTGCGCCGGGGCGCGGCAAGAGAGTTTCTTGGTAGGGCATGTCGGCTCCTCGGGGCGAACGAACACTGTGCCGACCAGGCTTCCCGGCTCTCCGGACATGAGACTACCGCGCTGCACCTCGTGACTACGAAAGGGTCTGTGGCCCCCGGCGCGTAGGGTGGGCGCATGGTTGAACCAGAGGTCTTCGACTGGGACGAGTGGGAAAACGGGAAGATCTACAAGCTGTCGAATGACGAGCTGGTGGGCGCCCTACTCAGTGAAGTGAGCGCACTGCGCAAACGGGTGAAGATCCTGGAGGATCGTCAGCCGGACTGATCCCAGCGACCCGTGCCGGTCCCGCTCCTCCGGGGTTTGTCCGCAGGTTCGCGCGTGATCCCACGGTCAGGTTCGTGAGGTCGCTCTTTCTATTCGGGGCTGCTCAGCGGTTTTTTGCAGCCCGTAGGGTTGGTGGCCGCAGCGGTGGGATGGCGGGTAAGGGGTGTCGACGAGGACCCGACCACAAGGCGGGCGGAGCATCGATGGCGCGGGCGAGGGCGTACGCGGCCGCCTCGTAGTTGACCCGCCAACCCACGAAGTCGGTCCATGCCTCCTCGCTGGACCGCTCGAGTGGGAAATCCACGCTCGCCAGGCGATCTATGGCGTCGACGAACTCCTGGTAGGTGAGGGCGATGCCGTTGTTCGGATCGGCATCCTCGGGGATGGCGAATCCACGGGCCCGGGCAATGGTCCCGAGGCAGGTGAATCCGCCGCGCAGACACAAGCGCGCCGAGACTGCTCCAGGGGCGTCCGGCACGAGTGACAGATAGAGCGCAGCGGCATCGAGCACGGCGAGTTGCGCGGTGAGCCACGAGGAGAGCGGTCGGGGGGACCGGAAGTTGACCAGGGCCAGGTACGTCGCGTGGCTCTCCGAGACGTCGGCCGACCAGCGCTCCCAATCTTCGAACAGTTCTGGCAACTGCCCCATGGCTGAGACCCCAGAGCCCAAGCCGTAGTGGGTACGCGCCAGCAGTTCGGGACCCCAAGAAGGCGCGCCGGCTCGAGAGTCGAGCATTGTCACGAGCGCTTCGCGCCGGTTGAAGGCGGCGTAGAGGGTGGGAAGGTAGCCGATCTGCAGGGCCACCGTGCCCAGACCCACAAAGGCGGCTATGTCGACCAATCCCCTCGATCCGCCATTTTGGGGAGCCAGGTAACCCAGGGTGCACAAAGAGGAGCCGGCCAGCGTGAACGCGCCGGCCAGTCCACCGGTGCTCATGATCGGCCACAGCAGCAACGCGAAACCGAGCTCGAAGACCGCCAGCCAGACGACGATCAGCACTATGAGCTGAATCGGTGCCTGGGCGGCCAGAATGCGATCGCGCGCTTCGTAGGAATCGAAGCTGTCGGCCACGAAATGGAAGGCTCCGTTGACAGCTATGGCAACCGCTCGGGCGAGCCGGCTGAGGATCCTCCGAGGGACGACGAGGGTGCCGATCACACTCCAACCAGCGGCAATGATGAGGAACGCCCCGACCGCAGCCGCCAGGTCACGACCCACAACCATGCTTCAGCCTCTCACGGATGGCCTCGGTGGCACAGGATCCGACGGGACCGTGGCCGATCAGTCGGGCCCGAAGCGCCGGGGTCGTGGGCGATTAATGTCCGATCAGCGTTCACACATTGTGCGCAATGTTGCTGCGTAGGAGAGGAGATGGGATGACGAAGGACAAGGAAGAGATCCGCCGTGATGCCTGGCAGAAGACGCTCGAGGCCCTGACGGGGGAGCATGAAGGAAACGTAGCGACCATAGAAGTTGAGGACCTCGATCTCGGCGATCAGTTTGCAGCCGAGCAGATTCCGTTCTCCTACATTGAATACGACCCTCACGATGACGCGGTCAGCGTCGGTGTCGGCGGGTTGGATGGCAGATACCCGGTGGTGCTGCGCCATGTGGTCGAGCACCCGCAGAACGTGTTCATTCACGCCTCGGAGCAGGGTCCGGTCACCGTTGAAGTCCGTTCCCCCGACGGAACTGTGACCCTCATCACACTGCAGGGCCGATTGGAACTGCCTGCCTGAATCCGTCTGGCGGAGAACCTGGTCGCCGACCACGCGGCCCAATGCCGGCCGGGGTCCAATCGAGTGTGGCGGCCTAAAGTTGACGGGTCACTGATCTCGGGGGGGCGTAGAAACAGAGGGTTCGCACCATGGCAAATGAAGACGAGGCCTTTCCGACGCTGGACGCAGGAGACATGGGGCTGGTCACCCAGCTGGGGGTTCGACGCCAGGTCCACGAGGGGGAGTTCCTCTTCCGGGAGGGCGACGTCACCTACGACTTCTTCGTCCTGGTCAGCGCCGAGGTCGACATCGTGGTGGCGGTCGACGGTGGCGAAAGGGTCATCGTTCACCACGGACCCGGTCGGTTTCTCGGCGAGCTGAACATGCTGAGCGGACTGCGGGTCTTCGTCTCGGCCAGAGTCGTCGCACCAGGCGAGGTTGTGGTGGTCTCCCGGGACCAGCTACGCCAGCTGATGGCGACCAACCCTCGGCTGGGAGACACCATCTTGGCCGCGTTCGTAGCCCGGCGAGGGTTGCTCTTGACGGGAGCCGCCCCGGCGATCCGGATAATCGGGTCCCAGTTCTCGCCGGAATCCCTCAGCATCAGGGAGTTCCTGACCCGGACCCACGTGCCTCACGAGTGGCTCGATGCAGATGGCGACCCCCAGGTCGAAGCGTTGCGGGCGCACTTCGACATCGCGGCGGCGGAGTTGCCCGTCGTCGTCGCCACGGGCACCGTGCTGCGCCGGGCCACTCCCGGGGAGGTGGCGGGCTATCTCGGACTCACGGTGCAGAGCCTGCCGGAGCGCAGCTTCGACCTTGTGGTCGTCGGGGGCGGCCCGGCCGGTCTGGCCGCGGCCGTGTACGGAGCCTCCGAAGGGCTGCGCACACTCGGCGTGGAGATGACCGCACCCGGCGGGCAGGCCGGGATGAGCTCACGGATCGAGAACTACCTGGGTTTTCCCATGGGTGTCTCTGGAGCGGAGCTCACCGGGCGGGCGGTCATCCAGGCCGAGAAGTTCGGGGCCACGCTCACCGCGCCATGCACGGTCGCCTCGCTGGCCAGCCGGGGCGGGCATCTGGTGGTGCGACTCAGCGACGGAGGCGAGGTCGCAGGACGAGCGGTCATCGCCGCCACCGGCGCTTCCTACCGCCGACTGGAGGCTTCGCGACTGAGCGAGTTCGAAGGCAATGGGGTGTACTACGCCGCCACCGAGACGGAGGCACGTATGTGCGGCGCATCGCCTGTTGTGGTCGTCGGGGGTGGCAACTCGGCCGGCCAAGCGGCCATCTTTCTGAGCCAGGGAGGGTGCGCGGTCACGCTCGTCATCCGGGGCCCAGATCTCGCGAAGGACATGTCGCGCTATCTGGTCGAACGGGTCGAGGCCGACCCCCACATCACGCTGCGGAGCCGCACGACCGTCGTCGCTCTGCACGGGGACGAGACGCTACGGGCCGTGGATCTCAATGACCCCGACGGCACGATCGTCCTCCCCTGCGCCGGACTGTTCTCCTTCATAGGAGCGGATCCTTCATCGGGTTGGCTCAACGGTTGCGCAGCCCTTGACGACAGCGGCTTTGTGCTGACTGACCTCTCGCTGACCCCGGACCAGCTGGGTCAGGGTTGGCAGACGCTCGCCCGGTCGCCGCTGCCGTTCGAGACCAGCCATCCGGGCCTCTTCGCCGTTGGCGACCTGCGATCGGGATCCACCAAGCGAGTGGCGGCTGCGGTGGGTGAGGGGTCTGCTTCGGTGCGATCCGTGCACCAGTACCTCGCCTTCTGACCGCGCGCCTTCTGACCGCGCCCGGCGGCACTTCTCTTCACTCCACCCGTGCGGCGGAACTCGATTCAGTCCGTGGCAAAACGGACTGCCGTCAGGGTCTCTGAGACGTCCCACATCCTTGCTGCGAGCGCCGGGTCCTGTGCCCGCGCCGCCAGCTTGGCGGGACCCACCCGGCCGCCGATCTCTCCGGGCCCGGACGGTCCGTAATAGCCCGCCCGTGTCACCTCGGTCGAGGTGGCGGCGTGGACGATCGGACGGGCAGCGCTCTCGGCCGTCGGGACCAGTCCGGACACGACCTTGGTGAACCCACGCTTGGCGAGGCTGTCGTCGGGCCGCAAGATGGCCTCGGTACGAGCGAAACCCGGGTGCGCTCCGGTGGAGATCAGTCCCCAGCCGCCGGCATCGCTCCGCCGCTGCAGCTCTCTCATGAACAACAGGTTCGCCAGTTTCGACTGTCCGTAGGCCTTTATCCGCCGATACGAACGTTCAGCTTGGAGGTCGTCGAAGTCAATGTCCGCTCTGCGGTGTGCCAGGCTCCCCACCACCACGACTCGAGGCGCATCGGCGGCTCTGAGGAGCGGTAGCAGCGCAGAGGCGAGCGCAAAGTGGCCGAGGTGGTTGGTGCCGAGGTGCAACTCGAACCCGTCTGCCGTGGTCTCACGTTCGAGTGGCATGACGACACCGGCATTGTTCACCAGCACTTCGAGCCTGTCGTGGCGGGCTCGCATGCGCTCGCCGAATGCGGCGACCGATTTGAGATCCGCCAGGTCGACGAGTTCACACGTCACGTCAGCGTCCTCATATTCCGCGCGAATGGTCTTCGCTGCCTCGTCGCCGAGTTCGAGGTTACGGACACCGAAAATGACGCGCAGTCCGGCACGAGCGAGGCTTCGCCCCACTTCGTATCCAATACCCCTGGCTCCCGTCACCACCGCCGTGCCCATGTCGCCCCCTGATCTTCCCGCATCGATGAGGCCCCGAGTTGGCCTCCTCCCACAGCGTAGGTCGACGTTGCGGGCGGCTCAGGGGGCAGGCAGCGGCCTTCGGCAGTCGGCGAGCCGCTGATGGTAGCGGTGGTGCGGAGCCACCCGCCGGCTAGCGGCCTGATGGACTGTTGGCCGGACGGGGAACATGACCACGGCTCACCGCTTGCGCGTGTTGTCCGATGATCTGTCGAAGCTCCATGACTCGACCGACTGTCGCGTGAGGCATTTCAGCGTACGCCTCCAGCAGCGCCGCCAGATGCCGACTGATTGACGGGTCGGGACACGGGTGGGCAATGAGCCAATGGTGTGCGTTCTGGACCGCTTCGGCGAGTTCGTCACCCCCCCACGGGGTTCGGTAGCGCATCTCGGGAGAGAGCATCTCCCGGATCGCTCCGGCCTCCTCGTACCACGCCGACATCTCTCTGTCTGTCGCCTGTTGAGGAGACATCGACACAGCCACACCGGAGCCATACCCCTTTTGCACACCGCGTAAACCCCCCGTTACCTCCCTCCCGGGCGGTGGAGGCCGTGATGTGACGTTGCCACCGGACGTGCTCCGCGCGCAGCCGGCCTGCCGGCCTCGGCGACCTGAAGGCCTCCTCGCGAAGTGCGTTCAGCCGCCAGTAACGAGCGTCCGCAGCTCGGCGACGGAGTCGCGCATGATCGCGGCGAGGTCCCGCGCGTCGTCCTCGCAGGCCCACCGCCGGATCGCCTCGCGCAGCACGGTCATGCCGCCCTCAGCGGCGAAGGTCGCCCGCGGTTCGCTTACGCCTCGCTGGCGCAGGGCGGCCGCCACCGCAGCGGCGTAATCCGCCAACTTGGCGAGCTCGCGCTCCCGTAGCTCGGGGTTGGCGGCGATGACGGTTTGTCGCTTACGGGACAGGTCCCGGCGGAACTCGCCCAGCATGTCGGCGGCGGCGGCGAGCCCGCAGGCAACGGCATCGAGGGCTCCGCTGTCCGGGGGTGCGCCAGCCACGCCGGCCACGATCCGCTCCCGCAGGAGTGCGGATCCACCGAAGAGCACCTCCCGCTTGTCGGCGAAGTGCCGGAAGAAGGTACGTTCGGTCAGCCCCGCCCGGGCGGCGATCTGCGCGGCTGTGGTCTGGTCGAATCCCCGCTCTGAGTACAGGTCCAGGGCGGCTTCCTGCAGTCGCCCCTGACTGTCCGGCTGCCATCGGCCCATGCTGCCCATCCTAAGCGTTGACAGTCACTGACATTAGGTCTATGGTTAATGACAGTTACTGACATCAGCCAGCCCTGGAGGTACCAACTATGAGAATCTTTGTCACCGGCGCATCGGGCTGGATCGGCTCAGCCGTCGTTCCCGAGCTGCTCAGTGCCGGCCACGAGGTAGTCGGCCTAGCCCGCTCAGAGGCATCGGTACAGCGGCTGGAATCGGCGGGCGCACTCGTCCAGCGGGGCGACCTCGACGACCCCGACAGCCTGGCCAAGGCGGCCTCCGACTCCGACGGGGTGATCCACCTGGCCTTCCAGCACGAGGTGGCCTTCGGCGGCAACTTCGCCGCCGCAGCGACTGCCGACCGTCGAGCCGTGGAGGCCATGGGGGCGGCATTGGCCGACTCCGACCGGCCCCTGGTCCTGGCCTCCGGGATGCTCGGGTTGACCGCTGTCGGGCGGGCGGCCACCGAGGACGACGGGCTCGTGCCCGGAGCCGAAGTCCGGGACAACCCCGCCGGGCTTCGGGCGGCTACCGCACTGCTCACACTGTCCTTGAGGGGCGTCGGCATCCGTTCGTCTGTTCTTCGCCTCCCTCCGACAGTCCACGGCGATGGCGACAACGGGTTCATGGCCACCTTCGTCGGCATCGCCCGCCAAGAGGGTGCGTCCGGATACGTGGGCGAGGGCTCCAACCGCTGGCCCGCCGTGCACCGATCCGACGCCGCCCGCCTGGCGCGCCTGGCCGTCGAGTCCGCTCCCGCCGGATCGGTCCTCCACGCGGTCGGTGACGAGGGCGTCCCGTTCCGCGAGATCGCCGAGGCCATTGCACGACATCTCGGCGTTCCGACGGCGTCAGTAGCGCCCGCCGACGCCGTCGAACACTTCGGACACCTGGGCCACTTCGTGGCTCTGGACAGCCCCGCCACGGCCTCCATAACCCGGGAACTACTCGGATGGCAGCCCACCGGGCCGAGCCTGGTCGAGGACCTCGAGCAGGATCACTACTACCGTCAGACGTAACTCTGGGAAGAGGAGGAGCCCATGTGCACCAACGACACTCCCGTCGCCGGATCAGCCTTGCGACGATCGGCGCGAGGGGGATCGACTATGGCGCACGCCGCGGCAGGTGGCGGCGGTCGATGAGAGAGGACGTGCGTGAGGCGCTGGCTATCGATGCCTCCTCCACTTTGGAGGATCGCATGATCGACATCACCACCACGGGCCGGCGTTCCGGCGAGCCGCGGCGGATCGAGATCGTTTTTTACCGGTTGGGCGACGACATCTACCTGAGCGGGATCCCTGCGTCCAAGCCCCGCGACTGGCTCGTCAACCTGGCAGCCCACCCGCAGTTCGAACTTCACCTCAAGCACCGCGTCATGGCGGACCTGCCGGCAACTGCCACGGTGATCGCCGACCCTGCCGAGCGCCGGCGCGTACTCGCCGTCTTCGTCGAGGAGTTCAACCACCGGCACGACCCGGACAGCCAGCGGCCGGAGGCCGTCCTCGACGAGTGGGTGGAGCACAGCCCGCTGGCCAAGATCACCTTTGACGAGACCGACTGAACGTTGCGCGGCACCCGCCGCGCGCTGGTCGGCGCGGTGGCGGCGACCCCGAGCGTGACCGCGCCCGAACCGATCCATGGGTTGACAGGGCTAACACTGTTAGCTACACTGGCTAACGATGTTAGCTACTGGATATCGAGCGATCGGAGAGTCATGGAGAAGAGTTCGCATTATCAAGAGCCGGGGCGACTGACGAAGTCCGTCATGAACCCCGTAGTCCAACTGTTCACACGCCTGGGCATAAGTGTCTGGGGTAGTCGGATTCTGGAAGTTCGTGGGCGAAAGAGCGGCGAACCTCGCCGAACACCGGTGAACCTGCTCGAGGTCGATGGATATAACTACCTGGTGTCACCCCGGGGGGAGGGGCAATGGGTCCGCAATGTGCGAGCCGACGGCGGCCGGCTTGCACTGCTGCTCGGCCGACACCGCGACGAGCGGGTCGCTCGTGAGCTGCCCGACAGCGAGAAATCACCGATACTTCGTGCGTATCTCCGGAGATGGAAGATGGAAGTCGGTGTCTTCTTCGACGGCGTGAGCGCCGACTCCAAAGAAGAGGACATCCTGCGGATTGCCCCCGATCATCCGGTGTTCGTCCTATCGGAAGTGGTCAACTAGCGATGGGGGCTGAGCCTCGGGTGACTCAGCTGGGTCTTCTTCCGGGCGAGGTCGAACGTCCCGAGCAACCTCCGGCGCGCTCTCCCCGTGTTGCCGAAATTGTTGAAGCGGCCCGCCACATTTTGGAGGATGAAGGGGCCGGCGCGCTCACCATGAGGCGATTGGCCGAGGACCTTCACATTCAGGCGCCGTCCCTCTATAAGCACTTCTCCGGTAAGGCCGATGTCGAATCGGTCCTCATCGGGGATGCATTATTTGATATTGGCGATGTCATGCACGCGGTGCTTCATGCCACCGGCCCTGAAACTGCCCTACGCCGGCTCCTCGACGTGTACCACTCCTACTGCCTTTCTCATCCGAACCTCTATCGATTGGCCACCAGCGGGCACCTTGACCGAGCGCGTTTGCCCGAAGGTCTCGAGGAATGGGCTGGTAATCCCTGGTTTGTCGTCACCGGAGAGCCTGCACTCGCCCAAGCACTCTGGTCCTTCGCCCACGGGATGCTGATACTCGAGCTCGATGAGCGTTATCCGCCGGGTTCGGATCTCAGCAGCACATGGCACGCCGGGGCCACTGCGTTCGAGTTGGCTGCCCGGTGAGGGCCGAAGGCGTCAAGACGTGGAGTCGAAGTCGACATCCTTGGTTTCGACTGTTCCGGCCGTCCGGCCGGGCGCCGTTTGGTACGTCCAGTACAGGTTGGTATGCGCAATGACCTGCTCCGGTGGCGGTGCACCCCATTGCGTTTGGTCCTCGGTCGTGTGGGCGTCGCCGACAAGCGTGGCGTCGTATCCTCTGACAAGCGCGCCGTGGAGGGTCGAGCGAATGCAGGCGTCGGTCTGTGCACCGGCGATGATGAGTCGTCCGACTCCCAGGCTGGACAGCACGTTTTCGAGGTCGGTGTCCTCGAAGGAATCGCCATAGTTCTTTTCGACCACCGGTTCGGCATCACGCGGAGCCAGTTCGGGGACGATTCTCCATTCGTCGCTTCCCCTCACAAGCTGTTCGTCGGAGTGTTGGACCCACACGAGGGGCACACGTTCCCGCCGTGCTCTTTCCACGAGGGTGCCGACGTTCGCGACGACTGCATCGCGCCGATGAGCGCCCTCGACGACGCCGGTTTGCACGTCGACGATCAAGAGTGCGGTGTTCGGTCGGTTCTGCAGGGTGGTCACTGTCTGCCCCTATTCAGTCTGAGCTGCCGAATCCACCCAGGGTAGGCGTGACCCGCCCCTGGTTGGAAAGCCGCCGCCATGAATTTCGGCTGGCAAGGGAGATGAGGACGCCTTCCGCACGCGCCGCCGCTACCGTTGCCAGAGTGCCCCGTAGCCCTGAGCCCGCACGTCGAGAGATCCTCGACGCCGCCTTCGGATTATTGCGACTTCTCCTGGGCGCCTTGACCGTGCTCGCCCCCGGGGGTTGAAAATTAACTACTCCGTATACTGCCTATGGTTTACTCACACCGGTCCCTCTGCCGGGCGAACATTGGGGGAATGATGACGTTGTTCGAGCGATTTCAAGTCATCGATGTCGACACCCACATCACCGAGCCGGCGGACACGTGGACATCTCGGGTATCGCGTCGCTGGGGTGACGCCGTTCCCCATGTCGAGAGGCTGGACGGGGTGGATGTGTGGGTGCTCAACGGCCAACGCTGGGCCAAGCCCGGCAATACTGCCATGGCCGGTTTCGACGGTACGTTGCCGGAAGGGCCAGCAACGTATGAGGACATGCATCCCGCAGCCTGGAACCCGACCGCCCGGGTGGCGTTCATGGACGAGCAGCAAATCCGAGCGCAGGTCCTCTACCCGAACATCGGGGGCTTCGGTGGCGGGGGCTGGCTCGACCAGGGAGATCCCGCGTTCGCGTTGGAGTGCGTGCAGGCATATAACAACTTCCAGATCGACTTCGCCTCCGTCGCCCCCGACCGGCTACTGCCGATCGTTTCGCTTCCGTTCTGGGACGTCGAGGCATCGGTGGCCGAAATCGAGAGGTGTGTCGGCGCCGGCCACCGGGGCATCAACTTCTGCAATCAGCCCGAGGCCTTCGGCCAACCGAATCTCTGGGATCAGCACTGGGACCCGATTTGGGAAGCAGCAAAAGACACCGGGGTCACCGTCAACTTCCACATCGGCGGCGGCCGAATCGGCGAACAGATCATGGGTGGCCTGGACATGGGATTCCGCGCCAACTTCTCGCGGATCTCCTCTCTGCTTTTCGTCGACAACCTTCGCTGCATAAGCAACTTGATCCATGGTGGGGTCTGCCACCGATTTCCGGATGTGAAATTCGTCTCGGTCGAGAGTGGGGTGGGGATGATCCCCGGCGCGTTGGAGGCGTTCGACTGGCAGTGGCGAAATGGCGGTGTCGTCACCGAGCATCCGGAATATGACCTGCTTCCCTCCGAGTACTTCCGTCGCCAGATTTACGGCTGCTTCTGGTATGAGCGCGATTCCCTCACCTCGGCCCTGCTCGCCTATCCCGACAACATGATGTTCGAGACGGATTTCCCGCACCCGACCTGTCAGCATCCCGGGCCCCAGACGCCGGCGGTCGAGCCGGCGAACTACGCGGAGAGTGCGCTCATCTCTCTCCCTGATGAGGTGCTCCGCAAGGTGCTTGTCTCCAATGCCGCCGAGCTCTACGGAGTTGCGGTTTGAACGACATCGCCGAGCCCCGCGGGCGATGGTTGACATCGGCAGCTCGTCCGTTTCGAGGTTGAGGCGCGGGGTCCCGCAGTCGCCATGGAGCAGCTCGTCCGTTTCGAGGTTGAGGCGCGGGGTCCCGCAGTCGCCATGGAGGGGCTCGGCTACGGCGGATATGACGAGGGCCTCGGTCTGGGAGTGTGGCGGGCTCGGAGGAAGGAGGTGCCTCTGGCCGAGGAGGGGACGGGATCGTGGAAGGTCCCCTAATCTGGGCCCGATGGAGGCGTTCCCCGACCCTTCGGTCCGGTCCTGATGGCCGAGACGCGTACTGCGATCCTGACGGTCGATGACGATCCCGAGGTATCCCGCGCCATCGCGCGGGATCTGCGTCGTGCCTACGGCAAGGACTATCGGATCGTCCGGGCCGAGTCGGGCGATCAGGGGTTGGAAGCGCTCCGTGAATTGAAGCTGCGCGGTGATGTGGTGGCGCTGCTGTTGGCGGACTACCGGATGCCGCAAATGAACGGCATCGAATTCCTCGAGCAGGCGATGGACCTCTTCCCGAGCGCCCGGCGCGTTCCGCTGACCGCCTATGCCGACACAAGTGCCGCCATCGACGCAATCAACGTGGTCGACCTGGATCATTACCTGCTCAAGCCGTGGGACCCACCGGAGGAGAAGCTCTATCCGGTGCTCGATGACCTGCTCAGCGCCTGGCACGCCGTCGACCACCGGCCGGTACCCGACACGAAAGTCGTAGGTCGCCGGTGGTCGGCGCGCTCGTCAGACGTGCGAGAGTTCCTCGGTCGCAATCAGGTTCCCTACCGCTGGTATCAGTCCGAGGATCCCGAGGGAGAGCGGCTTCTCGCCGCCGGTGTTCGTCCAGGCGGGTCTGGCCGAGACCTACCTGGCGAGAGTCGCCGAAGCTGTCGGCGTACCCAACCTCGAGAGCGCCGTACGTTGGCTCACGCGTGCCGTCGAAGCCGAGATCTTGATGGATGAGATCCAGGACTCGACGACACGGGTGTCGACGTTGATCGCTGCGGCCAAGCAGTACTCACAGATGGATCGCGCTCCTTACCAGGTTGCCGACGTACACGAACTGCTCGACAGCACGCTGACCATGCTCGCACCGAAGCTCGGAGGGGGCATTGAGGTGAGGCGAGAGTACGACCGCTCCCTCCCACCCATTCCCGTCTACGCCGCCGAACTCAATCAGGTTTGGACGAACCTGATCGACAACGCCATCGGTGCCATGGGTCCCTCGGGCACCCTGACGATCCGCACGTCGCGCGACGAGGACTTTCTCTCGGTCGCCATCGGGGACACCGGACCCGGCGTGCCCGAAGAGATTCGTTCTCGAATATTCGAGCCCTTCTTTACGACCAAACCCTTCGGCGAGGGGACCGGTCTCGGCCTCGACATTTCGTGGCGCATCGTCGTCAATAAACACCATGGTGACTTGAAACTTGAATCAAGGCCCGGAAACACCTGGTTTGCCGTTCGCATTCCTTTTACCGAGCCGGAGAGGCTCGGGAGTGCGGAATAAGCTGAGGTGGCATCCCCCTGAGGCGCAGACGGACTCAGTCAGCGAGACCCCAGTCGATCGGCGACCTCCCGCAGAGCGGGTCGGTGGTCCGGGTGGGCGACGTCGACCAACGCATGGGCACGCTCGCGGACCGTGAGTCCGGCTAATTCTGCTACCCCGAATTCAGTGACGACCACCCCGGTGTGGTGGCGCGGTGTCGAGACCACGGAACCTTCCGGCAGTGCGCCGACGATGCGCGACACCTTCACGCCGTCGACGTCGACCGTTGAGCGGAGGCAGATCAGGGAGTGGGCGTCCTGGTGTAATTCGGCGTCGGCCACGAAATCCTCGTGCCCCCCGACTCCGGAGATCTGGTGGCCGTCGATCGTGTCTGCCACCACCTGGCCATAGAGATCGACCGAGAGTGCGCCGTTGATGGACACCAGCTTGGCGTTC
>JBEKWB010000102.1:0-14931 GCA_049513455.1 Acidimicrobiales bacterium
CGAAGCCACAAGGACCTCCCCTTCCCTTTGGCGGGGATAATACCGATTCCCGTCTCGGCTGCCGTCAGATATATCTGCAGAGGCTTTCCTGCCTGGCTGGACCGACCAAAAACCATCTGGGACAGATCTAGGCCATCGTGATCGTCAAAGGGACCACGGTAATAGGCGAGTGGTGAGACCCATTGATGCCCGGGTATTGCATGCTGTCGTCGCCGACGACGCCACACACCGAAAGGGTCATATGGAGGCTCTGGAGCCACTCCGGACCCGGAATTTCGAATGATGACTAACCCAGACGCTGGACCCGGGCGCAACATTACATCCGCCCCTCAACGGGCTCATGACCGGATGGACCCGAGTGGACCTCACCGATCGCCAGATTGCGCACAAAGGCCACCATCACGAGCATGGGAGTTTCCCCCATCCATTCGTCCCACTCAGGTGAGATGTTGCCATCAGCACCAGCTGTCAACCATACAGCGATATCAAAAAAATTTCATCGGGTCAGCTCGAACCCGCCTGGCTGGCCCCCGTCGGTGTGTCCCTCGCGAGACCTCATTGCCGCAGCATGCGTGATTGCCACAGTCGAAAAGTGTGGGCCCCGGCTCCAATTGGATCCAGCCGGGAGGGGTCGGAAGGAGTTGTGGTGACAAAGTGGTGACAACTGACCCGGTGACCCCCAGGCCTGTGGGTCTTCGGATCTGGGCGGGGTGCGCTCATCCGACCTGGTGCAGGTGCACGTTGGCCATATCTGATTGCCCTTAACCACCCTGCAGGCTACGGACGTACCGTAGAGAACTGCCCTCCTAAGCGCGGCCGTAACGATCTTCGAGACGTACAACGTCATCGAGCTCAGTGGTGCTTGCCTCAAGGATGACCGTGTCCTCCAGGGCTGTCATGCGGTGCCGAGTACCAGGGCGGAGATGGACTGCCTCGCCGGGGAGCAGCTCGAATGACTCCAGTGGGGTGTCGGGATCACCCACCTCGAAAAGAAGTCGGCCCGACTGAACCGCGACCGTCTCCTCCTTTTGCTCGTGGTACTGGAGCGAGAGCGAGTGACCCCCATTGACGTACAGCGCCTTTCCGCAGTAGCGACCGTCGACGAGCGCGAAATGTTCTTCGTGGCCCCACGGTTTTTCGACTCGAAGGACAGTCGATACCCACGAAGATTTGGTCATTCCAGTCCCCCCCAACAAGCAAGAACAATACTGATCGTTCACAGACTTGAAGTTTTCAACCGGAGCCTAGAGGTTCAGACTGGGCGATGCCGCCGGCGGGTGACCGAAGACTGTCACCCATCGTCGGTCGGGTGGGGCACTTTCTGTCTCACCGGGGTCGATGGTTACGGAGGCGACATCCCGATCCTGTGGCGTACCTCGGCTGACGTTGCCCACGAGTCTTCGAGACGTTGACTCAGAGCTTGCCAGTCCGCAGCTTTCGATTCGTCGACTCGGGAGGCCGCCCGTTGCCACACGGCCTGACGCGATCTTCCGAGTGCCGCACCGATCTCATGCCAGGTGCGGTTCTGCGCTCGGGCGACCTTCACTGCCTCCTTCTCGATCGCAGCAAAGTATCGCTGGAACGCTGATATGGCTCTCAACACCTCGATGGGGTCGGCCTCTGGGTCCGTGCGGAGTCGCTCCCAGTTCTCCCATGCGCTCATGAATTCCATTGTCAGCCCTCGGCCCCGAATTTGTCAACAGTCCTTGACGAGTCTGGAATTAGCGGTCAGCAGCGGTAACGCCAAAAGAGGACTTCACCAGGGGAAATAACTGACGACGCAGGTGAGCACAAACAAGGCAATTCGTGCCCGGAGGTCATCGGGGGTCAAAGGGTCTCGGGTGCAAATCCCGGCAGCCCGGCGCTGAAGCCCGTTCATGAATGATGTAACGGCTCTCGCCGGTTACGACAGCGGGACACGCCGTCGGCGCGCGATGCTGGTCACCTCGAGGGTGGCCGACAGGCCCACTCACGTCCACGAGGAGTCCCCTATGCCCGATACCGTGTTCCTGCCCGACCGCATCGAAGTGACCCGGATTATCCCGGCGCCGCCCGCTGCGATTTTCGACATCGTGCGTAGTCCGGCGGGCCATGTGGCCATCGACGCCTCTGGGATGCTGCAGGACTTCACCGGCGAACCGGCGGAGAAGGCGGGTGACACGTTCGTCATCCACATGGACCGCGAGTCGCTCAATGACCTCCCGCTCGGGAAGTACGACGTGACCGTGCACATCATCGTGTTCGAGCGCGACAAGGAGATCGCGTGGGATCTCGGACCCGATGTTCCCGTTGCACACTTCTATGGTTACCGCCTAAATGGCGTTGAGGACGGGGGCACCAGTGTGACGGCCTACTACGACTGGTCAAAGGTGAGCGGCGACCTCAAGGACCGCTTCCCGATCGTGCCCGAGTCGGCCCTGCGCGCCACGCTGGGAATCTTGGAGCGAACGGTCAGAAAGGGGCAATCAACCGCGGTGATTGCCAGTCCATCGCGCCCCCAGGACGGTGACGCGACGCTATGACGTACCGCGGAACGAACGGAGACACCCCGAGCTTCATCGTCGATCGGCATCCGGGGGTCGCTCTGTACGATTGAAATGGGACCCGTGGGGCGCGTCCCCAGGGGCCGGACGGCGATGAAGCGCCCGGCTCGTTGATCAAGCCAGAGGCTGATACGGTCGCCAAAAAGAGATAGACGATGGGAGGAATTTCCGGTGGCGCAACGCAGCGTGCAGATTGAAACAACGGACGGGACTTGCCCGGCGGCGCTGAGCATCCCCGACGGTGGGGGGCCCTGGCCGGCGGTGATCATGTTCGCCGACGCAGGAGGGATGCGCGACACGATTCGCCAGATGGGCGAGCGGCTCTCAGGACTGGGCTACGTCGTGCTGGTTCCCGACTTCTACTACCGCAACGGCCCCTACGCGCCGGTCGACATGCGCACCGCGTTCAACGACAAGGAGACGGCCGAGCGGATCATGGGCATGATGTTTGGCTACACCGCCGACTTGGTGGTCAGCGACGCCAATGCTTTTGTTGACTATCTCGACACCGTTCCCGAGAAGAAGCCGGGCGGTGTCGGGACCACCGGCTACTGCATGGGCGGTCGGCTGTCCCTCATCACCGCCGCCAATCTGGGCGAGAGGATCGCGGCATCCGCCTCCTTCCATGGGGGGAACATCGCCAAGGAGGACGATCCCGACAGCCCCCACCACAAGGCGGCCGCCATCAGGGCCACCGTCTACGTGGCCGGGGCGATCGAGGACCAGTCGTTCCCCGACGAGCAGAAGGAGCTACTCGAGAAGGCCCTGACCGAGGCCGGAGTCGCGCACACCATCGAGACCTACCCCGCCCACCACGGCTTCGCCGTCCCCGACAACGCAAGCTACGACGAAGCAGCCGCCGAACGCCACTGGCAGGCCATGGAGAAGCTTTTCGGTTCAACCCTCCGCTGACCTGTCACACCATGCAAGGGGCTCCCAGCCTGACGGCAGGGGGCCCCTTGATGATGCGTGCGTTCTTTCCACGTCTGACCGGAATCGAATCAGTTCTCACTCATTTGTGAGCGTGATTCGCGAGAAGCGGTGTCGCCGTCGTGTGGTATCGCACCGAGGTCAGAGCTGGCGAGTACGGGCTCGGAGGGCAGGTCCTTGCTTGCCCTGCGCGCCTTGGTGCCGATCACGAAGCCGGTGGCAATGAACCAGATCGGCAAACCGAACAAGAGGGCGAACCACGAGACGGGTCCGAGGCAACTGACCACGCCGACGAGGAGGGACCACCAGCCCAATGTCTTGGGAAGCGGAATGGTTGAGCGGTTCAAGAGGATGGATGCCCCAGTGGCCAAGGTAAGAAGCGCCATTCCGAAGATGAAGCCCAACTCGTCATTGTCACCAACGAAGTTCACCAACTTGGTGATGGCAAACTCATGGTTGTGAGCAGCGAGAATGAGAACAACCTGGAAAATGCCAAGGACGACGATTCCGACGACAAGGATGATTCCAGCAGCAAAGACGACGTTGGGCCAGAAGGTCTGCTCGCCTCCGCTCTTTCGCAACACGGTACGGAGCTGGCTTACGAATAGGATCGCCAACGCCAGCCCGAACCCGACCACGTAAATGGAAGCCCAGCTCGTTGCCACGTGGGCGTTGTAATAGGCCGCAACCCTTGCCCCTGAGGCATTCTCGCCCGGTACGCTCCCCCCCAACGGGCCGAACCCGATAAAGATCGCCACTACGGTCAGAAGGCCGAGGGGGCCCATCCAGCGGCTTATTCGTTCATCGCTCATTGCATCCTCCCCTTTGCTGTATAGGTCTATTGACCCTCGATGTGTTCCTCTTGCAGGGCCAACGTGTACCTGATCCAAGCATCTGACAGTCCACGCCACCCCGCAACGGTGGTACTACCTAATGGAGTGGTGGTGGTACCACGCACGAGACCACCGTCCATCCTGGAACGGGCTCTTTCCGACCTCCCAGTGCTACGGGCGCGGTTGAAATGCTCAACGATGGACTGGCTGCACTGAGCGAGAGGCTTGCCGAACTGCTCGAAGAAGTAGGTCGCCCGCACTCACCGCCTCTCACGCCGAAGCGGCTCGAGACGAGGTTCAGGACACTCCGTCCGAGTCCCACTGCGACCGTGGTGCGCAAGGCCCCCTACGCGGCTCGGCATGCAATAATCGCGCGCACGTAATGCACCAGGAACGAGCCCGAGGGGACAGCGTGACCGCCATCGCCGAACCGATGATGTCTCCGTCGGGAACGCTGCGCACGGTCAACGCCCGGTGGCACAATCCGGGGGGCGAGCGGTGAGCGAGGGTATGCCTCCGAAGCGAGATGAGCTCGCCGAGGCCGAGGCCCTCTATCAAGACCGGTGCACCGAGGCCAACTCGGTGTTGCACGCGTCGGTAAAGACCGCCAAGACCTCGGACGAGCTCGAGGCCGCCTACGCCACGCACACCGCCGCTCGAAACGCTGCGCTCAAGGCGTACACCGACACTCGCCGGCGGATCCTCGGCCACTAGGAGGGCCGGCCCGGCCCGCATATGCACGGTCGCAGCGACCCACCGGGTGTACGGTCGGCAGCATGGCGAACAACACGCGATGGGAGCGGTTCAAGCTCTGGCTGGCCCGCCGCATCTCCAACCGAAAATAGTCGTCCCTACTTCTTCTTCTGCTTGTTCTTGCTCAGCTTCTTGACGATCTTGGTGAGGTCCCGGACCTGTTTCGTGAGGTCTGATAGCTGGGCCGGGATGTCGCCGGTATCGAGGGTGGGGGCAGGGTCGGGGGCGACGACCAGCTGCGGCCGGGCGGGCGTCTCGAGGCGGTCGTTCAGCACGTCCACCGCGTCAGCCAGTATCTCGATGCAGTCCACCAGCGCCACCACAGCCTGTTCGAGCACGTCCATCGGTCCGGTGTGCGCACCTGTCTTCGCCACGACGTCGACCAGGAGCAGGTGCATCTTCTGCCGGGTGTTCACACCCTTACGCTAGTCAATGTGATTGCGGGGGCGCGATGCCCCCGTGGGGCGCCGTATCGGCATCAGCCACCGCCTGCACTCGCGGTGGCCACGGTGGCGGTGATGTCGCGGTGATCGCTCCCGGGTCCGGGATGTGTCTGTATCTCGGTGACCGTCACGGGACCGGCGGTGAGGACATGGTCGATCCGGATGATCGGCGGCAGGATGGGGAGGTCCTGGGACCAGGTGAAGCCGAACGGATCACCTCGCGCCGCCGCGGCGTCCGTCAGTCCGGTCGACAGGATGGCGCGGAATCCCCTGCTGCCCCAGCTGGCATTGAAGTCGCCCACCATGAGGAGCGGCCGCGGATGGAGCGACGTGAGCTGTGCGTAGATCCCGTCGAGCTCCTGGTTCCAGTCGCTCACGCTCGGGTCCGTCGGTGCCGTCGTGTGCACCACCCAGAAACTGATCGTCCGGTTGGGCAGGACGAGAGAGGAGCGGATGAGGTATTGCAGTCCCGCGTACGAGGAGACCTTCACGTGCAGCAGCGGATAATGGCTCGCGATGATGAAGCCCCGTGATCCGCAGCATGTGATCTGGTACTGGTAGGGGAGGGTGGCCAACACCCCCGCCGCCTTCAGCTGCGTGTAGTCGCCCGGCACCGTCTCCTCCATCGTGAGCACGTCGGGACGGTACGACTTCAGTTGCGTGATGTAGCCGGACATGGAGTAATTCCACTGGGCCACATTGGCGTCGAACAGACGGATGGTCGGCTCGGAACGCACCGCCGCCGGGACGGGGGACGACGCCAGAAGTTCTGGTGCGACGTACACCACCTGGGCGGCACAGATCAGCGCCGCCGCACCGGCCAACCACCACCGCCTCCCGAACAGGCTCCCCAGCAGCACCAGCCAGGCCGGGAGGAACAAGACCTCCACGGCGGCGTCGAGCTCGGCGAAAAAGGGCCACTTGTCCCATGCGACGATCCGCACGATCACGATCAGCCCCAGGAGGGCGACGATCAGCCACCCCAGGGTTGTGGCCGCTTGGCCTACGGTTGATCGCCCTCGAAAGCTCGGTAGATGCGGGATGAGATTTGCCTCGCGCGTAGGGCTCGGGTGGGTGCAGACGACGCCGGTGCGATCGTAGCGTGCCCAATCTCCCGACTACGGCGCGGGCCTGGTGTCAGGACGGTGATGCGGCTTTCGGCGGGAGAGGTCGGCGGTGCTCCGACAGGGTCGCCGTCAGGATGGCGCCCGTGACGTCGCCGGCGGCGCAGAACGCCGTGGTGGGGCACGACACGTCCCAAATGACGGACGAACCGTTCACGTCGTTGCTGGTCCAGATCGGGCTCGGATCGCCGGGGTCAGATGTCGTCAGCACGTCGCCCGCGCTGTCGGTGGCCACGCACAATGACTGGGGGGTGCAGGTGAGACCGGCGAGCCAATGGCCCGGGTCGTCCCCCGTGACGTGCCACGTGCTCGGACCGGCGACCGGATCGACCGATGTGAGCAGCTGTCCACTCCCGTTGCCCGCCACGCAGACCTTCGAGCTGACGCATGAGATCACCCCGATCCCACCCTGCCCTACTGTGGCAACCTCCCAGGCCGCCGCGACACCTGCCATGGGACTGCTCGAGCTCAGGATGTTGCCCGCCTGATCTCCCGCCACGCAGAGCGAGGAAGTCGGGCAGGAGACCGCCCAGATGAGGGTGCCGCCGTCGACGTCGGCCCGCGTCCATGCGCCCGGCCCGCCCGTCGGATTGGTCGAGCTCAACACCCCGCCGCTCCCGTCTACGGCCACACAGAACGACGGTGAGGCGCAGGAGACGCCCCACACGCTGGCGGTGCCATCGACATCGGCGCGTGACCAGGCACCGGCCCCCCCGGCGGGATTCGTCGAGGTCAAGATCCCACCGGATCCGTCGCTCGCCACGCACAGTGAGACCGATGGACAGGAGATCTTGTTGATATACGTGCCGGGGTCCACGGTGACCCGCGTCCAAGTCGACACGCCACCACCCGGGTCGCGGGAAGTGAAGATGTTGCCGGCGGAGTCTCCGGCCACGCACAGGGCCGGGCTCGGGCATGCCACGGCATCGATCTGGTTGAAATCGTCCACGGCGGCCTTGGCCCAGGCGGCCGCGCCGGCGGTTGGATCCGTCGTGGTGACGATGTCGCCGGCCTCGTCCACCATGGCGCACAGTCCCGCCCCCGTACAGGCCATCCCGCCGGTCCAGTTGGATTCCCCGGTCACGTCCACTGCTCCCGCAGTCCACGCCGACGCCCCGCCGGTGGGATCGGTCGATGCGATCTCGTCGCCCCAGGAGTCTCCGGCGGCACACAGCGTGGTGGTGGGACACGAGATCGCCCCGATCCAGTTGCCCGAGTCGACCTTGGCGGCGGTCCAGGCGCTGACCTCGCCCTCGGGATCGGATGAGGTGACGACGTCGCCGTTGTTATCGCCCGCCGCACAGAACGAGGGTGTCGGGCACGATACGGAAAGGATGAGCTTGCCCGAGGCGGCCGGAGAGATCGGTGCCCACGCCGGGCCCCCTTGCGTCGGAGTGGTGGTGAGCAGGAGCTGGCCGACGTTGTCGACCGCGGCGCAAAAGTCCGCACTCGCACACGAGAGCGCAATGATCTCGTCCGGGGCCACGACCGCCTTGGCACTCCACGACGCCATGCCACCGGTCGGGTCGTTCGAGGTGATCACCTGACCGGCCTGGTTCCCGGCGACACAGAACGAAGTGGTCGGGCATGTGATGGCGTCGATGACGGCACCAGGCGTCACGCTGTCCTTGGACCAGGCATCGACGCCACCCGTCGGGTCAGAGGAGACGACCAGGTTCCCGTCGCCGTCCCCGGCGACGCACAACGATGCCGAGGGGCACGAGATCGACGCGAACCAGGTGCCGGGGTCCACGAGTGAGCGCTGCCAGGTCGACGCACCCCCGGTTGGATTTGTCGACGTCAAGACGTTGCCGTCGGCGTCGACCGCCACGCACAGTGTGGCGGATGGGCAAGCAACCGACTGGAAGTGCGTGCCGTCCCCCAGTGGGGGAGTGCTGTCGATCGGGCCCGTGCTGGTCCACGCCAACACCGGCGAGGGTGTCGCCCCGGCGGTGCCGGGCAAGGCCAGAGTCCCCAGGGAGCAGGCGAACGCGGCGAGCAGCAGCGCCCATCGGTTATGCACCGTAGACACGCGAACCATGGCGCCCCCTGGCGTGACCACTCCTGACCGAGCAGGGGAAATCATGCCAGATCCGGAATTCGGATCAGAACGGCAGGGGTGGCAGGAGCCGGAGGAGGGGAGGGAGGAGCGAGACGGTGGTGGTTGTCGTCGTCGTCGGCGGTTCCGTCGTTGTGGTCGGCGGTTCCGTCGTCGTGGTGGTCGGCGGTTCGGTGGTCGTCGTCGTCGGCGGTTCCGTCGTTGTGGTCGTGGGCGGTTCCGTCGTCGTGGTGGTCGGGGCTTCCGTGGTCGTCGTCGTCGGCGGCGGCTTGGGCTTGGTGGTCGTCGTCGTCGTCGGGGCTTCCGTGGTCGTGGTCGTCGGCGGTTCGGTGGTCGTCGTCGTGGTGGGGAACGGCAGCGGGTCCGGAAACAGCTGGATCGGCGGTCCCGAAGTCGTCGTGGTCGTCGAGTTGGAAGAGGGCTGCGTGGAAATGACGCTCGGTTGGGTCGTCACCTTCCCCGGCTTTGTCGTCGTCGAAGTGGTCGAACGCGGGGCCGTCGTTGTCGTGGACGATTTCGGGCTGAAGATCAGGATTTTGGGGACCGCGGAGGTGGTCGTTCCGGCGCTGGGCGCGGCTGTCGTCGTGGGCGTGCTCGTGCCCGGGCTCGCGGGGTTTGTCGTGGGCGGCTGGGTGACCACGGTCGTCGTCGGCACCGCGGCGGTCAGTGACGGGTGATTAAGGGAATGGAACGGGCCACTGCGGTAAAGACCCACCACCAATGCGGTGGTGACGACCACACCCGCCACGGCGACGATCTCCCACTTGTTCCACCTGTCACCTCCATGCTTATTCGGCATATGGCGGTGTGACTCCCTCTTTGTCCTGCATCGAATTCCGCCTGTTCGCGCTATGACCAGTTGCCGAATTGGGGCACTTCGTCACGCTGTGCGTACTCTACCCCGGCTCTGGGGCGGGGAGGGTTGGGGCCGCAAATACCCTGGTACGGATGGCAAAGGGGTCGATCCTTCCTACCGGCAGAGAAGTGGACGGTCTTCGATTGAGGGCCCTTTTGGGTGGGTAGGTTCGTTGCGCCCGGGATGCGGCTCCCGGGTGCGTGGGCCGGGACCGTTCAGCCCGGTCCCCGCGCGGGATTCGCCCGCCACCGACGCCTCATCAGTGGGCGCGTGCACGCGACAGAGGAATTGATCGGGAGGAGACGGCCCGTCGAAGACGATGGTGACGATCCGCACCACGGCGCGCTCTCGGCATTGGTCGCACGGGGGTGGGTCACCGAAGGCCACGCAGTCCTCCTCTCCTGGTCGGCTCCTTGTGGGAACGGGCACGTCCTCGAAACCTTGCGGCTGAAAGCGAGCGGGCACACCTGTAGTGTCAACTATCCATGGTCCCGGACGAGATACCCACCGACCCGGCCGCCCCGGCCGGTAAGTTCTTGGGGGACGCACCGCTGCAGATTCTGGTGAGTCATCTGAAGGAGCACGCGTACGTTGTCCTGACGGGGGAGTTGGACGGCGCCACCGCTCCCTTCCTGGTGCGGACACTCGTCGAGGTCAACGAGACAATCGAAGGTGATCTCGTGCTCGACATCAAGAAGCTCTCGTTCATTGATTCGACCGGGCTGTCCGTATTCGTGTCGCAACACAAGAACCTGAGTGCGAAAGGGCGGAAGCTCGTGATCTACGCACCGACGGCGATGACACGCCGCCTGTTCCAGATCACCGGACTCGAGGAGGTGCTCACCATTGAGCCCCTCGACGAATCCGAAGACTAGAGCGTGGCGGTCAGCCTGCAGCCACGGTGGCGGTCCTGCCCGAGCCGAACCGCCCGCTCCGCAGGCACTCCAACACCCGCTCCACCATGACGACGGCGTCACACTGCGCCCGCGCCGCGGCGCGGGCCACGAGTTGCCTCAGGTAGGCACCCAGATTGAGTACGTCAACTCGGGGATCGACGCCACGGAGGGGAATTGGCTCAGTCGCCACGTCCATGCCCGAGGTCAGAAGAAGCGCCGACCGCATCGCCAACATGGCCGGTCCGGCGTCGTCCAGCCCGGTGCCCGTCTGTCGCATCCAAAGAGATAATCCCAGTTCAAGGCATAGATCCGTCTCGCCAGGCCGCGGCGATTCGATGACGGAAACGCCCCGGAGCACCTTCCGGGCGAAGTCCGTGGGATCGCAAACCGAAGTTACATCCATGTAGGCAGTCTGCCGAGGGGGTGTGACAGAGTGGTGGATCACACCTGACCTGGGTAAAGCTATAGGGATGGCACGCACGATTTGGAAGGGCTCACTGAGCTTCGGACTGGTCAATGTTCCGGTCGGGGTCTACCCGGCGACCCAGGACAAGAGCATCCACTTCAATCAGTTCGAGCGCGGGACGTCGGACCGGATCCGCTACAAGAAGGTGAACGAGCGCACCGGCAAAGAGGTCGAGGCCGCCAACATCGTCAAGGGTGTCGATCTGGGCGGCGGGGAGTACGTGATCCTCGACGAGGACGAGTTGGCCGCCGCGGAGCCCGAACGCTCGCGCTACATAGAGATCACCGATTTCGTCTCCCTGAACGAGATAGACCCGGTGTACTTCAACACCACGTACTATCTGGCGCCGGAGGGCGAGACGGCGGGCAAGGCGTACGCCCTCTTACGCCAGGCCATGCAGGATTCGGGAAAGGTCGCCGTCGCCACCTTCGTCATGAGGAACAAGGAGTACCTGGTGGCGATCCGGCCGGAGGCGGATGTCCTCGCCCTCGAGACGATGTACTTCTCCGACGAGGTCCGCTCCCCGGTCGACGAGCTCCCCAGCCTCCCCGACTCCGAGCAGCCGAGTGAGCGCGAGGTCAAGATGGCCGAACTCCTCATCGAGTCGATGGAGGGCTCGTGGGATCCCAGCCGCTACCACGACACGCATCGTCAAAAGATCGAGGCATTGATAGAGGAGAAGCGCCAGGGCAGGACGATTGTCGCCACGGCCCCCGCTCCGGCCAGCAGCAAGGTCGTCGACCTCATGGCGGCACTGAGCGCGAGCATCAAGGCTCAATCGGGCACGGCCAAACCGGCCGCACGCAAGAGTGCGGTCGGGGCCAAGGCGCCCGCCAAACGGGCGCCGGCGAAGGTCAGCGCCCCGAAGAAGGTGGCCAAGGCGCCAGTGGCCAAGGCGCCGCGCCGCAAAGCCTCGTAGTCACGTCCACTCCATCCACTCGGCCGAGCAGTGGGCCCCGTCATGCCCCGGCTGAAGGTAGCAGTGCACTTCACCCAGAAGTTGCGTGATCTTGACCCAGGGGCAGCGCGGGATGCGCTCTCCCCATAGGGGGGTGATCCAATCGGTTACCGGGTCCTCTGTCATGGCGTCACCGCCCCGCATGAATCGAACGCGTTTCGGGTAACACCCTCTACGTGTCCGTGAGGTTTGACCCGCCGCCTTGCGACCGCTGCGGAGAGCCGTCCGTGCTCCAGATCGTCACGGTGTCGTTCGAGGGGGAGTCGCCGCCGGACCAGTTCCTGTGCCGGGCCCATGCACCGCCTTTCCGTCCCGAATCTTCTCAGGGCGCCGATGTCCCGATCTGAGCCGCTCCGTGTCGCGGGAAGAGCCTCGGGTCGACGCACGGCTGCTACTTGAAGGTCGTCCTGATGGTGGACAGGATGCGGGACCGCAGCGCCAACATCTCCCGATGGTCGTTGGCGCGAGCGGTGACCAGGTAGATCAGATAGCCCGCACCACTCCTCCAATTCACCGGTGTATTGAGTGACTGTCGTAATACGGCCTCCTCCACGCCCGGCATTCGTGCGACGACGTCCAACCCCTCAATGTCGACGAATTGGGTGGCCCACATGGGTGGTTGGCCATGGACCCGGAACGTGATGTGGTCGCACGGAAGAAGTTCCCGTGGCGCGATGGGTCGACCGAGGGCAATGTCCACCGCCAGGTGGGGAAGCGATACGCCGGTGCTTCCCTTGATGAATGTCGGAATGTTGCCGCCCAAGCGACCGTTGACCTCGACAACTCGCGCCCCGACGGGAGTCAGCATGATTTCCGTGTGCGTGCAGCCAGTGCGTACACCGAGCGCGTGCAGCGATCGCGTGGTGACGTCGAGGATGTCGGCGATCTCCTCCGCCGGTAGGTCGACGGGAAGAAATCCACCCGCTCCTCGAAACGGAGGTTCGAGTGTAAATTTCCCGCAGATGGCCAAGTGGCTGATGACCCCGTTGCTGACAACGCTCTCGACGGACACGAAGTCCGCTATGTCAGAACCGATCTCTCGGGAGGTCCCGGGTATGAACTCTTCGATAATGTAGTCCGCCGCCAGGACTTCGTTCTCGGGATCCGACAGAATGGAGAGAAACGAGCGGGCGTCCTTCGCAAGATACGTGTACGAACTGGTCGTGCCCCGCTGCGGTTTCAGCACCAATGGGAACGTGGCCTCGGTGACAATCCGGTCGACGTCGTCGGACGGTGCGCCCGCCGGAAGCGTCCACCACGCCGGCACTGGCACGCCACCTTCTCGCAGGGCGGCGCGTTGCAGGGGCTTGTCCACTGTTCTTTCGATCACCTCAGGAGTATCGAAGGCCAGCGACAACTCCTGAGCCAATAATGCGGCCGTTTTCAATTGCCTGTCGGCGAACGCCAGGATTCCGTCGGGGCGGTGGGGCCTCACCGCGTCAGCCGCCTGCTGCGAGGTCAGATCGGCGATGTCGACGACGGGTCCGAAGCGTTGCAACATACGCTGCGAAGAAGGCGCATCGATCAGGGGGTCGGCAGAGTCCACCACCCAGATGGGGATACAGGCCTCTCCGATCAACCGCTGGATCTCAAGCCCCGATATAGACGTGCGACCATGGACAACGGCGATTCGTGGGCGGCCACCTTCCCCCCGCCAGGGAGCACTGGACGACATTCCGGGTAGTCTATCCACGGTCCTCCGGGATGCCGAGACTGTCCGCACAATGTGACCTTGTGCCCTATTTCAGGCAGAATCTGGTGCTCCACTATGGTGTCCCCGGGCGGGGGGGTCGAGAAGCTTGATGAAAGGAAACTATGAGGTTTCGTGCAATGGTCGGAGCGGCCGCGGTGATCCTCACGGCGCCAGCTCTCGGACTTCTGGCCACCACGCCCGCTGGGGCCGCCGCGGCGGCGCCAGTGGTCACCGCCGTCAGCCCGTCCTCGGGATCCACGGTGACGTCGTCCACGGCTTCGACCACGACCCCCGGGGGGACTGCCGTGACGATTACCGGATCCAACTTCACCGGAGAGACCGCAGTTCACTTCGGCACCGCGCCCGCCACCGGAGTCACCGTGGTCTCCGGCACCACGATTACGGCAACTTCGCCGACCATCACCAATTCGATCGGCAACACGATTGACGTGACGGTGACCACCCCGCAGGGCACATCGGCTACCAGCGTCAACGACGAATTCACGTATCCCTACAACTACACGAGCGCGAGCGCGTACCCGGAGGCTTCGATCTCCCTCTCCGCCTCATCGTCGAGTGCTCTGCCGGGCGGTTCGGTCACGTTGACGGCGACCGCGCCGACGAACGTCGGTCCCTCACCCGATTACGGGCTCTCCATCGTCGACGTCACCGACGCCGCTGCTCCCGTCGCAGTCGCGCATATCCCTACGGGGACGACGGTTTCTGCCTCGGTGAGCGAGACCGCGGCCCAGACACGCCGCTACGTGGCCGCGTATGACGCATGTACCGTCTACCCGAGCCCTTGTCCGCCCGGGGCGCTGGAGACCCCGATCGCCAATGACGGGGGAGTGTCGACACCCGTGACGGTGACCTGGTCCACGCCGACGACGCCGCCCGCCACCGGTGGGTACCGCCTGGTGGCCTCCGACGGCGGCATCTTCACCTTCGATGCCCCGTACTACGGCTCGACCGGGGCCATGCACCTGAACGCCCCGATCGTGGGGATGGCCGCCGACCCCGCGACCGGCGGGTACTGGCTGGTGGCCTCCGACGGCGGCATCTTCACCTTCAACGCCCCGTACTACGGCTCGACCGGGGCCATGCACCTGAACGCCCCGATCGTGGGGATGGCCGAGGATCCGAAGACCGGTGGGTACTGGCTGGTGGCCTCCGACGGCGGCATCTTCAGCTTCAACGCCCCGTTCCAGGGCTCGACCGGGGCCATGCACCTCAACAAGCCCATCGTCGGGATGGCCGCCGACCCCGCCACCGGCGGGTACTGGCTGGTGGCCTCCGACGGCGGCATCTTCACCTTCAACGCCCCGTTCCAGGGCTCGACCGGGGCCATGCACCTCAACAAGCCCATCGTGGGGATGG
>JBEKWB010000103.1:0-16022 GCA_049513455.1 Acidimicrobiales bacterium
AACCCGCGACCTCCGCCTTGACAGGGCGGCGTGCACTCCAGGCTGCACCACAGGTCCGTAACGGCGTGAGCCGTGTTGTTCGCCGGTTCGATGGACGTCTCCCCTTTGAGCAGCGCTTCACTGTAGCCGAATGCCGCCGGTCGCCCCACGGCCGCGTATTCCCTGCTCCAGCCGCTATGGGAACGCGGCATGGCTGCCCGATCATGGGTCCGCAGCACGTCCCTGTCCAGCGTGCATCAAGGCAGCCAGAAGGGTCGGGGCGCCGCAATGCGGTCCAAGGTTGAGGCGACGAGGCCGAAGCGCTCGGTGGAGTCCCCCCACTCTGCGTACGCCTGCTCCATCTCGGAACGGTCGCGGGCGACGAAGTTCCACCACATGAGGATCTCTTCGGTGAACGGGCGACCACCGAGCAGCAGAACCCGGGAGCTGTCCATGAGGTCCAGGTGGACACCGTCCTGCCCCGCACCGATGTACATCAGCTGGTTCGGGGCGGCGACCGAATCGGCGACGCGCGCCCCGCCGTGGAGCACCGCGACCGCGTGCTCGAAGGACGCCTCCAAAGGGAGATCGAGTCGCCCGCTTCCGGCGATGTCGACTCCCACCTGAGGCGAATCGGTGCGCGCCGGCGAGCGTGCGCCGGCGAAGTCGCCGAGGAGAACGGTCGCCCTCGCCGCCCGTAGATCCACCATGGGGAGCTCGGCATGATGCGCGAAGGACGGGGGATCATGGCGGGTGGCCTCGGGTTGGGCGACCCAGAGCTGCACGCCGTCCATGCGTCCTTGTGGTTCACCCCGCCCGTCCTCAGCGTGCGCGATGCCGTGGCCCGACGTCATGAGGTTGAGCTGCCCGGGCCGGATGGGCTGCTGGTTTCCCAAGCTGTCGGAGTGGAGCACCTGCCCGCCGAGGAGCCAGGTGACGGTGTGCAGGCCGATGTGGGGATGCGGGCCCACCGCCATGGTGCGGTGCGGCGTGACATCGGTCGGCCCGAAGCGATCGAGGAAACACCACGCGCCGACCGTGCGCCGCCCGCGTTGGGGAAGGGCGCGGTGCACCGGCAGGCCACCGACGTCGGTGACACGACTGTCGGAGATCGAAAGTGTCATGGGCGAGCCTTGCGGCGTCCCTCGAGAATTCGCTGTTTCCCCAGCTTCTGCGCCTCCTTGGCCAGCCGGTAGTCGTTCTTTTCGGCCGCGAAGGCAGCCTCACCCAGCAGCTTGCGGTAACTCTCGAGGCGATCGGCCGCCAGTTCACCGGCGGCAATGGCGGCGAGAACGGCGCACCCGGGCTCGGTGAGGTGGGCGCAGTCGTTGAAGCGGCACTGCGTGGCCAGGTCGGTGACATCGGTGAAGGCGGCGTCGATCCCCTCTTCGTCGACCCACATCCCCAATTCACGCAGACCGGGGGTGTCGATCAGGGCACCGCCGGTGGGGACCACGACGAGCTCCCGCCAGGTGGTGGTGTGCCGTCCCTTGCTGTCGGCCTGGCGCACCTCTCCCGTCTGCACCACGTCCGATCCCATCAGGGCATTGACCAACGAGGACTTGCCGGACCCGGACGTGCCGAGCAGCGCCACGGTGTGCCCCGCACTGACGAGGGCGCCGACCTCTGCCATGCCCGAGCCGGTGACCACCGAGACCAGGAGGACGGAAAGGTCCCCGCTCACGGCGGAAACCTCTGCCACGGCTCCCGTCACCGTGTCATGGTCGACGAGGTCCACCTTGGTCAGGACCAGGACGGGCAGTGCGCCGCTGTCCCAGGCGAGAGCGAGGAACCGCTCGATCTGTCTGCGGGAGATGGGCCGGTCGAGCGGGACGACGACCATGACGGCGTCCATGTTCGCGGCCAGGGCCTGGGACTCGACCCGCGAGCCCGACGACTGGCGGACCAGTGCCGTGCGCCGCGGCAGGACATCCGCCAGGGCGTAGCTGCCGGCCCCGCGGTCTGGGGTCCGAATGGCGGTGCACCAGTCCCCGACGCAGACCGGCGACACCCCGGAGGTGGTCACGGGAACCCCGCCCGCGGTCGAGAGGAGCTGGAACCGCCCGCGATCGACGCGGCCCACCCGCCCGGCGACGGTGCCGGGTGGACCGTCGGCCAGCGCGGCGCCCAATGCCGAGAGGATGTCGTCATCGGCCCCGAGTGCGCGCAGTACCGTCTCGGGCTCGGGAATATCAAGAGTGGAGGACATCTGGCTCCTCCCGACGGATGCGGGCGCGTGCGAACCCTGGCCGACACGGCACGGGCGCAGGGTGACGATGGGCCGGAATGTCCGGCACCCGAGTGTGCTGCGCCGCACCACCCATGTCAATGGTTTGCTCCGGCCCACACTTCCGGTTCGTCGTCGCCGCGGGAAAAAGGGGTTGCATTCCATAGATTTTTTTCCTACAATGACGACTGCTTACTCCTCCTTGACCAAGTATCAAAGAGAGAACCTGGAGAAGCCGGACTTCCCTGGTAGAAGGCTTGTACGGGTCGAGAATGTCAGATATGTTCCCTGAATATGTCCAGGGATATTTGCGCGTTCACGCACAGTTATTTCGGTAATTCGAGGCGCCCTCCCGCTCGGCCGGCCTCCCGGTGAGTGAGCCGACCACCACGGAGGACCCGGAGTTCCGCGCGGAGCAGGACTATCTGGATCACGCGCACCGCTCGCTGTCGGCCATGCGGGCGCGCGCCGAAGGTCTCCTCTTCGACCTGCGCAGTGCGGGCCAGCCCGATCTCGACTACCAGGCGGCGCTGGCGCACCGGGTCGCCGTGCTGGGGGAGAGTGCCCGGCCGTTGCTCTTCGGGCGGATCGACGAGACGGCAGGGCCCTCCTGGCATATCGGGCGGCGCCACGTCGAGGACGAACTCGGCGACCCGGTCGTCGTCGACTGGCGCGCGCCGGTGTCCATGCCCTTCTATCGCGCCCGGGTCGAAGAGGCCCTCGGACTGCGGCGCCGGCGACAGGTGATGGTCGATCGGCGCCGGGTCGTGGCCGTGGCCGACGATCTCTTCGGCGAGGCGCACGGCGAACTGGCGGGTACCCGCCTGCGCGGCGGCGACGCGCTGCTGGCCGAGCTCGAGCGGGCCCGGACGGGCGAAATGCTGGACATCGTCGCCACCATCCAGGCCGAGCAGGACGAGATCATCCGCGCCCCCCTCGGTCAGCTGCTGTCCGTTCAGGGGGGACCCGGCACCGGCAAGACGGCGGTGGGGCTGCACCGGGCGGCGTTCCTCCTCTACAACCATCCGACGCTCGCCCGGGACGGGGTGCTCGTCCTCGGGCCCAGCCGCGCCTTTCTGCGCTACATCGCACAGGTGTTGCCGTCGCTGGGGGAGGAGGCGGTGGTGCAGTCGACCGTGTCCGACCTGGCGCCGCGGCGCACGGTGCGGGCGCAGGACGCGCGGGAGGTCCGCCGGCTCAAGGGCGACCCGCGCATGGCGGCGCTCCTCGCGGCCGCACTGCGCCAGCGCCGCCACCCGGCCGTCGAAGATACGGTGGTGCGCGCCCGGTCCGCGCGGTGTGTCTTGCGTGCGGAAGAGCTGAACGATCTCTGCACGTCCATCGCGCAGCGGTCGGCACCCTACAAGTCCGGACGGCTCGCACTGCGGTCACGGCTGATCGGTCTGGCCCGGCAGAAGCTCAGGGCGGCCGGCCGTCTCGAGGCTGACGAGCCGTGGTTCGACCGCGAGCTGTCGTCCTCCGACGGCTTCCGCGACCTGCTCGACCACTTGTGGCCGTCGGTCTCCCCGGCCGCCTTGGTGAGTGAACTCTTCGCCGGCGCCGAACGGCTCGGGCTCCTCGCCCGGGGGATCCTCACCGAAACCGAGTGGCGGAGCCTCCTCCGCACCAAGGGGAAGGGCGTGGGAGCGCAGGCGTGGACGGACGACGACCTCCCTCTTCTTGACGAAGCGGACTTCCTCATCAATGGGCGGACCCGGACGTACGGGCATGTCGTGGTGGACGAGGCGCAGGATCTGAGCCCCATGCAGTTGAAGATGGTGGCCCGGCGGGCGCCCACGGGCTCCCTCACCGTGCTCGGCGATCTGGCGCAGGCAACGGGTGCGTGGAGCTACGACTCGTGGGACGAGATTGTGGCGCACCTGCCGACGGCGGCTCCCGTCCGGCATGACGAGCTGACGCTCGGTTATCGCGCCCCGGGGCAGATCCTCCAGCTGGCGTCGAAGCTGCTGCCCGTGGCGGCGCCGACGGTGCAGCCCACCCGCTCCATCCGCCAGGGGCGACGGGAGCCGCGCCTCATTGCGGTCGATCACACGCAACTTCTCCTCGAGAGCGCGCGCGAGGCGACCAGCCTGGCCGATGAGGGATTCCTCGTCGGGCTGGTGGTGTCCGCCGGGCATCTCCCCCCGCTGACGGCTCTTGTCGGGAAGAGGAGCGATGTGGGGCTGCTCGAGCGGGACGGGATGACCAGGCGAGTGACGGTGGTCGACGCCGTGGCGGCCAAGGGGCTCGAGTTCGACGCCGTCGTCGTGGTCGAGCCTGCAGTGATCGCCGGTGGCGACGCCCGAGGACTACGCCTGCTCTACGTGGCCATGACGAGGCCGATCCAGCACCTGAGCATCGTCTTTGCCGAGCCCCTGCCGCCCCTCCTCCTGCGCTGAGCGCGGTCTCAGGAGAGCCGGTCCACCACGAGGTCATTCGTCGTCGCGCCGGCGGTGACGACGGCCGGGAACGGGCCGACCAGTTGATCGGCGGTGCCGACCGGCGTGGGATCGCTGAGGACCGCGGCGGCCGAAATCCGGAACACACAGCTCGTCGAGGTAACGGAGACACCCTGGGGGCAGGCGCCGGGGCCGTCAGGACCGGCGAGGACGAGGGCGCCGGCCGAGGTGTCGACGATCTGCTCGGTCACCGATCCGGAGTAGTTGCCCATGGGTTGCAGCGTGGTCGCGCTGTAGGGGAGCAGCTGCGCGTCGAGCCCCTGCCCGGCGGGAATGCTCACCCACACGAGGCCGCCCGCCACGGCATCGACGCCGGCGATGCCACCCCCCGAACCGTTGGGCGAGTTGGCGAGCACCGGTCCGACCGTGGTGCCACCGGCGGGGCTCAGGGCGACCAGGTGGTTGTCCGCCCGCTCGTAGTACACGGTCCCGTCGGGACCGATGGCCGCGCTGGTGCCCTGCGCGATCATCTGGGGTGCCGCCGCCGAGCCCGGATGGAACCGGTAGACGTCTTCGAGGTTGCCCTGGGCGATCATGACCAGCACCTCGCCGGCGGCGGCGACCATGGAGACGAGGTCGGCGTTCGAGGTGTTGGCGGTGTTGATCGGGGGCAGGCTCCACTGGCCCATCTGGTTGCCCGTGGTGCGCGTGTAGCCGATGACGGTGCTGTTGGAGACCACGTAGAGGTTGGTGGCGTCGGCGGCCAGGGCGCTGACACCACCGTTGACGTGTTCGGCGATTTCGGCGGGGCCGACGGGGTCGACGACCCACACCACGGTCGGGGTTGGGTTGGCGTGGCTCTCCGCCGAGACGAATACCGCCCCGTCGGGTGCCTCGGCCGCGGTGATCTGGGTGTTGGCCGAAATGGGGACGGCCACGCTGGCCGAGATCTGCAACGCACCGCTCGTGGCGGGCGGCGGCAGGGACGACGCAGGTTGGGTCACCGGGGTGGACGATGTCGCCGTGGTGGCGCTAGTGGTCGTCGTGGAGGCCTTCTTGGTGTGCCCCGGTGACGAGCAGGCGGCGAGGAGGACCCCGGCGACGACGAGCAGGGCCCAGCCCCGTCGCCGGGCCCACCAGGGGTGTCTCACGCGCGCCACGCCGCTCAGTATCACCCGGCCCGGGAGCGATCGGTTGCCGCCGCGAGCCTCAGCTCCGCCGCAGGGTGGCGTAGCGGGCCGCCACCAGCTTCCCGATGAAGGCATAGCCCTCGCTCGTGGCGTGGATGTTGCCGACTGCGCAGTACCAGGTCAGGGTGCATACCCGGGCCACGGCGCGCGGGATCGTTCCGTAGGGCGCCACGGTCACCGTCGTCGTCAGGGGCGTGTAGGCGCCGGTCGCCGCCGTCACGTCCACGAAGGCACCGCCGGCGGCCGCGTAGGCCTTGGCGAGGGCGGGGTTGATGAGCGACTTGAAGGCGACCGCCGACTCCGAGGCCAGCGCCATGCGGGGCGCCGTGGCCGGCTGGGCCGGGTACACGTAGGCACCGAGGAGGACGTCGGGGTAGGTCAGCCCGATGATCGGCACCCTGGGCCCCGCGGCCGCGCGCAGGCCGGTGGCGAGGGTGGTCACGTTCTTCTCGATGCTCGTCACGGCGGTGCCGACGCAGGGGATCGGAGTCGCCTGCGTCGCGCAGGCCGTCACGTCGTTCCCCCCGATGGACACCGTGATCAGCCCGATCTGCCCCCGGTGGGCCGTGATGAACGCCTCGGCCGCCGCGGCCTGCGTCGTGGTGGGGTACAGGTGTGCCCCCGCGGTGTGCGGCAGGACGTCGGGGCACCCGACGGTGTCGATGATCGATGTGGTCGTGGCTCCCCCGCACCCGAAGTTGGCCAGGGTGAGGTGCGTCTTCTTCGCCACGTACCCCGCGTAACCGGTCGTCGCCCCGACGCCGGGCTGATAGCCGACCGAGTAGGAGTCCCCGACCGAGACGTAGTAGGTGAGCTTCGCCGCGCCGGCCTGGGCCGCCCCGGAGAGGGCGACGAGGCCGGTGGCGGCGAGCGCCGCCGCCACCAGGAGAGCCAGACGGGTTCGCACACCCCACTGTGTCACAGCTCTTCGGCTATTCCGGCCGCACGAGGGTGGCCAGGGCCTCCTCCCCTCCCGGCATGGTGACGACGGCGAGCCCGACCTCCTCCACCAGCCACCGTCTGTTGCGTACGTGGAGGTCGTTGCCCTCGTCGTAGCGGTTGAGCACCACGACCACGGGAGCCACGTCGGGCAGCGCGTCGACCGAGAGGCGAACCGAGTTGAGCGTGCCCAGCCCGGCGTCGGCGACCAGCAGCACGATGTCGGGCGCCAGCATGCCCGTCATGGTGACGACGTCTCCGTCGTGGCTCTGCGGCGACCGCACCCCGCCCGCCGTCTCCACCAAGCCGACATCGACGGGCGGCGCCGGCCAGGCCAGCTCCTGCACCAGCTCGGCCAGGGTGAGCCGGCCGCGCCCGAGCGCGTCGGCCGCCATGGGGGGTGCCATGGCGATCTCGTACCAGCGGCTCGGGTGGCAGACGCTTTCGGACGTCTCCCCGCTGGCCGCCCCGAGGACGGCGGAGTCCAACCCGGCGGGATCGTCGGCGGGATCGAAGGACTGGGCCGGCTTGCGGGCGGCCACGGTGGACCCCGCCGCGCGCAGGGCGGCGAGCAAACGGGCGGAGACCCACGTCTTGCCGACGTCGGTCCCGGTCCCGGCCACCAGGACCAGGCGCCCCGGACGCACCGGTCAGCGGGCCCGGGCGAGCATGGCGCCCCGCAGGGGCGCCAGGGCAGCGGCCAGCGTGCGCACCTGGTCGTCGGTGTGCGCGGCCGAGACGGTGACGCGCAACCGGCTCGTGCCGGTCGGCACCGTCGGCGGGCGGATGGCGGGGACCCACAGGCCGTCGGCGAGCAGGGCCGCGGATGCCTCGAGGGCCCGCTGCTCGGTGCCCATGATGACCGGGATGATCGGGCTCGAGGGCCGGGCGCGCGTTCCCGACCCGCCGCGCCGGTCGCCGCCGCGGACTTGCTCCACGAGGTCGACGAGGCGCCGGACCAGTGCGTCCCCTTCGGAGGAGCGCAGCACACCGAGCGCCGCCAGCGCGGCCGCGGCGTCGGCGGGCGAAAGCCCGGTCGAAAAGATGTAGGGCCGGGCGGCGTTGACCATGAGGTCGATGACGTCCCGGGGGCCGGCCAGGAAGCCGCCCAGGGAACCCAGGGTCTTCGACAGCGTGCCCATCCGGACGAGGGTGAGCTCGGGGTCCGACGTGAGGGAGGCGGGGAGGTGCGGGCCGAGGACGGCGTGGGCCTCATCGAGCAGGAGCAGGGCGCCGCGGCGGCGGCACAGGGCGGCGATCTCCTCCACGGGTGCCGCATCGCCGTCCATGGAGAACACCGTGTCGGTGACCACGACGGTGGGCGTGGCCGGATCCGCCTCCAAGAGCGCGGCGAGGTGCGCGACGTCGCAGTGGCGGTAGATCGACACCGGCGAGCGGGACAGTCTGACGCCGTCGATGATCGAGGCATGGTTCAGCTCGTCCGACAGCACCCGCACCGCCGGGCCGCCCAGCACGCTCAGGGCGCCCAGGTTGGCCGCGAAACCGGTCGGGAAGCAGACGGCGGCGTCGGTCCCTTTCCAGGCGGCCAATGCCACCTCCAACTCCGTGTGCACCGGACGCGACCCGGTGACCAGCCGCGACGCCCCCGCCCCCGCCCCCCAGCGGTCCAGTGCGCCGCGCGCGGCGGCGACGACCGTCGCGTGCGCGCTCAGCCCCAGGTAGTCGTTGGAGGCGAAGGAGACCACCGGTGCCCCGTCGAGCGTGCCCACCGGCCCGCGGGCGTCGAACTCGCGGGGGGCGCGCCAGCGGCCGTCCTCGACCACGGCGTCCAGGCGGGCGCGGATCATCGCCGGCCAGACCCGGGCCGCTCCGGCGCGGGTGGGCCCGTCACCGAGGGTCATGCCGTGATCACCTCGTGCAGGGAGCCCTCCAGCGCGTCCACCATCCGGACGATCTCCTCCGCCGTGGTGGTGAGCGGCGGCATGAGCACCACCACGTCGCCCAGCGGACGCAGCAGGACGCCGCGGGCGACGGCGCCGGCGCAGACCCTCCGACCCCACCGCAGCCCCGGTCGCGGGGGCGCCAGCTCGACGCCCGCCATTAGGCCCCGTTGGCGCACTGCGCCGACCCCGGGCCGAGGGGCGATGCGTCGCGTCAGCAGATCGGCCAGCTGCGCCGCGCGGGCGCGCACCTGGGCCAGGACGCCCCACGCCTCCAACAGGCGCAGGTGCTCGAGGGCCACCGCGGCCGCCAGCGCGTTCCCGCCGTAGGAGTGGCCGTGGAAGAACGTCTCGGGTCCCAGGTCCTGTCCGAGGAAGGCGTCGAACACCTCCTGTGAGGCCACCGTGGCCGACATGGCCAGGTAGCCGCCCGTGATCCCCTTGCCGAGACAGAGGAGGTCGGGGCGCAGACCGCACTGCTCGGAGGCGAACAGGGTCCCGGTCCGGCCGAAGCCGGTGGCCACCTCGTCGCAGACCAGCAGTACCCCGTGGGCCCGGCAGGCCTCGCCCAACGCCCGCACATCCGCCGGCTCGGCGCACAGCATGCCCGAGGCCCCCTGGACCAGCGGCTCGATCACCACAGCGGCCAGCTCGCCGGCGTGGGCGGCCACCGCGGCGCAGGCCTTGTCCGCCCATCCCGGATCGGCGTAGCCCGGGGTGCGCACGACGGGGAAGCACAAGGGGTCGAACACGGCGCTGAAGACCCCGCCGTCGCCCAACGAGAGCGAGCCGATGGTGTCGCCGTGGTAGGCGTCCCCGAGGGCGAGGAAGCGGGTGCGCCCCTCGACGCCCCGATTGGTCCAGTACTGGAAGGCGATCTTGAGGGCCTGCTCGACCGCCACCGCCCCGTCGGCGGCGAACAGGAAGTGGGGGGAGTCGACGGGGACCAGCGGAGCGAGGGCCTCGGCCAGTTCGACCACCACGGTGTTGCCGTTTCCGAGCATGGTGCTGTGGGCCACCTTGTCGACCTGGGCCACCAGCGCGGCATCGAGCTCGGGCACCCGGTGCCCGAGCGTGTTGACCCAGAGGGACGAGATCGCGTCGAGGTAGCGGCGCCCGTCGACGTCGATCAGCTCGCGCCCCTCGGCCCGGTCGATGACCAGGGGGGCGCTGTCGACGTACGCCCCCATCTGCGTGAAGCCGTGCCAGACGACGGCGGCGTCCCGGTCGACCCACTCGGCGCTCATGCCGTCACGCCTTGTAGCTGTAGAACCCGCGGCCCGACTTGCGGCCGAGGAGCCCGGCCTCGACCATGCGGGCCAGCAGCGGTGGGGGCGCGTAGAGCGGCTCCTTGAACTCCTCGTAGAGGGAGTTGGCCACGGCCATGGTGGTGTCAAGCCCGATGAGGTCGGCCAGATGCAGCGGTCCCATCGGGTGGGCGCAGCCCTTGACCATGCCCAGATCGATGTCCTCGGCGGTGGCGAAACCCGACTCGAGCATGCGGACCGCCGACAGGATGTACGGGATCAGCAGCGCATTGACGATGAAGCCGGCCCGGTCCTGTGACCGGATGACCTGCTTGCCCAACTGGTCGGCGGCGAAGCGTCGGGCGGCCGTCGCCGTCTCGTCGCTCGTCAGCAGGGACGTGACCAGTTCGACGAGCGGGAGAACCGGGACCGGATTGAAGAAGTGGATCCCGATCACCTGGCTCGGCCGGCTGGTGGCCATGGCCAGCTTCATGATCGGGATGGAGGAGGTGTTCGAGGCCAGAATGGCCACGGGGTCCTCGACGATCTTGTCGAGCGACTCGAAGACCGCCACCTTCTCGGATTCGGACTCCACCACCGCCTCGATGACCAGCTGACGGTCGGCCAACGACCCGATGTCGGCGGAGAACTCGATGTGGTCCAGGGCCGACTCGGCTTCGGCCCCGGACAACTTGCCGCCCTGTTGGGCCCGGGCGATGGAGGCGGTCACCCGCTCGCGCCCCCGCTCGAGGGTGGCGAGATCCAGGTCGACCACGCGCACGTCGAGCCCGGCCCGGGCGGACGCCTCGGCGATCCCGGAGCCCATCAGGCCGCAGCCGACGACACCAACGTTTTGGATACCCACGGACGTTCTCCTGTTCTCGGCAGCCCCCGGCGAGCTGGTTGCCAGGGGACGAGTTGAGCATCCCCCTCTGTCAGAAGGCAAACAGCTCCGGTGGGCGCCCGTGCCGGCGACCCTCTCGTCTCCTCCCTCAATAGCCGTCCGGGCCCACCAGTCCGTGCAGTGGTTCCCCGTCCAAGAATCGCTGGAGGTTGTCGCAAAAGAGCTGGGTGGAGGTCTCGAAAGGGGGCGGGCCGACCCACGAGGCGTGCGGCGTCAGGAACACCTGCGGATGGCTGTAGAGCCAGTGCCCGGCCGGCAGGGGCTCGGGATCGGTCACGTCGAGAGAGGCGCGGGCAACCGTCCCGTCATCGAGGGCGACCCGCAGGGCCTCCTGGTCCACCAGGGAGCCGCGGGCGATATTGACCAGGTGCGCACCCGGACGCAGTAGCCGCAGGGTTTCGGCATTGATCGCATGGTGGGTGGCGTCGGTGGCCGGGGCGGCCACCACCAGGTGGTCGGACGCCGCCATCAGATCGGAGAGCGAGTGCGCCATTTCGACGCCGGCGAGCGGGCTGGGTGCGCTCTGGCGGCGCAGTGCCAGCACCTTCATGTCCATGGCCAGCGCCACGCGTGCCACCCGCTGGGCGATGCCGCCGAAGCCGAAGAGGCCGAGGGTCTTCCCGGCCAACGGGGTAGCCGGCTGGAAGTGCCAGTGCTCTGGCGCAGAATGCAGCCAATTCGCCGGGAAGTTGCGGGCGAAGGCACCCATGGTCGCCAGCACGTATTCGCTGATCGGGACGGCGCTGGCCCCCCGGGCCGAGGTGAGGATCGGCGCCGCCCGCACCTCGTCGGCAATCCCGTCGACGCCGGTGCCGATCATCTGCACCCAGCGCACCCCGGTGGCCATGGCGTCCGCCGCGTGGCCGCCGAAGCCGCCGAAGAGGACATCGCCCCGGGTTCCGTCGGGCACGCCGCCGGCGATGTCGATGATCTCGAGCGACGGAAAGCGCTCCCGGATGCGAGGGATCGATTCGGACGGCTGGCAGAGCACGACGACGCCATTGGCGGCAACAGGTGAAGGAGAAGGCACAGCCGCATTCTCGCATCGCGGCGGTGCCGGCGAAACAGCCGCCGCCTGGGGTCAGCCGCCGACGCGGGCCAGGGTGACGCCGGCGAGGACGCTGAGGAGTTCCAGCGCCTGCACCGCCTCTTGGGCCATGATCCCGGCGTCGGGCCCGGCCACCAGGAGGAGCCCCGTCGGCGTGCCGCGGTCGCGGATGGCGGCGACGAAGGCGGTGCCGAAGCCGCGATCGCGGAGCAGGCCCATCGGGCCGAAGGTCCGGCTTATCACCGGGCCGGTGCTGTAGCTGGACGCGACATGGGAGACCAGCCCGGCCAGCCGGTCGACCTCCGTCGGCGTCAGGTCGACCAGGTCGTCCGCCCGCGCCCCCGCCACACCTTGCGGCACCATGGCGCCGGCGACATCGGTCCACATCACGGCCGACTGCAGCTGCGCCACGTCCACGCCGGCCGCGGTGGTGACCCGTGCCAACTCCCGCACGGTGCGCGTGCGGGCGACCCGTGCCGCGTGGCGCCCGAGGTCGATCAGCGGGGAGCCTCCGTACGAGCTGAGCCCCGTGCGCGTGAAGGCCTGCTCGAGCAGGCGGGCGGTGGCCGTCACCGTGCGCACCTGCTCGTCGTCGAAGCGGGTCGGAGAGTCGACGTTGAGGACGCCGACGATGCGCCGGTTCACCGTCAACGGCACCGCCAGCTCCGCCACGACTCCGGGCACCGCGGCGCGATAGCGCATGTCCGAGGCCACGTCCTGCACCAGCACCGGTTCTCCCGCGGCGAAGGCCGCGCCCGTGAGCCCGACGCCCTCTTCGATGCCGTCCAGCACCTGCCACTGCCCGCGGCCGGACAAGAACCGGAGAATCCCCGCCCGTTCGAGGTAGACGCTGGGGAGGAACTCGAAGTTCTCGTAGAGATGCGCCGTGACCTCGTCCGCGGCATCCCGGGGGTCGACCATTTTCTCGACCCGTTCCCGCAATGAGCCCACGGCCACCGACGAGCAGGCATCCTTCGACGACTCGGATGTCCGGGCGGTCCGCCAATGGCGGGGGCCCGGCCATCCTTCGCCCGGCCGGGCCAGGAGGTACCCCTGTACGAGGTCGACGCCCACCGAGCGGAGAGCCTTGAGCTCCTGAATGGTCTCGACGCCCTCGGCGAGGGAGGTGACGCCGCACTGCCGGGCGAAACCGACCAATCCGCGCAGGACGGCCAACTTGTTGGGGTCGCGGTGCGCGTGGTGGACCAGGCTGCGGTCGATCTTGATGAAGTGCGGGTGGAGCTGCAGCACGTGCGACATGCTCGAGTACCCGGCACCGACGTCGTCGATGGCGAGCATCGTCGTCGCCACCGGCCACCCCTGCAGGCGACGCCGCAGCTGCTGGTAGTCGAGTATCGGCTCGTGCTCGGTGATCTCGATGACCCGGGGCGGAAGCCGGTCCAGAATCGAGTCGACGCGCCGATCCAGCACCGTGCGCGGGCTGAGGTTCACGAACAGGCGCACGTCGTCGGGCGGCCCGCCCCGGGCGCAGGCGGCTTCCAGGCAGGCCAGCTCGAACTCGGTGCGGATCCCGAGCTCCGACGCCCGCTCGAGCCATTGGTCCGGCCCGCTGCTGCAGGGGATCGTGCTGCGGGCGAGCAGCTCGTAGCCGAGCACGGTGCCGTCCGCCATCCCCACAATCGGTTGCGCGTCCATCCGGAGCGCACCCGGCGCCAAGAGCTGCTCCACCAGCCGGGTGAGGGGATCGCTTTCCCTCCGCGCGGCCGATTCGACGCGCGGGTGAGCGTCGTCGCCCGCGAGGTCGGTCAACTCCGTATGAACAGTCATGTCGTTCCAGACGCGCGGGACGGTAACGGGGGTGAAGGAAGTCTGCTTGGGCCGGGTCGCAATCGGGTCGCCCGCCGGTTGCCAAACGGGTGTGGCGGTCGGGGCGGCGCCGCGGTCGTCCGGGGGGAGGCCGCCGCGGACCGGACGTAGCTCCTACTGTTGCCGGTGATGTTCCCGACCCTCGTCGTCCCGGCCGCCTCCATGGGGGTCTCGGCGCTTCGAAAACAGTGAGCCTGCGGCATCGGCCCGCCCGGGACACGTCGCACCGCTACGAGCTGATTTCCTGCGCCCTGGTGGGGCACGTCCTGGTCGGGACCGACGTCAGGACCATCACGCCCGAAGACGGGCTCATCGTGCGGGAGTTCGACTCGCTCCGCTGGCACCGCTGCCTCCGTTGTGACTCCTGGTTCCCCCGGCAACCGCCGACCGCCCCGACGAGGGATACCGTCCCACCCCGGGAGGAGATCACGGTACCTTTGCGGGGCCCGGCACTGCGGGACCGCTACGTTCTTCGCCTGATCGCCGCCGAGCGTGCCATCCATGTGCTGGTGCTCGGGGCCCTGGCGGTGGCAGTCTTCCTCTTCATCGGGCACCGGGCCACGCTCAAGCGTGACTACGTAGCCATCGTCAACGGGCTCTTCGGCTCGTCGGGCGGGCCCGATGCCCGCAAGGGGCTGCTCGGTGATTTCCGGCACCTCTTGATCATTTCGCCGACCCATCTCTACGAGATCGGCTTCCTTCTGGTGGCCTACGCAACGCTCGAAGCGGTCGAGATGGTCGGGCTGTGGTTCGCCAAGCGGTGGGCCGAGTACCTCACGTTCGTGGCGACGACCCTCTTCGTGCCGCTCGAGGTCGATGAGTTGGTGACCTCGGTCACCACGCTGAAGTTGATCCTCCTCATCGTCAACCTGGCCGTCGTCCTCTATTTGCTCTTGGGCAAGCGGCTCTTCGGGCTGCGCGGTGGCCATGCGGCAGACGAGGCCCGGCGACGCGCCGGGGGCGGCTGGGAGGCCATCGATCGACGCCCTCCGGGCCAGCCCGTCCTCGACGGCCCTGGAGCACCAGGAGTGAGGTCTTCACGTTTGGCGTGACCTGGACCGACGGGGGCTGATTTCGAACGGGTCCACAGATTAAGCGAGTCGTGCCCACACGAAGGGGGCCCGGTTCAGCTCTTCCAGCGGGGATCGGACCAACTCTTTGAGCCGACGGTGGTTGTCGAAGAGGACCTGGTAGTCGTCGAGTTGCTCCGCTGAGAGCAGACGGGTGACCGTCTTGCCGGCGATCTTTCGGGTCCACGAACGGAACGGGCCGTGCAGGCGGGGAGGATCGGCTCGACACGAACAGGCGGCTTTGCCGCAGCGTCCGGTGCGCACCACGACGCTGCCGGGCAGGCAGGGGCCGAGGGTAGCGAGCTCGCCGGTGATCCGTTCGAGCCGGGCCGCCTGGCGTTTGGTCAACTCCACACCAAGAGTTTCCCAGGCATCCCCCCACCGGTGTCGCTCATTTGCCACAGTATAGTAACTGTGGCATCTCCTCGGACTCTCCGGATGTGGCCAAGACGATCGCCCGCTACTCGCCGGTGTCGCTGAGCGATGAGGTGGCCGCCTTTGCCCGCACCGTGGTGGCGGCCGCCGAACCCAAGAGCGCGGCCCGGGCCAAGGCGCTGCTCTTCGCGGCGGGGCGGCTCGGAACCTTTGCCACCTCGGTCGGCCTCGAGTTGGACCCCCCGGTGGTGCTGCACCCTTCGCTCATCGAGCGCTTCATCATCGTGGCCACCAAAGAGATGTCTCTGACGATGCGCCGCACCCTGCGTTCGAACCTACGCGCCCTGGCCCGGGACGCCACGCCCAACGCGGCCCCGGCTCCGGTTCCCCTCTCGCGCGACCGGGCCAAGGCCCCGTACGCGCTGGCCGAGATCGGTGCCTACCTGGCCTTGGCCGACGCCCAGCCGACGCTGGCCCGACGCATGCGCCTCTCGGGGTTGATCGCGTTGGGGGCCGGGGCGGGGTTGATGGGATCCGACCTGCGCGGCGTCTGCGGCACCGACGTCATCGCCCGCTCGGGCGGGGTGCTGATCGAGGTCAAAGGACGCCGGGCCCGGGTCGTCCCCCTCCTCGCCCGCTATCACGAGCGCGCGCTCGGTTGTGCGTCCTTCGCCGGAACGGGGCATGTGATCGGGGGGTTCTCCGCTCAGAGGCGCAACGTGACGGCGGACCTCAAAGCCAGCGTGGCCGGGGGAGCCGACCTGCCCGTGCTCGACACCGGACGGCTGCGGGCCACCTGGCTCGTCGAAGCAGCCGGGAGCATCGGGCTCAAGGCCTTCATGGACGCGGCCGGCATCACCTGTTCGCAGCGCCTGGGCGACCTCGTCGCCACCTTGGCCGCCCGCACCGAACGCGA
>JBEKWB010000104.1:0-16757 GCA_049513455.1 Acidimicrobiales bacterium
ACTGCTGCGCACGACCTCTTGCAGCTCGCGTACGACCCGCTCGAGATCGCCGTAGAGGGCCTCCATGAGGGTCGCCGAGGGCACATCAAAAGGGTACAAAAGGGGTGTCACACGAGCCGGGTTCGGAGCGGGCGAGCGGGGTTCGTCAGTACGAACGCACGACCGAGTCGGGACCCATGACCACGACGGGATGCCGCGCCGGGTTGAGCCACGTGAGGACCTGGATCAGATCGCCGTAGGGCAACGAGATACAGCCCTGCGTCGGGGCGCCGATGTCCGCGTGCAAGAAGATGCCCGATCCGATCGGTCCCGATGGCGGGGTGTTGAAGTCGATGACCGCCATGGACGGGTAGGCGTTCCCCTCGGTCCAGAGCGCTTCAGAGTCGGCGGCGAAGGACGGTTCGGACCCGCAGGCGACGTGTTGGAACGTGTTGTACCCGGCGCTTGTCGGATCTTCGTCCCACCAGTCCCCGCATACCAGTTGGTGATACGGGAACAGGGTCCCGGGATCAGGCTCGGTTCCGTACATGGTGGACCCGATGGCGAAAATGCCCTCCGGGGTGGTCCCGTCCCCTTCCTGCCGTTCCGGACCCGGAATCCACCCGTTCTCCCCGTCGAGCGCCGGCATCGGCGCGAAGACCTGGTACCACCCACTTCCGTCGTTCTCGAAGGTGAAGAGAGTGGCAGTCGTGCTGGTTGCATTCGGGGCATCAACCACGATCACCTGTTGCGCCCCGTCCGTGCTGGCCAGCTCATCGACCAGGAGTGGATGGATATCAGCGGTGGCCGATCCGTAGAACGGCGCAGTGCCGAAGCTGAAGACGCCACCGTCGGACCCGACCAACCAGTACCCGCGACCATCGGGCATGGCCGCCATCCCCACGATCGGCGCAGTGAGATGCAGCGCGCCCGTGGATCCGTAGAACGAGGCGTCGCCGAAGGTGAAGACCCCGCCATCGGAACCCACGAGCCAGTACCCGTGACCATCGGGCGTGGGCGTCATCCCCACGACCGGCGCAGTGAGATGCAGCGCGCCCGTCGATCCGTAGAACGAGGCGTCGCCGAAGCTGAACACCCCACCGTCGGAGGCGACCAACCAGTACCCGTGACCATCGGGCGTGGGCGTCATCCCCACGACCGGCGCGTTGAGATGCAGCGCGCCCGTCGATCCGTAGAACGAGGCATCGCCGAAGCTGAAGACCCCGCCATCGGAACCCACGAGCCAGTACCCGTGACCATCGGGCGTGGCGGCCATGCCGACGATCGGGGCGCGGAGGGCCTGCCCGCCCTCGGAGCCGTAGAACGAGGCATCGCCGAAGCTGAAGACGCCACCGTTCGAGGCGGCGATCCAGTAACCACGGCCATCGCTGGTCGCGGCTACTGCGACACCCGAGGCCGCCCCCGTACCCGAAGCCGCACCCGTTCCCGAAGCCGCACCCGAAGTCGCATCCGCCCGTGCGAGGACCGAGGATGCGGCACTCAGCGCATCCGCGCGGCCCGCCCTCGGCAACGCGGCAAGAGGTACCAGCACGAGGAGCGAAATGAGCAACACCATCGCCCCGGTGAAGACAAGCCCCGCCAATCGATCGATGCGCTTCCGAACCGGCAAGTCTCCAGATTAGGGAGTGCCGGCGCTCGCGGCCTCCAGTGCGGCCACCTCATCGGGGAGGAGGCGCGAGATCAGCTCCATCGCCCGGAAGCCGATCTCCGCTGGCCCCGGGGCGTCCGGGCGCATGAGGTTGGCCATTATCCGGAGGAGCTGGCTCATGATGAATTCGGAGCGCATGCCGACGCCCACACAGAGCTTCATGGCCTTCGGGTTCGAGATCATGCGCACAAACGCCCGTGCGACCTTGTAATAGGGGCCGTAGGCGGCCTCGATCTGCCGGTCGTAGTCCGCCAGCGCCCGGGGGCCCTCGCCGCTGAGGGCGTGGCCCAGCGCGGCAGCGGCCAAGCGCCCGGTTTCGTAGCCGTAGGCGATGCCCTCGCCGTTGAAGGGGTTGATGGTGCCGGCTGCGTCACCGGCCAGCAGCACGTTGGCTCCGGCACGCGGCCCCACCGAGAGGCCCATGGGCAGCTTGCCTCCGGTGGGGGGGCCGAGGCTGGTCTCCGGTGAGAGGCCCCAGGATTCCGGGGCCCAGTTCACGAAGGCATCCATGAGGTGGGACGTGTTGACGCCCTTCCAGCGCCGGTCGGTCGAGAGGAGGCCGACACCGACGTTGACCCGGCCGTCCCCCATGGGGAAGATCCAGCCGTATCATGGCGGTCCGAGGTGTAGTAGCCGCGCAGGGCCATGCCGAGTGGCAGGTCCCGGCGGCGATTGGTGCCCAGCATCCGACCGACCCGTGAATTGGCCCCGTCTGCCACCACGACGTAGCGGGCGAGAAGGTCTCGGTCGCCGGCCGCCCGGTCGCCCGTTGCCTCCTCCGTCGCTGCCTTCTCCCTGATGGTCACGCCCTTGAGGTGGGGCAGGGTCGAGCCCGCGTCGCTGATGAAGCCCGCCTCGCTGATGAAGCCCGCCTCGCTGATGATCGGAGCGACGACCTCGGTCCCTGCCAGGAGGGTGGCTCCCGCCTTGACCGCACGCTCGGCCACCAGGCCGTCGAGGTCGTGGCGGGTGATGGTGTAGCCGTAGTTGGGAAAATTGGGATGCTCGGGCCACTGCATCTCGACGGACTGGCCGAAGCCGTAGGCCCGGAGCCCCCCGTACTTGTGGGATCCGGCGAGGGCATCCTCGAGACCCATGTCGGCCAGCTGCCGCACGGCCCGCGGCGTCAGGCCGTCCCCGCAGGTCTTGACCCGCGGGAAGTGCTTCTTCTCCACCACGACCACGTCCCAGCCGGCATCGGCCAGCCAGTAGGCGCAGGAGGACCCCGCCGGACCCCCGCCGACGATGACCACGTCGTGCACCGGGGTCGGCGTGGCTGACGGCGTGGCGGAGGTTCTGGCGGACCGCGTGGCGGAGGCCCTGGCGGAAGACGTTCGCGGCGGGCGGGCAGCGGGTCGGGGTTTCGGGTCGGCCGGGTCGGCCGGGTCGGGAACGGCGCGTGGCGTCACCCCCGCATCGTAGGCCGCTGCCAGGAGCTTTTCGGTCGGCCCTCGATGTGCCTGGGGAAACCGTCACATGGTAGAAACGTCTCCCGTGGACCAGTACCTTCCGATCCTCATTCTGGGCGTGCTCGGCCTGGGCTTTACGGTCTTCTCCCTCGCCAGCTCCGCCATGCTCGCGCCCAGGAAGAAGCCGACCGTGGCCAAGCTCTCACCCTACGAGTGCGGCATCGTGCCCGACCGGGAGCCGCCGCAGCGTTTCCCCGTGCGCTTCTACCTGGTCTCGATGATTTTCGTCATCTTCGACATCGAGATCGTCTTCCTCTACCCCTGGGCGGTCGTCTTCAAGCAGATCGCCGCCTTCGGACTGATCGAGGTCATCGTCTTCGCCGCCGTGGTCTTCGTCTCCTTCCTCTACCTGATCTCCAACGGTGCCCTGACCTGGGGGCCGCCCAAGACCCTGCAGTCCGGGATGCCCTCGCGGACCTCGGAGTCCACGATCTCCCGGATCAGCGCGGCCCGCTCGCGACCCGGCCAGGCGGCCTGAGCATGGGACTCGAGGACCTCCAGCACAATTTCTTGACCGGGAAGGTGGAAGACCTGGTCAAATGGGCCAGGCGCAACAGCGTGTGGCCGGCCACCTTCGGCCTCGCCTGCTGTGCCATCGAGATGATGTCCCTCGGCGCGGCCGACTTCGACATCAGCCGCCTGGGCATGGAGGTCTTCCGGGCCTCGCCGCGCCAGGCCGACCTCATGATCGTCGCCGGACGGGTGTCCCAGAAGATGGCCCCGGTCCTGCGCCAGGTCTACGACCAGATGATGGAGCCCAAGTGGGTGATCTCCATGGGCGTCTGCGCCTCGACCGGCGGCATGTTCAACAACTACGCCATCGTCCAGGGTGTCGACCAGATCGTGCCGGTCGACGTGTACGCCCCAGGGTGCCCGCCCTCCCCCGAGACCCTCCTGCACGCCATCTTGACCCTGCACGAGAAGATCCGGACCGGGGAGATCACCCGCCGCCCGGGGAGCACCCTTCCCGTCGGCGAGCAGGCAACGGGTGGCTGGGTCCCCACCATGCCCGACGCCGTGCGGGTGGCTACACCGCGGTGAGCGACGCCGGCACGCTCAGCGTCCTGCCCGATGTGCCGCGCCTGCCCGACCGTTCGGGCAGCCAACTGGCCTTCCCGCACCGGGAGACCTACGCCGAGATGGTCCGGGCCTTCCGGGACGCCGGTTTCGAGACCTGCTCCGACCTGTGTGCGGTCGACTATCTGACCCACCCCGGGCGGACGTTGCCCGAGGGCGTGAAGGCGGAGCGATTCGAGGTCGTGGTCAACCTGCTCTCGCTGTCCCTGCGCCAGCGGGTCCGGATCCGGGTCCAGGTTCCCGAGGACGACCCGGTCGTCCCCACGCTGACCGACATCTACTCCGGCACCGAGGCCATGGAGCGTGAGGCCTTCGACATGGTCGGGATCATCTTCGAGGGGCATCCGGACCTCACCCGTATCTTGATGCCCGACGACTGGGAAGGCCATCCGCTGCGCAAGGACTACGGCGTCGGCCGGGTGCCGGTCCAGTTCAAGGAAGCGCCGGGACCCCGATGAGCGACGAGGAAGAGGACCAGGGCCGGGACGAGCGCCAGGCGCACGTCGGGCACCGGGGCGGCTACTCCGAGGAGATCGAGGACCTCGAGGAGCAGGCGACCGAGGATCTGGGGATCGAGGAGTTCGGGAGCGAGGGCTTCCGGACGGTCGGCCGGGAACGCCACGCCACCGAGACGGCGGCGCTGGTGGCCGAGACCTCCGAGGGTGCCCAGGAGCTGTTGCCGCGGAGCACGACCGGCAGCGGCGAGCTGCGCCGGGAGGTGGGGGCCGTCCTGCGCCTCCCCGAGGGCAATTACGTCAACCCGGACGACATCGACATCGAGCGGCGCGACGACGAGACGATGATCATCAACATGGGGCCCCAGCACCCCTCCACCCACGGGGTGCTGCGCCTGATGCTGGAGCTCGACGGCGAGACCGTGCTGCGGACCAAGCCGATCATCGGCTATCTCCACACCGGGATGGAGAAGACGGGGGAGGAGCTGACCTACGTCCAGGGCGCCACCAACGTGACCCGCATGGACTATCTGTCGCCGCTCACCAATGAGCTGGTCTTCTCCATGGCCACCGAAGCCCTGCTGGAGGTGGAGCTCCCGCCGCGGGCCGTGTGGATCCGCATGCTCATGGCCGAGTTGCAGCGGGTGTCGTCGCATCTCATGTGGATGGCCACCAACGGCATGGACCTCGGGTCGACCTCCATGATGATCTACGGGTTCCGTGAGCGCGAGATGGTGCTGGCCTTCTTCGAGAAGACGACCGGGCTGCGCATGAACCACAACTACATCCGCCCCGGGGGCGTGGCGGCCGATCTCCCCGACGGCTGGCAGGACGATGTGGCGGTCATCTGCGACACGGTCATGGCGCGGAGCTTCGAATACGACGAGCTGCTCACCGGACAGCCCATCTTCCGCGAGCGAACCGAGGCGGTGGGCAACCTGACGGCGGAGGAGGCGCTCGCCCTGTCGGTGACCGGCCCCGTCCTGCGCTCCACCGGGGTGCCCTGGGACCTGCGCCGCACCATGCCCTACCTGGACTACGACAAGCTCGACTTCGATGTCATCGTGGGCAAGTACGGCGACAACTTCGACCGCTACTCCGTGCGCCTCAACGAAATACGTGAGTCCATAAAGTTGATCCGCCAGATCGCCGAGCGCATGCCGGCCGGCGACTACCGCGTGCAGGACCGCAAGGTCACGCCACCGCCACGGGCGCGGATCGACGAGTCCATGGAGGCGCTGATCCACCACTTCAAAATCTTCACCGAGGGCTTCCGCGTGCCCGAGGGGGAGGTGTACGTGGCGATCGAGTCTCCCCGGGGAGAGCTGGGCTGCTACATGGTGTCCGACGGGACCTCCAAGCCGTACCGGATGCACATCCGCGGGCCGAGCTTCGTCAATCTCCAGGCACTGCCGGTGTTGCTGCGCGGTGGCCTGATGGCCGACGCGGTCGCCGTGATCTCGTCGGTGGACCCCGTCATGGGGGAGGTCGATCGGTGAGCCACCTCTCCGCCGACCTTCTCGAGCGGGCCAAGGACCTGGTCGCTCTCTATCCCGAGCCGCGCTCGGCCCTGATCCCCATCTGCCACCTGGCGCAGGAACAGGACGGGTGGTTGCATCCCGAGGCCATGAGCGAGATCGCCGACCTGGTCGGTGTCACCGCAGCCGAGGTGCGGGGCACGGCCACCTTCTACGACATGCTGCACACCGAGCCGGTCGGGACCTACGTGGTGTCGGTCTGCACGAACATCGCGTGCCTGCTGGGCGGGGCCCAGGAGTTGCTGGAGCACGCCGAGTCCACGTTGGGGGTGCGCGCCGGGGGCACGACGCCCGACGGCGTCTTCACGCTCGAGGAGTCCGAATGCCTGGCCGACTGTGACCGGACCCCCTGCGTCCAGGTCAACCACCGCTACGTGGGCGGCCAGACGTCCGAGAGCTTCGACCAGTTGGTGGCCGACCTGCGCAGCGGATCGCTGGCCGACACCGTGCCGCATCACGGCACCCTGATCCGCGTCCGGCGGAGCGTCGGCCTCGAGGCGGACAGAGAGACGATCGTGTCCGAGCGGGCCGCCATGGCCGCAGCCCAGGCGACCCGGGCGGCGGAGGCGGCCCGGGCGGCGGAGGCGGCCAAGGTGGCGGAGGCGGCCAAGGCGGCCGCACCACGCAAGCCGAGCGGGGGACCAGCCTGATGGCCGTCACCGAAGCCCCCAAGATCGTCACCTCCCGCCTCGGCTACGAGGACTCGTACACGCTGGAGCGCTACCTGGCCACGGGCGGGTACGAAGGGCTGCGCAAGGCGCTCACCATGACGCCCGAGGCCGTCGCCCACGAGGTGGACACGGCCAGCCTGCTCGGCCGGGGTGGCGCCGGCTTCCCGGCCGGTCGCAAATGGGCGCTGCTGGCCAAGAAGCCGGTCACCTATTTGGCCATCAACGGGGACGAGAGCGAGCCGGCCACCTTCAAGGACCATCTCCTCATCGAGCGCGACCCCCATCAGATCATCGAGGGCGTGCTGATCTCGGCCTACGCCCTCCAGGTCACCCAGGCCTTCATCTACCTGCGGGGGGAGTTCGCGCTCGGGCTCGAACGGCTGCAGGCGGCGCTGAACGAGGCCTACGCGCACGGAGCCGTCGGAGCCGATATTTTCGGATCCGGCTTCTCCGTCGATGTGGTCGTGCATCCGGGTGCGGGCGCCTACATCTGCGGCGAGGAGACGGCGCTGCTCGAATCGTTGGAGGGCAAGCGCGGCTTCCCCCGCATCAAGCCACCGTTCTTCCCGGCCTCGATCGGCCTCTACGGCCAGCCCACCGTGGTGAACAACGTCGAGACGATGGCCAACATCCCGTGGATCATCACCAACGGCGGTGCGGCGTTCGCCGCCCTGGGTGAGGGCCGCTCGACGGGGACGCGTCTGTTCGCGCTGGCCGGGCACGTGCACAACCCGGGGGTCTACGAGATCGAGATGGTCAAGACCACTTTCCGGGACCTGATCTACGCACCGGTGCTCGGTGGGGGCATCACCGGCGGCAACGCCCTCAAGGCCTTCATCCCCGGCGGCGTCTCGGCCCCGTGGTTCGGGCCCGCGCAGGTGGACCTACCCCTGGGGCAGGACGAGGTGGGGAACGCCGGGTCGATGCTGGGGTCCGGCTCCGTGGTGGTCATGGACTCCTCCACCTGCGTGGTGCGGGCCGCCTGGCGCATCACCAAGTTCTTCTCCCGCGAGTCGTGCGGACAGTGCACGCCGTGCCGTGAGGGCTCGGGCTGGCTCGAACGGATCATGTACCGAATTGAGAATGGCGCCGGACGCGAGGAAGATCTCGATCTGCTCATGGACCTTTGCGACAACATCTCTCCCGGCGTGGCCTGGCCCCCGCAGCAGACGACCATCTGCGTGCTCGGCCCCTCCATCCCCTCCTCCATCGCCTCGGCCATCCGCATGTTCCGTGACGAGTTCCTCGTCCACGTCAAGGATGGGAGGTGCCCCTTTGCCTGAGTCCGGCCCCCCTTCCGATCCCGGTCAGATCTCCCTCACGCTCGACGGGCGCACCGTCTCGGCCAAGCCGGGCGAGCTGCTCATCGCGGCGGCCGAGCGCGCCGGCACCTACATCCCCCGCTTCTGCTACCACCCGCGCATGGAGCCGGTGGGCATGTGCCGCATGTGCCTGGTCGAGGTGGACAGCCCACGCGGCGCGACGCTGCAGCCGTCCTGCTTCATCGCGGTGGCCGACGGCATGGTGGTCGACACCACCTCGGAGAAGGTCAAGAAGGCACAGGACGGGGTGCTCGAATTCCTCCTGGCCAACCACCCGCTCGACTGCCCCATCTGCGACAAGGGCGGCGAGTGCCCGTTGCAGGACCAGACCCTGGCGCATGGCCCCGGGGAGAGCCGCTTCATTGAGGAGAAGCGCCATTTCGAGAAACCGATCGCCATTTCGGATCTGGTGCTGCTCGATCGCGAGCGGTGTATCCAGTGTGCGCGCTGTACAAGGTTCGCGGCCGACGTCGCCGGGGAGGCGCAGATCGACTTCGCCGGCCGCGGCGAGAACGTCGAGGTGGCGACCTTCCCCACCGAGCCGTTCTCCTCGTACTTCAGCGGCAACACGGTGCAGATCTGCCCGGTCGGGGCCCTGACCGCGACGCCGTACCGCTTCACGGCCCGCCCGTGGGACCTCGACCAGGTCGAGTCGACGTGCACCACCTGTTCGGTCGGGTGCCGGGTCGCCGTGCAGTCCTCGTCCAACCGGTTGACCCGGTTGCTGGGCATCGACTCGGAACCGGTCAACCACGGGTGGCTGTGCGACAAGGGGCGGTTCGCGTTCGAGTCGGTCAACGGCGACGAGGTGGACGCCTCCCCGGTCGAGGAGGCGCTGGCCGACGAGGCCGTCGACGTGGTCCCGGCGACGGCGTCCCAAGTGGTGAGCCTCGGCGCTTCCCGCGGGCAGTTCCTGGGCCAGGCCCACGAGACGGGGCGCTTCGAGCACGGCCGGCTCATTGAGCCCCAGATCCGCAAGAACGGTGACTTGGTCGCCGCCGGCTGGGGTGAGGCGCTCGCCGCGGCGGCCGCCGGCCTCACGAAGGCACAAGATGCCGGCGGGCCCGGCGCGGTCGCCGTCATCGGCGGCGCCCGGCTGACCAACGAGTCGGCGTACGCCTGGGCCAAGCTGGCCAAGGGCGTCATCGGCACCGACTCGGTCGACGCCCAACTCGGCGACGGCCTCCCGGCGGATCTGGTCCTCGGCCTGCCCCGGGCCACCATCGACGCCGCGGCCGCCGCCCCGGTGCTGATCACCCTGGTCGGCGACCTGCGCGAGGAGTTGCCCGTGTTGTTCCTCCGCCTGCGCGAGGCGGTGATGGGCGCGACGACCCTGATCGAGCTGGCCGCGGCCCCGACCGCGTTGACGCCGCTGTCCACGGCTTCGTTGGCACTCCGTCCGGGCGAGGCCCCGGTGGTGGCACGCGCCCTCTGCGGAGACGCCGGCGCCGCCACGGCGCTCGAAACGCATCCGGAGGGCTCGGCGGTCAGCGGCGACGCCTTGACGACCGCCCGGAACGTGCTGGCCGCGCACCCCGACGGCGAGGGCGTGGTCATCGTGCTCGGCCGTCCGTCGTACGCCGAGTCGGGCGACGTGGTGGCCGAGGCCGCTCGGGTCCTGGCGCATGCACTGCCCAAGGCGGCCTTCCTCCCGGCATTGCGGAGGGGCAACATCTTCGGCGCACTCGACATGGGGCTGGCGCCCGGACTCCTGCCCGGTCGGGTCGACCTCGAGTCCGGCCGGGAGTGGTTCACGGCCGCCTGGGGGAGCGTGCCCGCGGCCGCCGGGCTCGACACCGCCGCCATCCTGGCGTCCATGGCCGGCGAGAGTGCCGGCCCCGCCGTCACCTCCCTCATCCTCCTGGGCGCCGACCCGCTGAGCGACTTCCCCGATCGCGCCGTGGCCGAAAAGGCGCTCTCGGCCGGCCACTTCGTGGTGGCCGTGACCGGTCACCCGTCGGAGTCGGTCACCTCCTACGCCGACGTCGTGCTGCCTTGCGCCGTGGCCCACGAGCGCCCCGGCACGACGACCAACATCGAGGGGCGCGTGAGCCGGTTGGGCCAGAAGCTGACCGCGCCCGGGTTCGCCTGGCCCGACTGGATGATCGCGGCCGAGCTGGCGGCCGCCCTCGGGACGGATCTGGGCGTGAGCAGCGCCAACGACCTGGCCGATGAGTTGCATCTCACCGCACCCGCCTACTCCGGGCTCACGGCGGCCGTGCTCCACTCCGACGCGGCGCACGACGGGGTCCTGGTGCCGATCGTGGCGGGCGCCGCCCCATCGGCCGATGTCGAGCCCATCGACCCCATCGCGTTACCCGGGGTCGAGTCGGTCGAGCGTCAGGGAGCGCCGCCCCGCAGCGGTTCGGCCGGGGGGGACGGCTCCGTCCGCGCCCGCATCGCGGCCCTGGGAGCTCCGCCCGCGCTGCTCTCCGGCATCCCGTCCTCGGACACCGAAGGAGCACACGTCGCGCCGGCCGACAGTTACGCCCTGCGGTTGGTGGCCACCCGCCGCCTCTACGACGCCGGGAGCTCGGTGACCGGATCGCCCTCCCTCACGCCGCTCGTGCCCCCGCTCGTGGCGCGTGCCAACCCCTACGACCTCGACCGGCTGGGCGCCACGACTGGTGATCGGGTCCGGGTACGGTCGGCGCGCGGTGAGCTGGTCCTGCCGGCCGAGGCGGACCGCGGGGTGCCCCGCGGCGCCGTCGCGGTCGACTTCAACGTGCCGGTCGGTCCGGGGACTCCCGGCAATGCCGTGTCCACCCTCATCGACAGCCGTAACCCGGTGACCGAAGTGCGCCTGGAGTCGGTGTGATCGCCGCCCTCCTCGCACATCTCGGCGTGGCCACGTCGTCGGCGGGCTCACCGCTGACCTCCCCCAACCAGGGTCTCGGCGACCCGCTGTTCTCCCATGGGTTCAGCTGGGAGGTCTGGGTCATCATCGTTGTCAAGGTGCTGGTGGCCTTCGTGGTGCTGCTGATCGCGACGGCCATGATGATCTGGTTCGAGCGCAAGGTGATCTCGGACATGCAGAGCCGCATCGGGCCGAACCGCGCCGGGCCCTGGGGGTTGCTGCAGACGTTGGCGGACGGCACCAAGCTGATCTTCAAAGAGGACCTCGTCCCCGAGCAGTCGGACTCCTTCACCTTCAAGCTGGCCCCGTATCTCTCGACGGTCCCGGCATTCATCACCTTCGCCGTCGTGCCGGTGGGCGGCATCATCCGGCTGGGCAGCCACACCTTCGAGCTCCAGGTGGCCGATCCCCCGATCGGGATCCTGCTCGTGCTGGCCATGTCCGGCATCGCGGTCTACGGCGTCATGCTGGCCGGCTGGTCGTCGGGGTCGAAGTATCCGCTTCTCGGCTCGGTGCGCGCCTCGGCCCAGGTCATCTCCTACGAGGCCGCCCTGGGCATGACGGTGGTCACGGTGGTGCTGGTGAGCCATTCGCTCTCCACCCGGGCCATCGTGGCGGCGCAGTCGGACGGGTTCTGGAACTGGAATTTGATACGGCTCGGCTTCGTGCCGTTCATCTTCTTCATGATCGCCATCACGGCCGAGCTGACCCGGCCGCCCTTCGACCTGACCGAGGCCGACTCCGAGCTCGTCGGTGGCTTCCACACGGAGTACTCCTCCATGCGGTTCGGCATGTTCTACCTGGCGGAGTTCATGAACACCATCACCATGTCGGCCGTCGTGGTGACCCTGTTCTTCGGCGGGCCCAACGGCCTGATCCCCCCGTGGCCCGGCGCCACCATCTACATGCCGATCATCTGGTTCCTCCTCAAGACGGTGGCGTTCTGTTTCATCTACGTGTGGTTCCGCGCCGCCCTGCCCCGGCTCCGTTACGACCAGCTGATGGACCTCGGGTGGAAGCGCCTCATCCCCATGTCGCTGGCCTGGCTGCTGCTGGTGGCCGCCATCGTGACGTGGCACTGGCGCGGCCTGATCATGGCGCCGGTGGTGCTGGCGGCGGCGGTACTGCTCGTCCGGGCCACGCGGCTGGGCTCCGACGCCAGCGCGCACGACTCCGTCCTCCCCTCGGTCGGTCGGCGGGTCACCCCGGCGACGAGGCTGCCCGACGGGCCGAGACAGGGAGTTGACGCGTAGTGGGCTTCGGCGACGAAGTGAAGGACCAGCTCAGCTTCCTCGGTGGGTTCAAGCTGACCTTTCAGCACCTGACCCGGCCCCGGGTCACCACCTCGTACCCCGACGAGAAGAGGGCCAAGCAGCCGCGCCAGCACGGCCGCCACGTGCTCAACCGCTACGAGGACGGCATGGAGAAGTGCATCGGCTGCGAACTCTGCGCCGGGGTGTGCCCGGCCGACTGCATCTACGTGCGCGGGCTCGACAATCCGCCGGACCACCCGGTCTCCCCGGGGGAGCGCTACGGCTATGTCTACGAGATCAACTACCTGCGCTGCATCCACTGCGACATGTGCGTGGAGGCCTGTCCGACCGAGGCCATCACCGAGTCCAAGCTGTTCGAGTTCTCCTTCACCAACCGCTCCGATGCCATCTACACCAAGAAGGAGCTGTTGGTGGATGACCGCGGCATGCCGCAGAAGCTCCCGTGGGAGGACTGGCGCGAGGGCGACGACATGATGACGTCCGGCTGGATGCGCGCCACCGCGCCGTCGGGGAGCGCGGCCTACGAGGGCGAGGTCCAGTGGTCCGGTGAGCTGGGGTACGGCGTGCGCGCGCCCGAGGGCGGGCAGTCGGGCCGCCGCGACGACGAGCTGACCGGGACCAAGCCGCTGCGCGAAATCCTCGAAGCGCACCTGTTGGCCGAGGACATCCCGCTGGCGCACCGCGGCATGCAGGGAAGGGTGTGGCGAGCCAAAATCGGGGCGGAGAAGAACAAGAAGAAGATGGAAGCCATGCGCGTCCGGATGAACGACCTGAGGGCGGCGCGCAAGGCGGCGAAAGCCAAAGGGAAGGGCTGATGCTCCACCTCTCCCTTGCCGTGGCTTCCACGCGCCCCACCTGGCCCGACATCCTGGTGTTCGCGGCCAGCGCCGCCGTGATCCTGGTCGGTGCGGTCGGCGTGGTCACCTCGGCCAACCCGGTGCACGCCGCCCTGAGCCTGGTGATGACGCTCTTCGGCGTGGCCGTCCTGTTCATCGAGCAGGAGGCCGATTTCCTGGCCGCCGTGCAGATCATCGTCTACGCCGGTGCCATCGTGGTCCTCTTCCTGTTCGTGATCATGTTCCTCGGCGTCGATCGGCGCGAGGACATCAACGTGGAACCCCTCGCCGGCCAGCGGACCCTGGCGTTCGTGATGGTGGGGATCACCCTGGCCGGGGTCATCGCCATGCTCGCCACGTCCCACTGGGTCACCGGGGCGCACCAGGTGGTCGGGCCCATCCAGGGGCCGGTCACCAAGGCCACCGGGGCACCGTCGGGCGAGGTGGCCCAACTCGGCCGGCAGTTGTTCACCACCTACCTCTTCGCCTTCGAGGCCACCGCCGCCCTGCTGGTCATCGCCGTCGTCGGCGCCGTGGTGCTGGCCCGGCGCCCCGCGCTCTCCGAGAAGGAAGAGAGAGACAGAGCCGAGCGGGACGAAGAAGGCGAGCAGGCCGATCACGACCAGTCCGAACGGGGGGTGTCGCTATGAGCTTGTCCGCGGGGTGGTACCTGGGGCTGGCCGCCCTGGTCTTCTCCATCGGCGCCATCGGCCTCCTGGTGCGGCGCAACGTCCTGATCATGTTCATGTGCATCGAGCTCATGCTCAACGCGGCCAACCTGACCTTCGTCACCTTCGCCCGGGTGCTCAACGACATCGGCGGGCAGGCCATCGTCTTCTTCGTCCTGGTGGTGGCGGCGGCCGAAGTCGTGGTCGGCCTGGGCATCGTGGTCACCAACTTCCGGCGCCGGTCAACCACCGTGGCCGACGACCTCCATTCGCTGAAGGGCTGACCTGAACCGTGGTGCACGTTGCCTACCTCATGCCCCTTCTGCCGCTGGCCGGCTTCGTGGTGCTCGTCTTCGCCGGTCGCCGCCTGGGCGACCCGCTGGCCGGATGGATCGCCACGGCCGCCGTGGCGGCCTCGTTCGTGGTGGCCTGTCTTGTATTGGGTGGCGTGCTCAGCCAGCCCGAGACGCACCGCGTCTTCGTGCACAACTACTTCACCTGGTTCCACGTCAGCGGGTTGAACCTGCCGGTGGGGATTCTGGTGGACCCCCTCTCCATCACCATGTGCATGTTCATCACCGGGGTGAGCGCCCTCATCCATCTGTACTCGGTCGGGTACATGAAGGGCGACCCCGATTACCCGAAGTTCTTCGTCTACCTCAACCTCTTCGTCTTCTCCATGCTGCTCCTGGTGCTGGCGAACAACCTGCTGCTCACCTTCGTCGGATGGGAGGGCGTCGGGGTCTGCTCCTACTGGTTGGTCTCCTACTGGTTCGGCCGCGACTCGGCGGCGTCGGCCGGCAAGAAGGCCTTCATCTACAACCGCATCGGTGACGCCGGCTTCCTCCTGGCCATCTTCTTGATTTTCGAGAAGACGGGGACGTTGGAGTACGAGGGCGGGCCGGGCGGCGGGATCTTCGGGCAGCTCCACCACCTCGGCGGTGGCACGGGCACGGCGGTGGTCCTCCTCCTCTTCCTGGCCGCGACCGGGAAGTCGGCGCAGATCCCCCTCTTCAACTGGCTGCCCGACGCCATGGAAGGCCCGACCCCCGTGTCGGCCCTCATCCACGCCGCCACCATGGTGACGGCCGGGGTCTACCTGCTCTGCCGCATGAACCATGTCCTGGCGCTCTCCCATGCCGGGACGGAGGTCATCGCCATCGTCGGCGGCATCACGGCCTTCGTCGCCGCCACCATCGCCTGCGCGCAACAGGACATCAAGAAGGTGCTCGCCTTCTCCACGGTCTCGCAGATCGGCTACATGATCCTCGCCGTCGGTTCGGGCGCCTACATCGCCGCCATCTTCCTCATGGTCGCCCACGCCTTCTTCAAGGGCCTGCTCTTCCTGGGGGCCGGCTCGGTGATCCACGGGCTCAGCGACGAGCAGGACCTCAAGCGCATGGGCGCCCTGCGCAAGACCATGCAGTGGACCACCGTCACCTTCACCGTGGGCTGGCTGGCCATCGCCGGCATCCCACCCCTGGCCGGCTTCTGGTCCAAGGGGGATGTGCTGGACAACGTCTACGCGCACTACAAGCCGCTCTGGGCCCTGGGGCTGCTGACCGCGATCCTCACGGCGTACTACATGACCCGGCTGGAGGTCCTGACCTTCGCCGGCGATCCGCGCTGGGACAAGATCGGCCCGCATGGTGAGCCGGCCCTCCACACGCCGCACGAGTCCCCGTGGGTCATGCGCCTGCCCCTGGTGATCCTGGCTGTCGCCGCGTTCTTCGCCGGGCTGCTCGACCTGCCGTGGATCCACCACGACTCCTTCGAGGGGTGGCTGGCCCCGGTCTTCTCCGGCAGCCTCTTCAACGACCACCTGCACGCCGGCGGCGAGTGGGCCCTGGCCCTGACCGACACGGCCGCCGCCGTCATCGGCCTCATTGTGGGCTACGCCCTGTGGAAGGGCATCCAGGTCGACAAGCCCGAGCTCGAGCCGCAGTTCCTCCAGCGGGTCTGGTACTGGGACGACTTCTACGACACCATCATCGGACGGCCGAGCCAGAAGCTGGCCACCTTCTTCGCCTGGGTGGTCGACGCCCGCATCATCGATGGTGCGGTCAACGGTGCCGCCAACCTCGTGCGCTCGACGGGCTCGGTCACCCGCAAGCTGCAGACCGGGTACGTGCGCAACTACGCCCTGGGCATCGCCCTGGGCCTGGCCGCCCTGATCGTCTTCCTGCTCAGCCGGACGTGGTGGTCGTGACCCACAGCGTCCCCTTCCTGACCCTCCTCATCCTCCTGCCCGCGGTGGGGGGAGGCATCCTTGCTCTCCTGGGGCTGGACAACCGGCTCTCGAAGGAGCTCTGCGACTGGCTGGCCGTCCTGGTCTCCCTGGCCACCCTGGTCATCGCCGTGCTGGCGCTCATCACCATGAGAGAGCACTTCGGCGGATTCCAGCTGGTCTCGAACCACACCTACACCGGCGACACCCTGGGCATCCGCTGGTACCTGGGGATAGACGGGATCTCGGTCTTCCTCGTCCTGCTGACGGCGCTGCTCTTCCCGCTGGTGCTCGTCACCGGACAGAACAAGCCCAGGCCGCGGGCGTACGCGGCCTGGATGCTCCTGCTCGAGGCGGCCGTGATGGGCAGCTTCCTCTCGCTGGACCTGATCGTCTTCTTCTTCTTCTTCGAGCTGACGCTGATCCCGGCGTACTTCATCATCGCCGGGTGGGGCCACGACCGCCGGGCGTACGCCGCGGTCAAGTTCTTCCTCTACACGTTCCTGGGCTCGGCCTTCCTGCTCGTCGGGATCCTCGCCCTCGCTTTCATCCACCAGTCACAGACCGGCGTGCTCACCTTCTCGCTCCCGGCGCTGGAACACACCCATCTGTCGTCGTCCACCGGGATCCTGCTCTTCCTGGCGTTCACGGCGGCCTTCGCGGTCAAGGCGCCGCTGTTCCCTTTTCACACGTGGTCACCCGACGCCTACACCGA
>JBEKWB010000105.1:0-14573 GCA_049513455.1 Acidimicrobiales bacterium
CGAATCGTATTCCCACCGGCTCAGATGGCCACGATCGCCGGGAATGACGCCACTCATCCCCACCAGGCGAACTCATCAGGCCTATCGATGTGTCCGGGAGTACGATTGCGCCGTGAGCCGTTGGAAGCCGAGCCGCCCAATCCTGGTGGCCTTAGTGGTCCTCCACATCATTGTGACGGCGATCACGCTGCGGGACCTCAGCCAGCGAAGTGACGCCGAGGTCCGTGGTCCACGCCTGTTCTGGCGGCTGTTCACCCCGCTGCAGATGGGGAACTCAGCCATCTACTGGCTGGTGGGTCGTAGGCGCGAGATTGTCTGAGGTCGGCTACATCGGGCGGCGCCTTCCGGCTCGCGGATTGGGCGGTTTTGGGCCCGAGCCGAACGGACTACTTCCAGGTGATGTTCCGCATGGCTTTGCATGTCGGAACCGCGTTCCAGTCCTTCCCAGCACCAGGTCGAAGTCGCCGCACTGACCAGCACTCGACAGAGTTCAAGGGCCTGATGGTCGAACTCGCCCGGATAGTGGTCAGCAACCTCTGGTTCCAGGTGGGCCAGGTCCCATTCCAGTGGACCACACTCCACAGTCTCGAAATCGATGAACCTCGGAGCTGCGTCGACGTTGAGAATATTGAATCTGTGCGGCGAGCCGTGGATCACCCGTTCGCTGCCCGTTATCCGCGCCAGACGAACGACCCCATCGACCAATGTCTCGCGCAATAGAGCACGATCAGCCTCCGCAAGCGCAGGCGCGAATTCAGGCCGCTCCAGACCACTTACGGCCGACATCAACGGATCCGCAAATGAAGGAAGTGCGGCGCGGTCCCGTATCGAAGCGAGGCAGGAGTGTAGGCGGAACAGGTACTCAGCGATCTGATGCGCATTTGATGCGATGACCGCGTTCTGAGGCTCGTACTGCCAGAAGGTGACGATCCTCTCGCTCATGATCACGGGCTGGTCAATACCCCGCTCGAAAGGAGGCACCACAGGAGCGGCTAACTCCACGAGCTCTCTGGCAATCGCGAGCTCTCTGTTCGCTCTGTCGAGCTCCGTCGATATCTTGGCGAGGACGGGGCTCGGGGAAAGCCATACGACCACGTTATTGGTCGACCTCTGGCTGACCGGATGGCGTACGTCGAATCCCCAGGACCGAACTAAATCGGCCACCGGAGTGATTACATCCACACCCATATGATCGCACTTCCCCACTGGCGCGGACAGTTAGGTGGCGGCCGCCTCGCCGTCGATCGGTAGGACATGCCCAGTGATCCACCTGGCTTCGTCGGAGAGCAGGAAGAGTGCGACGCGGGCAATGTCATCAGCAAGCGCGATGAACGGCAGCGGCGACGAGGCCCACGCCTTTCGCGATACGAGGTCGGAGATCCACGGGTCGAGCATTTCACTGCTCGTCGGCCCAGGCGCGATGGCGTTCACCCGGATGCCGATGGGACCAAAGGCGACTCCTGCGCTCCGGGTAAGGTGATTCACTGCTGCCTTTGATGCTCCGTAATCGGGTAGGACCGGGTTGGCGGTGAGGGCGCCGACCGACGAGGTGTTGACAATCGCCCCACCCGCTTCGGCCTGCCGCATTGCCCCGATCTCGTATTTTCATGCAGAGAGCCACCCCCCGGAGGTTGACCGCCATTACGTCGTTGAAGACCTCAGGCGTAATCTGATCGACCGGTTGGGCCATCCCGCTCACGCCTGCATTGCTGAAGGCGACGAGGCGGCCGTCCCGCCGAACCCCTCCACCTGGTCGACCAGTGCGATCAGACGCTCGGAGCGCCGCGCCACAGCCACGATGGTGGCGCCCTCGCGGGCAAAGCGAAGAACCGCCGCCTCGCCAAGGCGCCAGCGACGGTCTTATCGCGACGCCTCACGATCGAGGTGGGCTTTGCGGGCGAGCTTGATCACATCCTCTGACACCGATCGCTTGCTGCCCTCGTGATCCGGATGGTGCGCCGGGCAGGCAATGTACGGGGTGCCTTCGACCGGCTTCCCAAGTCGGAGACATCCCTTGACGTGGCAGTTGTGGTGGCGGTAGATGGTGATGATGCTGCCAAGGATGAGAAAATCAGGAATCGCGCCACCAAAGCCAGACCAGAACCCGTACCAAGTTCCTGACTCGGCATCCGCACCTGTGTAGCGCAGGAACCAATGAGCAGAATCAGTCCAGAAGACGATGACGAGTACTAAGCAACCGACGACGAGTAGCAGCAGCGCACCGGTGAGTCCTCGTTTCATGGCATTCCTCCCGATTTCTCACTATCACGTTTTCTCCAAAGGTTTATCGATACCAATTTGATGACGCTCAGGGATCTGGTTCGACCGGTCCGTTCGCTACAGCCTTGGCGTCTGCCACCGCATCCACTGCCGCCACCTCCGCTGAGGTGGCGCCGAGCCGACGTTCGACGTCGGCCAGCCGGTCGCTGATCACCGATAACTGCTGGCCCAGATCGGCGTGGCCCTTCTTGAACTCTTCCTTGTTGGCGTCGGTGTGTTCCTTGATGAACACGGATGCAACAGTAGCGGTGAGCACGCCGATGAGGCCGATTCCCACCAACATCAGGATCGCGGCCACGACCCGTCCACCTTCGGTGACGGGGTACCGGTCCCCGTAACCCACGGTGGTCACAGTCACGATGGCCCACCACAGGGCGTCGGGGTAGTCGTGGATGTTGGTCCCCTTGGCCTTCTCCTCGAAGAGAAGCACGAGCCAGGCCCCAAGGAAGAGGGTGACCACGGCGGCGATGAGCACCCGAAAAAGGCTGTGGTGCTTCAGGATGGACTCCACTCGCAGTTCCCCCACACGCAAGAGGAGGCTCATCTTCTCGATTCCTATGACGTGCCAACCTTGGAGGGGGGGCACCAATACGGTCGCCGGCTCTACCCATCGCCGCCTGACATAGCCGGGCGTGTCAGGGGTGACCACCAGGCGCACGAGGTACTCGACCAGCATGATGACCCAGAGCGCGAACAAACTGCCGACGAGGAGTGTGGAGGCTGAGCCATTAACGTCGGTGCTCAGCACGACAATGGCGAGGGCGAGCCAGGCCAGCCCCAGGAGGGCCATCGGGTACTTGGTGACCTGCTCGATCCGGTCGACGAGATCGTGACGCCCCCCCGACGGCTTGGCCCCGGCAATCACCTGACGCCGCTGTTCCTCTCGGCGCTCCTTCTCTTCGAGGCGCTCTTGCTCCAGCCTTTCCAAACGCTGAATGCGTTGGATGGAGGTCGGCGTCTTCGCCGTAGGGGCTGGCGCAGAACTCAGATCGGTGGAGTCAGCCACAAGACGAAGCTAGTGCAGGGGCTCCGCACCGACCGATCATCCGTCCATGGCCCACACCCGATTGTTCGGGCGATCGGTCGCCGGGTTGAGTCCCGCGAGAACTATCCGCTCTTGATCCGGCCCCGGAGGGCGGCGAAGCACATGGACATGCTGATGACCCCGACGATGGCGATCGCCAAGAGGGCCTGACCGAGTTGACTCCACTGCCAGCCGTTCCCCATCACGATCGAACGGAGGCCGGCCAGCAGGTAAGTCACCGGGTTGAACCCCGCCACCGTGTTGAGCCAACCCGAGAGTTGGCTCCGCGGCACGTAGGCGGACGTGAGGAACAAGAACGGGAAGAACAGGAGGAAGGTCGAATTCACCGCGGCGGGATTGCCCGTCTTCAAGGCGATGGCATAGCCAAATCCGGCAAAGGCCAGGCTCCAGAGGGCGGCGACCACGATGACGGCCACCACACCGAGCGGCCCACCCTCGAAATGCACCCCGAGCCCGAGCCCCAGCGCCAGTATCGGCACCGTCAGGGCCGCGGCCACCGCCATGTCGGCCGCCATGTGGCCCAGCAGTATGGCGGTCCGCCGTACCGGGGTCAGGAGCAGTCGATCGAAATAATGGTTTTGGATGTCGAGCACGAGCGCAGGTGCCCGGGAGACGCCGGTGACACCGAGAAGGATGGCCGTACCCATCTGGAATGCCGTGTAGTTCAACCCGGGAACCTGGGCGACTACCCGTTTGAGCGTGGCCACGTTCACGACGAAGAAGAACAGCGAAATGAAGACGGGCGGGATCACCACGGTGAGGTCGCGCGACACCGCTCGCAATGCCCGCCCAGCGATGGAGGTCAGATCATGTACGAATCCGGCCGGGCGGGCCCGGATCGGCTCATCCGCTCCAGGAAGCCCCACCCCTGCGATGCCGATCGTCACGATGAAGCCTCCTCTGATGTCGATCGCTCGATGTGGCTGCCGGTGAGCTCGAGGAAGACGTCATCGAGTGTCGGGGTGCGGAGGGTGAGATCCCGCACGTGGACGTCGCCCTCGGCCAAGGCGACTGCCACCGGGCTGATGACCGCCGATCCGTTGCCCGTGGCAATGACCAGCTCACTCCCGTGAGCTTCCACGCTCAACACGTCGGGGATGTCCTCCACCAGCGTCCGCACGGCGCCGGCTTCGCCGTCGACCCGCGCAACGATCACGTCGGTGCCTATCGATCGCTTCAGATCGACCGGCGTGCCCTCGGCCACAATCCGTCCACGATTGATGATGCCGACACGGTCAGCTAGCTCGTCGGCCTCCTCAAGGTACTGGGTGGTCAAGAAGATGGTCATCCCGAGGTCCCGGTTCAGCCGGCGGACCTCGCCCCATACGCTGACTCGACTCACCGGATCGAGACCGGTCGTCGGTTCGTCGAGGAAGAGGATCTCGGGGTTGTGGACCAGCGCCGCCGCCAGGTCGAGCCGACGCTTCATCCCGCCCGAATACGTCCCGATCCTGCGCCCGAGAGCGTCGCCGAGGTCAATCAACTCCGACAGCTCGGTGATGCGCTGGGCCACGGCCCGCTTGGACAGCCCGTAGAGCAGTCCTTGGAGGCGTAGGAGCTCGATGCCGGTCTGGTTCGGGTCCAGCGCCGCATCTTGGAGGGCGACGCCGATGCGGAGGCGAACCTGCCCCGGCTCGGTCGCCACATCGTGACCCGCCACGATGGCCTTCCCACCTGAAGGGGCGAGGAGCGTGCAGAGCATCCGTACCGTCGTCGACTTTCCGGCGCCGTTGGGCCCGAGGAATCCGTAGATCTCTCCGGGCGCAATACTGAGATCGACCCGGTCGACGGCGCATGATTCATCAAAGGTCCGGATCAGACCCTCGGTGCAGATGGCCTCGGGGCTGCTCGGCCTTGGGGGCGACCCTGTCGGCACGGCTCGTGCCGGCTCGGCAACGGAAGCTTCGGATGGCGGCATACCGGTGCAGACGGCTGCCAACTCAAGAACTCATCGCCCGCACGTTCATGGCACTTTGTCGCCCTGGCGGTCACTGCTCCAAAGTGCTCAACCTGTTCGTACCAATCGCGTCGCACGCGAATGTCCCCGTTGTGCAAGCGAACGGTGCGGGGGAACCACGGCACCCCGCGGGCGGACCACTTGTACGCCATTGAACTGGACACACCGAGGTCGCCCGCAATCTGACGGATGCTGAGCCAGCGAGCCTCGGAAACGATGCCATGTCTGTCACCGCCGACATCGAGCCACCCAGACATCGAGCCACCCAGACGTTCTGGCGTCGATTGTGCGACCTCCTTTGGATTGGGCATGGAACTTCCCAACGAATCGGCCGCATAACGGCCACCGGCTGCCCCTCAACAATCAGCCCAAACCAACCTCGCGAAGAGCGTTTCCTAGAAGATGATTCTCGTTCCCGGCAGCCATGATCACTTCTGCACCGAGCAGGCTGGCAACGGCCAGAGCTTCCCGGGAAAGCAGGTTCAGCCCGTGGTCGGGGCCATCGAGTTGGTCGGCCATCGTCGGAGCCACAACCCGCCAACTCAGCATCTGAGTTTGTTCGGGCAGCTCCAGCACCGCACGCAAGGCCCTCTCGCGTTGACTTGGAGGCAACGAAACAAGCGGTCCCGACAATGCGCCGCCTGCGCCGCGGACAGCGGCTTGGCAGTTCGTTTGAACCTCGTCGCACTCGCAACCACACCGACACGAGTATTCCGTGGACGCCGGGTAGCTTCGCAGCTCAGATGCCCAGTTGAGAGTCAGGCGGATGCCGAACCCAGAGCGGACCGCAGTCGATGCAACTTGCTCCGGACAGATGCAGGTACCAGTCTCTGTTCGGCCGGGCAGAGATCTATAAGTGCGACAGCCTCCATGGCGTTGAAGGTGGTTACACCGGATGGCAGGTGGGTCTCCGACTCGACACTCTTGGCACCGGCGGCCACATTCAATAGGGCGTCATCGATCCCCCCACCGCGACGGAGGAAGGCACAAAAGGCGGACCCATCGGTCAGCATCGCCTTTAGAGCCACGTTGCCCTGCTGCTGGACGTAGGTGGCCAGATCGGGATCGGACTTGGCCACGTCGGTCAGATATCGGGCGTCCTGGACCGGGCTGGTTTTGGGCGGTATCAATGGTGCCGCCTTCGAGGATTTGTGCGGCTTCGGGGAGGAGGCCTGAGCCGTCGTACCCCAAGAGGTAAGGCTCACGGGCCCTAGCCCCACGAGCAGCACCACCCCCAGAACAGCTGTCGACCTTCTCACTCCACTGCTCCGAATCGATCGCTGACCTAAGCGTACTTCCGAAGCGCCCGAATACAGAAGCGAGCCTTGCAAAGGCACTCTCTTGCGGTACGACGCTTGCGACATCTTGGCGACAGGAGAATAACCGGTCGACCTTCCCGAAGGGGACGACGGCCAAGCCACTTGGATCCAAGACATCTGGAACCTTGTTCACGCGAACGCTGTCCGGCTATGTCGAGCTCGCAAACCTGCGGTGGAGAGCGTGCCGGGTCTAGGCGAGTCCAGCTTTGCATCGCTTGTCACATTCCCGTCACAGAGCACATCCCAGAAGGTTCATTTTCACGTAGCGCAACGGTCACACACCAGTAGCGGGGACGTCGCGGACCCCATGTTAAGAACCTCTTATGCGTACACCAACGAAGTCCAAGCGCTGGCGGCGGATACTTTCCGCAGCCGGCGCCTTTGCCGTCGCAGTTCTAACCATCGCTGTGCCGGCAATCTCCGCCAACGCGGCCAGCCCGGGCCCGAACACCGTTGGTGGCCTGACTCCCGGCGCTATCAAGCACGTTTGGCTCATCATCCTCGAGAACAAGTCCTACGACGAGACCTTCACCGACCTCAACTACAACTCGTACCTCTGGCAGACCCTCCCCTCCGAGGGCGTCCTGCTAAAGAACTACTACGGCACTGGCCACACCAGCCAGGACAACTACATCGCCTTGGCATCAGGGCAGGCTCCCGAGGCGGACACCCAAAACGACTGCGGCACCATCAATACCCCGTTCAGTAGCAACTCGAACATCATCACCACCGGTGCAGTCGGTGGTGACACGAATTGGACCTACGGCCAGGCCCTCTCGCTGCTTGGGGCCAACGCTGCGCCTGGTACCACCCCTGCAACCACCAACGGCTGCACCTACCCGACCGAGGTCCCGACGCTCTTTGACCAGTTCAACGCCGCGGGCGTGAGTTGGAAGGGGTACGCCCAGGATCTCGGTGGCGCCCAGCCCATCGGATCCACGTCTTTCGTGTCGGACAGCGTGCCGGGTCGTGAGGACGGCCTCTGTGGCGCCCCGGGAACCTCTTCCAACAACCCGGTCAGCAATCCCGTCTACATGAACGGCTCCAAGGGGTTCCCGTCCGACGTAAGCGCCTACACCAGCGCCTCGTTGGTCGCCGGCACGGGCACCGCCAACAATCCCCAGTACTCGGACCAGTACGTGGCCAAGCACTTCCCCTTCGGTTGGTTTGCCTCGCTGACCGGAGGCGGTACGGGCAATCCGATGGGCACTCCGCTCACCGAACCCCAGGCCTCCGCCGGCGGTGGCACCAACTGCGATAGCAACCACATCGCCAACCTGGACGACCCCAACGAAGGCCTCGTCCATGACCTCAACGCCAACACGGTCCCGCAGTTCAGCTGGATCACTCCGGACAACTGCAGCGATGCCCATGACACCACGTGCAAGGGCAACAATCTGTCGGGCGCGTTCGGCCTGTACACCAGCGGACCCCATGCCGGTCAGGTCAACCTCAACGACCCCATCTACAACCCACCAGGCCTACTCCCCGACGACCCCGAGGCCACCACGCCTCGGAACTTCACCGGCGGGCTCTACGCCTCGGACCTGTTCTTGGCGTATTACCTCCCGCTCATCGAGCAGTCCTCGGCCTACGCCAACGGCGGCCTGATCGACGTCACCTTCGACGAAGGGGAGCCGTCGTTCACCTACTCGGGCAACAGCTTCAACAACGTGCTGACCAACAGCAGTGTGACGAGTGGCGACACGCCGACGATGCCTGCCGGACAGGGCACCTCGTCACCACAAACCACGGCACCCGCTGACGCTCCTAGTTACGGGACGCCTGGATCGACCGCGCCCGGCGCGGACTCGATCTTCGGTGCCTACGACATCGCTGGCGACTCGGCCGGTGAGAACATCAGCGGCACCAACCTCAACTCAGAGCCGACCGGCCCGAACTCGACGTTGCAGACCAACGGCTCCGGAGATCAGCTCTACCCCGGTCCGGGCTACAACCTCTACATCGACCGTCCGCCGGTCTGCACCCAGACCACGCCGACGCTGGTGCCGGCCGACTGCGTGCCGGGCATCGTCCGAGGTGACTCGGGCAGCAGCCCGGCAGCCCGCGCCGACACCGTCACCGGCGGCGGCGGCGGGTCGAGCACCATCTCGTACCCCACGCCCACCAGCGGCAACCCCGCCCTCGTCGGTGATGACACCGGTCGTGAGATCACCTCGATCACCATCGGTGGGACGCCCGTCACCTACGGGTCAGCTGCCTACATCGCCGACTTCCCGACCGGGCTGTTCGTCGGCACGGTGTCGGACACCGGAGAGCTCTATCCGGCCAACAGCGGTGGCCCGACGGTCGCCGCGTCGTTCCAGGCCGTCGACGACGCAGGCAATCCGGTATCCATCGCAGGAACGGTCACCAGTGTCACCCTCAGCGCAGAAGGCGACCCGGCCCTCATCGCCAGCGAGTCGACGCCGACCGCCCCGGTCACTGCTGACCCGCTGTTCGACGCTACGGACCCGACCACGGGTGGTGGTGACACGGGAAGTGTCCTCATCAGCCCGTACATCAAGCCGGGTTCGGTGTCGACCACCTTCTACAACCACTACAGCTGGCTGGCCACGATGGAGGACCTCTTCGACGTGTCCAGCTGCGTGGGCACCTCGACGGACGTCACCCTGCCCACCGGCACGGTGTGCGGTGGACTCGACGGCCAAGGGCACATCGGGTACGCCGCCCAGATCGGGCTCACGACCTTCGGAACCGACGTGTTCACCGCCCCGAGTGGTAACGGGTTCTTGCCGCCCGGCCCAAGCAACCCCGGAGAGGGAACCCCTGAGGTACCGCTGGCGATTGCCCTGCCTGCCCTAGCCCTTCTCCTCATGGGCGGATACGTGGTGCGGCGTCGTCGGCGAGGCGCTACCGCCTGATGACGACGACGGCGATTGCGCCGCCGACGGATGCTCCGAAGGACCGGGCCCAACGGCCCGGTCCTTCGGTCGCTCGCCGGGTCTTGTTCTGGGGTGTCGTCGTCATCCTGGCGCTCACCATGGGGTGGGGGATACACGCCCTGGTGGCCAAGCCGGCGCTGAACACCGCAGATCCCCAATCGTGGCTTCCGAAGCAGCAGCTCGATCACCCGGTCGACCAGACCGTGGCGGGTTCGGTGGCCCACCCGGGGCTCACGGTCGATGGCGGCTACGTCCAGGTGAAGACGCCAACCTTCTCGGCGCTGGCGGTGGTCAACGGCCCGGTGGTGCCCGGCGAGGGTTTGCCCGTGATTCAGCGATTCACCACCTGTACCTGGACGATCTCACTCGGCCACGTGAAAGGCACCGTCCCCATCAGCGTGGCCGACTTCGACTCCATCAACCATCTGCAGACGGTCTACACGGTGACCCTGGTGCCGGGTCAGCCGCCACTGCCCACCTCGCTGCACACAGGCCAAAGCCTGAGCTTCAAGGTTCGAGCCGTCATGCCTACCGGCGAAGGGCTGATGCGCTGGGCGCCCGATGGGAACAACATCGTGGCCAAGTGGGATTACCAGGTCGAAAACGATTAGCCACTTCATCCTGGTGAAACGACGGGCGGCGGCTCAGAGGATCGGGGGCCAGACGGCGCCCAGTCCGATCCCGACAACCGCCGTCGCTAGGAGATTGGAGCAGCAGGCGCATTCGCCTGAGCTCGCATCGACGCCAACCACGTCTGGTAGCCGCCGTCGAGATTGCGGACCTTGAAACCGAGCTCATGCAACAACGCAGTCGCAGTATGTCCCCGCTGGCCTACTTCGCAGTAGACGACGACGGGTCCACTGCCCAGCTCGTCCAGGTGATCCCGCAACGAGTCGATCGGCACATTTGTTGATCCCGGAATGGCACCGCGCTCGTGCTCTTCTGCAGTGCGAACGTCGACGACACACCAATCCTCTTCGATGAGCCCGGCGAGCTCGTCCGGGGCAACAACGTCGCAATCGCCGCTCAAGATGTTCTCTGCCATGTAGCCGAGCAGGTTGACGGGATCCTTGGCCGACGAGAACGGTGGTGCGTAGGCGAGTTCGAGGTCGGCCAGGTGGTTGGCCTTCATGCCGTTGGCCATCGCCGTTGCGATCACGTCGATCCGCTTGTCGACGCCGTTACGCCCCACGATCTGTGCCCCGAGGATCGCCCCGTCATTCGGGTCGAAGATCAGCTTTATGGCCATCCGGGTCGCTCCCGGGTAATAAGTGGCGTGCTCGAAGGGGTGCGAGTGAATGGCTCGATACGGGCGGCCCGCGGCGCGCAGGCGGCGCTCATTCCAGCCGACGGTCGCCGCGACCACGTCAAACACCTTGACGATCGCAGTCCCGAGGGACGCAACGGAATGCGATGACCTTCCGGCAATGTGGTCTGCCACCCGGCGGCCCTGGCGATTGGCGACATTGGCGAGGGCGATGAGCGATGTCGCATGCGAGATGGCATCTGGCTTCTCGACGGCATCCCCGACGGCGTAGATGTCGGGATCGTTGGTCTGGTTCACTTCGTTGACCACGATCCCACCGCTCGGTCCCAAGTCCAAGCCTGCCAGTTCTGCCAATCCGACGTCGGGGCGGACGCCGATAGCGCCGACCACGAGGTCCGCTGGGAGGACCCGGCCGTCGGTCAGTGTGACAGTCCTTTCTTCGACCGAGGCCAGGGTGGCGTCCGTCTCGACGTGGACACCGTGCGCGGTGAGCTCGTCACGAACCAATATGGCCAGTTCAGGGTCGAGGGGAGGGAGTACCTGGGGGGTCGCCTCGACGATGGTGACGTCGATTCCCTGCGCGACGAGGTTCTCGGCCATCTCCAGACCGATGAAGCCCGCGCCGATGACGACGGCGGTGGCTGGGGCGACATCGACATCTGATGCCAGTCGGGCCGCGTCTTCGACCGTGCGGAGAGTGCGCACCCTGTCGTACCCGGGTATAGGCGGGCGCACAGGGGCCGCCCCCATACTGAGGACGAGCTTGTCGTAAGGAATGACTCGCTCCTCGCCCGTGCTCGTCTGGCGGGTGGTCACGCAGTGGGCATCCCGGTCGATCGCAACCACCTCGTCGTTGACCCTGACATCGAGCCGGAACCGGTCGAAGAGCTGGTCAGGGGTCTGGAGGGTGAGATCGTCCTCTTCTTCGATCAGGCCACCGACGAAGTAGGGCAATCCGCAATTGGCGAATGAGACGTGGCCGGAGCGCTCGATCACGGTGATCCCCACGTCGGCATTGAGTCGGCGCAGTCGAGTCGCCGTGGACATGCCGCCCGCGACACCTCCCACAATTACGACGTGCTTGACCCGGCCATCAGGGGCGCCGCTCATCGGGAGAACCAGGACTTGCGCCTGGCGATGGAAGCGGGTGCATGGCGGCACTGGCACCGCTGATCTGGTTGCACGTCGCCCAGCACCTGCTCGATGTGGGCGCCACACCCGTTCCAAGAAGGCTTGTCGCACTTCTTACACGTCACAGCTCGACACATGCTCTCATCCTCCTCAAGCCAACTTCATGAACATGCGTTGGACCTCTTCGATTGCGTAGCCGTCCGCCTCTGCCTCTTCGGGGTTCTCGAGGCAATACACCAGCCCTGAAGCGATCAACTTGAATCCCGCCTGCTCCAAGGCCTTGGTAGCGGCAGACAGCTGGGCGACAACGTCTCGGCACTCTCGGCCCTCGACCAGCATGCGTTCCACACCTTGGACCTGCCCGGCAATGCGCCGCAGGCGCTTGCACACATCGTTCACAACCTCTTGGCGTAGCTCCATCTCACGCTCCTCTCGTATTTCCTTCGTCGGTTCCCTGGTTCGTCCAGGTCCAGACTCTGATTCACTCCCTCATGTCGGCCGAACGGCCCGAACCAGCGTGTCGATGGCTTCGTGCTTTCCAGATTCGGTGGCGACATGGCGGATCACCTGTTCGGCTCGCTCGACGATGAGGCCGGTCGCTTCGGCGACGTCGGTCACGTCGTCGACCGAATACAAGACGGCGTCATCCGGTGGGCCTCCGAACCCTCTGGTCAGATCTTCGTGATCGTGGGCGACGACCAGCAGGCATCCACCGGGCGCCACTGCCGCCGCGCCCACGGTCAAAGCGACGGAGCGTTCGGGCTGGGGAAGCTGCAGGTAGAAGACCGCGACGAGATCGAACCCGTCCGGCGGGGGTGTCCATGCCTCGACGGGCGACTCGACCCACTGCACGTCCACCTGGCGCGACCGAGCCAGCCGATTGGCCTTGGCCAGTCCGACCGGGGAGAAGTCCACGCCGGTCACCTTCCACCCCCGTTCGGCGAGCCAGATTGCGTTGCGGCCCTCACCACATGCGAGATCGACGGCACGCCCCACTGGAAGGTCGGAAACCTCTGAGACCAGGAACTGGTTGGGCGTGCTCGTCCACACCAACTCGTCTCCGCTGTAACGCTCGTTCCATTGATCCCGATCCACGGCTCACACCCCCTCTGCATGTGTCGCACTGTCTCGCACGAAACGAGCAGCGCCATTGCTTGGGATCCCGAACCATGCCACTTCACTCTCCTTTGCTCGTCGAGCCCATCGTATACCCCAGGGGGTACTCTCACGACGGTCGGCCGTAGGTTCTCGCCGCCTCTGCACATGCCGCTCCCCCAGGGGGGCGACTGGACTCCACGGTCCAGACGGGTGCCCGTGCCGCCGCGAGATGTTGAGATCAAACGAAAGAAGCGCCCAGCACGCCGACGGCGATCGCGAGCTTCCTCTCGGAACTCATGGGGCTGGTCTGCCACCTAGCGGTGATGGGCATGGCGGGAGCGGTTGTCATGTCGGACTTCCTTTCAATGGGCATGTTTCATGGTCGTGGGAATCGATTGGTGCATCGGTTGCGTCGATTCGTCAACGGATATGACCGAGATCAGAGGGAGGCCGAGGTCGCGGATCCTGTGAAGTAGGCCGTGCAGTGCGGACTGGTCGACGACCGCGACCCGGAGGGCCGTTATGCCGTTGCTCTCGTGGCAGAGGCTCGAGACCTCGAGTCGGGTCGCCCAACGGGGACCGAGGTGGCCTCGGAGGCGGATCTCGTAGAACCCGACCTCTCGCTTGCTGCCAGCCCCGGATGGTGTCTGGTTCATCGGGCTGCCAGGTGCTCGACGCGGCTGGTCACGGGAGCAGCCTCGGAGGCGGTCTTGCGCTGCTCGCGCCACAGGGAGATGCCCAGCCCGATCAGGGCGACGCCGGTGGGGACGGCGAAAGGCCGATTGAACGATTGTGGCAGCACCTTGAGCGCGACGGGGGCGACGGTACCCACGGCGAGAAGGGCAGCGGCCCACCGTGCGAGGACTCGGGCGCGAAAGAGGGCGATGCCAAAGAGGAGGCCGCCGACCATGTACGTGAGGCCGGAAAGGTCGAACAGAGCCTGCATCCCGCCGATGCTGCTGGTCGGGGTGCCGCCGAAGGCCGCGACCACCACATTGTTCACGTAGACGGGTGAAGAGTGCGCCAGGCCGGGGAGAACGAAGGCGGCGATGATTTCAGTGGCGAGCATGAGCAGGTAACCGGCACCGAAGATCAGGTAGCCGACCCGTCCGAGTACGCCTGTCTGGCGAACCTGACGCAGGTACATGCCGGTGATGCCGATGAACGCGAGCGCCGCCATGACCGCCTTGGCCGTGCTGCGCACCATCCAATTGGCGGTTGTGACGGTATGGACGTCCATGGGCGGGTGCTTGATCTGGACGGCGATGAAGATCAGGCCGGCCAGCGCGGCGCAGATGCCGGCGGCCCGGGTGAGGCGGGTAGTGGAAACGGTCATGACTGCGCTCCTTGTCCTGGTTGAGCCGAAGCGGTTCCGGCGCTGCCTAGGACGGTAAGGAAGGACGTGGTGAGCCCACATCACCAATTGATGTGACCGAGGTGGTGATTTGTCCGCCTGCGGCTGAAAAAGGCACGGCCTCGGCCCGTGGGTGTGTGGTGGGGCGTCCATTGACGACCTCATCTGGACCTGGCGCCGGCCACCGGTGCCCGTGGGGCAATGCTCCGAACTAAC
>JBEKWB010000106.1:0-15839 GCA_049513455.1 Acidimicrobiales bacterium
ACTCTTGAAGAGAAGGCTGCTCTCACTGCGGGAGAGGACCTTTTCTCCACCCGGGCCGTCGCCCGCCTGAACATCCCGAAGGTGCACGTGACCGACGGGCCATCGGGGGCACGAGGCAGCGGTCTACCCGGAGGCGGGGGACCACCCTCAATCTGCATACCCTGCGGGACGGCCATCGGCGCCACCTGGAACCCGGCGACTGCCGAGCACCTGGGCGCGCTGGTCGGGCAGGAAGCGCTCGATCGCGGGTGTCGGGGCTTGTTGGCGCCGACGGTCAACCTCCACCGCTCGCCGCTGGCCGGCCGCAACTTCGAGTGCTACTCCGAGGATCCGCTGCTCTCGGGTCGTCTGGCGGCCGGCTACGTGCGGGGGGTCCAATCGAAGGGCGTCTTTGCCACGGTCAAGCACTTCGTGGGCAATGACGCCGAATTCGAGCGCAGCACCATCAACTCGGTCATTGACGAGCGGGCGCTCCGCGAGCTCTACCTCCTCCCCTTCGAGATGGCCGTACGGGAGGGCGGGGCCCGGGCCATCATGACGGCCTACAACCGGCTCAACGGGCGCTGGCTGACCCAGCAGCCCGAGTACCTCCTCGACATCCTGCGTGACGAATGGGGTTTCGAGGGACTGGTCATGACGGACTGGTTCGCCGTGGCCGAGACGGCCACGTCACTGGGTGCCGGGCTGGACCTCGAGATGCCAGGACCCGGCCGGGCCCTCGGACCCCACGTGGTCGCCGCCGTGCGCGGCGGTGAGCTCGCCGAGGCGGACCTCGACGCCGCCGTCTTCCGACTCCTTTCCGGTCTGGACCGGATCGGCGTGCTCGACGTGCCCGAGCCGACACAGGATCTCAAGGCTCCCGGTGCCGGGTCACTGCAACTGTTACGGCAGGCCGCGGCCGAATCGATGGTCCTGCTCAAGAACGATGGGGTGCTCCCCCTCTCTCTCGCATCGCTGAACCGGATGGCCGTGATCGGCCCGCACGCCATGGCTCCATCGGCCATGGGTGGCGGGTCGGCTCAGGTGACGCCGTACCGCATGACCACGCCGCTCGAAGCGCTTTCCGCGCACTGCGGCACCGAGGTGGAGATCGTGTTCGAGCGGGGGTGCGAAGTCTCGTCGGCACCGGCGGTCGTGGGCGAGGCGGTGCTCCTCGCGCCTGATGGCTTCCGGGGCGAGAGGTTCGCCGGAAGAGAGTTCGAAGGACCGGGTGTCGAGACGCTCGAGATGTCCAGCCTCCGCATGGTGTCGTTCGGCAGCCTGGCGCCGGAAAGCGTGACCGGTGACTGGTCCATGCGCGTCGGCGGCCTCGTGATCCCCCAGGAGAGCGGCACGTTCCAACTCGCCTTGGCTCAAGCCGGCTCGGCCCGTCTCTTCGTCAACGGCGAGTTGCTTCTGGACGGCTTCACCAACCCACCTCCTCGGGGCGGAAGCGATTTCTTCGGGCAAATCAGCCAGGACCTCGTGGCCGACGTCGTGTTCGAACGGGACGAACCGGTTGAGCTGATCGTCGAATTCGCCCGAACGGGGGATGCCCTCTCCGGGTTCCGGGTCGGATTCCGGACGGCCGACCAGGACGCGCTGCTCGAGCGTGCCGTGGCGGCGGCGTCGGACGCCGACGTGGCGATCGTGTGCATCGGCACGACGGGCGAGACGGAGAGCGAAGGCCACGACCGCAAGGACCTGAATCTGCCGGGGCGCCAGGATGAGCTGATTCGCCGCGTGGCCGCGGTCAATGACCGGACCGTCGTCGTGGTCAACGCAGGGGCCCCGATCGCCATGTCGTGGGCCGACGACGTCGCGTCCGTGCTGCAGTGCTGGTTCGGTGGACAGGAGATGGGCGGGGCGTTGGCGGACGTCCTGGTGGGCGTGGCCGAGCCTGGTGGTCGCTTGCCCACCACCATTCCCATTCGCCTCGAGCACAGTCCCTCGCACGCCAATTTTCCGGGAGAGAACGGGGAGCTTCGCTACGGCGAGGGCGTGTTCATGGGCTACCGGGGGTACGAGCACAGCGACCGGTCGCCCCGGTTCCCGTTCGGATTTGGCCTGAGCTACACCACGTGTGAGATCGGGGAGCCGACGCTTTCGGCCGCCGCCCTTGCGCCCGGTGCGCCGATTACCGTATCCGTGCCGGTCGTCAATACCGGGGGCCGGGGGGGGAGTGAGGTGGTGCAGGCCTATGTCGCTCCTGACTCGGCTCGACTGGCCCGCCCGCCCAAAGAGCTCAAAGCCTTCGCCAAGGTCTGGCTGGAGCCGGGGGAGGCGAAGACGGTGGACCTGGTGCTCGACGCTCGGTCCTTCGCCTACTGGGATCCCGGTCAGGACGATTGGGAAGAAATCAAGTCGATGTCGCCGGACATGTTCAACGTGTTGACGCCAGGTGCGGAGCGCAGGACACGGGGCTGGCAGGTCGATGCCGGACGCTACGACGTTCTTATCGGCCGCTCGTCCCGCGACATCGTGGCCAGTTGCAGTGTCGACGTACCCGCCGAAGCAAATGGGCGATTGTGAAGATGAAGCACAGTGGACATGGCCCCGAGGTGGGGGTCGACGGGGAGCATCGAAAAGGGCGCCGTGCGCCCACGGGAGGAACCATGGGAATCAAGAGGGCACTACCGGCTGCAGCTGCACTGGTGACGGTGCTGGGGACGATGCTGGTCACCGGTCCCGCTCCGGCGGGTGCGGCGGGCAGCCCGGCAAACCAGGGGGTGACGGCGACGACCATTCAGGGCGGCAATCCCTACGTGAATTTCACTGCGCTGAAGAGCCTCGGGGTCGACATCAACGAGGGCAGTTTTCCTGACGCCTACAGCGCCATCGCCGCCTACATGAACGCACACGGGGGCTTCGACGGGCGCAAACTGGTCATGAACTACGCCGAAATGAACCCGTCGGTGGCTGCGAGCGAGACGTCGTCGTGCACCACGCTGACCGAGGACGACCACATCTTCGTCGCCTTCGCACCGGTATTCCCGGCCTGCTACCAGACAACGTACGACACGATTGTCGAGGGTGGATCGCTCCCCGGCACCGTGACCGCCAGCTCCGCGCCTGACTTCAGTCTGGCGGCGCCTGATGCCGCGTTCGACGCCATCATGCTGGCCAACTTTCAAAAGCGGGGAGTCTTCAAGGGCAAGAAAGTCGCCATCTTCTACGGCGCCGACTCGGACAAGCCCGAGGTGACCGCCGTACAGGCGGACCTCAAGAAGCTCCACATCCCCTTGACCCTGACCGCGGAGGACAGCGCGGTGGCCACCGATGTCGTGGCCTCCGATCAGGAGACCGGCAGCATTGCCGAACGATTCCAGTCGGCCGGCGTGGGCGTCGTCATCGGCGTGGGCGGTTCGGGATCGACCACATGGCCCCGCGCCCAGTTGGACAACCAGAGCACGTACAAGCCTCTGTACATTCCCACCAGCGAGTCGTCCCTCCTGTCGTATGTCGAGTCAGCCAAGGGCGGCAATCCGTACCTGAACAATGTGCTGACGGCTACCCCGACGCCGTTCACCTACGTGCAGTGGAAGGATCCGGGAATCCAAAAGTGCGTGGCCATCGTCAGGAAGGCATACCCGTCGGATACGATCAATGCACCGCTGAATCCCACCAATCCCGCCGCTTCCTCGGTGCCGGCCACGGCCACATCGGTGATCCAAGCCTGTCAGTACCTCTCCCTCTTCCAGAAGATCGCCGACGCGGCCGGGAAGAAGTTGACGGTGGCCAGCTTCACCAAGGCGGGCTACGCGTTGAAGAACGCGTCCATCCCGGGTACTGGTGGCGGCCTCGTCTCATTCGCAAACAACCAGCCGTACGCCATCGGTCCTATCACTGTGGTGACCTACAACCCGACGTCGAAGACGCTGGTGCCTGCTTCAGCCACGGCGAAGTGACCCGAGCACGTTTCACCGTGCCCAACTACGTTGACGATGACAATGTGGTCGGGTGGATCCCGACGTGGAGATGGGGGCTGGATTGAACGAACCGACGGTGCCCGGGCCACCTCTGGCGGGTCCCAGCGATACCATCCTTTCGGCCGACCTGGCCCATCTGGTCGCTGATCCGGTAGCCGAGCGAGAGCAGGCTGCCGCATCAGCGCAGGATGTCCTGCTACCCCAGGACATGCTGCCCGGATCTCGTGAGGAGGCGATGTCGCTGCGCGAGGGGTTGCGCAAGACGGGCTCGCGAACGTTCATCGTTCTGGCCATCATCACCAGCCTGGATTACTTGCAGAGTGGCGGACTGGCCGTCCTGGCGCCCAACATCCAGTCGTCGTTCCACGTGAGCACCGGTGCCATCACCTTCGTGGCGGGGATTTCCGGTGGCTTCTTGGTGTTGGGCATCGTGCCCATGGGTTGGCTGGCCGACCGGTACCGGCGACCGCCTATCATTGCCTGGGCCACGTTCGTCTTCGGCCTGATGGTGGCATGCACCGGGTTCGCCATCAACATCTTCGTCTTCTTCCTCGCCCGTCTCGGCGCGGGTGTGTCCCAAGCCAGCACCACGGTGGTGCACGGCTCGCTCCTGGCCGACACCTACCCCATCACCCTGCGCGGACGCATCGGGGCCGCCGTGGGGATGTGCACCGGCGCAGCCACCGCGCTCAGCCCTGTTCTCGCCGGTGTCATCGCCGACCAGGTGGGCGGGCCGAACGGCTGGCGTTGGGCCTTCTATGTCCTTGCCGTCCCCATCGTCCTCGTGGCCTTCGTCGCCTTCCGCTTGAAGGAGCCCCCCCGTGGCCAATTCGAGAAGAAGGGTGTCTTGGGTGAGATCATCACCGACACCCCGCCGGCCGCGCCGTCAATGGAGGCGGCCTTCGAGCGGATCATGCGCATTCGCACCATCAAGACCGTGCTCATCGCCTTCTCGGCCATCGGCTTCGGGCTGTTCACCGTGCCGGTTCTCGGCAATCTCTACCTGAAGCAACGGTTCGGCCTCGACGCCTTCGAGCGCGGACTCATCTATTCCATCGGGAGTGCTGGTGTCCTGGTGTCCCTGCCGTTTGTCGGGCGGTACTACGACAAGCTCTTCCGTCGAGACCCGCAAAAGGCGCTGTCCCTCATCGGCAAGGTGGTCCTGCCGGTGGCGTTCCTGGTCCCGATCCAATACGCCATGCCCAACGTCGCCCTGTGGACGCTCTTCAGCGTGCCATCCGGGGTGCTCTTGTTGACCGCCTTCTCCATGATCGGCCCCATCCTGTATTCGGTTGCTCCCTACCGGCTGCGGGGGATGGTCACGGCGGTGGGAGGCCTCTATGTCTTCTTCGTCGGGGCATTCGGCGGAGCCGTGCTCGCCGCCATTCTCGACAGCTTGTTCGATGTGCGTACGGCCGTCCTGATCATCATGATCCCCTCCACGCTGATCGGGGCGCTCTTGATCATCCGAAGCGCGCACTTCATCAAGAACGACCTCTCCTTGGTGGTGGTGGAGCTGCAAGAGGAGATGGAGGAGCACAAGCGCCAGGAGGCCAATCCCGCCGACATCCCGGTCTTGCAGCTGAGCGGGATCGACTTCAGTTACGGGCACGTCCAGATCCTCTTCGGGGTCAACTTCGAGGTGCAACGCGGGGAGGTCCTGGCCCTCCTCGGGACCAACGGGGCCGGCAAGTCGACCGCACTCCGGGTGGCCTCCGGCCTGGAGACTCCCAGCCGCGGCGTGGTGCGGCTCAATGGCCATGACATCACCTACACGACACCCGAGCAGCGTTCCCGGCTGGGCATCCACCTGCTCCCGGGTGGCAAGGGCGTCTTCGGAGAGATGACCATCGCCGAGAACCTGGAGATGGGTGGATTCGTCTACCGCTCCGACAAGGCCGAGCTCCATCGCCGCACCGAGCGCGTCTATGCCTTGTTCCCGGCCCTGACGGTGCGCCGCAAGCAACGGGCGGACTCGCTCTCCGGCGGGACCCAGCAGATGCTGGCGCTGGCGATCGCCATGCTCCACGATCCCCAGGTGCTCATCATTGACGAGCTCTCCCTCGGCCTGGCTCCGGTCGTGGTCCAGGAGCTGATCAGAGTGGTGGAGCGTTTGAAAGCGGAAGGGGTGACGCTCATCATTGTCGAGCAGTCGCTCAACGTGGCGGCGGCCATCGCCGACAGAGCGGTGTTCCTCGAGAAGGGCCGGGTGCGTTTCCAAGGCCCGATCCGGGACCTGATGGAACGGGACGATCTGGCCCGTGCCGTCTTCCTCGGCGGCCGCGAGGGCCAATGATGCTCGGCGTCACGTGGATCAACAGCCAGGTCGTGTTCGACGGGCTCATTCAGGGTCTGGCCCTCTCCGTGATCACGTTCGGGATCATTCTCATCTACCGTGCCTCGCGGATCATCAATTTCGCCGTCGGCAACATGGGCGTCATCGGTGCCACGCTCCTCTCACTGCTGGTGGTGCAGTATCACGTTCCCTTCTGGGTGGCCCTACCGGTGGCGTTGGTGACCGGCCTCGTGCTCGGCGCCATTGTCGACGCGACGGTGATCCGCCGGTTGCGCAAGTCACCGCGTGTGGTCGTCCTGGTCGCCACCATCGGCATCGCAGAGATCGCTGAAGCGATCGCCTACAAGCTCCCGCAGCCCACGAATCTCAGCCTGCACTACCCGAGCGCCATCAACGGGGCCTGGACGGTGGCCGGTGTGCAGGTGCGAGGATCGGACCTGTCGATCCTGATCATCGTCCCCGTGGCCCTCGTCGCCCTGACCTGGTTCCTCGACCGGACCACGACCGGTCGGACCGTCAAGGCGTGCGCCAGCAATCCCCAGCTGGCCCGGCTGTCCGGCATCAGCCCGAAAACTGTCTCGACCCTGGTCTGGGCGCTGGCTGCCGCGCTTTCCACCCTTTCGATCGTCCTGATCGCGGGCCAGTCGGGTTCGGCCGGGGACGTGACCACACTGGGCGACCAGACACTGTCACTGGCGCTTGTGGCGGCCGTCATCGGAGGCATGACCTCGTTCCGGCGGGCCATCATCGCCAGCATCGTCATCGGGCTGGCGCAGAGCGTGATCTCGTTCAACTTCATCAACACGCCCGGGCTGATCAACCTGCTGCTGCTCATCGCCGTCCTGGTCGCGGTGGGATTCAACCGGGAGAAGGGCGACGATCACGAGGTCTTCGCCTTCACGCCGAGAGCGCGTCCCGTTCCTGCTCGCCTCCAGAACTTCCGGTGGGCGCGCAACGCGAACAAGAGCGGGGTGATCCTCCTCGGAGTGATCGCCGTCATCCTCCCCCTGATCTTCACCCAGCGCTCGACGCAGCAGACCTTCACCGAAGTTGTCGCGTTCGCCATCTGCGCCACGTCGCTCACGGTGCTCACGGGATGGCTCGGGCAGCTGTCCCTGGGCCAGATGGCAATCGCCGGCCTCGGCGCGCTGTTCGCGGCCCGGCTGGTGGAAGTGGGGGTGCCGTTCTGGGTGGCCATCGCGGTGACCACGGTGGCATCCGCGCTGCTGGCTGCGGTCCTCGGTCTGGGCTCGCTGCGCGTCCGAGGCCTCTACCTGGCTGTCGTCACCTTCGTGTTCGCGCTGGCCGCGCAGCAGTACTTCTTCAACCTTCCTATTCTGAGCGGTCAATCGACGGACGGGGCCAACCTGCCGTTCGTTCCGGGGAAGCTGTTCTCCCTGTCCTTCCCGGGCCAGCTGACCTACTACTACGTGGTGCTCGTGGTCCTCGGTGGAGTGCTGCTGGTGATCAGCCGGTTCCGGGACAGCGGAGTGGGCCGGTCCATCATGGCCGTGCGCGACAACGAGAATGCCGCGTCCGCCTTCATGGTGAGACCAGCGTGGGAGAAGATCCGGGCCTTCTCCATTGCCGGTGCGCTGGCCGGCTTGGGTGGCGCGCTGCTCGCCGGCGCCTATGCCAATGTCGAATTCTCGGGTCCGGGGAGCCTCTTCCTGGTCGACGGGTCTCTGGGCCTGGTGGCCATGGTGGTCATCGGCGGGATGGGCTCGGTCACCGCGGCCGTCATCGGGGCGATCTGGGTCATCGGCATTCCCGCCCTGGCTCCGAACAACGAGGTACTCGGACTCCTGACCTCGAGCATCGGCTTGTTGGGGATTCTCCTCTACTTCCCCCGGGGGCTCAACCAGATCAGCTACGACGTGCGTGATGCGGTCCTGGCCTGGGCCGACCGGCGATTCGGCAAGGATGCACCGGCCCAAAACGCGCGGCCACCGGCGGTGGCGATCCGACCGGAGCCCGAGCTCCAAGAAGCGGGCACGACCTCCCTGGCGGTGTCGGACCTACGGGTCGCCTTCGGTGGGATCACCGCCGTGAACGACGTCTCCTTGACGGTGCGCCAGGGAGAGATCGTCGGGTTGATCGGCAGCAACGGGGCCGGCAAGTCGACGCTCATGAACGCCATAGGTGGCTTCGTCGCGGCCTCGGGATCGGTTCGCCTGGGCAACGAGGAGGTGGGGGACAAGGCATCGGCCCGCCGGGCCGCCTTGGGCCTCGGTCGCACGTTCCAGTCGGCCACTCTCTTTCCCGAGTTGACGGTGACCGAGACCCTGCTGGTGGCTCTGGGGGGGCTGGGTACGGGTGCGTTGTCCACCGCCCTCGCGCTGCCCCGCGCCACTCGGCGAAGCCGCCGGGAGCGAGCAGAGGTAGCCGATCTGGTCGATCTGCTCGGGCTGGAGCACTGGCGGGACCACCACATCGGCGATCTCTCGACCGGTACCCGTCGCGTGGTGGAGCTGGCCGGGCTGCTGGCACTCAAGGCCAAGGTTCTGTGCATGGACGAGCCCACGGCCGGCCTGGCGCAGCGCGAGACGGAGGCCTTCGCGCCCCTCATCGTCAACGTCCAGCGCCAACTCGCTGCGTCGGTCCTGCTGATTGAGCACGACATGCCGCTCATCATGCGCATCAGTGATCGGGTGTACTGCCTCGAAGCAGGCGCGGTGATCGCCGAAGGAGCACCCAAGGACGTGAGGGACGATCCTCGCGTGATCGCCAGCTACCTGGGAACGGACGAGCGCGCCATCAACCGGAGCGGCGACGCCGCATCGGACGGTGCGGGGGCGGTGCAGGTAAACGATGCCGGTCCTGCGGTGTTGCTGTAGCCGATTTCCGACCGAAAAGGGGCATAGATGGAACGAGCTGCGATCATCTCGGTTGATGGTCACGTCAGGGCACCGCGCCGCACCTACAGGGACTACGTCGAGAGCCAGCACCTCGACGTCTTCGACGAGTGGCTCAGATCCCAGGAGGAGTTGGGAGCACCGGATCAGGGCGGGGTCCAGCCCGGATTGGATGCGGCGTCTCAATGGGACTCCGAACTCCGCATGAAGGACATGGAGAGCCAGGGCGTCGTGGCCGAGGTGCTGTTTCCCAATGGTGTTCCCTTTGAGGTGTCCCCGGGCCAGGACGCGGCGGCATTTTCGAGTCCCGAGCTCGACCGCGCCGCCCGGATGGGCTACAACCGTTGGTTGGCCGATTTCTGCGCGCTGGCGCCGGGCCGCCGGGCCGGCCAGGCGCTGATCTCGTTCGATGATGTCGAACAGGCCGTGCGCGACATCCACTGGGCCCGTGAGCAAGGGCTCGGTGGCATCATGATGCCGGCCCTCGTGCCCGGCGGAACCTTCTTCTTCGATCCGGGCCTCGATCCGGTCTGGGCGGCCTGCGTCGATGTCGATCTGCCGATCAGCCAGCATGGTGGGTCCGGGGCCCCGACCTACGGCCCGCCGGGTTTCGCGGCCATCATGACGCTGGCGCTGGAGCACTCGTTCTATTCGGGCCGCTCTTTGTGGCAGCTGATCCTCGGTGGCGTCTTCGAGCGTTTTCCCGACCTGAGGGTTGCCTTCGTCGAGACGGAGGCCGATTGGATCGCCCCGGCCATCCGCAAGCTCGACCGTCGCCTGGCATGGGGCGACGACTGGACCGGGTGGGCCAAGGTCCTTCAGCGCCAGCGAACCTTCAGCCGCCCGGCGCGCGAGTACTGGGCCGCCAACTGTTCCTCTGGTATTTCGCCTTTTACGATCGATCAGGTTCCGCTCGGCGAGTTGGCCCGTCCGAGCGCCGAGTATGACGACTTCGCCATCGGCTGCGACAACGCGATGTTCGGCGTCGACTACCCGCATTTCGAGTCCATCTTCCCAGGGACCAGTGAACACGTCGACAACCTCATCGGGGATCCGCACATCACCACTGAGGTGGCCCGGAAGATACTCTGCGAGAACGCGGCACGCGTCTACGAGTTCGACCTGGAGGGCCTGCGAGCCGACATCGACCGGGTTGGGTTCGAGCTGGTGCCGGGAGCCCCGGCCCAGCGCCGCTAGGGGCTCGCACGTGGTCCGTTGGGGTGTGGTTGGTCCGGGAGCGATCGCAACCGGGTTCGCCGACGCCATGCAGCAGACCGACGGCGGAACCATCGTGGCGGTGGCTTCACGTTCGACCGAACGGGCGGCCGCCTTCGGCGACAGGTTCGCCATCCCGACCCGGTACGGCGACTACGAAGCGCTGGCCGCCGATCCGGATGTGGATGTCGTGTACGTCGCCACTCCTCACTCGCGCCATGAGCCGGACACGCTGACCATGCTCGAGGCGGGTAAGCACGTGCTGTGCGAGAAGCCGTTCGCGCTCACCGCGCGGCATGGAGTCCGCATGGTCGCAGAAGCTCGCACACGGGGCTTGTTCCTGATGGAGGCGATCTGGAGCCGATACCTCCCGGCCTACCGCTCGTTGGTCGAGGTGATCGGTGAGGGCCGCATCGGTGAGCCGCTCCTTGTCGAAGCCGACTTCGGGTTCCGTCGGCCAGTGGAGCCGGCCCATCGGCTGTTCGACCTGGCTCGCGGCGGCGGCGCCCTGCTGGACCTGGGCATCTACCCCATCCAGTTGTGCTCACTCGTGCTGGGCTCGCCCGAGCATGTGGTGGCCGATGGCGTCGTCGGCGTGACGGGTGTCGATGAGGTGAATGCGGCGGTCCTGCGCTATGCGGGGGACAGGCTGGGTGTGATCAAGTCGGCCATCCGGGTGGGGATGTCGTGCACGGCCCGCATCTCGGGCACCGACGGCTGGATCGACCTTCCGGCGTTCATGCACTGCCCGAGCTCCTTGACCGTGACGGCCGGCGCCGGATCTGAGCGGATCGATGCGTCGTACGAGGGCAACGGCCTCCGGTTCGAGATCGAGGAGGTCCACCGCTGCCTCTCCGGAGGATTGACGGAAAGCCCGATCATGCCGTTGGACGAAACGCTGGACATTGCGACCACCCTGGACGCCATACGGGCCCAGCTGGGTGTCGTGTACCCGGGGGAGTAGAGGTCCTACCTGCCGAGCGGGGTGGTCGACGCCAGTTCGGCCGCGGCCGCCATGGTGTCGAGGACGACCTGCCCGTAGGCCGCCATCGCGGGGTTGTCCGCCTCGCCCGACATCACGCGGGCGTACCCGCCCTCCAGCACGATGGCCAGCTTGAATCGGGCCAGGATCACGTAGTAGTCGATCTCTTCGACGTTCCGGCCGCTCACGGAGGCGTAGTGGGCCAGCATCTCGTCGCGACTGGGCATGCCCGTGCAGTCGACGTACCCCGAGGTCCGGTCCTCGCCCGGGTCAGTCCAGCCGTTCATGACCCAGGCCAGGTCGAGCAGGGGGTCACCCACGGTGGACATCTCCCAGTCGACCATGGCGGCCAGCCGGGCCGGTGCACCGTGGGAGAACATCACGTTGGCGAACTGGTAGTCGCCGTGAATGATGCCCGGCTCCCAGTGGCTGGGCTTGTGGGCGCGCAGCCACGCCGCTGCCTCGTCCAATCCGGGGAGCTCGCGGAACTGGACGGCGGCGAGGTGCGCGAGCCACCGGTCGACCTGGCGCTCGTGAAAGCCGTCGGGCTTCCCGAAACCCTCGAGACCGCGCGCCTTCCAGTCGACCCGGGCCAGGCGGGCAATGCCATCGACAAGCTGGATGCCCAGTCCGTAGCGGGCGTCGAGGTCGGTGTCGAACGGCGCCGGCCAGGTGTCCCCCATGTTCATGGGTGACCACCCGTCGATGAGGCTCATCAGGTAGAAGGAGGCGCCGATGACCTCGTGGTCGCTGCAGGCGGCGTAGGCCTCGGGGTGGGGAACGTCGGTGCCGTTCAACGCCTCGAGAACGCGGTACTCACGGAGCATCGTCTCGTTGCGGCCCTTGGGCACGGCCCGGGGCGGGCGGCGCAGCACGGCGTGAAAGTCGCCCCGGACGATCTCGAAGATCTCGTTCGACGACCCGCCGCTGATGAAGCGCGACGTCACCGGCTCGCCCCGGCCGGGCAGGTCCTGGCCGTCCATCCAGCGGCCCAGCCGCTCCTCGTCCACCAGCCCCGCGGTGCGGGCGGCATCCGTCTCCTCGCCGGCCGATGTCGTCTTGGCCACGGTCAGACTCCTTTGTCAGGTGGTGCCGGGGCTGGCTGCGCGGCCGGCCGGCGACGTGTAGTGCGTCACCGGCATACATTATGTATGTTGGATACATCATGAATCAAACGCCACAGAACACGACGGCGCCGGTCCCGCTCGCCCGGCGCACCGGCCTGCGCGACGCCCATGTGAGGGACACCCGTCGCGCCCTGCTCGATACGGCCCGCCGTATCTTCACCAGGGACGGGTTCCAGGCCACCCGGACCGAGGAGATCGTCGAGGAGTCCGGACTGACCCGGGGCGCCCTCTACCATCACTTCCGGGACAAAGAGGACCTGTTCCGGGCCGTGCACGAGGAGGTCTTAGGGGAGGTGGCGCCCTTGCTCTGGCGTCGCTCGGCCGACCCGACCGCGAGCGCCTGGACACTGTTCCGGGCCAACAGCGAGATCTACCTCGAAGCGGCCTCCACCAACGAGGCCTATCGGCAGATCGTGCTCGTCGACGGCCCCGCCGTGCTCGGGTGGCAGTACCTCTCCGATCGCCACAACGGTCCCACCCACACGATCGCCGAGTACCTGCGCGGTGCCGTCGACGAGGGTGTGCTCGAGCCCCAGCCGATCGATCCGCTGGCCCACCTGCTCGCCGCGCTCGGTGCCGGGTCGGCCATGTACGTGGCGCACGCCGAGGACCGCGAGGAGGCCCGGCGACAGATCAGGGCGTGCTACGAGCGGTTCCTCTCGGGTCTCGGGATCACGGACACACCGGCCGCTCCCGTCGCCGAGACTGTGGCATCGACCGGCCGGCAGACCACGGCGTTCTAGGCACACCTCCGCATCACTCCGTTGCCGTGTGGCGGCGGAACTCCGTCAGCAGAAGGGAAGACAATGGCCTGGGATTTCTCCACCGAACCGGAGTTTCAAGAGAAGCTGGACTGGGCGCGCCAGTTCGTTTCGGACAAGGTCGAGCCCCTCGACATCCTCTACGCCCGTAGGGAGTTCCACCCGCTCGACGACGAGCTGCGGCCGATCGTCGATCCCATGAAGCAAGAAGTGCGGGACCACGACCTGTGGGCCGCCCACCTCGGGCCCGAACTGGGCGGCAAGGGGTACGGCCAGTTGAAGCTGGCCCTGCTCAACGAGATCCTCGGGGTGTCGAGCTGGGCCCCGATCGTCTTCGGGACCCAGGCCCCCGACACGGGGAACGCCGAGATCATCGCCCATTACGGGACCGAGGAGCAGAAGGAGAAGTACCTCCAGCCGCTCTTGAACGGGGAAGTCTTCTCCTGCTACTCCATGACCGAGCCCCAAGCCGGTTCGGATCCCCAGCAGTTCACCACCACGGCGGTGCGGGACGGGGACGAGTGGGTCATCAACGGGTGGAAGTTCTTCTCGTCCAATGCCCGCACCTCGGCGTTCCTCATCGTCATGGCCATCACCGATCCCGACGTCAGCATCTACAAGGGGGCATCCATGTTCCTGGTGCCCACCGACACGCCCGGTGTGAACATGACCCGGCAGGTGGGCCTGGCCGGCGAGTCCGAGGAAGAGGGCATGCACGCGCTGATCCATTACGAGGACGTGAGGGTCCCGGCCGAGAGCCTGCTGGGTGGCGAGGGCCAGGCGTTCGCCATCGCCCAGACCCGGCTCGGCGGGGGGCGGGTGCACCATGCCATGCGGACGGTGGCGGCCTGCCAGCGCGCCCTGGACCTTCTGTGCGAACGGGTCCTCAGTCGCGAGACGCAGGGCAGCGTCCTGGCCCAGAAGCAGTTCATCCAAGGGGACATCGCCGACTCCTACGCCGAGCTGGCGCAGTTCCGGCTTCTGGTCCTCTACACGGCCTGGGAGATCGACCAGTACAAGGACTACCGGCGCACCAGGAAGAACATCGCGGCGATCAAGGCCCTGACCCCCAAAGTCGTGCACGACGCCGTGTGGCGGTCCATGCACGCCCATGGCGCGTTGGGTGTGTCCAACGAAATGCCGTTCGGCGGTATGTGGATGATGGCGCCGATCATGAGCGTGGTGGACGGCCCGACCGAGGTGCACAAGGTGACCGTGGCCCGTGAGGTCCTGAAGGGCTACCAGCCCTCGCCCGGGTTGTGGCCCACGGCCCACCTCCCGGCCAAGCGCGAGGAGGCGCGCCAGAAATTGGCCCGCCACCTCGAGCACGTCGTCGGCAACTCCTAAGCCAGACGGTGCGCGCCGCCCGCTGCCTCGAGTACGGGCCGCGGCCGCCGCCGTCAACTTCCCCGACGTCTTACTGGTCGCCGACCGGTACCAGATCCACATCCCCGTGCCGTTCACGGTGGGGAGTGAGTTCGCCGGCACCGTCAGGGCGGTGGGGGTCGGGGTCGACGGCGTGACAGTGGGTGACCGGGTAATGGGGTCGACGCTCTTCGGCGCGTTCGCCGAGCAGATCGCCGTGCCGGCTTCCTCGCTCCAGCCCGTCGACCCCGCGGTCGACTTTGCCACCGCGGCCGCCTCCGGGGTGGCCCATGCCACCGCGTACCATGCGCTCCGCAGCGTGGCCCGGGTTCAGCCGGGGGAGTGGGCGGTGGTGCTCGGCGCCGCCGGGGGCGTGGGCCTGGCCGCCGTGGAGCTGGGGGCGGTGCTCGGCGCCCGGATGGTGGCCGCGGCATCCTCGGCCGAGAAGACGGCGCTCTGCCTGGCGCGGGGAGCCGAGGCGGCGATCGACTACACGACCGAAGACCTCAAGGCGCGGGTGAAAGAGATCACGGGTGACGGGGCGCACGTGGTCATCGACCCGGTGGGAGGGGCGAACGCCGAACTGGCGCTGCGCGCCATGCGCTGGGGTGGTCGGTTCGTCACGGTCGGGTTCGCCTCGGGGGAGATTCCCCGGATCCCCCTCAACCTCGTCCTCCTCAAGGGCGTCGTGGTCACCGGGTTCACCATGGAGGGATTCGGCCGCCACCAGGCCGAGGAGCGTAGGCGGGACATGGCCGAACTGGCCGCCCTGGCCCGCGACGGCCGCGCCACCCCGTACATTTCGGCCACGTATCCCTTGGAGCAGGTCGGTCGCGCGCTGTCGGACCTGGCCGAGCGCCGCGCCACCGGCAAGGTGCTCGTGGAGCCCGCCCGGTGAGGACGTCGACCGGCCCGGAGGCGCCATGAGTGTGGTGACCAAGGACAGCGACGGGATCATGGTGACGACCGTCGACGACGGGAAGGTGAACGCGCTCACCTTCGCCATCATGGAGGGTCTCAGGTCGGCGATAGCCGTGGCCTCAGAGCGGGGCCGACCGCTGGTCATCACCGGCCGAGATGGCTGCCTGTCTGCCGGGTTCGACCTGGCCGTGGTCAACAGTGGGGAGGAGGACCGCATCACCGCACTCTTTGGCGAGGGTGCCGCGCTCTACGGCGCCATCGTCGCGGCACCGATTCCGGTGATCGTCTCCTGCACCGGTCACGCGCTCGCCGGTGGTGCGCTCCTCCTGCTCAGTGCGGACTACCGGATCGGCCGGGACGGGACCTACCGGCTGGGTCTCAACGAGACCCGGATCGGGTTGGCGTTGCC
>JBEKWB010000107.1:0-14393 GCA_049513455.1 Acidimicrobiales bacterium
TCCTTTGCGCACCCCCGACGGCGCCAGGTTCACCGTGACCCGGCGCAGGGGCCAGGGCAGCCCGCTCGAGAGGAGAGCGGCCCGCACGCGGTCGCGCGACTCGCGCACGGCAGCGTCGGGCAACCCCACGATGGTGAAGCCGGGAAGGCCGTTGGAGACGTGGACCTCGACCGAGACCGATTGGCCCACGGCGCCGGTCAGGGTCGCAGCAGAAATGCACGCGAGCATGCCGAGGAACGGTCGCCCTCTCGGCGGGTACTACGCGGGCATATTCGCCCTTGACCGTTTTGCCGGCAGGGACGGGAATGGAGATCCCGTCGTTATCGGTGACGCCGAGTGGGACGCCAATCTGGACAGAAAGACGTGGGGCAGGGTGTGCCGTCCTCAAGGACAAGTCTCGGAAGCAGCCACCACCCAACCGCACCTACCCGCTCCGTGGCGTCCTCCGCTGCGACGAGTGTGGGAAGTTCTTGACGGCGACGCCGACCAAGAACAGGCGGTTCTACGGGTGTCGGAAGGACCAGCTCAGCGGGTGTGGTCACGTAGTAGTCACCGCCGACATCATCGAGCATCACGTGTTCGGTCTGGTGCTGCCGATCGCAGTCTCCACCGCCCTCCGCCACAAACCCTGGAGCTCTAGCAAACCCAGGCCAGTCCAATCGGCCGCTGCCAGATTCTGACCTCAGGGTGAAAAGGGTGAAGTGGACGTTTGGCCGCTTGCTGCAGGTACCCACTGGGCCCCGTCATCCGACGTCGCGATGATGCTTCCGTAAGGGGATCCTCATGTGGGGCGGCCGGACGAGCTCCCGATGGCGTCCTCGGAATGCGCAGATCGCCGATTACCTAAGGGGCTGGGTCGCCGAGCTCGCCGAGCACCGACGTCATTCTGCTTACCCCAGTGGCAATCGCTCGTCGTGTGAGACGCTGTAGGCGTGAGTTCGTCGTGGAGAAGGGCTGGGAGCGTGAGGAACCCGTGACGCACGCCACCATCCATGACGTGGTCGCTACCGTGGACATTCAATCGGGCGCTGTCGTCTCCAAGGTGATCCACCGCGACGAGAACCTCAACGTGACTGTGTTCGGCTTCGACGCTGGCGAGGAGCTGACCGAGCACCGGGCCGCTCGGGCGGCCGTGGTGCAGGTCATGGCAGGGCGGTTGCGCTTCACCGCCGACGGGCAGGAGATCGACGCCGGCCCCGGCTTCTGGCTCCACATGGTGCCGAACACGCCTCACTCGCTCGTGGCCATGGAACCCACGGTCATGATGCTGACGCTGTTAGGGCCCTGGCCGTAGTCTCCGGCGACTTGGTCGCCCAAATGACCTCGTGGGTTCGCCTTGGATGGGTCGGTAGCCCCATCTTGGGTTCTCCTGCGCCAAGCGCACGACGAATGCGATCGTCTCGTCGTCGATGGGTGGACGACCTAGTGGACGGTGCGGATAGCTCCAGTGTTTGGCCACGAGCCGACGGTGTCAGGCAAGCAAGGTGCCCGGCGTCGAACCGAAACTTCCCCAAGAGGAACGGGGAAGCAGGCGGCTCAGTGCAGCCAATAACGGCCGATCGGCCGCGCGGGAGGCCGGACGCCCCACCTGGCGTCGAAGGACAGCCTGTAGTTGCCGAAAAGTTCAAGAGGCGCTACAGCCAGGGACGATTAATTAGAAGACCCATCGGTTAGCTGAAGGGCACGGACATCTTGATCGCGCCGCTCAGTCGCAACTTGAAGCTTTGTCGCGGCTGCGACATTGCTGTCGCAGCGATGAATACTCCTTCATTGGGAGCGCCCGATTTGCCCGGACAGTGGACGACCGGAAGCCGAAGTCCTTAGCGTGTCCGCCGTACTCGTCACGCCGCGGGTGCCGACCGAGTTAGCGCATCACCTGGTCCCGTCACCGGCCGGTGTTGCGTGCGTCTTCGAACGCCCACGGCCAAATCCGCGCTGCCTGCCTCTATGACTCGATGAAAATGCATTCCCCCGGGCACTCCTCGGCAGCCTCGGTGACCGCGTCTTCGAGCTCCGAGGGCACCTGGGCCAGGCCTTCGGCACCGCCAGGGGCGGACTTCACGTCGGTGCCCTCTTTGACATAGGCCAGTCCGTCGTCGAGCAACGTGAACACTGCCGGGGCGATCTCTTCACAAAGCCCGTCGCCGGTGCACAGATCCTGATCGATCCAGACCTTCATGATGAACTGTTCTCCTTTGGTGGCATCACTGGACTCGGCTTCGTGCCGTCAATACAGTCCGAGTTCGAGGCGGGCGGCGTCGGTCAGCCTGCTCTGGTCCCAGGGCGGGTCCCACACCAGTTCGACATCGACCTCGCTGACACCGGGGACCATCTGCACCCGAGAGCAGGCGTCATCTTTGAGCACATCGCCCATGCCACAACCCGGGGCGGTCATCGACATCTTGATCTCCACCCGGTGACTACCGTCAGCCAACAGATGAGCGTCACACGCATAGATCAGCCCGAGGTCGACGACGTTGATCGGGATCTCCGGGTCGAAGACCGTCTTCAGCTGTTCGATCACCCGTTCGAGATCGAAGGGGCCCGATGACGACGGTTCTTCGCCGACCGGTTCGAGGTCGAGCCCGAGTGCGTGGGCATCCTCTGAGGAGATCCGGGCCAGGTGACCACGTTCGGTCTGGACGGTGATGGTGCCACCGAGAGCCTGGGTGACCACCACCTGTTCGCCCGCTCGGAGCGTCACTTTCTGGCCGCTGGGGATCAACGTGACTTCGCAGTCCTGTCCAAGTTCGACCGGCGTGTATCTCGTTGCGCTCATCCTCGACTACTCCCTGGTCCTCGGGCCATCGTCGTCGTCGAGGGCGCTCCGAAGTGTGTACCTGCGAGCGTGGCGCACTTGACCCACATGGGGAACTCCGAAATAGGGGGGAGTGAGCCGAGGCGCGCCAAGTCGACCTCGCCGTCGGATTCTTCGGTCAAGACGCCATGGACGTCTCCGAAAAGGGCGAGGGCTGCCTCACCGCTCTTGCCGGTACGGACTGTGGAGAGCAGCGAAGCGCAGGTCTGCGAGATGGCCCCTCCAGAACCCTGGAAGGCGATGCCATTGATGTGACCGTCGGTGAGTTCCAGATGGCCGGTGAGCGCGTTGGCGCACAGCGGGTTGACTCCTTGCGCTGTCCGTGTTGCATCCTCGAGTTTGCGGAAGTTGAGGGGATGGCGCCCGTGGTCGATGATCACCTCTTGGTGCATGTCGGCCTGGTCGCTACTCACCGGAGTGTGCCACCTGTCCCGTCGCCGTCCGTCGAGAGCCGGCTGGCGACCAGAGTTTCCACGTGAGCACGAAGCGACTCGGACTCGATGAGATCCAGCATCTCTCGGGCGAATGCATAGGTGAGCAGGGCCCTCGCCGCCTCGTGGGGCACTCCCCGCGAGCGCAGGTAGAACAAGGCTTCCTCGTCGAGAGCGCCTACGGCTGCACCGTGGGTGCACTTCACGTCGTCGGTGAGGATCTCGAGTCGGGGCCGGGTGTCGACCTCGGCGTGATCGGAGAGCAGCAGGTTCTTGTTGGTCTGGCTGGCATCCGTACCGGACGCGCCTGGCCACACGATGATGCGTCCGTTGAACACTCCATGCCCGCGTTCGTCCACGATTCCCTTGTAGAGCTGGCGGCTGGTGCACCGGGGCGCGGCGTGCTCGATCAGAATCGGATTGTCGTGGTGCTGGTCGCCTCGTGGCAGGTACAGGCCGTCGATGCGGACCTTCGCCCCTTCGCCCTCAAGGCGCACGTGCACCTCGTTGCGGGCGATCTTTGACCCCAATGCCACCGAGCCCGACGAGAACCGGCTGTCAGGGCCCTGGCGGACGTCGAGCAGCGCGAGGTGGAACGCGCTTTCGGGCTCGTCCTGTATCTTGTAGTGCTCGACCTGTGCTCCCTCGTCGAGGACCACCTGGGTCACGGCGTTGGTGCACGTGGGGTCGCCCGTGGTCCCGGCGTAGGTCTCGACGACTGCCACCCGGCTACGCGGACCGGCCCGGATCAGTGAACGCGGGCTGGCAATGATGGGAAACCCCTGGGCGTCCGAGAGGAATACCAACTCGATGGGTGCGCTGACAAGGGTGTCGGCCGCAACCTGAATGAACGCCCCGTCCTCGGCGAGGGCGATGTTGAGCGCAGTGAAGGCGTGGTCGTATTCGCCGAACGGGCGTGAGAAGAACGGCTCGAGACCCGCGCCCCCCTCGGCCAGAACCGAGGCCAGGTTCGTCACCGTGACACCTTCTGGCAGCTCGGTCAACAACGACAGCGCAGGGGCGAAGAGGCCGTTGACGAACACCAAGCGGGTGCTCGTCGCATCGATGCTCAACGCGTCGATCGTGTCCGGCGAGACCCGGCGGCCGGCCCCGGTCCCGGCACGCTCGAACGGCACGTCCAACAGTGCTCCGAGTCGCGTGTACTTCCAGTCCTCGTCCTTGAGCGTCGGGAATCCGCGCGCGGTCGCCCACTCCACGGACGCGTGGCGAGCCTGTGTCAGACGGGCAGGACTGGAACTACTGGACGGGATCCCGAGGCGCGAGAGCAGCTCGGCGACCGTTGGAGCTGGCGTTGCCGCTGATCTCGCCGTGGATGTCACGGTGGTCACGGCGTTGCTCCCACCGATGCCGACCGGTCCGACGTCACCTCTTGCCCGAGGTCGGCGTAGCCGTGCTCTTCGAGTTCGAGCGCCAGGTCCTTGTCGCCTGAGCGGACAATCCGACCCCCGGCCATGACATGGACCCGATCGGGGACGATGTAGTCGAGAAGCCGCTGATGATGGGTGATGACGACCATGGCCCGATCGGGGCCCCGCAGAGCGTTCACCCCACTGGCGACGATCTGGAGGGCATCGATGTCGAGGCCGGAGTCGGTCTCGTCCAAAATGGCGAGCTTCGGCTCGAGAATCGTCATCTGCAGGATCTCGTTGCGCTTCTTTTCACCACCCGAGAATCCCTCGTTGACCGATCGGTTCATGAAGCTCCGGTCCATCTCAACGAGCTTCATCCGCTCTTGGGCCAGGGCAAGGAATTCCATTACATCGAGCTCAGCGAGCCCGCGTCGCCGGCGCACCGAGTTGAGCGCCGTACGCAAGAAGTACAGGTTGCCCACCCCGGGGATCTCCACCGGGTGCTGGAAGGCGAGGAAGACTCCGGCCGCGGCCCGGTCCTCGGGCGACAGGGCGAGCAGGTTCTCGCCCTCGAAGAGGACCGTGCCGGTGATGTCGTAGGCCTCGTGGCCGGCCACCACGTTGGCGAGGGTGCTTTTGCCCGAGCCGTTGGGACCCATGATGGCGTGTACCTCGCCCGCGGCAACTTCGAGGTTGACTCCCCGAAGGATCTCGTTGTTGCCGATCTGGGCGTGGAGGTTCTCGATCTGCAGCATCATCCGACGCTTCCTTCGAGACTGACACTCAGGAGCCTTTGGGCTTCGACCGCGAACTCCATGGGCAGCTCCTTGAAGACTTCGCGGCAGAAACCGTTCACGATCATGGAAGCGGCGTCCTCCTCGGAGATTCCCCGCTGGCGGCAGTAAAAAAGCTGATCTTCGCTGATCTTGGAGGTGGAGGCCTCGTGTTCGACCTGGGCACTCGGATGCTTCACTTCGACATAGGGGAACGTGTGGGCACCGCAGTCGCTGCCGAGCAACAACGAATCGCACCGCGTGTGGTTCCTGGCTCCTTCGGCCGAACGGAGCATCTTGACCAAGCCCCGATAGGTATTCTGGCCGTGACCGGCGGAGATCGCCTTCGAGACGATGGTGCTGTGTGTGTTCTTGCCGATGTGGATCATCTTGGTGCCGGTATCCGCCTGCTGGCGGTTGGCGGTGAGGGCGACCGAGTAGAACTCCCCGACCGAGTTGTCACCTTGGAGGATGACGCCCGGGTACTTCCACGTGATGGCTGAGCCCGTCTCGACCTGTGTCCAGGAGATTTTGGAGTTCGCTCCGGCGCACTTGCCCCGCTTGGTGACGAAGTTGTAGATACCGCCGCGGCCATCGGCGTCGCCCGGGTACCAGTTCTGGACGGTGGAGTACTTGATCCGTGCCCCCTCGAGCGCCACGAGCTCGACGACCGCCGCGTGGAGCTGGTTCTTGTCCCGCATCGGAGCGGTGCAACCCTCGAGGTAGCTCACGTCTGCTCCCTCTTCGGCGACGATGAGGGTGCGTTCGAACTGGCCGGTGTCCGCGGCATTGATACGGAAGTAGGTGGAGAGCTCCATGGGGCAGTGCACGCCTTTGGGGATGAAGCAGAACGAGCCGTCGGTGAAGACGGCGGAATTGAGCGTGGCAAAGTAGTTGTCCCGATAGGGGACCACCGAGCCGAGGTAGGGACGCACCAGCTCGGGGTGGTTCTGCACCGCTTCGGAGAACGAGCAGAAGATGACGCCCACATCAGCCAGCTTCTGCTTGAACGTCGTGGCCACCGATACCGAGTCGACGATGGCATCCACCGCCACGCCACTGAGGCGCTCCTGCTCGGCGAGCGAGATTCCGAGTTTGTCGAACATGGTCCGCAGTTCGGGGTCCACCTCATCGAGGCTCGCCAGTTCCGGCTTCGGCTTGGGGGCGGCGTAGTAGATGATGTCCTGGTAGTCGATGGGCCCGTAGTGGACGTTCTGCCAGTGGGGTTCCTCCAGCGTGATCCAGTGCCGGTACGCCCGCAGGCGCCACTCGAGGAGCCAGTCCGGCTCGTGCTTCTTGGCCGAGATCAGCCGGATGACGTCCTCGCTCAGGCCCTTGGGAACGGCATCGGTGTCGAGGTCGGTGGAAAAGCCGTACTGGTACTCCTGGCTGGCGAACTCCCGGACATCGTTCGATACGTCGGTCATGACGGCACCTCCGTGCCGGGGTATCCCGTGCCGGCCTCACCCTTCGTGTCGTGCCTGGTGGGCGTGAGGAAGCGCATTGTTGTCTCCTTGCCGACTGGCGGCCGTTTCCGGCGGCGGGCCGGTGTCGGCGGCCGGAGGTCATCTTGATGCTACTTCTACAAGTTTAGCCTTGCGAATCTGTTGCCGAGCATCCCCGGGCAGTATCCTTGCCGGTATGGATAGTGATCCCGTGGCCTCGGCCAATCTGTCAACGGCCCAGCGACACGTCCTGATCGCCGTGAAACGACGAGGGGAGGCGTCAGCCGACGAAGTGGCGGAGATCTTGGGGACCACCCCGAGCGCAGTCCGCCAACATCTTGCCGCGCTCAGGTCCGGTGGGTTCGTCGCCTCGCGTCAAGCGCGGGGTCGACCCGGGCGACCAGCCGACCTCTACCACAGCACCGAATTGGGCGAGTCCCTGTTCGCCGGACCGTCTGCCGGTGACTTCTCGGTCGAGCTGCTCGGCCACATCGAGGAGGAGGATCCCGAGCTCGTTCCTCGCGTCTTTGCGCGGCGCCGGCGCCGGCGTGTCGAACAGTGCCGAGACCAGTTGGTAGGCAAGTCTCTCGGCGACACGGTGGCGGGTCTGGCCGCGATCCTCGACGCCGAGGGGTATATGGCCGACGTCGAGGAGCTTCCAGGCGACAGTTACCGACTCACACTCCACAGCTGCGCCATCTGGGCGGTGGCCTCCCACTACGGTCTGGCGTGCACCACCGAGCTCGAATTCATGCAAGAGGTTGTCCCTGAGGCGGAAGTCACTCGGATCGTGCACAAGGTGGCGGGCGCGTACGTCTGCGCGTACGAGATCCGGCCGCGTGCGACCACGCCGCGGACCTCTCGCCCGAAAGCTCGGCGCGACCTGGCATCGGCGTAATAGCCGTGGTGACTTCGGAAGCGTGACGGCGCCAGCCAGGTTACGGTTGGCAGCGCGACCATTAAACGGTGCGTTGCCCGCTCCGTTAAGGAGACAGAGATGGCAGAGGTTGGCGATCGGATCGCAGTGGCATCGAAGGGGGTGCCGCGGCCTGGTGTTGTGACTGCGGTCAGCGGCGCCATGATCACCGTGCGATGGGACACGGGCGAAGAGACGAGCCTCATCCCCGGGCCAGGCGTCCTCAGCGTGGTGGCCAGGCGACGGCGGACTCCGTCCGCGCGCACTCGTCCGACAACCTCGGGCGCGACGGCCGCGGCCAGGAAGGCGAGCGCGGCCGACTCCAAGAAGGTCGCTCCTGGCAAGAAGCCGGTGGCTAAGGGAACCTCGTCCAGTCGGACGACCGGCAAGAGAACGCGGTAGGACGACTCGCGCATCGGCCGCACGGAGTGCGTGAGGGAGTCCCCCCTGGGATATCCCAGCGAGGACTGGGACCCGACGGCGCCAACCGCTCGCCGCACTCTTCTCCTGTGGCGCCTCCCCCCGACGCCTGAGTGAGGGCCTTCGGCATATGGCAGGAGTGCTGCGGTGGTCGACTTGGGAGTTGGGATTGGGCCGATCGCTACTGGCACAGATAGGAGGGACTAGGTCGGGGAGCGTCGGTGTCGACACCCCACACCGAGCTACCGTCCGCGCAGCCGCTCCTCGACAGCCTCGACCTTGTTCTCAAGCGCATCTGTTACCCCGGGGCGATAGTCGATCTTGATCACCACGCTCACCCGGGGAGTGGCCTCCGCCACTTTCATCACACACGCCTTGATGAGCGCCATGACCTGGTCCCAGTCACCCTCCACGTTGGTGAACATGGCATTGGTCTCGTTGGGCAGCCCGCTTTGGCGTACGAGGCGCACGGCCTCGGCCACCGGTTCGCTGACCGATACGCCTACTCCGAGCGGCGTGATGGAAAAAGCAGCAATCATGCCTGCCATCGTCGCACCGCCGGGGCCAAAGCGACAGTCAGCCCGCTGCGGGCAATCGTCACATCATAGGGTTCCGTTGCGTTGTTGGATCGGGTGGCGCGGGGTGCCTGGAATCGGGTGACGATGCAATCAGATTGTCAACCAGTGCCCGTTGAGCGCGGTCACCCGTCGGGGTTTAGCCGAAGGCTCGCCCCACATGGTGCGCCCGGGAGTTCCCCGATGTCGTCTTCGAGGGCTACGCAGACGATGCAGTAGCGCACTGCGCGACCGAGGCCCAGTCCCGTGAGATCCTGGGTGCCATCGCCTCGGGATGGCGGAGGTCGGTCTGGAGTTGTATCAAAACAGACCCGCATCGTGTACAGCAAGGTTGCAAACCGCACGGGCTCCTATGAGCACGAGCAGTTCAACTTCCTAAGCTACACGTTTTGTCCTCGGCTGTCGAAGAACATGCACGGGAAGAGCATGTCGGTCGCGTGACCCTCTGCGAGCTTCCTCTGGGTAGTAGGCATCGCCTCGGTGAGCTCCCAGCTGGTCTCGGGGCCGATTACCTCCTCATGCACTTCCAGCGCTCCTTCGAAGTTTTGGCCTGTATTGAGGTACATCCACTGCTTTCCACGTGACATGTGCTCGACGCGATTTATGGCCATCGACGCGTCTCAATCTCGACTGGCTCACGTAGGCACTCTCTGTATTATGTACCTTGCTGACCGCGGCGCACACCACATGTATGTACGTGGATCGACGCTCCACGAAGAGGGCGAAATAGGGCTGCCACCCGACCTCTTCAGTCGAATCACGAAGTCCGCGTGCGGCCCTCAACAGCCGGTCGATCACGAGCACTCGGTAGAGCGGGTGTGCGAGACTGAGCGCACGGGAGCTCGGACGGACCGGGCTGAGAGGGCGCCTTACCGGCGCCGACCGTTGAACCTGCTCCGGATAATGCCGGCGAAGGGAGGAGACAAGATGGTCGATTCGCTAGGTACCGCCCACTTCTTGAAGAACGGTGCACGGACCAGTGTCTTTGAAGGTGCTCGGCCCGCACGCAGCGGCGACTTCGTCGTGGAAAGCCACGGGATGGCCCCGATTCCCGAGGACCAGCGCTACGGCTCCTGCTGGCGGAACTTCACGGTGTGGTTCGCACCCAATATGGAGCTCTCCGGTGTCTTCACCGGTACCTTGGCCTTTACGCTCGGGTTGGGGTTTTGGCCTGGCTTGATTGCCATTGTGATCGGGGTGTTCTTGGGTGCACTGCCCGTCGCCCTTCTGGCCACTTTCGGGCCCAAGACCGGCATGGGGCAGCTGCCGCTCGCTCGTCTCCCTTTTGGCAAAAGCATTGCTCTTCCGGCAGCAGTGCAATGGCTGAGCGCCATCGCCTGGGATGGCCTTGTTGGGCTATTCGGTGCTGAAGGGGCCCAGCTGCTGTTCCATGTCCCCTTCGCCATAGGAGTGCTCATTGTGCTCGCACTCGAAGGCCTGATCGGCTTCGTGGGTTATGAGGTCATCCACCAGCTGGAGAAGTGGGGAAGCGCCATCTTGGGCGTCCTCTTCGTGGTCTTGTCGCTGCGTATCCTCCAACGCGGCAACATTCCCCTGCATAACACGGTCCATGGCGGAGCGGCGGTCGGCGCGTTCATCTTAATGACCACGATCGCGTTCAGCGGTGCCTTCAGTTGGGCCAGCTATGCCGCTGACTACAGTCGCTACCAGGAGAAGGACACGTCGTCCTCACCGGTCTTCCTCTGGACCCTAGGCGGTCTGTGCGCCTCGTACATCTGGACCTATGCGATTGGCTTGGCTGGCGCGAGAGTACTCAGCAACCAAACGGCGGCGGGCGTACAGTCGCTCGTAGGTGGGGGCGCTGTGGGCACCCTGGCACTGATCTCCGTCATTTTCGGGGCGATCACCAGCAACGCCATGAACGATTACTCGGGGTCCCTCGCTCTTCAAGCTGCCGGAGTGAAGCTGAGGCGCAACTGGAGCGCAGCACTCGGGACCGTGTTCGCCTTCTGCTTGATCCTTTGGATCCACGGAGGCAATACGTCGGGCAAGTTCCAAAGTGTGCTCCTCTTCAGCGCGTATTGGATCGCCCCGTTTTTAGCGGTGGTCCTCATCGACTGGCACGACCGCAAAGGCTCCACTACCTATGGAGGCCTCTCGGCTCTTCTGGATCTGAAGAACCTCAATACCGGGTGGCCCGCGCTCGTGAGCTTGGTCGTTGGGTTCGGCGCCATGGTGCCTTTCATGAACACCGCACTGCTCGTTGGGCCGGTGGCTAAGGCGTTGGACGGGGCGGATCTCTCCTTCTATGTCGGCTTCGTAGTGGCTGCTGCCGTGTACCTGGCGCTGCACAAGCTCGAAGTTCCAAACCCAGCGTTCGGCCTAGGCGAGATCGAAAAGCCGCACGGGGCGTCGGATACGGCGTGATCCGACATGGCCGAGAGGCAGTGCGAGAGAACACTTGCTGGACAGAGAATGTCTCTGTCCCGGATTTACCTTCTTTCGACGACATGGTTCTCAACTTCGAGGACGACGGAAGTGGCCGCGGAGTCGTGCTGTGACGGATTCCTTGTAGACGGTGATCCCTACTGGCGCCAGGGCGGAATCGCCAGATCGCTGAGTTCTACTGGGTACCGGGTAATCACCCCCGATGCTCGGGGCCATGGGCGTCGTCCAATCCTCTAGACACCGAGAGGTACTCGGGTGGTGCACTTGCTCGCGATTTATTGACGCTTGTGGACTCCTTGTCGCTTCGTGAAGACGCAATTGTTGGCTTCTCGATGGGAGCCGACTGGAGTGTGCCCATGGCGTGTGGGACGCTGTGGCTGCAGGCCGCGCTGGCCCGCACCACGGCGGCCGGGCGCGGGGTGGTCAGGTCTTTGTGTCGGTAGACGAAGCGTGGGTCGCCTTGTCCAAGCTGAGGATTGAGTAAACCTGTGTCTCGTACAAGCGAGTCTGGATCGCCTCCGATACCTATCTTGACCTGCCCAGGTGTGGTGCAAAGGCACTGCGATCACCCATAGAACCCCGCCCCGTACGCTTCGGGGGCAGTTCCGGAGTCCGGCCGCCGGACGTTTTGGGGGCACCTGCAAGACCTTGAGTGAGGGACCGTAAGGGGATCGACTTGGGGGCGCTGAGAGTCGGCGTGGCTGGTCCAATTGCTAACGCCGCGCTAACCCGCCCACTCCGGCACTTATCTCAAGTCCTTTGAGGGGTGTCTTTGATGTAGCCAGCGTGTGCTTTTTACTGCCGGCGGAAGGCGACTTGTCGAGCGGAACGAAGGTGGGTTTCAGACGCTCGACCGGACCGGGACGCCCAAGGTAGTAGCCCTGCCCATAGGGAATACCGATCTCTTGTAGGGTAACGAACTCGGCGGCGGTTTCGATACCTTCGGCAATGATGCTGGCTCCGGTATCGCCTGAGAAGCTGTGGAGGGCTTTGGCAAGAGCACGACGAACCGGGTCGAAGTCGATTCCCGTCGTCAGCGCGCGATCGAGTTTTATGAGGTCCGGAGCCAACTTGAGGATGTGGCTCAGGCTTGCAAACCCAGACCCCGTGTCGTCGATAGCCAGCTGGACACCTTGTTTTCGGTAGTCGGCCAACAGGCCTGACAAGTGCTGGTAATTGGCAACGGCGATCTGTTCGGTTAGCTCCAGCACGATCCGAGTTGGTTCCACTGATTCGATCATGACGGCCAAAGCGGATGAACCTATGACCCCGGGGCTGGCGTTGACGGCAACTGATATCTGCTCGGGGATTCTCCCCAGGAAAGACAGCGCCATTTCGATCGCTGCCAGCTCCAACTCGATACCCAGGCCAACCGAATGGGCCATTGCGAACCACACATCGGGTGTTCGATAAGGCATTGCGTGGAATCGTGCAAGAGCTTCGACTTCGATCAACGCACCTGTCGACAGCGAATAGATGGGTTGAAAGACCATCGAGAATGCTCGTTGATCCAAGGTCTTGCGTAGTAGTTCCTCATCGAGCGCTTCGCCGACCGATCCGGGATTCAAAATATTCGCGACATACCTGGCCTTTGCCGAGATGCCGGCCGATGCCAAATCGACAACTTCGTCACCAAGGCCAAACATAGACGCCGTCGATCGCGAGAGGCTCCTCGATGTGAAGACGACCGCACCCACAAACTCAGCAACCTGGGTCAGAAGTGTGACGTCCGCCGCCGTGAACGCTTGTGGCATCGGCGCATTGACCGTGAGGACACCCAATCTCTCTGCGCCATGGCGTATTGGAACACAAAGCAACGAAACTGCGTTCAAGCGTCGACACGCCTCCCGGTCGACACGATCGTCGTTCTCGGTGTCTTCGCTGTATACGGCAATCCCAATGCGGTTCGCAAGGCCCGAAAGGCTGCCGTCGAGTTGCACAGTCGCTCCGACGGCATCGAGCCGAGGGCCTGCGCCGCGTATGTAGGTCAGGGTTCTCTCGTCGTCGAGCAGCCCGATCAGTGCATTTTCCGCGTTCGATATGAGCGAGAGTGTCTCGACGCAGACCCGTTGCATCATTTGCATGGGATCGATAGCCCGATGGACCGATTCAAGAAGCTCCGTGCGCCTTCGCATCAGATCCCCCGCCCTTCGATTGTTTCGTTCCTTCCGAGAAGTTCGTCGGAAGAGCCGCCGAGAAAATACGCAGCGACCCAGCATGGATTCACCCTCTTATGTGGAGAACTCTACGGAGGGCCGCACCATGTGAGCCCAACGCTGTCACGACGCTCACCCAATTCTTGGGACAAATAGGCGAATGTCAATCTGGCGAATGATCTTCACTCTATGTGCGAAGGCCCGGCAGGACGCCGACGGGTGAAACCGAGAGGATTCCAGAAGTAGTGTCGGAATTTGGGTATCTAGACCAATCTTCCAGGAAGATCGGCCCTGAGTCGCCCCAACCACCGGCTTGGGGAGATTATCCGGGTCCTGCTCCAAGGAGCGTTTGCGCGAGCGTTACCGATCGTTCCATCTGGGCAACCGGAGCCACTGATCGATCCCGGTATCTGAACGGACAGATCGACGGTTATCGCCTGAGGCCAGTTCCGCTGAGGAGAGCCAAGCCACCAATGACCGTCCCGCAAGCCCGAACCCCTGCGGTAACTGCTCCGGCCAGCCGGGGCTCGTCGGAAGGGAATGGCCCGCATGCCCCGCCCGATGACGATTCTCGCTTGGGGACGTCGACCAATAGAACCTGGTGGAACCTCAAACGGGGACAGAGTCTGTCCCTGACCAGCGAGCAGAACGCCGCCGGGGGTCGCCCTTCATGCCGCAGAGGGACCCCCGCCTCAAGCGACATTCCAGAACCCCGTGGGTGGCTAATGAGATCTCGCCCGGACGCAACGACCAGCTGCCCCCGCCGACCAGTGCCACCAGGGAGGCGCTGTGGTGCGGAGCCCGGAACGGTGGGTGGCTGACCAGCACCCCGTCGGGGAGCGGGCGCCCGGCGGCGGAGTGCACCCTGGTCACCGTCAGCGACTCCTCGGGGGTGAGGGCGGGCAACAGGCCGGGCAGGCGCTCGGCCAGCATGGTCTTGCCCGATCCCGGCGGGCCCACCATCAGCAGGTGGTGTCGCCCGGCGGCCGCCACCTCGAGCGCGTGACGCCCGAGGGCTTGTCCCCTGACATCGGCCAGATCGGGGATGTCGGGCGGCGGCGGGGCGGGTTGCGCGGGCGG
>JBEKWB010000108.1:0-19934 GCA_049513455.1 Acidimicrobiales bacterium
AGCGGGAAGAGTCGAAACGGGGAAATCGATGCGCAGGCAAATCAGGGGAGCCACAGGTCGCTGCCATCGTGCCGATCGAATGGTTTCGGCCTTTACATTTGTGGCGCTACTGGGCCTTGCGGTTTCGCTTGTCCTTCCTGCTGCAGCGGGTGCCCAGATTCGACCCGTGACGAGCGCCAAGCAAATGAGTAGCTATCCGAGCCTGTCGAAGGTGCACGCAGCGATTCTGGCCGCCGAAAAAGCCACAACCCCCCCGAGCCATGTCACCCCGACGATCTCAGCTTTGGCGGCCGAGGACGACTGGGGAGGCGACCTTCAGGCCGAGAGCAGTTGTCCCACGCTCGGAGTGAGCGCCGCCACATTCAACCTTTCGCAGTGCGCATTTGGCGACACGAAGTCCACGACAGTTGTTGCGCTCGTCGGAGATTCGCGGGCACAGATGTGGCTCGATACGTTCAACACGCTGGGTGTGGCCGAGCACTTCAAGCTCGTGCTCATAGCGAAGAGTGGGTGCCCGGTGCCCATGGGAACCTACGAGACCAACAACGACAACGGCACGGTCTCTGCTGCCCCATGGGCTGCGTGCACCACCTTTCACTCGTTTCTCGCGTCCTCTCTCGCCTCGTTGCATCCGTCGGTCATCGTCATTTCCAGCAACTACCAGCTCGATCTCGCAGATCCACCCCACTTGGCAAAGCCCGCAGAGGTTGCGGCAGACATGGCCGGTTTCCTGAAGACGCTGCCAGCTGCGTCGACGAAGGTTGTGCTCGGCGGCTTCCCCCAACCCGCGCCCACAGCGAGCCCGACGCTCTGCCTTTCCAAGGGACCCAAAAAGATCAACTCGTGCAATTTCGTCCCGTCCTCAGCGGTAGTCGCGGAGAATGCGGCATCCCAGTCGGCAGCAAAAGCTGCGGGAGCAGATTTCATCAATCAGACGCGCTGGTTCTGCGCCGCCACTTGCCCTTCAATCATTGCCTCGATCATCCCCTACACGATTGACGGGTACCACGCAGACAAGACCTATCTGAACTACCTCACCGGAGTACTCTGGGGGTCGCTGAAGCCGTTCTTCCCCTAGCCAAGTTGTCCTATGCCGTGAGAAGACGGCGGTGGGCCCACCAGGCCGACCCTGAATTGGGCGAGCGTTGGGCAAGCGTTCGGGCAAGATAGTGCGATCTCACGCACACTCCTAGGCAGACAGTTGACGGCTCACAGCGGGGTGAATTGACGAACGATGTCGACGGTCGAGCAGGAAGAGGGTCGATTTCTCGACTCGGGTGACGAAGCCGGCACCGCGCCCGGAGATCGAAAGTTCCGCCCCGACGTGGAAGGCCTACGCGCCGTAGCCGTGCTACTCGTGGTCCTCTACCACGCCGATGTCCCATGGGTGACGGGTGGCTTTGTGGGCGTGGACGTCTTCTTCGTCCTCTCCGGGTTCGTCATCACCGGGCTGTTGCTCCGGGAGCGCGCGGTCAACGGCACAACGAAGCTGCTGAACTTCTACGGACGGCGTAGCAGGAGGATTCTGCCGGCCGCCACCTTGGTCATCATGGTCACGGTCCTGGCCTCGTACCACTGGCTGGGATTTCTCACCGGCGACGACACGGTGCAAGTGGGAAGAACGGCGTCGCTCTTCTATGCGAACTTCCACTTCATCTCGACGGGCACGAACTACTTGGGCTCGCAGGCGCCACCGTCGGCCCTGCAGAACTTCTGGTCCCTCTCCGTCGAGGAGCAGTTCTACGTGCTCTATCCGACGCTCTTCATCGTTGCGGCCTTGGCCTGGTCGCGGGTCAATCTCCGCCTGAAGCTGACCATCCTCTTGACGGTGAGCATCGTGGCGTCGTTCATCTGGTCCGTCGTCCAAACCTCGAGCAATGGCACTGCCGCCTACTTCTCCCCTTTCACCCGGGCCTGGGAACTCGCACTCGGCGGTCTGGTCGCGGTCGGGAGCCTGCAGTTGGCCAAGCTTCCCCGACCCGTGGCGCTGGCCATGACGTGGATCGGGCTGGGCGGGATCCTCGTTGCGGGGTTCGCCTACACCGCGACGACCACCTACCCCGGTTCAGCCGTGGCTCTCCCCGTCATCGCGACCGCACTTGTGGTGGCCGGCGGTACCGCTGCTCCCCGGATGGGAGCCGAGTGGATCTTGCGTCTCCCACCGTTCCGCTGGCTCGGCAAGCTCTCGTACTCCCTGTATCTGTGGCACTGGCCCATTCTCATCATCGCAGCGCAGTACGCCGGCCACTCGTTGTCCGTGAAGGACAACCTCGGTTGGGTGCTCCTGGCTCTCGCATTCTCGATCGTTTCGTACTTCGTGGTCGAGAACCCGCTCCGGCATTGGAAGTACCTCTCACGTTCTGGGATACGAAGCCTCTGCCTCGGAGCCCTTCTCATCGGGGCGTCACTCGGCTTGATGGCCTTTGAGACCGGCACGCATCCGTGAGGTCGGGCCATGGCACCCCGTCGTGCGATCAGCTCCGGTCGAGCCGCACCAGCGTCGCCTTGTAGCGCTTGCCGTTGGCCACGTACAGAGCGGCCGCGCGCTGGTTGAAGACCAGGCTCGATCTGCCCTCCTTGATCACTGCCGGGACCCCGACCGCCAGGGCCTCTGCGGGCACCCTCATGTCGTTGGTCACGACGGCGTTGGCGCCCACCGTGGCACCGTGACCGACCACGGCGCGGTGGAGCACGACCGAGCCCGATCCGACCAGGGAGTCGTCTTCGAGGACGCAGCCTTCGAGGTGCGCCAGATGGCCGATGACGCAGCCGTCGCCGACCGTGGTCGAGACCTGGGCGGTGGCATGGATCACGGTTCCGTCCTGCACCGAGGTGCGGGCGCCCACGGTGATGGTGCCGTAGTCCCCCCGCAGGACGGCCCCGGGCCAGACCGTCGACTCCGCTCCGATGGTGACGTCGCCGATGACGACCGCATCGGGGTGTACGTAGGCCTCAGGGTGGATGCGGGGGGTCCTGCCGTCAATTGCGTAGATCGCCATGAGGGGCAAGCTACAGCGTCAAAAGTGATGGCTGGCCCAGGAGATGAGCTGGAAGATACGCCAACCCAGGTAGATGACCGTGGCCAGCAGCATGAACTTGAAGTACCACGGGACGGGCAGGCGCTCCTGATCGGCCAGGATCGTCCCACATGCGGGGCACTCCCCCTCCTCGCCGAGGTCCTCGTCCTCGACCAGCGTGTCGCACTCCTCGCACCAGGCCACTACTTGCCGCCGATGCGTACCCGCAGCTTCATCGGAGTGGCGCCGAACTCGAACTTCTCGCGCAGTCCCCGCTCGATGTAGCGGATGTAGGTCTGGGGCAGGCGCCCATTGGTGAAGAGGGTGAAGGTCGGGGGGTCGATGGCCCCCTGCACGATGTAGCGGATACGGGCCCGGGGCGCCGCCTGGCGCAGCTGGATCTCCTGCAGGGCCCGGTTGAGGGATCCCGTGGGCACCCGCTGGTGGTAGGCCTCCACCGAGTCGCGCAGGGCCGGCAGAATCCGGTGCACGCCCTTGCCCGACTTGGCCGAGAGCTTGAGCACGGGGGCGGCGCCCAAAAAGGCCAGGCGATCCCCCACGCCGGCCAGCACGTCGTCGCGGTCCTCCACCCGGACCAGGTCCCACTTGTTGAGCACCACAATGGCCGGGCACCCCGAGACGCCGATGCGCTCGGCCAGGCGCTGATCCTGATGCGAGGCCCCGACCGTGGCGTCGATGACCAGGACGGCGATGTCGGCCCGCTCGAGGGCGCGCAGGGCGCGCAGCACCGAATGGTGCTCGGTGCCGCGTTCGGTGCGGGCCGGTCGGCGCAGACCGGCCGTATCGATGAAGCAGACCGGACCGTCAGGCGTCTCGACCACCGTGTCGATGGCGTCGCGGGTGGTGCCCGGCATGTCGTGGACGACCGAACGCTCCTCGCCCAGAAGCTTGTTGAAGAGCGTCGATTTGCCGACGTTGGGCCGCCCGATGATGGCCACCCGCGGCGTCCCGCCCGGCCCCGTGCGGGACGCCGCCGCCGCTGCTTCCTCTTGCTCCTCGGTCGGGAGCGGTGGGGGCAGGAGCTCGACGACGGCGTCGAGCAGGTCGCCGGTGCCCCGGCCGTGCAGCGCGCTGACCGGGAACGGATCGCCCACCCCGAGCGAGACGAACTCCCACGCCGCCGCTTCCCGGTTGGTGTCGTCGACCTTGTTGACGACCAGCCGGACCGGTGGCCCGGCGCGGCGGATCACCTTGGCCGCGGCCAGGTCCTCATCGGTCACCCCGGTGGTCACGTCGACGACGAGGAGCACCACGTGGGCCTCGGCCAGCGCCCGCTCGGCCTGCTCACTCACCTTGGCGCTGAGCGCATCGCCGCCGGCCAACCAGCCGCCGGTGTCCATGATGGAGAACGGCACGCCGGTCCATTCTGCGGTCAACACCTTGCGGTCACGGGTGACGCCCGGCTCTTCTTCGACCACGGCCGCCCGCTCGCCGACGATGCGGTTCACCAACGACGACTTGCCCACGTTGGGCCGCCCGGCGACCACCACCATCGGCAGTCCGGCGAGCGGCCCCGTGCCGGCGTCCTCGGGCCGGGCTTGCGGTTCGATGCTCATGCGGCGCAGGCCGATCGGAACGACGTGCCGTCGAGCGCGGCACGCAGCGAGTGACCGTCAGTGGGCACTACTTCGACGGCACGGGGAAGATCGGCCAGGGTGAGGCCGTCGAGGAAGCGACCCTCGTTGAGGCAGGCATCGGGCAACAGGTACCGGGTGTCCCGCGGGGAGGTGGAGAGAGCACGGGCAAGGTCCTCTCCCGTGAGCAAGCCGGCCACCCCGATATTGCCTCCGAAGAAATCGTTGGGCACCTCCTGCACCGTCACATCGGGGCGGGGGTGGGCAGCGAGCAGTGGGCGCAGGATCCGGGCGCCGTAGGTCCCGGTGAGAACGGTGACCGGCCGGGTGTCGGCCAGCCCGTGTACGGCCCCCGCAGGCTCATCGTCGGCCGGCGGCAGCCGGATGGCCCTGTAGCCCTCGGCCGGTGCGGCGTCCACGGAGGCGAAGAACCCGTGGCGCACCCCGCCGGGCCCCGCCTTCTCCGGATTGGTGAAGCCGTCGACGAAGGCCCGGGCCATGCCGATCCCGTTCTCGTGCTGGGGATAATCGTCGTAGGCCCTGGCGGCGGGAAACGGCCGGTCGGCCAACAGGTAGTACTCGTCGGCGGCATAGACCAACCGGCGCCCGAGCGTCCTTTTGTAGATGGCCTGCCACTCGGTCACGGTGTCGACGACGAAGGCCGCCTCCTCGGTCGTATGGGCGCGCATCTCGGCCTCATTGGAGAATTGGCTGATACCGAGTGGAACGACGCCGAGCGTGGCCAGCGCCGGGTACTGGTCCAGCACGCCGGCGAGCGTGTCCTCGAGCGCCATGGCGTCGTTGACCCCGGGGCAGACGACCACCTGCCCGTGCACTTCAATGCCCCCGTCGAGCAGGACACTGAGCCAGCGCAGGCTGGTCGCCCCCTTGGGATTGCGGAGCATGTGCGACCGCAACTCTGGGTCGGTGCTGTGGATCGAGACGAACAGGGGGCCGAGGCGCTCGGTCAGGATGCGCTCGGCGTCGAGCTCGGTGAACCGGGTCAGCGTGGTGAAGTTCCCATAGAGGAAGGAGAGCCGGTAGTCGTCGTCCTTGAGGTAGAGGCTCTTCCGCATGCCCTTGGGCAGCTGGTAGATGAAGCAGAAGGCGCAGTGGTTGTCACAGGTGCGGATGCGGTCGAACACGGCGGAGGACACCTCGATCCCGAACGGCTCTCCGGGTTCCTTGTCGATGCGGACCAGCCGGGGAAGGGCAGCGCCGGCGCGCTTGACCATGACGCTCAGGTCGTCGGCGTCGGTGAGCTGCTGGAAATCGATGACGTCGCGCGGCTCGTGCCCGTTGAGGGAGAGCAGCTCATCGCCCACGGCCAAGCCGGCCCGGGCTGCCGGCGACGCCTCGGCGACCGAAGTCACCGTGGGAGCGGACATGTCATGTTCCCAGGTTACTGCCGGTCGGGCGTCCTGCAGTTCAGGGGCGGGGGAACTGGGTGGTGATGCCCACCGCCCCTTTGAGCGGTCCAGACATGATGGTGCGCACGAGGCCCGGGAACGGGCGCAGGATTCCGACGGCCTCTATCCCGACTCGGACGGTGAGGACGGTGCGGGCGGGGTCCTGGGGATCGGGGGCCGTCGCCCAGTCCTCGACCATGGAGTGCAGGCCGGGGGTGTTCGACCCGGTGAGGGTGAACGTCAGTCGGTGCCCGGGGTCCCAGACCACGAAACGCTCCTGGACCCGGGTGACCCCGACCCAGACCGTGCGCAGGGCGCCCACGCCGGACACCGCCCCGTCGATGCGGACCCGCTTCATGCCCCCGCACCATTCGGACCAGGCCGCAAGATCGGCCAACCGGCCGAAGACCTCGGTGGTGGGCGCGGCCAGGGCGAAGGTCTTGGTGATCACGACGGGTGCCTGGTCCACCCAGGCCAGGTCCCGCTCTTGGAGGGAGAACGTAGGCAACTGTCAGGCTCCCTTCTCGTAGTGGTAGCGCGCCTGCAGGACCACGACCTCGTCGCCCTCGACCAGATACACCAGGCGGTGCTCACCGTCGATCCGGCGCGACCACAAGCCCTCGAGCCCATGGCGGAGCGCCAGCGGATCGCCCGCACCGCGGCATGGCTCCCGTTTGGTGTTCTCCAGGAGATAGTCGAGCCGACGCAGTTTCCTTGGGTCGTGCAGTTGCCAGTACCGGTGGTCGGACCAGCCGCGAGGGGTGAAGACCAGACGCATCAGCGGTGCAGCGCGGCCTCAGGAGTCGAGGTCATGCTCGTGACGATCCCCCCGGCGGGCTTCGTCGAGGCTTTCGAGCAGTCGCTGCGCGTTGGCGGGCACCCGGAGCAGGAACGCGGTCTCCTGCAGTTCGTCGTAGTCCGCTTTCGACAACAGCACGGCATCACCGCGGAGGGAGGTGATCTCCACCGGCCTGCGGTCCTCGTTCACCTGCTCGATCAGCGGGAACAGGCGCTTCCTGGCCTCGCTCGCCGTCATCGCCATCCGGGCCCCTTCTCGACTGGTACAAGATATCGTACCATCAGGGCGCGCCAGTCCCCGCTGGGAAGTCGATGCGCGTGGCGCGCACGGTCGGGAGGCCGAGCTCCGGGCCAGGGCGCACGCGGCGTGCCGCGAGGCGCTCCTCGGATGAAGGGCCCGGCGGCGGCCCCGGGGAGCCGGGCCCGGTACAGCCATTAGCGTTGAGCAGGTGTCCGAGGTCGACCGCGTACTCCTGGCTGCGCCCCGAGGGTTCTGTGCCGGCGTGGAGAAGGCCGTCAAGGCCCTGGCGTGGATGGTCAGGGTCTTCGACCCACCCGTCTACTGCTACCACGAGATCGTGCACAACCGGATCGTGGTGGACGCCTTTCGTGATCGGGGGGTGATCTTCGTCGACGATGTGGGCGAGGTCCCGCCGGGCGCTCCCCTGATGCTCAGCGCCCACGGGTCGGCGCCTGAGGTGGTCCGGGCCGCCCGGGCTCACGGTGGCGTGGTCATCGATGCCGTCTGCCCCCTGGTGACCAAGGTCCATCACGAGCTCAAGGTGCGCAGCGCCAAGGGCTACACCATCCTCTACGTCGGGCACGCCGGCCACGAAGAGGCCGTCGGGACGATGGCCGTGGCGCCCCAGTCGGTGCGCCTGATCGAGCACGAGGCGGATCTCGAGGCCCTGGGCGATCTCGAGGGCGCCCCGGTGGCGCTCCTGGCCCAGACGACCCTGAGCCACGACGAATGGCGCGGCCTGATGGAGTCGGCCCGGGACCGGTTTCCCGACCTGTGGATGCCCAATCGGGGCGACCTGTGCTTTGCCACCACCAACCGGCAGGCCTCCCTCAAAGCCATGGCGCACGAGGCCGACGCCATTGTGGTGATCGGCTCGGACAACTCGTCCAACACGGTCGCCCTGGAGACCGTGGCCCGGGCCTCGGGATGCGCGCGGGTGCTGCGCATCAACGACGTCGACGAGCTACCCGGTGACCTGAGCGGGACCGTCGGGGTCACGGCCGGTGCGTCCGCCCCCGAGGCACTGGTGGAAGCGGTGGTTGCGGCGCTCGCTCCCCGCCGGGGAGTGACCGAGGTGACGGTCACGACCGAGGACGAGTACTTCCCTCCCCCACCCGAGTTGCGGGAGCTCCTGCGCGCCGTGGGCACCACGCTCGGTTTCCTCGCCGGCCGCCCCGGGGCCCAGCAGGTCGATCCCGTATCCGAGGACCGGAGGGTCTCCGCGGCCGATGTGCTCGACATGCTGGCCTCTTGAGGCAGATCGGCGCGATGATTGTCCCGTGACCTTCACCCGGATGGACGAGTCGACGACGGCCGAGTGGCAGCAGATTCTGGTCGAGACCATTGGATTCGAGCAGGGCACGGCCGACCGCATACTGGCCATGCTGGCCTCGCTCGAGGACCTCACGGTCGGGTTCGCGGTGAACCAGCTGGTGCACTCGCTGCAGACGGCGACCCGGGCCGAGGAGGCGGGCGCTTCCACCGAGGTGGTGGTGGCGTCGCTCTGCCACGACATCGGCAAGACGGTCTCGGTCATGAACCATCCCCGCGTGGCGGCCGAGATCCTGCGGCCCTACGTGAGCGACGACACGTACCAGATGATCCTGGCCCACCAGGACTTCCAGGGACGCCACTACTACGAGTACATCGGTCAGGACCCCAATGCCCGGGAGAAGTACGTGGGCCAGTCCTGGTACCCCCTGGCCGAGCAGTTCGCCGACGACTGGGACCAGACCAGCTTCGACCCCGACTACCCGACCAAGCCATTGGCGCACTTCGAGCCGATGGTCCGTGAGGTCTTTGGTTCGCTCCGCGCGTTTTGAGCCGCGCCGGGACGGCGGGGGCCACCGCGCCCAGCGCCAACGTCCGCACTGACCCCGGCCGGGCCCGGCACGTCATTGCGCAGTCGCGCCAGGATTTCGTGGCGCGCTATCCCGACCTCAAGTTCTCCCCCGTCGTCGGCCTCATCTGCGCCTACGAGGAGGAGGACAACATCGGCGCCGTCCTCCGGGCCATGCCCGCCGAAGCGTGCGGCCTGCCCGTGTCGACCCTGGTCATCGTCGACGGCGGCCACGACCACACGGACCGCGTCGCGCTCGAGGCCGGCGCCATCACCTTCGTACTCTCGGAAAACCTCGGCCAAGGCTACGCGCTCCGGGTGGGTTATGCGCTGGCCATAGAGTTCGGCGCGCAGTTCGTGGTGACGCTCGACGCCGACGGCCAGAACGACCCGGTGGAGATCCCGGTCATGCTGCAGCCCCTGATCGACGACGAGGCCGACTTGGTGGTGGCCTCCCGGCGCCTCGGGCAGGACACCACGACGGACCGCTTCCGCAAGGCGGGCGTGCGGGTCTTTTCGTGGGTCATGAGCGCCTTGGCCGGGACCAGGCTGACCGACACCTCGAACGGCTACCGCGCCCTACGCGTGCTGATGCTCGACGACGTGGTCCACCGCCTGACCCAGTCGCAGTACCAGACGGCCGAGTTGCTGATGGTGTGCCTCAAGCGGGGTTGGCGGGTGACCGAGCGGCCGACGCGCTGGCTCCCCCGCTCCTCGGGCAGGACGAAGAAGGGCAAGAACTACCTCTTCGGGCTGCGCTACGGGCGGGTGGTGCTGACCACCTGGTGGCGCGAGCGCAAGGAAGTGGTTCCTCAGAGGTCGTAGCGGTCGCCGGTGCGCACGTGGACCATCGTCACGGCCACCACGGCACCGACGCCGAGCAGCACCGCCGAAATATCGAGCGCTACATGGAGCCCGGACCCGAAGGCCTGATACGCCGCATTGACGACTTTGGTGGCGAGTGCGGCGACCGCTGCGGTCTTCGAGTGCTCGGCGTTGCTGGCCGCCCCCCCAGCCAGCCCGCCCCCGGTGACGGCGTGGATGACCAGGTTCTGGAAGCTGGGCGGTATGCCGAGGGCCTTGAGCCGGGCGGCCAACTGGCCGGTCAGCTTCGAGTTGACGATGGAGCCCAGCACGGCCACCCCGAAGACGGCGCCCATTTCCCGGCTGGTGTTGGTGACCGACGCCGCCATGCCTGAGTGCTCAGGCCGCACCACGGTGAGGGGCGTCGAGGTGACCGGGACCAGCATGATGCCGAATCCGACGCCGGCGATGGTCAGCGCCCATCCGAGCGTGGGTAGGTACACGTGCGGACCGATCAGGTGGCTGGAGATGACGATGCCCACGGCGGCGAGCACGCAACCGATGGTCATCGGGATGCGTGCACCCTGGCGCGCCACCCAGGGCCCGGTCACGATGGAGGCCACGATCAGCCCGGCGGCCATCGGGAGGAACGTGACCGCGGTCTGGTATGCGGATGCGTTCACCACCACGTCGATGTACAGGGCGGTGAAGAAGAAGATGGAGAAGGTCCCGAAGTAGGCGGCGAAGGCGACGAAGACCGAGCCGGAGAAGGGCGCCTTGCGGAAGAGCGAGAAGTCGAGGATGGGACGCCGAACCCGGTGCTCGGCAAAGGCGAAGAGCGCGCCCAGCACGACGGCGGCCGCGAAGCACAGGTCGATCCACCAGGTGAGGTAGCCCGACTCCTCCCCTTGAATGATCCCGAACGACGCGGTGGCCAGCGCGAGCGCGCCCACGGCAATGCCGATCCAGTCGATCCGCGCGTTCCCGCGATCCGACGTCTCGGGCACGAAGAGCAGCGCCATGAGGAAGGCCACTCCTCCGAAGAGCAGGTTGAACCAGAAGATGGCACGCCAACTCCACAGCCCGACCAGCACGCCGCCGGTGACCGGGCCGAGGGCCAGGGCGAGGCCGGAGACGGCCGCCCAGACCCCCAGGGCGTCGGCCCGGGTCCGACGGTCCGGGTAGACGTGGCGGATGATGGAGAGGGTCCCGGGCTCCGAGGCGGCCGCACCAAGACCCATGATGATGCGACCGCCGATCAGGACGTCGACGTTGGGAGCGATGGCGGCCATCACCGAACCGGCGCAGAAGACGGCGACGCCGGCCAGCATGACCTTCTTCCGGCCGAGCATGTCGCCCAGCGTCCCCCCGGCCAACATGAAGGCGGCAAAGGTCAGGGCGTAGCCGTTGACGACCCACTGCAGCGAGGTGATGCCGGCGTGCAGGGTGCTCTGGACGTCGGCCAGCCCGACGCTCACCACGGTGTTGTCGAGGAACGTCAGGAACAGCACCAGGCAGAGCGTGGCCAGGGCCGCCGACTGGGCCCGGGACCCGAGGCCGCCCTCCTTGATCTCCATGCCGGGCACGGCACCGGTGACGGTGGTCGAGACGTCGCCCATCGTCACCCCCACCATCCTCCCGGTCGTGTCACTGGCTCGGTTTACCCGCCGGGGTTGCGCGCGAAACCGCCCTGGCGGCGCGACCGGCTCCCTGCCGTTGCGATAATGGTCGCCGGCAGCCTTCGATGCAACACAGGTCACGTTGCGGAGTGCAGGCCCGGGGACCCCAATGACCACTGCGCCCGAAGCTCCCAACGCACCCGATCCACGGCTGGTGAAGGGCCTGCGCGGCGTCGTGGGCGCCGACCACGTGATGGTGGACCCGGATCTGACCGCTTCCTACGCCACCGACTGGACCGGGCGCTTCGTCGGCCGGCCTGCGGCCGTCATCCGTCCAGGCACCACGGCCGAGGTGGCCGAGGTCATCGGCCTGTGCCGGGCCGCATCGATCGCCCTCGTGCCCCAAGGGGGCAACACCGGGCTCGTCGGAGGCGGGGTCCCCTTGGCCGGGGAAGCGGTCCTGAGCCTCCGGCGCCTCTCGGCGATCACCGACGTCGACGGGCGCGCCGGGCAGCTGACCGCGGCCGCGGGGACCTCGGTGGCGGACGTACAGGTGGCTGCGGCGACCGCGGGGTGGGCCTACGGGGTCGACCTCGGGAGCCGCGACAGCGCCACGGTCGGCGGGACCGTCGCCACCAATGCCGGCGGGCTCCAGGTACTCCGGCACGGCGCCACCCGGGCCCAGCTGACCGGCATGGAGGCCGTCCTCGGGACAGGGGCGGTCGTGTCGCACCTGGGCGGGCTGCTGAAGGACAACACGGGCTACGACCTGGCCGGGCTGCTCTGCGGCAGCGAGGGCACACTCGGCGTTGTCACGGCCGCCCGGCTGCGCCTGGTGCCGCCCAGCCCCGAGCGGGTGGTGGCCCTCCTGGCGTTCTCCTCCACCCCTGATGCGGTGGAGGCGGCCTTCCTCCTCCGACGGGCCCTCCCGGACCTCCAGTCGCTCGAGCTGTTCCTGCGCGCCGGCTTGGACCTGGTCTGCCGGGTGAGCGGCGCACCGCACCCGTTCGCCGACCCCCACCCGGCGTACCTGCTGGCCGAGGTGGCCGGCCGGACCGATCCCATGCCGGCGATGGCCGCGGCTCTCGACTCGGTGCAGTCCGTCGCCGACGTGGCGGTCGCCACCGACTCGACCCGGCGGGCCCAGCTGTGGCGCTACCGCGAGGGCCACACCGAAGCCATCAACACACTCGGCGCCCCGCACAAGCTCGACGTCACCCTGCCCGCACGCGAACTGGCCGCGTTCATCGACCGGGTGCCCGGTGTGGTCGCCGACGCCGATGCCGCCGCCACCACCTGGCTCTTCGGGCACGCCGCGGACGGCAATGTCCACGTGAACATCACCGGGGTGGCGGCCGACGACCTCACGGTGGACGGGCGGGTCCTGACCTACGCCGCCGAACTGGGGGGCAGCATCAGTGCGGAGCACGGCATCGGCACCGCCAAGCGACCGTGGCTCCATCTCAATCGCAGCGACGCCGAGATCGCGGCGTTCCGCAGCATCAAGCGGGCGCTCGACCCGGCGGGGATCCTGAACCCGAATGTCCTGTTGCCGCCTGCCTGAGCCCGATGTCCTCGCCTACTCGTCGGGGTCCGGGCCGGCCCACGAAGACGGTGGATCGCTGGAGGGGAACGACTCCTCGAGGCTCTCGTCGAGCTCCGACTCGGTCGGACCGGCGCGGTGCAGCTCCGCGCCCGGCTCTTCTTCGCCTGATGCGGGTGCCACGCTACTTGCCGTCGCCCGGCACGGCGTAGAGCCCCACCAGGGTGCCCGACGCCAGGATGTGATCCCGGATGAGGAAGCGGAACTTCGCGTAGGTGGTGTGGTCGTCCACGCCGACCTTCTCCTCGTCCAGTGCGTAGACGGTGAACTGGTAGTGATGGGGCGAGTCGCCCGCCGGGGGCGCCATCCCTCCGTACGCGCTCTCGCCCCAGTCCGAGAAGCCGTGCGTGCCGGCTTCGGAGCCGGCCCCCTCCTCGAGCGAGGTTTGACCGGCCGGGATGTCGAAGCGGACCCAGTGCGTGAAGCCCACCGTGGTCGGCGCGTCGGGATCCCAGCAGGAGACCGCATAGGACTTGGTGCCCTCTGGACCGGCCGTCCACGAGAGCTGGGGGCTCCGGTTGTCGCCGCCCACGGCGCCGTGCGCCGCCGACGACGGGATCAGCTCGCCCTCCTTGAACGTCTCGCTGGTGACCACCAACGTTGCCGCCGCCATGGGCATCCTCCTTCTCGCCGCTTCTCGATTTCCCGGTGGTGACCGGGCCCCTCCGAAGCTACTCCCTCTCCTCTACAGCGACGGCCTCGTGGCGGCGAAGGCGGTGGTCAGTTCGTGGCAGAACGCCTTGAGGTCGTCGGGCTTGCGGCTGGTGATCAGCGTGTTGGGCCCGTTGCGGCACACGGCGACCTCCTCGTCCACCCAGTGACCACCCGCGTTGGTGATGTCGGTGCGGAGGCTCGGCCACGAGGTCAGCGTGCGGCCGCGCACGACGTCCGCCTCGACCAACGTCCAGGGGCCGTGGCAGATGGCGGCGACGGGTTTGCCCGCCCCGACCATCGCCGTGAGGAAGATCACGGCGGGCTCGTCGAGCCGCAGCTGGTCGGGATTGGCCACGCCGCCGGGCAGCACGACGGCGTCGAAGTCATCCACCCTCACTTCTTTGGTGGTGCCGTCCACCGAGAACTTGCCCGCCTTGTCCAGGTGGTTCATGGCCTGTGCCTCACCGGGCCTGGGTGCGACCAGTTGCGGGGACCCACCCGCGTCCAGCACGGCCGCCCACGGCTCCGTCAGCTCGACCTCTTCGATTCCTTCGTTGGCCACGACAAAGGCCACGCGTACGCCTTCCAGTTCGTTCGTCATGATGCAACCTCCTCGGACTCTCGGTACCCGGCGTCTCCCACCGGAAACGTGCCTGGCGCCCGACCGGGTGGTGTGCCCCGATAGGCTGGGGCCAGCTGAGTTGACGAAAACCTCCTCAAAAACGGGGCGCGTCGAGCTCTCAGGACCTGAGGCGAGCCCCATGGAGAACGAGGACGAGGCCATCCGTGAGAGTTTGCGCGCGCTCACACAGTTCTTCGTGAACGACGGCACCCTGGGAGACACGCTGCTCCGGGTTAGCGAAATGGCCCGTTCGATCACCCCGGCCACGTACGCCGGTATCACGCTGCTGGTGGACGGCGTGCCTCGAACGGGGGTGTTCACCCACCCCGACGCCCCCGAAATCGACGAGGCGCAGTACCGCTCGGGCGAGGGGCCGTGCATGTACGCGTTCCACAACCAGAAGACCTACCGGATCGACGACACCGCGTCGGACACCCGATGGCCCGAGTTCGCGGCGGCCGCACTGAGCCACGGCATCCGCGCCACCCTTTCGGTCCCCCTGGCCGCCCGTGGCGCCGGCATCGGTGCATTGAACCTCTACGCCGTGGGCGCCGGCGCGTTCACCGGCGCCCACGAGAAGGCTGTCCTGGTCTTCGCCGAGCAGGCCTCCATCGCCCTGGCCAACGCCCAGGTGTACTGGGATGCCCGGGAACTGAGTGAGAACCTGACTGAGGCCATCAAGACCAGAGAGGTCATCAGCCAGGCGGTGGGCATATTGATGGTCACGAGCGGGCGTACCCCTGAGGACGCCTTCCAAATTCTGGCGAGCGCCTCCCAGCGAGAGAATCGCAAGGTGCGTGACATCGCGGCGGAAGTCGTGACCCGCACGGTGCAACGCGGAACGAAAGGGATTCAACCCGGCTAACGTCCGCGAAATTTCCCGCAACTTCGCGCCGGGCTGACCGCGCAGCAACCGCCGCGGGGTACACAATGGTGGTGGACGTTTGCTGGGATTGCGCCGGGGTACCTGAGGCACCCGGGTGACCACAGGGCGCAGGACCAGCCTGCATTCCCCGGAGACAAAAAGGAGGATGTCATGTTTCACCATCGACACGACAAAGATGGCTCGCTCTCCCCCATCGCCTCCCCTCCTGTGAAAACGGTGCGTGTCCTGAACGATGAGGCGGAGCTGCAGGAGGCGCTCGAACGGGCCAAGGGCTACGAGAGTCGCGGATTCGACGAGTACAAGCGGCGGATGGGTGCGTACGATCGCTTCTTGACGAGGGGGCAGCCGGGCCGCCCGGACAACGTGCTCCCCATCGAGCCCTCGGCCGAGGCCTCCTAGACCCCCCGACGTCCCTTCGATCGGAGGAGCAGGACAGGCGCGTCGCCGGGGGACGGCGGACCGGCGGACCGGCGGACTAGCGGACGACGACCGCGGACTGCGCCGGCAGGTGGACCCCGCCATCAACGATGGCGCACCCCGTATCGCTGGCCAGGAGAAGTTCCGTGCAGGCGGCGGAGACCACCCGGTCGTCCTCGCCCACGTTGGCGATGACCACGAGGGCACCCCGTCGGACGATGAGCCACCGTTGGTCCTCGTCGAACTCGACCTCCACGCGGTCGAGGTGACCGTCCCTGAGGTCGGGGTGACTGCGGCGCAGCGCGAGGAGCTCGCGGTAGAACGACAGCATCTCGCGGTGCCCGGCTTCGCTCCTCTCGTCCCAACGCAGCTTGGCGCCGAAGAAGGCGTCCGGGTCCTGGGGGTCGATCATCTCCGACGTGTTCCAGCCGTAACGGCTGAACTCGGCCAACCGGCCCCGGCCGGTGACTTCGGCGAGCTCGGGTTCGGGATGCGAGGTGAAATACGGCCAACGCGTCGAGGCCGCCCATTCCTCTCCCATCCACAGCATGGGCGTGAAGGGCGATGTGAGAAGGAGGACCGCACCGACCTTGAGCAGTCCGGGTGTCGTGAGTTCGGAGAGCCGATCGCCGGCCGCCCGGTTGCCGACCTGATCGTGATTCTGCAGGAAGGCCACGAACCGGTAGCCACGGATCGACCGCCGGTCGACCGGTTTGCCGTGTGCCCTGCCCCGGAAGGTGGAGAAGGTGCCGTCGTGCAAGAAGGCACTCGTGAGCACCTTGGCCAGGACGGACAGCGGACCGAAGTCGACGTAGTAGGCCTGACGCTCACCGGTCAGGAGCGCGTGGAGCGCGTGGTGCACGTCGTCGTCCCACTGTGCGTCGAGCCCGAACCCGCCGTCGGCGCGAGGCGTGATGATGACCGGATCGTTCAGATCGGATTCGGCGATGAGCAACAACGGGCGCCCCAGGGTCTCCGACAGGAGCTCGACCCGTTCGGACAGTTCGCTGAGAATGTGTTGCTTGGAGTCGTCGTGCAGCGCATGGACGGCGTCCAGGCGCAGCGCATCGAAGTGGAACTCGGAGAACCACATCGCTGCGTTCTGCAGGATGTACTCACGTACGGGGCCGGACGACGGACCGTCCAGATTGATCAGATCACCCCACGTGCTGTGTCCGGACTTGAGATAGGGCCCGAACTCCGGAAGGTAATTGCCGCTCGGGCCCAGGTGGTTGTAGACCACGTCCAAGGTGGCGGCCAGCCCGCGGGCATGGCAGGCGTCGACAAACCGCTTGAGACCGTCGGGGCCGCCATAGGCCTCGTGCACCGCGTACCACAGGACGCCGTCGTAGCCCCAGTTCCACTCCCCGTTGAAATCGTTGACCGGGAGCAGCTCGACGTGGCTGACGCCAAGTTCGACGAGGGTGTCCAACTTCTCGATGGCGGCGGCAAAGGTGCCCTCCGACGTGAACGTCCCGACGTGCAGCTCGTAGAGCACCGATCCGGGGAGTCCCTTTCCATCCCAGGCGGCGTCCATCCAGTCCCAGGCGGTGTCATAGAAACGGCTTGGGCCGTGCACGCCGAAGGGCTGCCGGCGGGAGCGGGGGTCGGGCAGCAACGGCTCCGCGTCATTGAGCAGGAAGCCGTAGTCCCGTCCGGGGCGCGCCTCGGGGACGTCGGCCGCGTACCACCCGTCCTTCCGGGGGTCGAGTGGCACCGTCCATTCGGCGCCCTCTCCCATCCTCCCGGGCTCGCTGATGCGGACCGACACGCGTTCCGCCCGGGGGGCCCAGACTTCGACGATCATCAGGACCACTCGGTCATCAGGACCGCTCGGGCACCAACAGGGCGACCGGATAGCGGGCCAACACGGCGGACAGAAGGACGCATCCCTCGTGCCGCGTGTCGGTCAGCGCGTCGCGGTAGACCCCGTCGGGGAGGGGAAGGCTGGCCTCTCCCCACCCACCCCGGCGATCCAGGCCGACGGGGAGGCGGGTCGCCACGGTGATGGCGCCACCCCGGTCGAAGGCGACCAGGTGGGCGTCCACGGGACGACCGGTCAGGGGCCGGTAGGCCGCGAACCACTCGGGATGGTCCCGCCGCGCGTGGAGGGCCTGCCGGGTCACCCACAGTTTGGCCGAGAGAGTGCCGTTGGCGGTCGGTTCGGCACCGGGATGGTCGAGACCACCGAGGGCGGTCTTTAGCCGGTCGAAGTCCACCGGGCGCCGGTTGTCCGGGTCCACCAGCGACGCCTCGCACAACTCGCTCCCCTGGTACACGTCGGGCACGCCGGGCATCGTGATCTGTACGAGCTTCTGCGTCAGGGAGTTCGACCATCCGTAGGGGTCGATGCGCCGGGCGAACGAGTCGATGAGTCCTCCGACCTCGGGCCGGTCGTACGCTGCGTCGACCGCGGCATGGACCGTCTGCTCGAAGGCGGGGACCGGATCGGCCCAACTGGTCCCGTCGGAGGCCTCGCGCATCGCCTTCTCCGCGAAGGCGTGTACGCGTGCGCGCTCGATCAGCCCGGTGGCCACGAAGGACTGCCAGAGCAGGTAGCCAAAGGCCCGGTCGGGGATCGGAGCGAGTTGCTGAAGCTGACGCGCCGTCTCGGCCCACTCGTTCGGCAACTCGGCCAGGACGGCGAGGCGGGCCCGCAGGTCCTCCCCCCGCTTCGTATCGTGGGTCGAGAGCGTGGTCATCCCCCACGGCGCCACCTCCTGGCGGCGCGCCGTGACGGCATGGAACGCGGGGACATCGAGCCCGAACTGCCCCGGGTCCGCCCCCACTTCGTTGAGCCCGATGAACCGCGTGTAGCGGTAGAAGGCCGTGTCCTCCACCCCCTTCGCCATCACCGCGCCGGTGAGCTGCTGGAAGCGCACGCACACCTCGTCGTACGGATCGGACAACCGGGGCAGCAACAGCTCGATGGAAGGCATCAGCTCCGGCCGCCGGCGCCTTACGGTGTCCACCGCGTGCCTCAGGTGTGGCGCGCCTTGTGGCATGTACGAGCGATAGGCGGGAAACGCCACGACGAGCTCGGTCAGCGCGACCACGGCGTCCGGGACGGTGGGCACCAGCCGGGCCAGGCGACGAAACTCCGCCTGCAGAATGGTGGTGGCCACGTGGCGCTTGCCCGCGGCGGCGTGCTCGTTCCAGTCGGCCTCGTCACCGGTCAGCTCTCTGTAGATGCGGTCGATGCCCGGTTCCGCCCGCGGATCGACGAGGAGGGCATTGACCTGCGCCATGGCGTCGTACCCTGTGGTTCCGGCCACGGGCCAGCTCGCGGGCAGCTCCTCGTCGACCTGCAGGATCTTCTCGACGGAGACCCACACCCCGGGGGCCGACGCGACCAGGCGGTCCAGGTACTCCCCCGGTTCCGCCAGTCCGTCGGGATGATCCACCCGGAGACCGGCCACCCCGAGCTCGCGGACCCACCGAAGGATCTGGCGGTGCGTGGCGACATGGACCGCCGCGTCCTCGACACGCAGACCGGCCAGGTCGGTGATGGCGAAGAAGCGACGATAGTTCTGATCGGTGTCGGCCCGGCGCGCGCTGATGAGCTCATAATGCTGGCGATGGTGCACCGCGGCCGGAGTATCTCCCGGCCGCACGCTGCGCGGCGCCAGCGGGTACCTGTGGCCGCCGTAACGCAGCTCGTCTCCTTCGAGCGCGAGATCTCGATCGGCCTCGAAATCGTCCGCCAGCACGGGGATCAGCACGCGCCCGTGACCGAAGTCCCAGTCGACGTCGAACCACGACGCGCTCTCTGCTGCGGGCCCGAGGCGGAGGAGTTCCCACCAGGCGTGGTTCTGCGCCGGATCGGCCACTCCCATGTGGTTGGGCACGATGTCGACCACCAGCGCCAGCCCGGCCCGTCCGCACGCCTCGCTGAGCGTCTGCAGCCCCTTCTCCCCACCGCGGGCCGGATCCACCATGGAATGGTCCACGACGTCGTAGCCATGCTGGGAGCCCGCCAGTGCCTTCAGTAGCGGGGAGACGTAGAGGGCGTCGACGCCCAGCCGTGCGAGGTAGGGCACCACGTCGGCGGCGTCGTTCAGGGTGAAGCGGTCCGTGAGTTGGAGCCGATAGGTCGAACGAGGGGGGGCGCTGGACCGGGGAGTCATCGGTTGTCCATTCTCTGGCATTTTCGAAGCGTTTGCGAGCGGGGATCGGCCCCGCGGGGTACCGGCGCGGTCGATCGCTAGGTTGCGCATCAAGCACCGTCTGCGCTGTCACAGCCTCGGACCACCATTGGAGAGTGCCGCGACCACGACAAGAATCCAAGGTCCTTCACCGGACCGCCCGCATAGAACTGCGCGTAACGCCGGCGCAACGGGAGCGCTGCTTCGAAGTGCTGCGCTCGGGGGGCGACCTGTGGGCCGCGGTCCTCGAGTTGAACGCCCTTCGGCAGCGACGCGGCGATGCC
>JBEKWB010000109.1:0-13845 GCA_049513455.1 Acidimicrobiales bacterium
CCGATGGCCGGGTGACAGCACGTGAACATGAGGCGCAGCCGGTCGTCGATGATCTCGGCCACCTCGACCGCACCGGGCTCGGCAACGACCGGCTCGACGAGCAGGGGCAGGGTCCGCTCGCGCACCGAGTCGCGGCGTGCCAGATCTATGGCGCGCCGCCGCGCCACCGTGGTCAGCCAGGCCGCCGGTTTCTCCGGGATGCCGCCGGTGCCCCAAGTGGTCAGGGCGCGGGCGTAGGCGTCCTGGACACACTCTTCTGCCAGATCGATGTCCCCCGTCACGCGCACCGTCGCGGCGAGCACGAAGGCCCACTCGCGGCGGTGCGCGTCGGCGACCGCGGCCTCGACCGAGGCGTCCCCGGGACGTCGGCTACCGTTCAGTCGAAGGTCCGTATCGGCCGTACCTCGACCCCGCCGGACGGCATCGGGACCTGCTTGGCCAACGCCAGGGCTTCGTCGAGGTCGGCGGCTTCGACGAGGTAATACCCCCCGAGTGCCTCCTTGGTCTCGGCGAAGGCCCCGTCGGTCACCACGAACCCGCCCGATGCATCCTGGCGCACCGACGTGGCCGTCGTCGTGGGCTGCAGGGCATTCCCACCTCGCAATGCCGCGGCGTTGCGCTCACCGAACTCCTGGTGGCCCTTCATCATGATGTTGGTCGCCTCGACGTCCCTTACCTCGGAGGCGGACTCGTCCCCGTAAATGAGAATGAGGTACTCGGCCATGGTGGCTCCTCTCTTACTCGGCCCGACGTTCGGGCTCGCTCATCAACTACGACGAACGAGCAATGGCCCGATCGACAGGTCCGTAGAGATTCTTCCTTCTGCGGTGCCGACGCTAAAGCACGCCGGGGCCACCTGCTTCACTGCGCCACACGGTGGACGGCGCCCGGATCTGCCACAATCGACCCTATGCCGCCGATTGCACTGCCCTACTTCCTCAGCCTCCCGGAGTCCGGTGGTCCCTGGCCGGGCATCGTGGTGATCCACGAGGGCGGCGGAATCAGCCCGCAACTCCTTCGCCTCTGCCAGCGGCTGGCCTCCGAAGGCTACGCGACCATCGCCCCTGACCTCTTCTTCCGCAGCGGCGGCACCGAGGCGGCCGACTATGCGACATTGATGGGGGCCCTCCAGCCCGAGGAGGTACTGGGGGACATAAAGGCGTCGGCCGACATGCTCCGGAGCCTCCGTTCCGAGCGGATCGGGGTCACTGGCTTCTGCATGGGCGGGCGCTTCACGTGGTCCACCGCCCTGCACACCGAGGGATTCGCGGCTGCGGTCGCCTTCTACGGGAGCGGCATCGCCGACGAGTTGGGTGAGCCGCTCTGCCCGACCCTCCTCTTCTTCGGCGGGCAGGACCCCTACATACCGCCGGCCGAGATCGAGCGCGTCGGAGCCCATTACCCTGACACCATCGTCTACCCCGAGGCCGGACACGGCTTCATGCGTGACGGCTCGGACAGCTATGACGAGAAGTCGGCGAACGACGCCTGGGCGCGAACTCTCGCCTTCTTCCGTACGCACCTGCACTGATTCTTCCCGGTCCATCGACCTGCCGCGGCTGCGGAGTCGCGGGCGATCACAGAGGCAGGAACCGGTATGACCCGACGACACCGGCGTCGGCGCCGACCGGACCCTCGACGCACCGCTCCCGGATCCCGGATTGGAACGCGGCGAAGGCAACCGATTGGCAAAGGGGATTCTCGTCGCCCTCGAGCACGGCGACGTGCACAAAGCTGACACCGTCGTCCAGGCGGAACACGGCGTAACGCAGTCGCTCTCCGCTTCCGTTCGACAACTCCGCAAAAACGTCACGGACCAACCGTTCATTCTCGTCGGCGCACTCAGGCTTGGTCGTGTACCGAATCACCTTGGCAACAGACACACGTCTCCTTCACTCATCATCATCCCTGCCCGCCTGCTTCAGGACGCTCGCATCGAATTGTTGCGGGGATCGTGGGTCACTTCGGCCAGGCCGAGCGCTTCGAGCAGGGGTGGGAGATACATGCCGAATCTCCCGCGGTAGCCGTTGCGCAGCCCGTACCAGCCACCTACCGGGTTGTCGGCCGAGCGTCCCCACGCCTCGACGGTGCCGTCGGCGGCCGGTTTCTTCTCGTCGGCCGCGCCCAGCACTACCCAGCCCCCCTGCTCCACCAACCACGCGTGGAGGTCCTCGATCGCCCGCAAGTGGTACCGGAGCGTGGTGGAGCCGACCTGGCAGACGAGGGCGGGGGGATCGGCCTCCTCGTCCTTGTACATGGTGTAGTCCGAGGTACCCGGTGGTGTCGCGAGCACCCACGGATCATCTCTCGCGCCAGATGGCATCATCGTTCTCCTCTCTCGATCCGGGCCACAAAGTGCGGCAGCAATGTGTCCCAGCCCACCCGATTGCGGTCGCGCCACTGGTCCGCGGCCTCGCCGAGTTGCTCCCAGCCCCGGTGCTCAATCTCTATCCGGGTCGTCGCGGTGCCTTGAGCGACGAAGCGGACCTCGACCTCGGTGGCAGCCGTCCGGTCCGCGCCCAGGTGCCACAGGTAGGCCAGCTGCGTGGGAGGGTTCCAGAGCGTCACCTCGCCCCACTCGTGCTCCACGCCGTCCGAAGTCCGCTCGAAAATCCGACCACCGACGCCGCTCTGGAGCACGACGAGCTCCGCCATCCCGCTCACGGTGTGGTCCGACGGCCACCAGGTGTCGATGCGAGAGGTCCACACGCTGAACGCATGCTCGGCGGAGCAGTCGACATCGAAGGAGAACTTCAACGGGGGTGTCATCGTGTCGACTTGGGATCAGTGTTCTCGGCCAAAAGTCGAAACCGCGCTGCGGTCTCGCCCCAGATGCCTTCGAGGTACGCCTGGACCGCCCGCACACCCTCGTCGCGGAGGTGATAGATCCGGCGGGTTCCCTGCGCCCGTTCCGTCACCATCCCGGCCTCCTTCAAGAGGCGGAGATGACGCGAGACGGCGGGGCGGCTGATGGTCATCGCCGCCGCGATCTCCTGGACGGGCTTGTCCCCCGCGCTGAGCTGACGCAGGATCTCGCGCCGGTTGGGATCGCCCAGGGCCTCGAACGGGTCACCGGCAGTGGGTGCGTGGGCCAACTCGATCACACCGCCCACTCGACCCGGGGTTCATCCGTAACCATTCAGCTACCGTAACACATTGGTTACTGAAGGCACGGTACGCCACGGTGCGCTCGGCTCGACCCTTTGGCGACGTCACCTCGGACGACATCGTCGAATGCACCGCGATGTCGATGGACACGAGCTTCGTGCTCTCAGCGACGGGACGCCGGGGCTCGGCAGCTGTCGGATGGACAGAAGGGAGTGCTCAGTGCACCGTCTCCGGTGCCGGGTACACCTCCCTGATGTGGTGCCGCGTTCTGCATCTACTGGGGAGAGGTCAACGACGACAGCGACGGACCTCTCGAGTGGTGCCGCCCGGTGCCCGACGAAGGGGCTGAATCCCTCGCGGCTGATTTCCCGCAGCTTTCCTTCCGGTCGGAGCCGGCCCATCAGGAGGCGTTCGTCCGCCTCGGCCCTGGTGGGCAGACCAGCGCCTCGCAATGGCAACTCGTCTCGGAGTCCCTCCACGAGTGGGCCGGGGAGCGAGGCGTCCAGCCCAGTGAACTCGGCGTCCGCATCACGTATCTCGCCACCCCGCCGAGAACGGAGCGCAGCGTCCCGGACTGCGACTTCGCCGTCCCGTTGCGCTGATCCGAGCCCGGAGATCACCGGACTTCAGCGGGACGAGCGCGGCGAGTGGGCGCCGCGCACCTTCGGGCGCCAGCCACGGTCCAGCGTCCTGTTGATTGGTTCTGAGTTCTTTCGAGCGCGCCGGCCGATGCGCCGAGTTATAAATTAGGGCCGTATTTCTCGACACCTCCCGAGAACGACGAAGTGAGGGAGTGACCTATGGCATCGATCATGTGGGCTTGCTGGGACGGCGGCGGGAACCTGACGCCGAGTCTCGGGATTGCTCGGGAACTCACCGATCGTGGGCACGAAGTCCACTTCTTCGGACGACCCGACATGCTCGGGCGTGTGGCGGCCGCCGGCTTCTCGGCCACGGCGCTCAGGGAGGCCCGCGCCGATCTCGGTCGCTATTCGTTTCATCCACTGGCCGACGTGTTCGGCTACACGAGTTCACCATCTGTGGGAGAAGAACTCGTCGGCGTGGTTTCGGCGTTCACTCCGGACGTCGTGGTGATCGATGCCATGTTCAGCGCCGCACTCGACGTGGCCCCTCGCTTCGGCCGTCCGAACGCTGTCATGCTCCACACGCTGTTCGATTCCTTGTGGACCATGTGGCAGGCGAACTTCACGATGCAGAGCGAATCGAGGGTGAAGGCTGGCTTCTCGGGGTTGCCTCCGCTCGAGATGTTGTGGGGTGACCGCGACCTCCTCCACGTCAATGCACTCCAGGAATTCGACGGGACACCGGCGACGGCATGGGATCATGTCGTCCACGGAGCTCCCGTCCTGGCCGTAGAATCACGGGCGGTACCCGTGGAGCTTCCATGGGAACCGGATGACCCCACACCTCTGGTTCTGCTCAGTTTCAGCACTGTGGCGGAACAGCGAAGTCCGGAAATGCTGCAACGAGCGCTCGATGCCCTGGCGACTCTACCTGTGCACGTCGTCGCGACGACAGGGGCGATTGTTGAACCAGCAGAGCTGGCAATACCGGCGAACGCCCATGTCGTTGCCTTTGCCGATCACGACTTACTGATGGACCGTGCCTCGGTACTCGTGGGTCATGGTGGGCATGGGACGACGATGCGGGCCCTGCGGCACGGCCTCCCGATGGTGGGAATCCCGGCGAAAGGCGGCGACCAGGCGCCAATCACTCAGATGCTCGACGGGTGGGGAGTGGGGATAGCCCTTTCCGGCGACGCGTCGGTTTCGCAGATTCGATCTGCGGCTGAGGATGTCCTTTCCGACAACGCCTTTGGCGACGAAGCTCGCAGACGCTCCGATGCGTTGCAGAACTGCAATGGCGCCGCGCTCGCGGCTGACTCCGTCGAAGCGCTGATCCGGAAGACCGCATCGCACTGAACTCCCTGTCCGGTTCACGTGGTGGACGCGGAGTGGTACTGGTGTGGTACTGGCTCAGAAAAGGCCGGTGCTGTCGACGTAGCCGAGCTCGAGGAGCACGGCATCGGGTGCCCGCGCCGCGATCGCAGATCTGATCGGTTCGACATCCGTGGCGACCGAGAAACCCGGCAGCCAGTCGTCATGGTGGCAGAGTACGACCTGGCTGGGTTGCAGCCGGGCGACGTGGTCGGCCACGTAGGTCGCGAGCGATCCCTGGATCGGTTCGCCGTCGACGTTGGCCCGCCCGGCCGCGGCCACGATCGCCACGTCGGGGCGCAACTGATCGACCACGCCGGTCCAGTGCCCGCTGGTGTCCTGGTACAGGATCGATCCGTCGGGCGTCTCGAGATGAAAGAGCAGTGCACCTCCATCGCCCCTCGGGCTCTGGCCCGACAACGAGTTGCGGAGATGCTCGACCGCGAGCGGATCGAGCTCGGTCCTCATGAAGGAGCCCAGCGCCGCCATCCGTTGCCGTTGCTGCTGCAGGGTCACGCCGAGGTCGCCCAGGCACACTTCGTCGGCCGGGTGCATGGCCTGGTGCGACCAGACGCAGCTATGCAGGCTGGGGTAGGCGGTGGCCCGCACATCGCAGCCCAGATCCACCGTCTCACCACCGGCGACACACAGCAGGCGGTCGGGCTCGACACCGGCCTCCTCCAGCACCCGCACCGTCTCGTAACTGCCGATCAACCTGGCTGACGTGTTCGCCAAGATCGTCTCGGCCCCGTAGAGATGGTCGAAGTGCGAATGCCCGACAAGGATCCAGTCGCACTCCGTCACCTCGGTCGCTGAACGCCCCGCACCCGCGGCAATCGGCGCCCGATCGATGTAGGCGTCCAGGAACACCGTGAGTCCAGCAGTCCTCAACCGAAACGTCGCGCAGCCGTACCAGTCCAGAAACGTCGCCACGACGGCTACCCTACGTCGCTCGGCGCTCCTGCACTCAGCCCGTGAGAGGGCGATGGTCACCCATCACGCGTCAGATTGGCGGCACCGGCCTACCATTGAACCTGGTCGATTGCCCGTGCTCTCTCCGTTCAGCCATGTCGGAACACCTGCCACAACGGTGGCGCGATAGCCGGCGGGCGTTCGGCTGTAACGCCAGGCTCCTCCCGGGAGGTCGTGGACACGGACCTCTTGGCCCGGGTTGATTTCGGCCAGGTCGAATATCGCGAGGTCCGCCACCGCTCCGTTCCGGACAACCCCACGGTCCGGGATGCCGAAGAACGCAGCCTGCTTGGCCGTCACGGCATGAACGGCATCTTGAATGGTGAGCGCGCCCTCATCGCGCACCAGGTGGGAGAGGACATATGTCGCATCACCGGCCCCGCTGAACATCTGTACGTGCGCACCGGCATCGCTCGCCCCGGAGAGCCCTCGACTGGCCTGAATCAGCTCGATGGAGGCGTCGAGGTCCATCGGCTGGTCGGCCGTTCGAAGATTTCCCTCCAGGTCGGTCTCCAGGAGCCATTCAGCCAGCAGATCCGAAGGATGTTTTCCCGTTCGCGCCATGGCGTCGGCCAACGACTCACCACTGTGCGAGCCGCCGACAAGGAGAAGTCTCTGCGGCATCCGGATCGGCGCCAAGGTGTAGACACACGCATCCCACTCCGATCGGGCCGTGGACCTCCACGAGGCATCCGCCAGAAGTGACCGTTTTCTTTCAGGCGGTGCATTGACGACTTCGTGCCAGCTGGCGATTCCACTCCACATGATGGATCGCTCGAAGTGCATATTGACGTGCGCCGGCCGCGCACTGAAATTTGCCCACAATGGCGCACCCTCCGCCCAGTAGGGGGCGAGAAACTCTGCGAGTCGCTTCCGACGTTCCGCGGCGTAGGTCTCGAGTTGGTAGCCGGCAAAGAGGGTTCGTACTCCGGCCGCGGCGGCCGGACGCGCTGCCCGTTCGACGTCCTCGAGCAAGAATTCGGGCTCCAGGAACCTCGGCACGAATTGCAGCACGGCATCGTGACGAGCCAGAACTCCAATGAGGTCGTGGAGCTCCCGGTCGTCGGCCAGGCGGCTCGGCACCAGGCGGTTGTTTCGATCGAGGTCCATGGCGGTTGTCGAAAGACCTATCGCTCCCGCGGCGAGCGCCTCGTCCAGTTCGTGGCAGAGTGCGGCCCGCTCGCTGTCCGTGGCCGGCCGTTCCCACGCTTCACTGCCCATCACCCAGGTCCGCACCATCTGGTGCGGCAAAAAGCCCACCGTATTCACCGCCGCGGCGTGGCCCTTGGCCTGCTGGTGGTACTGGGACCACGTGTCCCAGGTCCACGGGACTCCGAGGTGAAATGCCTCGGCCGGAATGTCCTCAATGAAGGCAAAGAGGTCGACCAGGTCGGACTGTTCATCGGGTCGAAGCGGGGCCAAGCCGAGACCGCAATTGGCGACGACCATGGTGGTGCAGCCATGGGCCGGCATCGGGTCGCAATCGGGATCCCACCACACGGCGGCGTCGTAGTGGGTGTGCGACTCGATGAGCCCGGGGGCTACGTAGGCGCCCGATGCGTCGATCTCCATCTCGGCGTCCCGGCGCAGGTCGGGTCCGACTTCGACGATGCGGCCGGCAGATGTTCGGACGTCTGCTCGAATCGGAGCCTCGCCCGTTCCGTCAACGACGACTCCGCCCCGGACCAGGAGGTTCCCCCCCGTTTGCGCTGTCTTCGTCATAGCAGACCCCCTCGCAATCTCACCGGCGGTCGAGCCGGGGGAGCCGACCCTTCCCAATCCGAACGATCGATTTAATCATCGCTCCGGGTGACACGCCCGACGGTCCGTTGCGTTGCCGGTGCTCAGTAACCATTGGTTTCCACCACACTGGAGTAAGTAGTCCAGCCTCCCGGTGCTGTTGGGGTGGCATAGGAGTACGTGACGGTGGAGAACTCACTTCCGGCTGCGGAGCGCACCGGGTAGCTCAGCTCCACGCTGGCTGGCGTCGACACGAAGGTGCCACTGGCGCAGTCGGGGACGCAGAGGTTATGGGTGTACTCCCCAGACCCGGTAGCCGACGACGCGCTCCACGACGACCAGGCGAGGTCTGTCAGGGAGGCGTTCCCGTCCCCGCACGCGAGCACGATGCTCGTGGGCTCGACCGCCGGGCCCTCCCCCGGTCTGTTGCATTCGGCCAGCACCGACGGTACCGACGAAGGCGCTGGCAGCGCCTTCGCGGTGGTCGTGAGCCAGTATCCTCCCCCATCGGGGGCCGCCATCCCGACCACCGGGGTGCCGGGGTTCGCTGGCGCTGCGCCCATCGAGCCATGGAAAACGGCGCTGCCGAAGCTGAACACCCCCCCGTCGGCCGCCACCAGCCAGTAGCCACCCCCGCCCGGTGTGGCAACCATGCCGACCACCGGTTGGTTCAGGAGCGTGCCGCCCATCGAGCCGTAGAACGGCGCGTTGAAGGCGAACACCCCGCCATCGGCAGCCACCAGCCAGTAGCCGCCGGTGGCCGGATCGACGGCCATGCCCACCACGGGCTGGTTCAGGTGTTTGCCGCCCATCGACCCATAGAACGCGGCGGTGCCGAAACTAAACACCCCTCCATCGGCCGCGACCTCCCAATAGCCCGTCCCCGTGGCGTCGGCGTTGATGCCCACTACCGGGGCGTCCAGTCTGCCGCCTGCCATGGAGCCCTCGTCCGGGGCGTTCCCGAAGTCGTACACGCCACCGTCATCGGTGACGATCCAGTAGCCGCCCCCGTCGGGCGTCGAGGCCATCCCAACGGCCTGCACTGCCAGCGACGCGCTGCCCTCAGAGCCGTAGAAGGGTGCGTCGCCGTAGCTGAAGACCCCCCCGTCGGCCGCCACCAACCAGTACCCGCCCCCACCGGGGGTGGCAGCCATGCCGACGACCGGCGCGACGAGCTGGCTCGCCGACGGCCCCCCTTCTGTTGCCGAGTCCCCGAAAGAGGCAACCGAGCCCGAGCCGGGCTGGGCGCTCGCTGGGCTGCTTCCGTACGCACCCGCAGCCACCAGTGCCACCGCGAGCACCACCACGATGACCGTGGTCCGAAGACACCTCTCGACGTTCGCCATTGCCACGCGCCCTCCGATCGCATTTTCATTCGCGAACGCTACTCAGCTATGGCCACCGCATTCCGGCGCACCACCGTGGTAACGGGCAGAGCCGGCGATGGGCGGACCCATAGGTGTACGACCGCAGCTGTAGAAGCCACTCGCACCACGGAACTCGTGACAGGCGCTGAGCGAAACCGAAACGGACTACGCGGGAGCTCCCTGCGCCATCATCTGAACAAGTGTCGCCTGATCCGGACCGACGAACACTTCGGCGGCCGGAGCACTGGCGATCGATGCCACCAAGCGCTGAGTCATGAAACCTCCGGCGGCGGGCAGATGGTTGCTCAGGATCAGCTTCGGGTCTAGAGAGCGGATGTCGTCCAGCTGCTCACCAAGCACACCCGTGTCCACGCCGTGAATCCAGGGTGTGTCGATCGTGGTCCAGAGGACCTGGCCCTGGCGAAGCTCCTCTTCTGAGAGCTCGGCAGCATCCTCGGGAACGTCCGAAAGGAGGGCGCCAAAGCAATCTGAGCTGAACAGCGCCCCGGACGACTGGTCAAAGAACCCAGTGGTGCAGGGATTGTCGAACGTCGGCGGCTTGATCGCGGTGAGCACTCGCTCACCAATCGTTATCGTCTGCCCCGGGTTCACGAGACACACCCGGTCCATGGGCAACGGATCCGACAGGCTCATCGCACCGACGCCGAGAAAGGTCGTGATCACCTTGATCTCATCGTTCTCGTCCATCAGCTGATGAAGGGCGCCGGTGTGGTCCGGGTCGGTGTGGGTGAGCCAGATCCATCTGAGATCTGCCGGATCGATGATCGAGCGCAACGCTGTCATGAATTCCTCGCGATCGACGACCGCTCCGGTCTCGACGAGAATCGGCGAATGGCCATGGAGCAAGAACGCGTTGATCGGGATGAATCCCAGACCCGGTATCTCGTGGATGGTCGTCAGGACATCGATGTCGGGTGCAGCACGATACGTGGTGGTCACGGCTGGTCTCTTTCGTTCGGAGGGTGATGGTGGTTGTCTCTGCTCAACCCGCAAGCGAGGGACGTTGTTCTGATCAGTCGATTCAGGCTCCCTCTACAGGGGAGCCTTCGGCCGCGGCCTTGAGTCGACCGAGCGTGTGCCGCATGGCTTCCTGTAGCTCGCCGTGTCGATTCGTGGGCACGTCGACGATCCGGGCCCAGGCGGGGATCCACTTCACGTCGTAGGACTCGGTGACCCTCGTGCCGCCCTCGACCGGATCGAAGCGGTACGACCACAGGGTCGACTCACGGCCACCTTCCTCGGTCGCAAAAGAGAACTCCCGGCCGCGGTCGGCGGTGACGACCCGACCATGCCGTGACCATTTCATGAGGCCCATCGGTCCGCCCTTGTTGTGGCCGACGAACGTTGCACCCTGTGCCGGGCCACCCGAACCGTCGGTCCACTCGACCCGCTGGCATTCGGGGCTCCACTGGCCCATGCGCTCGAGGTCGGCGACCATGTCGTAGAGACGCTCAGGAGGAGCGTCGATCACCAGCGCTGCACTGCCCTGGGTCAGCCACCACCGCGGGTTCTTGGGGGTCACTGGTTTCTCCTTTCACTTTGGCCTGCAGCAAAAGCTAATACTATTAGCTAAACCTGTCAACCCCTATAATGTGCTATCCTTCCCGTATGACAGCAAATCGCGCGGGCGGAGCGATGACAGCGCCCCCTGGTGCCGGTGCGCCGCGATCAGACCGGCGGACGAGACGCCGCCAGCAGACCATTGAGGAGATTCTCGATATCGCGACCCAAGTCATGACCGAATACGGGGTCAACGGGTTGAGCCTGGCCGAGGTGGCTCGGCGTCTCGGGGTCCAACCCCCTTCTCTTTACAAGTACTTCCCGTCGTTGATGGCCATCTACGACGCGCTGTTCCTACGCGGTCAGCTCGAACATCTCGAGGTCATGCGCCAAGGCATGTCCGACGCCGAACCTGGGCTGGAGACCCTCATCGCCGGTCTCGAGGCCAGCGGTCGCTGGCTGCTCGCCAACCGGGCGGTCGCCCAGCTGCTGTTCTGGCGTCCCGTTCCGAACTTCGAGCCCTCGGCGGAGGCGTTCGCCCCGAGCATCGCGATGGTTGCGATGCAACGCGTGGCACTGGCCGACGCCGTCGCCGCCGGCGAGCTCGGTCCGGAAGCCGATTCCGAAGAAGCTCTGTATCTGATCTCGACACTCATCGTCGGTGTGGCGAGCCAAGCCATGGCGAATGAGCCCGATCTCGAGTGGGGCCAGGGACGATTCTCGCCGCTGTTCACAAAACTCATGCGGTTGCTCGTCGCCGTGTATCCCCCGCCGGAATCCACGTAGGGCCCGCAGCCGTTGTCCCGACTGCCGGCTGGGACGGGCCGTCCTCATTCGGGCGGCGTCCACTACAGGCGACGATTGTCGTCCGCGGATGCCCGCCCACACCAGGGAGGTGGACCTTGGGGGACACAATACGAACCGCTTTTCAGTCATCACTGGCCCACCGATCGGTCTGAGATAGTCAGCTCTTCGCGCGAGTGCAGGACGGCTGGACTGGGCGCCGCGGGAACAGAAACCCGGTAATTGGCGCCATCACCTCCATCTCCATGGCAGAGTTCATCGCCGGACCTACGCGACCCGTACGCCGACGAGCGGACGCGCCGGAAGGACCAACTACGGCAACTGCTCGGTGAACCGTACGCCTTGTTCCGTGAACGTCGCTGACCTGCGAGAACGTCTCAACGTCTCCCTCTGAACTCGAGAATTCAGAGCGAGATGCGGCCGGACAGTGCCTCAACCGTAGGATCCAGGCATGGTGCGCACTCGAAGTCTGACCCTCGGCCCCGCATCTAGGCCCGTGGCCGTCCCCGAAGATGTTGAAGAAACGAGACTCACAAAGGCGTCCGGCCAGGTGGAGCTGCCATTCCACATTCGATGGAGCGGTCCCCCGCTCACCTACGACCTGACTGATCGAGCGGATCGAGCCCGTGTCTACGAACAGGTATTGCGAGAGGGCACTGAGGAGGACGTCCGTTACTTCATAGACGTTGACGTGCTCCTCGACCTTTGGGATGACCTCGTCCTCCCCCCGACAGTTCGGCAAGCTTGGGCAGCTTGGTTCAAGCGCCACCGAAAGATCGACCTCGAGTGCTGACCCCATTTCAGGAACGAATTGCAGCGATCGTCGCCGGACTCGACGAGGCGGAAGACTTTGCCTTGGCGGGCGGTGGTGCGCTCATCGTCAGGGGCGACGTTGATCGAGGTACCCGAGATCTCGACTTCTTCGGTCTCACGATTGAGAGTGTCGACAGACTTGCTCCCGCCGTCGAACGGGCATTGACCCGTGCCGGAATGGAGATCGTGACTCTCCAGTCGAATCAAGGGTTCGTGCGTCTGGTCGCCTCGCAGGGGGGTGAGCTATGCGAGATTGATCTCGCAGCAGATGCCCGACTCTTCCCTATCGACACTGGCCCGGGTATTCCGACACTGACCGGCGAGGAACTCGCGGTGGACAAAGTCCTCGCGATTTTCGGACGTGCCGAAGCGAGGGACTTCATCGACCTCGCTGCCGTGGAGCCGAGGTACGGCTTCGAGCGGCTCTGTGAACTGGCCGCTGAAAAGGATCGGGGATTCTCCGCCCACGTATTCGGAGAAATGCTCTACAGATTTGACCGCCTTCAACGACGGGAGTTTGAGATCGATGATGAACGCTTTCAGCAACTTGGCCCGATAGTTCAAAGGTGGCGCGACAGGGCAAGAGATCTCGCTCAACGCCAATTGCTCAGTCGAGATCGAGGAGATGATCTCGGATTAGGCCTTTGAGGCTGACTTCGAGCATTCCCCGCCCGGATACCACGAAGGTTCGCGCACCGTACCAATCGCCATCGCGAAAATACAGGTCGGCGAAAGGAACGGGAGCTGCCTACAGGAGAATTCGAGGCGGCGGGCAAACCTCATCGATCCCGAAGAGCGGTTCACGCAACTCAAATTTGTGGGCCTCGGGGGACACAACAAAATCCGCGTCCCCGCGGTAACCGGCGAGGTCATCGCTCTTGGGACGAGTCGAGTCGAGAGAGAGCCCGGGACGGCTCGATGATTGAATGACCGGTGGTTCTGTGGGCATGAACTCGCCGCTTGCGATCAGGAACTTCGAGGTGGCCAGCCTCGAGCTGCTGTGCGCACCGGCTGGCCCGAGGTGACATCGTACGCATGAGGTTCCGACCTGTGCGATCAACACGAGCTCCCGGGAGGCCGGCGATGCCGGCGATGGGGAGCCGCCGCTGCTACGGCGTGCCGACGTAGGGTGCCAATCGAGCACTGATCGGTAGGTGGCGCGGCAGTGGTGCACGGTCGAAGAAGGAGCGTTTGCGCTGACGCATCAGCTTTTCACCGTCGTGCTGCCAGTCGAAGCTCTTGCGGCCAAGCACGATCTGCAGGACCTCACTGGCACGAGTTGGATCCCGATCGGCCATCCGCCGGAAGGGAAGCGGCGAGACGCTGTCGTCGTCGAGGTAGTCGATGACCCGCTGGCGGTAGTGCCGTTGATCCAGCAGGGCCGGCTCGGCGAAGGCCCGCTCAAACTCGGCGAAGCCCCCAAAGAACGCCAGCCCTTCGGTCTCGTCAAAGATCACCGCCACCGTTCCGGACTTCACCAAAGCAGGCGGGAAGTCGATTTCGACCAGGGGACGATTGGCGACGCTGTCGATCTCCTGCGCCGTCAACTCGGCGAGGACCTC
>JBEKWB010000110.1:0-13868 GCA_049513455.1 Acidimicrobiales bacterium
CGCCATGCCGACGATGGGCTCGTTGAGATGGATGGCACCGGTGGAGCCGTAGAACGCGGCGTCGCCGAACGAGAAGATGCCACCGTCGCTGGCTACGAGCCAGTAGCCCTTCCCGTCGGGAGTGGCCGCCATGCCGACGATGGGCTCGTTGAGATGGATGGCACCGGTGGAGCCGTAGAACGCGGCGTCGCCGAACGAGAAGATGCCACCGTCGCTGGCTACGAGCCAGTAGCCCTTCCCGTCGGGCGTCGCGGCCATGCCGACGATCGGCTGGTTCAGGCGGGTGGCACCAGTCGAACCGTAGAAGCTTGCGTCACCGTAGGAGAAGACGCCACCGTCACTGGCCACGAGCCAGTACCCCTGACCGTCCGGGGTGGCCGCCATGTCGACGATCGGCTTCGCCAGCTTCGTTCCCGAGGCGGCCGGTGACCCGAAGGTCGGCGCGCCGTCGTGCGGGGTGATGTCACCGAGCCAGCTGACCGTCCAGTAGCCACCTGATGGGTCGGCGGCCATCTGGTGGCCACCACTGTACGGCGACGATATCTCGACCTGCGTCTCAGCCGTCGTGTGAGCGGTCTGAGTGACCGCGGCGTCTGACGTCGAGTCTGACGTCGACTGTGACGTCGCGTGTGACGTCGCGTGCGGTGCGCTGTCCGCAGTCAGGAGCCCGGAGGAGACGGTACCGAATACGACTGCAGCAGATGCGATTCCGAAAATTGCGGCGGAGAGCCCGACGCGCTTGCGTGTCCGCTTCGACTCCAAGTGGCGGAGTTGGTGGATCTTGCGCATTCTTCCCTTCAGTCCTGAGAAGGGGACCACCGGGAAGCTGACTATTGGAAGATAGCGACTTCGGCGGCCCGGCTAACTCAGGGAGTCCCGTGGCTTTGCGCCCCCCTCTCGCGAGAGGTTTGCCTTTTCGTTTCGTTCTAAGAAAACACTTACCCGTTTACCGGCGCAAGTCAATGAATCTGACCCAATTGCGGCCATTCCAACCCGCTGGCAACCTTGTCACAACCCAGTCAGGGGGAATGGTTGCGGTCCGGAGGCCCCCCGGCGGCTATCGAATGGCTGCTGAGCCCTATGAAGTCCGTCGCAACGGCCGACCCGGGCAACCACCTCTGGATCTGCTGACACCGTGCGGTGAACCCGGTACGTTGGGTCTAGGGAACTTTTGCCGGCGAAGCCGGCACACTTGAGTCAAGTTTCACGCGGCCAGGCCAACTTCTCCGACCAGGTCGGTGATGACGGCTTCCAGCTTGTCGAAGTGACGACGTAGCCGGGAGTCGAGTGGCACCGGGTCGCAGATCTGCGAGAGTCCACTGCGCAACACGCGGTTGTGGGTGCGGGTGAAGAACATCGCCACCTGCAATCCGAACGAGGTCACCTGGTATTTGTTGGTGTGCGGCACACGCTCGATGAGTCCGTGGAGGCGGAGCCGCCGCAGTTCATAGGTCATCTGACCCGCCGTCAGGGTGTCCGGGTCGCGTCCGAGCAGAGGTGCGAGATGTTCTCGCAGAGTCTTGTTGGAGAACCCGTCGGGCAAGAGTCTGAAGACCACCAGGGTGCTGAGCAGTGCCTGCACGCGGGGATCACCGAAGCGCAGCGCCGGTCCACGTTGACCATCGATGTTGACCGGGGCACACACCTGGGCGAAAGCGTCTTCTCCGATGTGGCAGTCCGCGCTCGTTCGTTGGACGTCCAAGAGACGTCGGTTGGCCTTGAAGCCGATCCCCCGGAGTGCGGGGAGATTATGGAGCCGTCTGCCGACACCGAAGTCCCGGGTGTCGTTAATGGTCACCTCTGTCCTGAGCGCCTGGCCCAGTTTGTGATACTGCTTGATCTTGGCGTGCTTGTAGTCGACGTGGAGCGAGGGGGTGACCCCTTCGGTGACGACCCGGGTGCGAAAGCGCCCCGGGGTGCGACGGTTCACCCGCCGCTCGAAGATCAAGGAGACCTGATCGGGACGGCCCAGATCGAGATTGTCACGGATTACCTCCTCGAAGAACACCCGTCCGCTCAATGGTCGGTCGAGCACCTGGGTGAGGGAGAACTCGGCCTGGAGGATCGAGATGTCGTAGCGATACCCGGCCCGGCGATCCCGTGCGCTGAAGGGATGGGGCAGACGGGCGAACCACTTGCGAACCAGGGCGTCGATCTTTTTGTCGTTGAGGCGATCGCAGATGCGTTGGAGACGCGCCGGGTCCTCGCATGAGGCGAAGCCGTTGTCGAGGGGCTCGAACTCCAGGCCCGCGTTGGCCGCCTGGCACTTGGCCCACTCGTTCCCGTTGATGCAGAGCCGGGCGTTGTAGGGGAAGTAGGAGCTGAACTTGATGAAGAAGGGGCCGAAGTCGGCGTCGAGGCAGTACAGGTAGTACTGGTTCACCAGGGCCGTGGCCCGCACGATCCACGGGTAGGGCTGCCCGGTGTAGGGGTTGATGCGCTTTTCGGTGCGAAACGTGGTGGTCTTCTCCTGGGCCTTGCCGACGAAGAGCACCCCTTCTTTCCCCTCGAAGGCTCCGAGGTACTCATGGGCGATGTCGTCTTTGCGCTGGCCCTTCTCGAAGGTGATCAGGTCGACGCCCTCCTCCTGGCAGAAACGCTCGATGGCCTTGACGAACCCCTTGGTGATCGGGTCCATGAGGGCCGAGGAGGCGAAGGTGTAGCCGAGGTGGCCCCGAAAGAACCCGACGATGCCCGACTCGTACTGGAGTTTTGGCACGTAGAGGTTGAGATACATCCTGTCGATGGACTCAATTTCCAAGGTCACATGGTCGCTCAGCACATCGGCCACACTGCGGGCTATCGTCATATCGGGCTCCGGTCGTCGTCGCCCCTCTCAGGGCACCTAACCGCTTCGGGCGGTCCAATGACGGCGAGGCTAGACACCCCGCCAGCAGTGCGCTCGGCCGGAGTCCGCGTCCGTGAACCCGCCGGCGACCGTGCGTCAGCTACAGCTCGTCGGGCTGGGGCGAAGCCCCGTTAGACAGTCGCGTCGGGCCCCTTCACCCGTGTGTCCGAGCCTCCCCTGACCCGTCGTCGGTCGCGGCGACTCGGGGCCGAATGGACTGGACGTTTTGGCGAATTCGTCACCGGGCGGCGGGGAGCATGGGCAGCGCGCAACACCCCGAACACTGATGGCGAAAAAAGCACCGCTTCGGTGAGCGTCGCCACGAGGTAGCCCACGGCGAGCCCGGTCAACCCGTGTACGTGTGCCCCCGCCGCGGCCAATCCAATTTCCAGGCAAGCGCCGACAGTGGTCCGGAACGCGGCGAGTTGCATGCGCCCCCGAACGCGGGCGATCGCCACATAGTGGGCCTTGAGGGACTGCGGGTACGTGGTCAGACCGATGATGATCAACGCGGTGGTCGCTCGTACGTAATCGTGTCCGAAGACCCGGAGAATGAGTCCGGCGAAAATGAAGAAACAGAGGGCCGAGACAATTGAGAGAAGTCGGCAAATCCGCATCGTCTTACGGACCTGATGCCGCAATGCGGCTTCGTCCCCGGGGGCCAAGGCGAAAAGGACCGTCGAAAGTTGGGACGGGATGACGTTTACGAAACTAACCACGAGGAACGCGGCCGTGAAGGCTGCATTCGCGCTGGGGCCGATGATGACGACCACGAGAACCGGAAGAATCAAGCGAGGGGCCTGAATCGAGAGATTGAGCCAGTGATGCCCCACCATGAGTTGCCGCTTTTCGAGGAGCCGGCGGAACTCGAGTCGTGAGGGCTGTCCGCTGGTCAGCTTGCCCAACTGGAGTCCTAGTGTCATTGACGAAATGGCCAGTCCGGCCAACCACGCAACGACGAGTTCGATGCCGGATTGACTCGACCAGGCCCAGATCAAGATCGGGAGCAGCGCGAGTTTGCTCACCGCGAACACGGCGTTTCTCTTGAGCTGCAGGTCGCCGCGCAACAGCCCGATGCAGGCGTCGTCGAGGACCAGGAGCACCGTGGTCAGAGAGCTGAGAAGGGCAAAGACGAGCAGGCCGACAGGCCCATGTACTCCTTCGCGAATGGCGGACGACAAGGACTGAAGTCCGATGGCGACAACCGCCGAAAGGATCAACGAGACGATGCCGACGGTGGCAACCGCAGTGAGAATCAGCGAGCGGGCGCGCTGTTTATCCGCGGACAGCTCGCTGATCACCAGCGTGTTGAGCCCGATCACACAGACGTAGCCGAGAAACTGTGCCGCCGATTGAAGCGCGGAGGCGATCCCGACCGCCTGCGCCGGAACGAGCCTCGCCGCGACGAACCAGTAGATGAACCCGAGCAGGCTGGTGATGATCGTGGCTCCGTAGAGGGAGGCAGCATTGCGGACGATCGGCCCCTCGATCGCCCGCCTTACTTCAGTGAGCGGCCAGGCGAGCCATCCTCGGCGCACCGTTGAGAGACCGGTCGCCGTCGGATCCCTGTTGTCCGTTACCCCGGTGGCCATGGAACCAGGACCGCTCTACCCGGTGACCAGGGCTTCTAGTGACGACAGCACTCGGTCTGCTGAACGGCACTCTCGCATTGTCGAATCCCTCACGTGTGCCAACTCGCAGTCGGTGGAATCTGCCCGCGAGGTGCGCAAACGGTGCCCCTCGTTGACGTGGTGCCGGTGAGCCGCTCAGACTACCGCTCCCTCGGCCGGGCGCCAAGAATTCTCGTTGCAGGCAGTTGCGCTCAGCGCGATGTTCCCGAGTGTCCTTTGCCCGCGGAGCGCCGCTCGATCGTCCTCCGCACGAGGTTCACGCCGTCCCCGAAGGTCCCGAAGCCCATGTACCAGGGGTCCTGGGGGCGCTTCGGGCGGAAGAGACGTGACTCCTTTTGATCATTCGGAGGAGGGTCGACCGTGTAGTAAATCGCAGCGAGCGAAAGACGAGCTCTCCCCGTCGGACAGCGAATGGGTTCGGGTATGCCGTGAATCGCCTGGGGGCCTGCGTCGAAAATCACGGACTTCCCCGCGACTGGTGCCACCTGTCGCCCACAGGCGCTCTTGTCAGGCTTCCAAAGCTCTAGTTCGCCCCCGTACTCACTCTTCCAGTTGGAATTCAAGTAGATGAGAATGTTGACGCGGTGGAACAACCCGGTGATCGGGTGGACACGAAAATCGCGATGGATGGCTTGAAAGGCCCCGGGTGGATTCACGTGGAGTCCGGCCCAGTAATGCGTGGGATCCGGTGTCAATCCGGAGATACCCGTCAACGCTTCCAGGAATGTCACGAAGTCCGCGCTGCCGATGGACTCGAGAAGTTTGGTAGCTGTCGGCCCGCTCGGTTGGGGGGTCTCAGCCTTGATCTTTCGGTAGCTGTGATCGACTTCGAGGCGGAGGCTCGGCTCGAGCTCCTCCTGCTCTGCGGCTGCGATCAGGGCGGGATCGAAGAGGTCATCCAAGACCACGTGCGGCCATGGCGAGGCGGCCGCAAAGCGCTCCCTATTGTTCTTCGCAATCTGGCTCAGATCGCCAGGCACTCCCCAAACGCCGGGGATCGCCCCACGGACAGATTGAGCGTTCAATTCCAGCACGTTGGGGTCTGGCGACTGACTTCTGCTCAGACTATCCACGCTGAGAACCTCCCAACTCGCTCGCGCTTGACCCCAACCATGGTAGCCCAAAGCCTGATGTCCGCGATCTCGCCAACGTAACGCTCTCCTTTTTCGTTGCTCGTGGTTCACCCGGTGGGCACACGGCTGTAATCGCCTTACGCATTCTGAATTCCGGCATCCGAATCCCTCGTCTTGCGAAGCACGCCAAAGACCGAGGGAGAGTAGAAGATGGCCTCCACCGTGGCGGCGATGAGGTAGGCCACCGCCAGTCCGGTCAGGCCGTGCTCAATCGCGCCTACTGCTGCGAAGCCGACTTCCAGGCAGCCGCCGACCAGGGTCCACAGCGCCGCGTTCTGCATTCGCCCCCGCACGCGAGCGATCGCCACGTAGTGCGCCTTGATGGTCTGGGGATAGGTCGCAAAGCCCAAGATCGCCAGCGCGGCGGTCGCGGACACATAGTCATGCCCGAAGATCCTGAGAATCAGGCCGGCAAAGATCACGAACACGGGGGCGGTAGCAACGGAAATGACCAGACAGATTCGCATCGTCTTGCGGACTTGAACGTGAAGGTCTGCTTCGTCGCCGGGGGCTAGGGCGAAGAGAACTGTAGAGAGCTGTGACGGGATGACATTGACGAAGCTGACCACCAGGAAGGCCGCCGTGAACGCCGCGTTGGCCTTGGAGCCGACAATGATTGCCACCAGAACCGGAAGGATCAGGCGGGGGGACTGGATCGACAGGTTGAGCCAGTGATGCCCCATCACCAGCTTGCGCTTTTCGAAAATCCGTTGGAAATCCAAGTGAGACGACTGCCCGCGGGTGAGCTTGGCCAGCTGGATGCCCAGGGTCACCAGTGAAATCAGCAGACCGGCGAACCAGGCGATGACCAGCTCCATCCCCGACTGGCTGGCCCAGACCCAGATCAGCAAGGGGAGCAGAGCGAGTTTGCTCACCGCGAAGACGGCATTACGCCTGAGCTGCAGATCTCCTCGCAGCAGCCCGATGCACGCGTCGTCCAGCAGGACAAGGACGGTCGTCAACGCGCTGAGTACGGCGAATATCAGGATGGCGCCCGGACCGTTCAGGCCCTCACGGAGCGTCGAGGAAAGGCTCGCCAGTCCGATGCCCACGCCGGCGGAAATAATGTAGGCGACAACGCCGACCCCAGCAGCCGCGGTCAGCATGAGCGATCGGGCCTCTGACTTGTCCGCGGCCAGCTCGCTGATGAGGAGCGTGTTCAGCCCGATGACGCAAAATATCCCGAGAAACTGCGCGGCCGATTGGATTGCCGATGCGGTACCGACGGCTGCCGCGGGCGCCAACCTGGCGGCAACGAACCAGTAGACAAAGCCGAGAAGGCTTGTGACGATGGTGGTGCCATAGAGCGCGGCGGCGTTGCGAACGATCGGACCTTCGAGGGCGTCTTTGATCCCGGCCATCGGATTCACGAGCAGTCGCCCGCGGAGCGTAAGCGGAGCTCCTTCCACCAATTCCTTATTCGCCTTCACGTGTGCGACCATCAACTGCGCTCCAGCGTTTCCCCGTTTTCACGCGGCCACGTACGTGGCCAGGTGACCCTCACGCATCTTACAAAATCCCTCGCACGCAGATGCTTCACGCGGAGGCATTTCGAACTGCTAGCTCACTCCATCACGGGAAACAGCGAACTCGTCGCGATGCTCACTAAACCTGCCGTGACGGTCGAAGCGTCAGCACGCCGTGGCTGTCGCTGGTTGGTTCGCTTCCGTTCGGCTCGGCCACGTGGTCGTGGGCAAGCCTGATCCCCTCAACGAGGGAGGCGTAGCGAACCCGGCTCACATCCCATGTGTGGATGTCAGCGTGATGCTGCGCGCGGAGATCCAACGCGGAGACGATCCCTTCGGCGAGAGCGACCGGGCTTCCGGGCGGCACAAAAACCGTTCCCGAGTAGTCGGACGCTGCTTCAGAAAGCCCACCCACGTTGGTGACGACCACGGGGAGCCCATGGTGCATGGTCATATGGAGCGGACCGCTGGCCGAGGCCCGGTGGTAGGGAAGCGCCACAATGTCGGCACGGTCGAAGAGCGCGGGTAGTTCGGAGTCGGTCACGTAGCGGTTGACGAATTCGATGTCCTCGGCGAAGGCGCTCGCCCGAATCTTCTCGGCCGGAAGCTCCCATCCCTCCCATGTCTCCCCGACGGCCAGAAGGCGCCACCGAACAGACCCGTCCCGGGGCAGGAGGTTGAAAGCCTCGACAAGATCTTCCGCCCCTTTGTAGGGACGAATCGTACCGAAGAAGAGGATTGTCACGTCCTCTCCCCCATTGGGATCCTCTACGACAGTGGCGGCAGGGGTTTTGCGGCTCACGGGCGGTTGGCTGTTTCCGTAAATGGGATACGGGCCATGGGGAATGACGGTGACCCGGGCGGGGTCGAGGGAGAACTTTGCTCCGAGACGGTCCTTGTCCCATTCCGAGTGGACGACGTAGTGGTCTGTCGACCGTATGAGATAGCGCAACCCAGGTCGGACGATGCGCTCCACCAAGGGCACACCGGTCTCGCCGGAATCCTGATCCTCGTGGAATTCCACGACCACGCTCGCTCCTGCGCGTCGGGCGACCCGCAGGAGATACAGGAACGAGTGCAGCACAGTCCCGGTCCACCACTGGAAGACGACCACGTCGGGCCGTTGCTGTCGAAGAAATCGGCCGGCCCTGAACAGGCTGGGGATGGCAAACCAGTCGACGCCGTCGAATGTGGGGGCGATGCTCGAGGTCTCAATGTCCGTTATGTGGGCCCCAACCCGCTTCTTCCCCGGATAGAAGTGCCGCGGCAAGAGGCGGCGCATGAGCACCACCGAGACGCTGAACGTCTCCTGGAGTGCGTCCGCCAGGTAATACGTGTAATAGCTGATCCCGCTGATGAATCGCGTGCCGGAGCCCACGACGCAGATGCGCAGCATGTCCTCTGGAGACTCCTCTCCGGATTCCGCACTGCCGGGCGAGGCGACTGAAGGGACGTACTCATCGTCAAGGGAGATGGCTCCGAATGACATGCTAGAGACGCCCCCCTGTCGTTTCGCGAGCGAAAACCTCGTACGCCGGCCGTGCTCGGAGCGAAGTCACGGGCGCAGACGGCGGTATCACATCGTACCTCCGGACCAACAATTGTGAACTCCCTCGGATTCCAGGGGCCGCCTGGCGACCGGCTCGCGACCCGTGTTGGTATTTCGCTGTGCGTGCAGCGCCCGGGCTACCCACACTCCCGACAACCATCATTGCGGGTTTGTCCCCCCATGTCTCGGGCCAAAAGTCCTAATCATCGGGTGCAAGACACAGCAGAGTCCCAGACATGGAGCTGAATGGCAACTGGCGTAGCGGGTATGAGGACAATAGCTGTCTGACCAGCGAAAACCGGGGCCCTCGTTCCGAACCCTCATGAGGGCTTCGCAAGGTCGACCCGGTCCAAAATGGACGAGGGGTGGGATGCGATTGCCACCGTGGCCGAAACCGGTTGCCCCGGATTGCGCGACACCGGGTGGGTCCATTCCTGGCCATCCCTCAGGTCAACGGTTCTGGTAGAGATACCGGAGGATCCCACTTTCACCCGGATGAGGAGGACCTCGGCGTTCCCTTCCTCGTTCCTGACGCCCAGCTGAGCCGTCGTGCTGTAGACGTTGCCTGTCGGTTGGGGCAGGATCCACGCCTGCACGAAGTGCTCCCGGCTGGACTCGGCACTCGTTCTCTGAGAGAGGACGAGTGCCCCCGAGACGACCAGGACGGCCGCGACAAGCAGCGCCACCGGGCGGAGAGAGAGGGTCGTCACCCAGCGAGCCGGTTCCTCCCCTACCGGGGTGCCGTCGGGATCCCCCTCGCCAACCCGGTTCCCGCTCCGCAACCAGCCGGCCACGGCGGTGACGGCCACCACCGCGGAGGACAGGATCAGCCAGTGCTGCCGGGTGAGGCCGCCGGTGAGATTGAGGAGGAGACCTCCCAGGATGACGATCCCGATGCTGGACCCGAACGACCACATGAAGCGTTCAGGACCCTTGACCTGGAGCCCCCAAGGGTCGACGGCCCAGACGAGCGCCGCACCAGGAAGAAACAGCGCCAGGGGCAGCCCGAAGACGATGTCCACCGCACCCACCGATGAACTCGCGGCCAGGGCGGCACAGAGGGCGGTGAGCATGACCAGCAGCAAAATGACTTGGCGTGGTGCCGTCCGGGTGATCATTTCGCGGCTCCCGCAAGGTCGTAGATCACAATGGTGCCGTCGTCGAAGACGCGAGACACCCCTGGCACGGAGTTGAATTTGTCGATGGACGCTCGGGCTAAAGGCTTCTTGTAGTTGCCCTGATGAGGATCGGGTGAGAAATAGAAGCCGGCCGCGGGGAGTTGCTCGGTGATCCGCTTGTCCGCGACGACATAGGTGATCCGCTTGTTCTTGACCAAAGAGCGGTCGGCCGCGGTGTAGCTCGTCGTCAGGAACAGACCGGCCAGGTTGCGCTGGTAGGCCTGGTTCCCGAGAGAGGAGAACATGGATTCGGTGAAGTCGTCACTGGCGACACCTCCGCCCCGGGGTAGCTTCGCCGCGGCCCACGTCGCCGCGGCGAGATTGTGCTGGTCGACGGAACGCTCATAGGCACTCACCAGGTGCGGTCCCGGCAACCGGGCATAGTAGGACGGCCAACCCCCGGCAATCCCGCCCACGGCCAATACGACAAGGACGCACGTTCCGATGACGGCCATTCCGAAGTTCTGGAATCGTCGGACGCCGTGCCTGGCACGGTCCGGCTTTCTGCGGACACGGTCGATGATGACCGCTGCGCACACGATGCTGATTGGTATGAGGGCAAACGACATGGCGCGTCCCGCCAACTCGCTGCCGTCTCCGGACGCCACCCGCACGACCAGGACGATGAAGATGCTCAAAGCCCCCAGACCCAAGCCGAGCGAGACGGCATTGCTCTCTCGCGCGCGCGCCTTCCATGCTTGCCAGGCACCCAGCGGTACCAGGACTACCAGGAGCAACGTCGACGCGTACTCCCATACCGTGTCGGGGAGCGGAAGGGTGCCCGACACACCTTGCTTATGGCTGTTCGGCAATATCCCGTGACGGCCGAGCAGAGAGTCGATAATCGGCTTGATGTAGCTCAGCGTCGCCGTTGCGACCCCGAGGTCCCACCCCACCACCATGGCGGCGACAGCAAGGAAGACGACGGGGAGACGCCAGTTTCGTGCCGGTCGGGGTAGGAACAGTTGCACGACCACGAACAGGAAGAGCACCGCGACCAACGCATAGCTCGTAATGTGGTGACTCACCGCCGTCACCGCTCCACTGGCGATGGCCACCGCTCCCCATGCGTTGGCCACCCCTCCCTTGCTCTTCACCATCTTCACCACGGCGAGAAGCGAGAGCAGGAGGAAGGGGATCGCGATCGTCTGGTAGATGAAATACGAATCGAAAAATTGATAGTGCGGTCCCGTGGCGTAAATGACGGCCGCGAACGCCGCGATTCGGGGCCGTCCGGCTACTTCGAGGACGAGGAAGTACAGGCAGAGCCCGACCAGCACGTGGGCAACGCCCGTCACGATCATTCCCGACGTGGTGATCGACAGGTGGGTGATGGCAACGACGGCCGATGTGATGATCTCGAGTCCGGGGTATTGCGCGCTGACAGCGAGTGAGGTGTTCACGTGGAACAGGTGATGCGTCGCCAGGATCGTCTGTGCCGTTTGCACGTGCTGGAACTCGTCGATGAAGCGGAACTGGTCCGGGCTGTAGTACGCCAGGATCAAGAAAGTCGCCACCGGCATCAAGAGGGCGATCCCAAATGCTTCCGCCCTGAGGATCGAGCGGCGGAACAGCAGGAAGGCCGCCGGTATGGCGTAGAGGGCCACCTGGCCCACCCAGAACAGATCAGTGGCCCAACTCTTACTGGACCGAGCACCGGCGAACGCCACCGCCACGATGATTGTCGCACAGGCCATTCCCAGTGCGAGCTCGGGGACTCGCCCCAGCCCCCGTTGTGGGCTGTCGGTCCCATCGTCGATGACGGCGTCCGTGCCTGAAGCGACCGGCACCTCTTCGGCCTCGAGGGTGGCCGACTCCACGCGCACCGTCATTGCACCCTTTTTGCCTCTCGCTCTGACCGGGCCGCCTCCGCCCTGGCGCGGAGGTACGACATCGGACCGATGAACATACCGCGCCGCTTCGCCCTCAGCAGGTCCACGGGAAAATCTGATGGGAGGCCGCTGCTCTGCAGGCCGTCCTGGCCGAACATATCCCGGTACGCCGTCGGGAGGAGTCTGATCAGTCCCGGAACACACCGGGGGTGATCGACCACCAAGCTGGCGTAGAAGGCCGTCAGGCCTACTCCGTAGCCCCGCATCTGCGTCCGCAGCTCCTCCACGGACCGCCGGTGAAAATGACGGGTGACCGCGGTCGGTTGGTAGACCACGGTTCCACCCGAGCAGAGCAGATCCGTAAAGACCCGTGTGTCCTCATTCGACATACTGGCGGTGCCCGGACCCAGGGCAATGTCGAACCCCCCGATCCGGCTCAGCGCGGATGTCCGGAAGGCCACGTTCCCACCCGACCCGAAAGACGGGAGCGGGTAGAGCGGACTCTGCGTGTGCGCCGTCTGCGGGGAGAAGACCGCGGGTGTGAAGCCGCGGAGCTTGTTGTGGCCGCCGTACTGTTCGAACCAGACCTGCGCCCATGTCTCGAGTTCACCCGGCGCCATGACGCCGGCGACGGCATCGGCCTCGGGGTGTTCCGCGAAGCCCCGCGCCAGCTCCGCCAGCCAATGGGGATCCGCCGTCTCGTCATCATCGATGGATGCGACAATGCCGTCGCCCGCCATCTCGACCGCCAAGTTCTTCGCTCGGCACAGACCCTTCTCCGGTTGGAGCACATATGTGATCAGCGGCGAGGCCAGGCCGTCAACAACAGCCTTGGTCCTGTCGCTGGCCGGGAAGTTGTCTATGACGAGCACGGCGAAGTTCGGATACTCCTGGGCCAGCAGGCTCTCCAGGCAGGTCTTGAGCCGCTCGGGACGTTCGCGTGTACAGACCACCACCGTCATGTTCGGTGCGCGCGAAAGGATTCGTTGGCGTGAAGCCAGAAAGGGCGGCACGGCAGACTCGCTTGCTGCATCCGAGTCGAGCCGGGCTGCTATTTCCGCGGCGAACTCCCCCGTGACCGTCGCTTTGATCTGCTCGCCGGTGAGTCCCTCGGGTGGCACTTCGATGACCATGGAGCCAATGGGCTCGGTGTGGACGGTGACCAGCAGCCATGCGCTCGTCGCCCCGAAGAGAGCCTCTTGCGCGGGGATCCCCGGGACGTCCGTCGACAGTTCGACATCGACGCACAGACAGGGTGCAGTCATCTGTCGGGTCGAGAGCACACGTGTCGGCACTAGCGTCTCCATTGAGGCCTTTCAGAAACCATTTTGCCACGCAGCACGCGGGACCCCTGTTGAAGTGTGGCACGGCCAGGAGCACGATTCGGGTCTCATTTGTCCTTTGGGCTCCGTTCCGACCTCAGTCGCCCGGGTCGAGTGAGACGGGACTAGGGGGACTCTTCGACCAAGGTCGACATTGTCGACCACGACGAGCTCACGTCCCGGGCCGAGGTGGCCGAGGAACGGGCGGCCCGCCGCCCCCCGCCCTTGCGCTCGGCGTGGATGGTGCGCAGCACCCGGATCCCGTCGGAGAAGGCGTTGAGGTTGGAGGAGCCGAAGTGGCGGCTGTGCTCGAAGCTCGGGACCTCGGCCACCACCAGCCCGGCCTCGAAGCCGTCCCCCCAGCGCATCGCCCCCAGATCGGTGCTCTCGTCGCCCACTTCGAGGTCCATGACCGAGAGGCACTCGCGGCGGAAGGCGTTGTAGCCGTAACACAGGTCCGTGTAGCGGGTCCCGTAGATCAGGTTGACTATTTTGTTCAAGAAGAAGTTGCCCACCTGGCGCAGCCGGGAGATGTCGCTCGAGCCCGCCCCGGGCATGAACCGCGAGCCCTTGGCGAAGTCGGCCCCTTGCTTGAGCGCCTCGACGAAACGGGGGATCTCGGCCGGGTCCGTCGAGCCGTCGGCGTCGAGCATGACGATGAAGTCCCCCTTGGCCACGGCGAAGCCGCAGGCCAGGGCGTTGCCCTTGCCCTTACGGGTCTGGCCCACCACGGTGATGTCGGGGCACAGCTCTCGGGCCACGTCGACGGTGTCGTCCACCGAGTCGCCGTCGACCAGGATCACCTCGTAGCGCTCGGTATCGAGCGTGGCGAAGACATGGGGCAGGTTGAGCGCCTCGTTCTTGGCCGGGATCACGATGCTGACGGTCGGCTCGGCCTTGTGGGTCCCG
>JBEKWB010000111.1:0-12986 GCA_049513455.1 Acidimicrobiales bacterium
TGGCGTCGACATGGATCGTGTGCTCCACGGTGAAGCGGTAGCCGGGCCACTTGGTGGCGTTGCGGAACTCGCCGTAGGAGGCGAACCCGATGACGCGGCCCTCGGCCTCCGCCACCAGGACAGGATGGCCGGCGGCGCGTTGGGTGTGCAGCCACTCCCGGCGGGTCGCCACCGACTCGTGTTCCTCGGTCCAGGCCACGGTCGTGGTGGACACGGTGGCGTTGTAGAGCGCGCAGATCGCCGCGGCATCGTCCCCGTCGGCGTCACGGATGCGCACCGGACTCCCGTCAGCAGCCGGCAAGCCAGCCTTGGGTCGGGGCTCCCCCGCTCATCGGGCGGCCTCTCATCGGGCGGCCGCATTGGACGCCGTCGTCCGCGCCCCGGGCTCAGCCGCAAAGGTGGGGTCTGCCTCCACAATCTTGTCCAACAGGTCGCGCAGCTGTTGGAGCTCGGCGCGGGTCAAGGCCCCGAAGGATGCCGGCGGTACCGAGAGGACCGACTGGATCTCCTCGGCGAGCTTCCGGCCCTTCTCGGTGAGGACGACCATCTTCACTCGCCGGTCGATCCGGCCGGGTTCGCGGGTCGCCAACCCATGGTCGGCCAGATCGTCGACGAGCGCCGTGATGTAGGACGGGTCGCAGCCGATGCTCCGTGCCATCTCGCCCATGGAGACGCCGTCGCTGCGCGACAGCCGCATCAGGGTCTTGATCACGCCGGGAGAGAGCTCCGTCTGTGCCACCAGCGCCGCCATCTTCTCGATGTGCTCGCCCTCGAACGCGATGCGACGAAGACGGTCGAACGCCTCTTCGGCCAGCCCCATGGCTCCAGTGTCGCACAAACTCTTTGACAGATCCATATCTTTGAGTATTATGAAGCATTCGCCCCGAGAGGAGCAGCATTGCCACGTCGTACATCCACGCCCTCGGCCATGACGCCGGAGCTTTCCCGCATCGCCACCGTCATGGTCCTGGGGTCGATCATGGCGATCCTGGACACGACGATCGTCGCCGTGGCCCTCGACACGCTGGGCCGCGACTTCCGCGTCTCCGTCTCGACCATCCAGTGGGTCACGACCGGCTACCTGCTGTCGCTCGCCGTGGTGATCCCGGTGACCGGTTGGTCCGTGGACCGGTTCGGGCACAAGCGGATGTTCATGCTCTCGCTCTTCCTGTTCATCATCGGCTCCAGCCTGTGCGGTCTGGCCTGGTCGGCCAACTCGCTCATCGCCTTCCGCGTCCTGCAGGGGATCGGTGGTGGCATGATCCTGCCCGTCGGGCAGTCCATGGTGGCCCGCGCCGCCGGGCCGCAACGCATGGGCCGGGTGATGAGCGTCGTCGGCGCCCCGACGGTGCTCGGTCCGATACTCGGTCCGGTGCTGGGTGGCTTGATCGTCTCCAACTTCAGCTGGCGCTGGATCTTCTACATCAACGTGCCGGTCGGCATCGTGACGCTCGTGCTGGCGAGCCGGTTCCTCACCGGGCATGAGGAGAGGGTCAACCACAGCTTCGACGTCCGCGGTTTCGTCCTCCTCTCCCCCGGTCTGGCCGCGCTGGTCTACTCACTCTCCGAGGTGGGGATCACCGGCAAGTTCACCAGCGGACCGGTACTGGTGAGCTTCGTGCTGGGCGTCGCCCTCATGGGCGGGTTCGTGGTCCACGCGCTGCGGGCCCGCCATCCGCTCCTCGACCTGCACCTGTTTCGGAACCGCAACTTCGCTATCGCCAACATCTGCATGTTCATCATGGGGGCGACCCTGTTCGGTTCCATGTTCCTTTTGCCGCTCTACTACCAGATCGCCCGCGGCCAGAGCCCATGGCAAGCCGGCCTCCTCATGGCTCCGCAGGGCATCGGGGCGGCCCTCGTGATGCGGAAGTCCGGAGCGATCACCGACCGGCTCGGTCCCCGGCGGGTCGTCCCGCCGGGCATCCTCATCATGGCGGCGGCGACCGTCCCCTTCGCCTTCGTCACGGCCACGAGCGATCAATTCCTGTTGGCCGGCACGTTGTTCATACGGGGCCTGGGTCTCGGGCTGTGCATGATGCCGATCATGGCGGCGGCCTACTTCGACCTCTCCCATGCCGATGTGCCCCGGGCCACGACCACTCTGAACATCGTGCGCCAGGTCGGGGCCTCGATCGCCACCGCGCTCTTCGCCGTCATTCTGCAACGACAGATACTCGAGAACACCCACGCCCGCTCCTCCAGTGACGGCGCCTTACTGTCGCAGACCGTCAAGCTCCCACCGGCCATCGCCGAGAAGGTGGCGGCGGCGTTCGCCCACACGTTCTGGTGGGCCGTGGCGATCATCCTCCTCGCCTTCGTCCCCACCTTGTTCCTCCCCTCCCACGGCGCCCATCAGGCCCAGAATGCCGCCCTCGACGCGGAGGATGCAGTGCCGGACCCGGCCGCGGACGCAGCCGCCCTGACGGTGATGGAGTAGCGACAAGCGGGGTGCCAGGGAACCCGGGAAGGCACGAACCCGGAGGGCAAGAACTGGGGTGAGTCGGCCGTGGCGTGTGCTTCACTCTCTAGCCAAGTACACATCGACTCTGCAGACGCAGCTCACGGCAGATGCGCCCGAGGGTGCCCCGAACGGCTTGGGTCAACCTCTCGCCGATCTCGGGGTGTGCCCTGATCGGGTTCTCCTCATCAGATCATCAGGGTCAGCCCACCGTCGACCACGACCGTTTGGCCAGTCAGGTAGCGAGACCCGACGATCCCGATGCAGGCGTCAGCGACGTCGTCGGGCGTGGCGGTGCGCTGCAACGGTGTGGCGGCGTTGACGAGGTCCCGCTGCACGTCCCACCCCTCGGTCCACGGGGTGTCGACGAGGCCCGGGGCGACCGCGTTGACGCGGACCCGTCCGCCTGCGAACTTGGCCAAGAGGGTCGTCAGATGGTCCACGGCGGCCTTGGAGACGGCGTAAGGGAGTGAGCTCCCGGTCTGTCGGATGCCGGCGATGGAGGTGACGTTGATGATCCAACCGTCATCAGATTCTCGGAGAAGCGGCAACGCTGCCTGTGAGACGAAGAACGTCCCCATCACATTCACCGACAGGACACGTTCCCAGTGCGCACGTGTCACGGCATCGATATCGTGCAGCGGGACCTCCGTCGTCACGGCGGCGTTGTTCACGAGTCCGTCGAGCCGGCCCCAGCGATCCGTGACGGCCCGCATGAGTGCTTCCGCTGTGCCAGGATCCGAAATATCGCCGCCGACGTAGAGCGCGTCGGGAAGCTCCTCGGCGAGTTTCCGGCCGGCTTTGGCAGATCGGGCCGAATTGACGACGACCGCCGCACCACAGGCGGCGAGGCGGCGTGCAAGCACCTCCCCGATGCCGCTGGTGGAGCCCGTCACGACGACCACACGGCCGGCCAGGTCCAACGTCACCGTCACGACGCCACCGGCTATGCCTGGAGAGCTTCGAGCTGATCTCGGAGCTGGGTCACCAGCGCCGTGACGTCCTGATCTGTGGTTACGGTCCCGTAGATGGCGAAGTCCGGGCGCTCGAGGACCGCTACGACGTCGTGGTCGGCGAACCATCGGCCGTAGCGTCCCTCGACGTCCTCGACCGTGGTGCCGATGGCGACGCTGTGGCCACCGATCGACTCGAACCAGCTCACCAGCTCGCCGTCGAGATCGGTCGGCTGAGCGCTGCTCACCAGGTGCCACCCCGTGCCGACGACGTCGTCGAGGAGCCCTTGTGCACCGCCGGCTCGGACGGTGGCCTGCATGAAGAGGTCGCCCGCCAACGCCGAGTCGGCGAGAAGGCCGCCCGAGATGCCGGGCATCGGTGGCGCCGGCGTGCTGCCGCCGCCCGGGACGAGCGGTGCCATCTGCTCGTCCCGGGCGCGGGCCTCCTCGGGGTCGGGGATGCAGATCACCTTTCCGAGCTCGGTGGCCACCTCGATCACGGCGGCGGCCTGGGGAATGCGCTCGGTGTCGTAGGTCTCGAGAAGCGCGGCCGCCCCGGGGTGGTCCAGCACGTAATCGAGCTTCCAGGCCAGGTTGGCGGCGTCGCGCAGGCCGGCGCACATGCCCTGGCCGGCGAAGGGAGGCGTCTGGTGGGCGGCGTCTCCGGCCACGAAGATCCGGCCCTCGTGCCATCTGGTCGCCCACCGGGCCCGGAAGCGGTACCCGGCGTGGCGGATCATCGTGGCGTTGTCGGGGCGGACGTCCCACGGGCTTAGGAACGCCCACGCGGCGGCCTCCTCGTCGAGCGTCTCGAGGGTCTCGCCGGGGAGGCACATAAACTCCCAGCGCCGCCGCCCCGGGCCGCCCGAGACCACCGTGGTGGGCCGGCGGGGGTCACACACCTGGAGGTTCGGAGGGTCGAAGACCCGCGGCTCGTGGAGGGCGACGTCGACGACCAGCCAGTCGTAGTAGAAGCCCCGGTCGTCGAAGGTCACACCGAGCAGATCGCGCACCGTGCTGTTGGCACCGTCGCAGCCCACGACATAGGACGCGCTCACGCGCTGACGGGCGCCGCCGTCCACCGGCTTGATCTCGACCCAGGCACCATCGGCGTCCTGACCCATGTCGACGGCGGCGTGGCCCCAGAGCAGGGAGAGGCCATCGGTGGCCTCCATCCGGGGGAAGAGCCGGGCCTCGAGGTCGGGTTGGTTGAACATGTTGGCCGACGGCCACCCCTGTCGCCCGTGCGTCGGCATCTCGAACCGCAGCAACGGCAGGCCCTCGCCATTGCGCCACTCGTAGGTCGTGGCCGGCTCGGAGAGCGCGGGCAGCTCCTCGCCGAGACCACAGGCCTGGAGGATCCGTGCCGTCTCGTCGTCGAAGTGCACCGCGCGCGGGAGCGGGTACGGGCCGGGGTGGCGCTCGACCACGAGCACACTGCGATGGCGCACCCCGAGGAGCAGCGAGAGCGCGCAACCGACCGGCCCGGCGCCAACGACCACCACGTCGACCCGCTCGGGCACCATCGCGCTCACCGCTCAGCCCACGCGGCTTGGAGCTGGTCCAGGTCGGGCGGCACGATGAACTCGAGCGGCAGGTCGGGCCCCCACGAGTTGGCGACGTGCTCGAAGGTGAACGGCGTCCGGCCCCGGCGCTCCCACGCTTCGTCGTCGAGGATCTGGTCCAGGTCCGAGTACAACTCGAGATAGGAGCCCGCGGGATCACGCAGGTACCAGTAGAAGTTCGACCCGGCGAAGTGCCGGCCCAGCCCCCACGTGTGGCGGGACGGGTCGGGCCGCAACAACGCCGTTGCACTGTGTCCGACGTGGTCGATGTCGTCGCACTCCCACGAGTAGTGCTGAAGCAACGGAACCGGTGAGTCGACCAGTGCCACGTTGTGGTGGTCCGGCGAGCACCGCAGGAAGGCGATGACCCCATCGATCTCGTCGCTCAGCTTGAGTCCTATGCCCTGCACCAGCAGGTCCCGGGTCTCGGCGAGTGCGGGTGTGCCGATCACCAGGTGGCCGAGGCGCCTCGGCGGTCGGGGCCCGGTGAACACGGCGGGGGCCCGTTCGTCCGCCCTGACGGTGGTGCCGGGGGCGTTCGGCACCACGAGTGAGGTGGGGGCGGGTGCGGGGGCGGCATCGGCCACCCGCACCACGAGCTCGACCCGGCTGGCCGGGTCGAGCACCCGCAGCTCGCCGTCACCGACGACCGGCGCGGCGCCGCCGTCGGTGAGCCGCCGCTCCACCGCGTCGATGTCCTCGGGCCCTTCGCACCCGAACTCGACCCGGACCAGCCGGCGGAAGTCGCCCTCGTCCACGACGACGGCAGCGCCACCGTCGCTTCCCGTGAACCCCGTCGTCGGGCTCCCTCCGAGCCCGAGCTCGCCGTAGAAGGTGGCTAGGCCGGCGGGGTCGGGGACGACGGTATTGAAGCCGAGCAGTCGGTGCAGTCCCATCAGTGGGTCCCTCCTTCGGATCCGGTGCAGCGGTTGCGCAGCTCGCCCACGCCCTCGACCGTGGTCACGATCTCGTCTCCCGGCGTAAGGAAGCGGCCACGCGCCATGCCCACCCCGTCCGGCGTCCCGGTGAAGATGAGGTCGCCGGGGAAGAGCGTGCAGATGGACGAGAGGTACGAAACGAGCCTGGACACGCCGAAGATCAGCTGCGCCGTCGAGGACTCCTGGACGACCTCTCCCCACACCTCGCAGCGCAGCGCGATGTCGTCGGGGTTCTCGAAGGCGTCGACGGAGACGACGGCGGGTCCCGTCGGCCCATAGGCGCCGAAGCTCTTCCCCAGGCAGAACTGCGGTGGTGATCCGGCGAGCTGTACCTCGCGGTCCGAGATGTCCTGGCCGGCGGTGACCCCCGCCACCATGTCCCAGGCGGCGTCTTCGGAGACGTCGCGGCACGTCCGGCCGATGACCACGACGACCTCAGCCTCGTAGTCCACCACGGCGCCCGACAACGGGACGTCCGCCGTCGGTCCGGCCAGGCAGCTCGGGAACTTGGTGAACGTCAGCGGTGCCGGCGGAAGCTCCATCCCGCTCTCCTCGGCATGGCTCTTGTAGTTGAGGCCGATGCCGAAGACCTGGCGGGCGTCGGGGACCGGTGGGCCGAGGACGACCTCGCCGAGGCGCCCGTCCGGCTCGGCCCCTTCACAGCGCCGTGCGAGCTCGTGCAGCTCCTCGAAACGGGCGAGGCACGACGCCGCGGTCGCGAGCGAGTCGTCCTCGGCCAGCCGGGCTACGTCGTAGAAACCGCCCTCATGCTCGAGGGCCGGCCGACCCCCGACGTTGACCAGTCGGAACATGTTCGCTCTCCTCGTCCCCCGAAACCGCAGATCCCGAGCGGACCTGGAGGACAAAGATTTATCAGATGATCAAAGAAATTGCAATAAGATTGTTCGACTGATAACGTAAAGCCGTGGCAACCGGGATCGTCGAAGAGCGGGTGCAGCGACCCTCGGCCGACGCCACTCGGGAGAGGATCCTCGCCGCAGCCCTCGACCTGTTCTCCGAGCGATCGTTCGAGGGCGCCAGCACGCGCCTCATCGCCGAGCAAGCCGGCGTGCAACAGCCCCTGCTGACCTACCACTTCGGCAACAAGGCGGAGTTGTGGCGGACCGCCGTCGGGCAGCTCTTCGAGAACCTGGCGCGGTCAGTGGCCGAGCGTGTGGACGGACTGCGCGGGGTGGAGGACGAGACGGTGGCCAAACTGGTGGTGGCGGACTTCGTCCGTTTCTCGGCTGAGCACCCCCAGCTCCACCGGATCATCATGCAGGAGTGCAAGTCCGAGGGTGACCGGCTCGCCTGGCTCGTCGAACAGCACATCCGTCCGCTCTACGAGGGGGCGGTGGCCATGCTCGAGCCCCTCGTGACATCCGGCAGGGTGCGCGACATCCCCGCCGCACACCTGTACTACCTGTTGACGGGGGCGGCGGCGACCATCTTCGTCCTGGCGCCCGAGTGCCGGCTCCTGACCGGCGTCGACCCGGTCGATCCGGTCGAGGTCGAACGGCATGTCGACGCCGTGATCTCCATGCTGTTCGTGTCATGAGCGAAGTCGGGTCAATTCCGTCCTACGACGCCGATCTGTACAGCGATGACGCGCTCGCTGAGCCGTACGAGCACTACCGCGCTCTACGCGATATTGGTCCCGTGGTCTGGCTCGAGGCCCATGGCGTCTACGCGGTGGCACGCTACGAGGACGTCCGGGTCGTCCTGGCGGATCCGGAGACGTTCTGCTCGGGTCAGGGCGTCGGTCTGAACGACGTCTTCAACGAGTTGGGCCGGGGCACGACGCTCATGAGCGACGGTGAGGACCATCGGCGCCTCCGCAGCGTGATCGGCCGGCCGCTCACCCCCAAGGCGCTGGCCGAGCTGCGACCACAGGCTCATGAGCGTGCGGAGGAGCTCGCAGAATGCCTCGTCGAGCGGAAGACGTTCGATGCCGTGCCGGACCTGGCGGAGGTGCTTCCGACCACCTGGGTCCCGGCCCTTCTCGGTTGGCCCGAGGAGGGCCGGGACAAGCTACTGGACTGGGCGGCGGCGACCTTCAACGGCTTCGGACCGCCCAACGAGAGAACGAACGCAGCGGGCCCGGGCATCCTCGAGATGGCAGCGTTCGCTGAGCAGGTCGCCTCTCGCGAGCTCCCCGAGGGGTCGATGGCCGCCGGCATCCTCGAAGCCGTCGCTCGGGGCGACCTCAGCGCCGGCCAGTGCCCCATGGCGATCATCGACTACCTCGGCCCCTCCCTCGACACGACGATCAGCGGCCTCGGCAACGCCGTGTGGCTGTTCGCCACGCATCCGGAGCAGTGGCAGCGCCTTCGGGAGGATCCCGGGCGTGCCAAGCAGGCCTTTGACGAGGCCATCCGCCTGGAGAGTCCGGTGACGGGCTTCACCAGGGTGACAACGCGGGCTGCTGAGATCGGGGAGGTCGAACTCCCGGCCGGATCCCGGGTCCTCGTGAGCTACGCGTCGGCGAATCGCGACGAGCGCTACTGGGACGCCCCGGAGCGTTTCGACATCGAGAGGTCGAACGCCTCGCACGTGGCCTTCGGCTTCGGCGAGCACACCTGTGCCGGAATGGGGCTGGCCAGGCTGGAGGCGACTGCAGTGCTGACGGCCCTGGCCCGCCGCGTCGAGCGCTTCGAGCTGGCCGGGCCGCCGGTGCGGAAGCTGAACAACGTGATCAGAGCCTTCGGTTCGCTGCCCGTCAGGGTCATCCCCGCAGCGGCTACGACCCCTTGAGCGTCTCGACGGGGGCTGGGGCGGCGCAGCGAGGACCACATACCAAGCAGAGGAGGAGCGAGCCATGTTGTTGCCCATCACCCCCGAACCGTTCAGCGCACCGACCGACCGGGACATGCTGCCCTCCGAGAGGCGTCTGTTCGTGCGCACACACCGCACATGCGTGTTCGGCTACGGGCGTCTCCATGACGGTCCGGCGATGTCGGTCGTGTACTACGTACCGACGGGCGAGGACGAGCTGCTCGTCTCCACCACAGCCGGACGGTCCAAGGCTCGCGCCATCGTCCGGAGCCCGAAGATCAGTCTCTGCGTTCTCGATGAGCGCTGGCCTTTCGTGTATCTGCAGGTCTACGCCGACGCGGTCATCGACAGCGACGCGAGGCTCGCGGTGGACGTGCTGATGGCAGTGGTGGGCCGTATGTCCGGTGAGCCGGCAAGCGAGGACACCCGGCCCTTCTTCGAGTCGATGGCCGAGGAGGAGCACCGCGTCGTGCTGCGCTGCCGTCCCTACGAGACCTTCGCTCAGCCGCGACCCCTCAAAGCTGGGGAGGAGCCCCTCGTCCGAGGCGTCTCCGGCACCGTGCCCTGGGACGCGTCCGACCCGAGCTGATCAGCGGTCGAGCAGCCGCTGGGCGTTCGCGCGCTTGACCCCCTCGAGTGCACCAGGGTCGAAGCGCGGATCGGAGTCGAGGCTCATGACGGAGAGCTGCGCCGCCAGCTCGGGTGCGAACGGGAAGTCGCTGCCGAAGACGACGTGGTCCCAGCCGACGAGTTCAGCCAGTGACGAGAGGGCGTGCGGATTCGCTGACAGCGCGGTGTCGTAGTAGAGGCGTGCCATGTAGGTGACCGCACCCTGGGGCGCCCTTTCCGCCAGCTCTTCGTCGACCGCCCAGAGCAAGGAGAAGCGGCCGACCAGGAAGGGAACGGTGCCACCGGCGTGGGCGAGGACCCAGGTGATGTTCGGGAACCGCTCGAGGGCGCCCGTGTAGGCCAGGTTGAAGGCCGCCCTGGTCGTGTCGAACGTGAACTCCAGTCCGAAGGCGGGGATGTCGAGGGCGAGACCTGCAGAAGAGACTGGGACGGCCGGGTGCACGAAGACCAGCGCGTGCCGCCGGTCGAGCTCGGCAAGGACCGGGTCGAAGCGTGGATCCCCAACGTAGGACCCGTCGAAGTTCGAGCTCTGCAGGACCAGACCATCGGCGCCGAGGACGTCGAATGCACGGGTGAGCTCGTCGAGCGAACCGTCCACGTCGGGCAGCGGCAGGCTGGCGAAGTACCCGAAGCGATCAGGGGAATCGGCGACCACGGCGGCCCCGTAGTCGTTGCACGCCCGCGCCAGGTTCCGCGCGCGGCCGTCGTCCCCGAAGTGGACCCCAGTGGCCGAAACCGACAACACGGCCCTGTCGATGCCCACCCGGTCCATGACGCCCAGGGAGATGTCGGGACTCCACTCGGGAAGGGAGCGACCCGCCACCTCCGTCACGGCCGCGTCACCCAGCTCCTCGAGGAGCGGCGGGGGCACGAGATGGTGGTGCAGGTCGATCCAACCGCCCTTCACGATGCGGCCTCGGTGGAGTCGAGGTCCACGCCGGACCAGAAAGCTCGGTTGAGCAGCGAGTGGAGCTGCGCGAGGTCATCGTCACTCAGGTCGGAGAATTGCCGCCGGTGGAGGGCCTTGACCTCGGCGGTGGCGCGCTCGAACACGGCCCGCCCGCGAGCCGTCGGCCGGACGCGCACTACCCTGCGATCAGACCGCGATCTCGTGCGCTCGAGCAGGCCGGCCATCTCGAGCCGGGTGACGAGCCGGCTGACGTCCGAAGCAGGGGTCACGAGCCCGTCGGAGATCGAACCCAGGGGGATCCCCTCCTTGTCGTCGTGGAGGCAAGCGACCCACAGGACCGGGTACTGCGCCGCGGTCAGTCCACGGGCCCGGCACACCGCCTCGAGCTCCCCGCCGAGCCGCTGGCTGAGCAACTCGACGAGGAGGTACGTCTCGCGCCCGACCCAGTCGCGCCGTGGTTCGCCACCGCTCATGCCGTTCGCGCCAGCACCCGTGCAAGAGCGGTACGCAGCGCACCGACCGGATCCGCGACTCCCCCCATGGAGCGGAAGGCGATGCAGCGGTCGGGACGCACGAGTATCGCGCCCTCGGGCCCGAACTCGCGTACTCGCTCGAAGCGCAGTCGGGGATCGCGCAGGTCCCCCGAGGCGTGTCCGACGCACCAGGCGTCGATCGGCACCTCGAGCTCGGCGGCCACCACGCCCGCGGCGTCCCGCCAGGGCTCGCCTCGTTCGCCGGCGAGGAGAACGAAGCGGTCGACGGACACCAGGTCGAGCGTGGAGAGTCGGCGGAAGTTGTCGTCCTCGAGCCACGCGTGGGGCAGAGGAGAGCCCGGACCGGTCGAAGGGAAGAACATTCGGAAGTCCCGCTCGGGCGGTTCGGGGCTGCCGTCGTCGACGACCGCAGGCGACCGGTGGCGATAGCCGTACTCGACGTCGTGCTCGTGGAACTCCTGGGACTGCGCGGCCATGAGGTCCCGCACGGCGCGGCGATGCTCGGCGTCCTCCGGCGCGTCGCTCCACAGCCGAGCCAGGCGCGCCCAGCGCTCAGCGATGGTCGCGTTCACCTCGTCGACCCCCATGGCCTGGGCCATCACCGCGTAGCCGAGCGCGTTCTCAAGGGAGCGCTGCACGTTGCGAGCGTCCACCGGTCGCCGCTCGGCCTCGTAGGAGTCCAGCAGGTTCTCGTGGGCCACGTCCCGGAGCACGAGGGCGAGCTTCCAGCACAGGTTCTGGGCGTCGTGGATTGCGCTGGTCAGTCCGAGGCCGCCCGTCGGCGGGTGCCGGTGGGCGGCGTCGCCCACCACGAAGACCCGGCCCGACCTGAAGCGGTCGGCGAGGACCCCGCTGATCGTCCAACGGGTGATGAGCTTGACGTCGAGCGGATGATCGCCGATCCCGAGCGCTTCGCGCACATCTTCGAGGACAGCGGCGTCGTCGAAGGGCCGCTGGTCTTCGAGGTCGTAGGTGACGTGCGCGACCCACTCCTCGCTCTCGCCGCCCCAGCGCGTCGGCCCCATCGGAGCGAGCACGACGAGCTTGGCGTTGGCGGGGCAGAACACCCAGCGCAGAAGGACGTCGGCTTCCTTGGCCCACTCAGAGAGGTCCGCCGCCAGGTGCACCGTGGCGGTGCGACCGACCTCGAGGAGGCCTTCGAGCTCGATCCCCACCAGCTTCCCGACCGTGCGGCCACCGTCGCAACCGAGAACGTAGCGGGCTTCGATCTCATAGGAGCGCTTATCCGCCAGGTCGGTGACCGTGGCCACGATTCCGCCGTCGACCTCTTCGAGAGCGGTGACCTCGTGGAAGAAGCGGATACGGCCCGGCGCGAGTTCCTCGGCTCGCGCTTTCATCAGTGGTTCGAGGCGGATCTGGGGCAGGTTGGTCGTGAGCTTGGGGCTGGCCGCGACCCAGTCGGGGTCCTCTCCTCCCGCTCCCCAGGTCTCCTGTGCGAACAGGACGCGGCCAGCGTCGGGGTGACCCGCGAAACCGGCGTAGAAGGACGTGCGCCGGAGCTGCTCGGGCGGGGTGCCCACGGCGTAGATGGCGTCGGCCACGCCGCAGTCGCCGAGGATCTCCATGGCACGCTGCCCGAGGACGTGGGCCTTAGGGAGCACCGACGTTTCGGGCAGAGCGCTCACGAGTTGGTGGTCGACCCCCATCTTCGACAGGAGCATCGAAGCCGTCAGACCCGCTCCGCCACCGCCGACGATGAGGACATCCGTCGTCAGCCTTTGCTGGGAATTGCCTCGCGACACTGTCTCCCTTCCACTCTGATCGTCCCGCCATTTCGACGGATCACAAAACTATATGTTATAACAAACTTTGTTATAACATGGAAATAGCGCCGTTCAGGGACGCCGACCTGCTCCCACTCGGAGGGACGCACACCCTCTGGCTGATCGGTCCCACTTCGACAGAGCGGCGTGACGTCTCAACCACCGTCGAAAAAGCGCAGTTCGGCCACACCATGGACTTCAGCAACGAGCGCGACGCCTTGCAACCAATAACCGCCGTCGACCACGCGTCAGGAGCTCCCAGATGACTCAAGCAACCCCCACACCACCGCGATGTGGGAACTGGCCAAGGTCGCGAGCAGTTCCACTGGCACACGCGGTCGGAAGGAGGCAGCCCTCCGCGATCTGATTGCGCGTGATCTCCGACGTCCCGCCGGCGATCGACATGGCGCGGGTGGCGAGTTGGGACATGCCGGCGAACAAGCCGTCCCCTTCGAGGAAGGCGACGTCGCGCCCCA
>JBEKWB010000112.1:0-12938 GCA_049513455.1 Acidimicrobiales bacterium
CTGAGGCCCCTATGTGCTGGGCGGCGTCACCGTGCATCCGACGCACGGACCCAACCCGTTGAAGTAGGCCGGGATGCTCGGCGAGTCCGTGGGGGGATTGGTGGGGAGCAGGACCGGAGCCCGTGGATGCTGGTTGAAGTCGAAATCGTTGACCATGTTGCCCAAGATCTTCTCGTCCTCGCGGACGTCGGGCCTAGGATCGGGTCGCCCGTCGGTCTTTGGATTGAGCCTGGCCCCATCCAAGAAGTCATCCTCGATGAACTTGAGGTACGCGTCGCTCGAGAGGGTCTGGTGATCGATATACCCGGCCTTGGCGTAGGGCGAGATCACCATCGCCGGAACCCGCAGTCCATAGCCGTTCTGGTCGACGGGGGGCGGAACCACGTTGTCGTAGAAGCCGCCCCAGTCGTCCCACTGCAGAAATATGGCGGTCGAGTCCCAGTCGGGGCTCTTCATGGCCGCGTTGATAACTGCGGTGACGTAGGCCTGTCCCTGGTGCACACTGGCCGGCGGGTGCTCGCTGTCGGCCTGGGACGGAGTTACCCACATGACCGATGGCAGGGTTCCCTTCTTGGCCTCGGAGAAGTAGTTGTTCAGCGGCTGGATGTTGCGGATCTGGTGGTCCTTCTGAACGTCCTCGAAAACGGGCAGCGGGTTCCAGATGCCGGGAGTGAGGTAGCTCTGCGCGACCGGAGCGCAGGCCACGGCCGCATCGTTCTCGCAGTCGGGCTGGTCGCCGGTCTGCACGTAGTAGGCCCACGAGACGTGCTTGTTGTAGAGAAGCCAGGTGATGTCGGTCCATGCGTTGGTGATGTCGGCCGTACCGGTGTCGATGGCCTGGTCCACGTACTTCTGCATCTGCGCCGGCGTGTAGGGACCCCTGATCTCGTTGACACAGCTCGACGGGGAAGGGCTCGAGCATATGGCCGACCAACCTGAGACCAGGTAGAGATGGTCGGGCAACGACCATGATGCGACTGGCTCGAACATGTGATCGTCGAGAGTGAAGTCCTTGGCGTAGGTCCAGTAGTTCGGGATCTCTGCTGCCGTGTGGTAGCCCATGACGTCTGGTGTGGCCGAGTTAGAGCAGGCGGGGTTGTCGACCGTGTTCTGGCCGCAGCCCTTTTTGGCGCCGGACGCCTCCTTGATGAACCCGTCCATCTTCCCCCCGTCGACGTCGAGCTTCGCGTTGCGCTCTCCGTGCGGACCACCGCCATTGACATCGGCCGTGTCGTGGTACGGCTCCTGGCACCCGCCCGCCGGCATGGGGACGCACACGGAAGGCTTTCCGTTGCTCATGGGGATGCCGTCGGCGCCCGGGTAGGTCCCGAAGTAGCTGTCGAAGGAGCGGTTCTCCTGCTCAATGATGATGACGTGCTTGATCTTGTGGATACCCGCCGCCACCACGTAGTGACCGGTCGGCCCGCCCGTCACCCGCTCGGGGGAGGTGGCCGCCTTCGAAGGCGGGCTGCTACCGGCGCTGAGCGCCGAGGCCAGCACCAGCGACAACAGGGCGAGGCTGCCCGCGGCGATGGCAACGGGGCGCCGTCGTTGTGGTGTCGTTCCTCGTGTCATGAGTGCCTTCCTTTCACGAAACGCTGGGGCGGAGAGAACTGAGCGCCGATGATGCGACCCAGGCCGTGCCGTCGGCCGGGTAGAAGTTGCAGTCGTAGCCGCCGTAATAGACCCGCCCATCGCCGAACGGTGAGGGCAGGATGCTCCGGATCGACACGAATGCTTGGCCGGCGCGGATGGGCTTCGTTACCTGCTTCGACGGCGTCAGCGTGGGCCCACTCAGGCAGCGCAATGTGTAGGTCGGCGTCTTCTTCAGATCGGTCCGAATGGCGAAGCAGGCGCTTGCGTTGAAGTGCACCACACCTGACGCGATTGGTCCACACGTCTGATTGGTTGCGCAGACCCCCTGATAGCCCCACTCGAAGCCGAACACCTGGCGCTCGACGCCTCCGACCTTCATGGTCTGAAAGTCGCCATTGTTGTAGGCGGCGATGACGTAGACGATCGAACCTCTCCCCGTGGCCGGGATGACCGTTCCCTGAGCGGCCAGCATCTCACGGATGGCAGGGATCGGCGCGAACTCGAGTGTCTGCACCAGCCCGTCGGCGACCGAACCCGGGTTCGGCCGCAAGGTCGTGTCGAGCTGGCCCACTGGGAGATGGTCGAATCGGTACACATTGCCGCTGCCCTCCGTCGAGATGAGGAGGGAGGGCGATCCGTTGTGGCTGAGGCACGTGACACCCCGAAGCCCACTGTTGTGTGGCCCGACCGGTGGCGCTTGGAACACCGGGACCCAGCGAGGGACGCCCGAGGTCAGGGTGCCGTCATTGCGGCGATAGAGCGTCGTGCCGATGGTGGTGTACAGGGCTCCGGCACAGTCGGAGAAACCCGTGTCCTTCTGCGTCACCGCACCAGGAGACCCGGGTGGGGCCACCGTGAGCTCGGGTTCGGGATCGAACACCAAGGTGTGGCGTGTGGGCGACCAGACTCCCCTGAGGATTCCGGTCGGGCGGACCCCGGCGTAGACGGCCCAGACTCCTCCCGACTCGTGCGCCCCGAACGCTCGGATGTCGGTGCCGGTGGGGAGAACGTAAGACTGAGTGAAGGAGTTGGCGCCATCGAGCAACCACTGGATCCTCGAGTGCCCGCCGACTATCGCTTGGGTGACGAGGAGGGAATGCCCCGGCCCGAGACCCTGGTCGCTTGGAATCGGGAAGGAGTCCAACGCCTGGACCCGAAGGGACTGTGTCTGCTCGAAGACCGTCCATGGACTGGCCTTTGACTTCTTGACCAGGACCTGTCCGAATGCTGAAGGACCAGGGTACTCCCATTGGCCCGTTGCCGCGAAGAGGCGACCCGAATGGGCGACGAGGGCTTCGGTCTCGGTGTCGTGAGCCACCGGGGAATTGGCGTTCGCGGTCAACGGCTGACGCTGCGCCGATACGGCGTACGACGCTCCGGGCTCTCTGGTGCTTGTCGCCTGTGCCGTCGTCGCCGTCGCTGCGCCGGCCACCGATGCGCACACGGTGATCAGCATCGCCAGGGCCACCCGGTGAATCGTGGTTCCCGTGCGACGCATATTCGAAGTATCGGGCGCTGGGAGCTAACTGTCAACTAAGTTCACAGTTTGATAACATGTCCCCTGTGGCCCCCGATGCCGATGCCGACGCATTGAGTGACCCATCACCCGGACTCGGCGTGGCGCTCAGGCGCGCCTGGCTTGGGTACCAGCTTCGGGTGGACCGTGCCATGGCCGAGGCGGGCTTCGGCGAGCGTAGGTTCCCCGATGGCCGCGTGCTCCGGATGTGCTCGGGTGAGGCGGGATCAACCATCTCAGCCATTGGACGAGAGCTCGGCATCACTCGACAGGGCGCAAGCAAGGTCGTTACAGACCTCCGGGATCGTGGGTACGTCACGGTGGCCGACTCGACGACCAGTAAGAGAGAGAAGTCGGTGACTGTCACCCCTCGGGGTATCGACTATCTGGCGCATCAGCGCGCCGCAGCTCGGACGATCGAGGACGAGCTGCGGGCCGAACTCGGGGAGGCGGCGCTCTCTGCGCTGCGGGCGTTGCTCGAGGCGTTGGACGCGGGGGAGGGGCTGCGCCTGCGTGCGTACCTGCGTCGCTCGTCCAGCGCCTAGGCCCCACCTCTACGATCACACCGTGAGGACTACCAAGTGCTTCGGCTGTGGGGCCGACGTCGCCGAAATGGACGGCCCCGTTCACGCATACATGCTTGCCGCTCCGGGATGCTGGCACCTCTATTGCTCCCTCCAAGACTGGAAGAACTCGCTCTTCGGTGATGAGGGAACGGACACGGCTCAGCAGGTCGTCGACTCATACGCGGCACAGCATGCGTCCAATCCCGATAGACGCAACCGCCAGTCCGTGGCCGTGCATCCAATGAGCCTCTGCGCCTCGCTAGGGCATGGAACTCCTGGAGTCCGGCGGCGATCACTGCTGGGCGGATGGACACGGCGCGACTATCTGGAGCTCCTCCCACGGCCCAACGCCTATCCGATCACCGTGCGAGATGTCTCTGATGCCGATGACGCACGCCGGTCTGGCGTAGCTGCCTCGTGGGCACGGTCGACCTGGATGGCGTGGTCGGTTCACCATGACGAAGTGCGCGGCTGGTTGGCAGAAATGGGCGACCTGTAGGCCGCTCGCAAGAGTTGCCGGTCGCGGCACTAGTTCGGGAGGTCCGATTACGAGGATGGTTCGGGTCCGACTGATTCTTCGTGCTCGTCAAGAGCCACGGAAGTCGCCGGCGGAACATCGCGCCAAGGCCGCGCGTAGGCGAGCCAGACGCCGGCGCCCACGAGTAGGGTCGCACACAGGACCCAACCGAGAGCGGTCGTCCCGAGTCCCACATACTTCAGGCCTGATGCGAAGATCACAAATGTGATCGCTGGTCGGATGTACCGGTCCGGAGCGCTCGATGAGATGAACGAACCCACGATCACGGCGGGGATGCTACCGATTATTACCGACGTGGTGACCGAGAATTCGACATGCCCGAATGCGAGAGCACCGAGTGCAGCGGCGGCTGTCAACGGGACCGCCTGGGCGAGATCCGTGCCGACCAACTGATTCGCACCAAGCATGGGATAGAGGAAGAGGAGCATCACAATCATCAAAGAACCCGACCCGACCGAGGTCATCCCGACGATCAGGCCGCCGACCATGCCGATAAAGACGGTGGGCAGTGGCCGGACCGCGAGCCCGTGCACTACCGCCGTACGCTCGTGGCCTCCCCGACGGTCGAGAATGTATCGGATCACCATGGCCGCCGCCCCGACCAAGAGCGCGGCGCCCAACGCCTTCTCGATGTTGGTCTGTGATGTCTCGGCGTGCCCCAAGAGATGGAGCAGATAGGCGCCGAGGAAGGCCGCCGGTACCGATCCGGATACCATCCACCCGACCAAGTTGAAGTTCACCGTCTTCTTTGCCATGTGAACGGCCGCCCCGAACGGGCGCATGAAGACTGCGGCGACGAGATCGCTGGAAATGGCGGTCGATGGCTTCACCTTGAACAAGAGGATCAGCATCGGCGTCATCAGCGCCCCGCCACCTGCTCCCGTCAGCCCGACGAGGAACCCAACGACGGCACTCCCGAGCACGATGTACGGATCGATAGTCACGAAGGCCCTTCAGCGATTGTTCGGTGCGGCCGCAAAGTCTAAGGGCCCCCCTGAGTCGACCGCCAAAGTGCCCCGAAGCTCCGGGTCCATTTGAACCAAAATCGACAGGCTGGCGGGCCCATGTTTGCATCGACCCGGAAGCAATGGACGCGCCCAACCTGGACAGCTGAATGTGCCTGTGGCCGAGCGATCGTACTCATCATCGGAGATTGCGCACATGAATGGCCTGGGTCAATGCGAGAAGCTCACCTTTGGGAGAATCCTCCCCAGCCATGCTGGTTGGTGCCAGCTGTGATGACGACCAAGACGGAGAAGTACCGGCAACAGGACCAGACGCACGACGAAGGCATCGAGCGCGACGGCGATGGCCAGAATCACCCCCATCTCCTTGGGCGCGAGTGGACCCGACAACGCGAAGGTCAAGAAGACCGCGATCATCACCGCCGCGGCGGAGAGGACGACGCGTCCCGAAGTACGCATGGAACCGATCATGGCGTGTTCGGGGTCCGGGTGCGTCTCGTAGCGCTCCTTTGCCGCGGACAGCATGAACAGCGTGTAGTCCATGGCCACACCGAAGACCATCGCCCCGAAGAACAGCGGAGCCCAGGCGTCGACGAAGCCTTGGGGCTGGAATCCCAGCAACCCTGACAGGAATCCGTTCTGGAAGATCAGCCGCCCGATCCCGAATGCGCCGGCAACCGACAGAGCGGTGATGGCCACCCCGAGTGCGGCAATCAAGGGTGCCTGGAGTGCGATGAGCAACAACAAGAACCCGAGGATGGCGAGCAGTCCGAGCACGAGTGGCGTGTGAGATGAAAGTGTCGCCTGAAGATCGTGGTTCTCAGCGGCGGCACCACCCACGAGACTGCCGGCTGGCAGGATCTGTCGGAGGTGGTCGATGGTGGTCCCGGTAGCTGACGTGGAGGGCCCGGTGGTCGGTACTACCTGGTCGAGCACCCATCCCGCCCGAGTCGGTCCAGGTACGGTGCCCGCCACTCCGGCGGTGTGGCCCAACGTGGCGAGCGCAGCAGATTGCTTTGCCTCTGGCACCAGGACCTGAAGCGTGCCGGGAGCACCCGGACCGAAGGCGCTGACCACCTCGTTGTAACCGATCCGGGCGTTGGCACTGGCAGGGATGATCGTGATGGAGGGCATGTTGGTCCGCATCCCGATGATCGGGGATGCGGCCAGGAGAAGTATTGCCAGCGCGGCCGCGCCGGTCGGGAAGGGGTGTCGCCACAAGAAGCGGCCCCAGGCGTGGAGCGTCCGATCGAGCGGTCCGGGTCCTTCAGGACGCTCCGTACGCCGGAGGTGGATCGTGCCCTTGTTGATCCTCGTCCCGAGGCGCCCGAGGACCGCCGGCAACAAGGTGAGGGTGGCCGCCAAAACCGCAACCACCGACAGCATGATCCCAAAGGCCATGCTCCGAAAGGCCGGGCTCGGCACGAGCAGGATGGCGGCCAAGGAGGCAAGCACAGTGAGGGCGCTGAAGGCAACCGCCTTCCCAGCTGTGTCGATCGTCTCGGCGACCGCGGCGACAACGGCATCTCGGTCCCCTGGCACGGCCCCTCGGCGCTCGAGCGCAGCGCGAAAACGCATCACCAAGAAGAGGGCGTAATCGATTCCGAGGGCCAGGGCGAACATCAGGGCGAAGTTGAGAGCCCAGATCGACACTGGCGTGAACTTCGTCGTAATCACCAGCGCCCCGGCGGCCACCAGGAGGCCGGCCATGGTGAGGAGCAGAGGAAGACCTGCCGCCACCAGGCTTCCAAAGGCGATGACCAAGATGATGATGGTCACCGGCCATGAGAGCATCTCCGAACGCAACATGGCCGATCGATTGGCATTGTTGAAGTTGGACCACAGGGCACTGTCGCCGGTCAACGTGACGGTGATGCTTGGCGCGGACAGCGCGCCGAGAGGTGCCGCCAGGGCGTCGGCCGCCTTGACCATGTCGTTCGAGTTAGCGGCGGCCCCTGCCGTGATCACCGCGGTTCGACCGTCGCGGGAGAGCGAGACCCCGGCCTGGGGCTGCACCACCGTCGACACCCGATGATCGCTTTTGAGCAAGTGAGTGGCCTTGGACAGAATCGCCTGCGCCTGGGGATCCGAAGCGATCGGGGCGCGGTGATCCACCACCACGACTTGGAGGGCTGTGGCCCCAAGTCCCGAGAAGTCCCGCTCGATGATCGCCCGAGCCTGGACGGACTGGCTGTTGGATGCCTGCCAGCCAGCACCGGCAAGAGCACCCTCGACCCGGGCGGCGAAGAAGCCGAACACGACGAGGACCAACAGCCATCCAACAAGCACCCGACGGAAGTGGGTTGCCGTCCATGCGCCGAGCCGTGCGAACGGGCTGGCATTGGTTTTGAGGGTCTTTCTGTCACCGACCGCTCCGGTCGGGTCGGAAGAGGTCGATGGACCCATCGAAGGCTCAATGCTGGGAGGAGGGTCTGTGTCGAGATCGATGCCTGGGGTCGATGTCATAGGGGCCTTCCTTTGATCGCACGTGGACTCGCTGAGACCAGCTCCAGATACCCATGTGGGTATAGTGAGGATAGCACGATACCCGGGGGGGTATCACCTCTTGGCCCCACTCCCCGTTCGCGTGAAGCACGTCTCGGTTATGGACGGGGACAGCGGTCGCTCAGAGGCAATAAGGAGGGAGAACCTACTGCCGATGGTTCACAGGTACCCCCAGGGGTATATGATGTATCAACGAACTGAGGAGGTGACGTGGCACGGATCGGATTCACAAGCAGCAGCGTCCTTCGGTTCGTTCACGGCGGGGCTGGCTCGGGCTTGATCGGAGCACCGCTGGTGCTGGTTCATGGATCGCGGATGGCGTCGTACGGCGCTCAGATCCTGCGGGCAGTCGCGGCGCCAGAGGGCCACCTATCCGCTACGGAGTTCGGCCATTGGCCTCCGATGACGCACGCGGCGGGGGTCTGAGGAGTGGATCGAGACCAGTGGGACGAGCGTTACGACGGCGACGAGCTGGTGTGGACGAGCACAGCCAATGAGTTCCTCGTGTCGGAGGTTGCGGATCTTCCGGCGGGACGAGCCGTCGATCTGGCATGTGGGGAAGGTCGTAACGCGGTCTGGCTGGCCGAACGAGGCTGGAAGGTCACGGGGGTGGACTTCTCACCGGTCGGCCTGGCCAAGGCTCAGCGGCTGGCGGAGGCGCGTCAGGTGGATGTGCGTTGGGTCGAGTCAGCCGTCGAGGAGTGGTCAGCCCCGCCAGACGGGTTCGATCTCGTAGCGGTCCTCTACCTGCAACTCCCACAGCCCGAACGCTCTGTCGCCTTGGGTGTCGCGGCGGCGGCGGTGGCGCCCGGTGGGACGTTGCTCGTCGTCGCCCACGATCACGACAATTTGGCCAGAGGATTCGGCGGCCCATCGGAGGAAGCCGTCCTCTATTCCGTGGACGACGTGATCGATGTAGCCGAGGCCGCCGGCCTTTCTGTCCAACGTGGCGAACAGGTGGTCCGCTTCGTTAACTCTGAATCCGGAAGGCACGGGGCCATCGACACGCTGGTGCGGGCCGTTCGATCGGTTTACGGGATGGGCCGGTGAGCAGGTGAGCGGTAGCTAACGACAGTGCGGTGGGCCCAAAGTCTGGACATGGACGAGCCAGAGGGCTCTTTCAAGGGATTCACGAAAGGAATGAGAGATGGAGCTTCCCCAAGATGTTGTCGAAGATGTGCGCAAACGGCTACGGCGAGTAGCTGGACAAGTCCAAGGTGTCGAAAGAATGCTCGAAGAGGGCCGAGAGTGTCGCGACGTCGTCGCACAACTGTCCGCTGCCACCAAGGCCTTGGAGCAAGCCGGATTCAAGCTAGTCGCATCCGGTCTCGTGTACTGCATTCAGAACCCCGAGCAGGCGGAGGCCGATGGCTACGCCATCGAAGAGGTCCAACGCATGTTTATGAAGCTGGCATGAGGAGGCCGACATGAAGGCCATAGAGATCACGATCGACCTGCCGATTGGCGAAGCTGAGACGGCTGTCCGCGCTGCTCTCAAGGATCAGGGCTTCGGCGTCCTGACCGAAATCGATGTCGCCGCCACCCTCAAGGAGAAACTCGGCGTTGAACGGAGCCCACTCAAGATCCTCGGTGCATGTAATCCGGGTTTCGCCCATCGAGCCCTCCAGCTCGACTCATCGGTCAGCCTGCTGCTTCCGTGCAATGTGGTGCTCGAAGGGGTCGGCGAACGCACCCACGTTTCGATTGCGGACCCCCGAGAGCTCATGCCGGGCGAATTGTTGCATGACCTGGCCGGAGAAGCTGCGGCTCAACTGTCCGCCGTGATCGACTCGCTGGGCCAGGACTGATCCACATGGTGCATTCGACTGTGATCAGGTCTCATATGCAGTTGTGTTCCCCCGTGGAATGGCGACGCTCGAACTTCTGTCGGAACGGATCGCACATGAATCTCAAGGAAATAGGGAGGCCCCCATGGCACGTGTCGTGATTCTCGGCGCAGGCATCTCCGGTCATACAGCCGCACTGCACCTCAAGCGTCGGCTCAAGCGTGCGCACGAAGTGATCGTTGTGTCGCCGAACGCCGATTGGAACTGGATTCCCTCCAACATCTGGGTGGGAGTAGGCAGGATGACCACCCAGCAGGTTACCTTTGCACTTCGGCCGATCTACCGCCGCAAGGGGATCGGTTTTCGTCAGGCACGGGCTGTCGCTATTCGCCCCGAGGGTGAGGGCGAGAGCGCCTCTGGCTCCGTGGATATCGTCTATACGGATCCGGCTCGCCTGGGTCACGAGGAGCGACTTACCTACGACTTCCTCATCAACGCCACCGGACCCAAGCTCAACTTCGCCGCCACCCCCGGGTTGGGACCGGACGGCAACTCCCTGTCGGTGTGCACCGCCAGTCACGCTGAGCAGACGTCGGCGGCGTTGGACGACATCGTCGAAGCACTCCAGCGTGGTGAGCGCAAGACACTGGTCATCGGGGTCGGGCACGGCTCGTGTACGTGTGAGGGGGCAGCGTTCGAGTACACGTTCAATGTCGAGCATGAGCTGCGGGCGAGGGGAGTGCGCGAGCAGGCCGACGTGATCTACCTCACCAACGAGTATGACCTCGGTGACTTTGGCGTCGGCGGTATGACGTTCGAGCAGAATGGGTTCGTCACCTCAAGCAAGATATGGACTGAGTCGCTCTTCCGTGAGCGAGGCGTGCGCGCCATCCTCAGAGCTCACGTCGAGCGGGTCGACCCCGGGGTGATCCACTACGAGCAACTCGACGGGACGAAGGGCACATTGGCCTTCGATTTCGCCATGCTGCTCCCGCCGTTCCGAGGGGCCGATCTGAAGGCCTATGACCGCCAAGGCGCGGATATCACCGCAGACCTGTTCGCTCCGAACGGGTTCCTCAAGGTCGATGCCGACTATGGGACCAAGCCGTTCGAGGAGTGGAAACCGGAAGATTGGCCGAGCACCTACCAGAGTCCTCTCTATACCAACCTCTTCGGCGTGGGGATCGCATTCGCTCCTCCGCACCCAATTTCCCGACCCCGGTCGAGTCCGCACGGGACGGTGATCTCCCCGGCGCCGCCACGGACCGGCATGCCGTCTGGCGTTATGGGCCGGGTGGTGGCCGAGTCGATCGCAGATCGCATCCACCGAGGCGAGACCGCCCCACTGCACACTGCGTCGATGGCATCGATGGGGGCGGCGTGCATCGCCTCGGCTGGAGCGGGGATGCGAACGGGGACGGCAGCTGCAATGACGATGTATCCCATCGTTCCCGACCGCACCCGCTTTCCGGAGTCCGGGCGCAGTCTCAAGGAGACCACCGGGGAGATCGGCCTCGGTGCCCACTGGACGAAGCTGCTGTTGCACTATCTGTTCATCTACAAGGCCAAGGCACGGCCCGGTTGGTTCCTCATTCCCGAATGAGCGCGATCAGTGACAACGCCGATAATCGAGAAAGGCTTGATCCCATGGATGATGTAGCTCGCAGCATTGCCGAGGCCCCTCTGCCCACTCGGAGAACATTGCACGCCCGAGCCAGCGTCCCCTACCAGGTGATGCGCTTCGTGGCCTTCAACATCCGGATGCTCAGAATGGTCCGCAAGGCGCACCACTGATTGAGGCTTCCGGGGTGTCGTCGTCTATGAGAGGCAACTACGTGTGCGCGAAGGAAGAGCGGCTCGGTGTGGAATCCGCGTTGCGGTGGTGCGCTCTGTCTGATACCCTAGGGGGTATGTGTAGAGTAGCGACCTGTAGGAAATGTGGCAAGCCATCGTGGAAGGGGTGCGGTGCCCACGTCGAGCAAGTGCTCGGGGACGTGGCGCCTGCCGAGCGGTGCCAATGTCGCTCAGACAAGGCGTCGGCCAGCCAACGCAAGTCCTGGTTCTCCCGTTGAGCACTTTCCCAAAGGGACGGACAAAGCGAGTGGTCATCGTCGGTGGTGTCGCCGGCGGGATGTCAACGGCAACGCGGCTCCGACGCTTGGACGCAGACGTGAGCATCACGGTCATTGAGCGCTCCGGCCACGTCTCCTTTGCCAACTGCGGCTTGCCGTATTACGTCGGGGGACTGATCGAGGAGGAAGAGGATCTCACCCTGCAGACACCCGAACAGCTTTTTGACCGATTCCGGCTCGATGTCAGGGTCAACGTCGAGGTGGTAGCCATCGACCGGGAAGCACATAGCGTCACGACCCGTTCGACGATCTCCGGCGATGTGGGCAGTGTTGCCTACGACAAGCTGGTGCTCAGTATGGGTGCCGCTCCCGTGCGGCCACCCATTCCCGGCTACGCCAGGGTCCGCACACTTCGGACCGTTGAAGATGCAGCCCGTCTGGCGTCAGATGTCGGATTCGCTCCAACATCGGCGGTCGTCATCGGCGCCGGGTTCATCGGGCTGGAGATGGCCGAGAACCTCGTTGCTCAGGGGATTGATGTGACGATCGTCGAGGCGACCCCCCAGGTGCTCCCTCCCCTCGATCCTGAACTTGCCATTTTGGTAAGTGATGAACTCACTGCACACGGCGTTCACGTCGAGACGGGCGCTTCTGTCGCCTCGGTCGAGGAGCGTGAGGTCGTCTTGGCCGACGGTCGGGTCCTCGCCGCCGACCTCGTCGTTGGCGCCATCGGAGTTCGGCCCGATGCCCGACTGGCCGAAGTCGCCGGATTGGACCTGGGCCCCAGCGGCGGTATCGCCGTCAATGAGGCGAATCAGACGAACGACCCCGATGTCTACGCCGTGGGCGATGCGGTCGAGAAGTCGGATGCCATCTCGCATGCGACATCACTCATCGCGCTGGCCAACGTGGCTAATCGCCAGGGACGACGTGTGGCCGACCACATCGCAGGCAGACCTTCGCATCCCGTCGCCTCACTTGGGACCGCGATCGTCAAGGTGTTCGATGTGGTTGCGGCTACCGTTGGGTGGAACGAGCGGCGCCTACGTGATGCGGGTCGCCCTTTCCGAGTCATCCACTCTCACCCGTTCGACCACGCCACCTACTATCCCGGTGCGACGCGCATGGCGATGAAATTGATCTTTGATCCGAACGACGCCACGATCCTCGGAGCACAGATCGTCGGTCGGAACGGAGTCGACAAACGAATCGACGTGATCGCGACGGCGATGGCCAGCGGGATCACCGCCGGACGACTGGCCGATCTCGAGTTGGCCTATGCCCCACCGTTCTCGTCGGCCAAGGATCCGGTCAACATGCTCGGCTACATGGCCGAAAACGTGCTCAACGGCGATTGCGACGTCGTCGAGCCATGCGAGCTCGACGGGCTCGC
>JBEKWB010000113.1:0-12578 GCA_049513455.1 Acidimicrobiales bacterium
GTCGGAGTCGGAGTCGGAGTCGGAGTCGAGGATCCCGGCGGCCGCCCGGGGCAGGTCACGCCGCAGTGCCTCCCGTGTGGGCGGATCGACGTCGAGGAGATCGATCAGCGGGTCGGGATCCCAATGGGCATAGGCGCAGGTGTGGAAGAGGGACCCCTCCCGGCTCCGCCACTGGGAGATGCCCATGACCTTGCGCTCGGCCCGGAACACCTCTCCCGGACCGCGACCGGAGAAGCACACCAGGGCGCCATGGGGCCCCGGTACCGCCCGACCCCGGTGCACGACGCGGTCGACCGCGCCACTCGTACCGAGCGCGTCGCTCCACCATGCGCCGACCCACTCGGCCGCCACCGCCACATCTGCCTCCCACAACGGGTCGTCGCGGGGGATCCACGCCTCTACCCAAAGGTGATCGCCCGGACGTAACAGGACCGCTCCCCCGCCGCCGCGGCGCCGGACGACGGCCACGCCTTCTTCGGTGGCCCGCACCGCGTCGACGACCTCAGGGCGTTGTGTGCTCCCGAGCACCACCGTCGGCTGTGCCACCTGGCGTGCCACCGCGTGCCGGCGGGGTAACGACCGGAACTGCTCCACATCGAAGAACGGATGGGGGTGACCGAGTGGATCAGGATCAGAATGCGACGGCGCCGGCACCGTGTGCCGCGTCAGGAGGCCGCAGCAAGATACGGCTCCCACAAGGGATCCACATCGGAGAGATGCCGCAGCCGCCACAAGTACCCGTCGGGCGGGGCCGGCTTCACGCGCAACGTCCAGCCCAACTCCGAAAGGAGCTGATCGGCCTTGGTCAGGTTGTCCCGCTTACAGGCCGCCACCACGTTGGACCAGTCGTGGGTCCCGCCCCTGCTCCGCGGAATGACGTGGTCGATGGTGTCGGCCGGCTCCGAGCAGTACACGCAGAGGCCGCCGTCGCGTCGCAGCACGGACCGTCTGGTCACCGGGGGGGTGCGCGCCCAGCGGGGGATCCGCACCATGTGGGCCAGGCGGACGATGGACGGCACGTCCACGTCGAGTGAGGCCGAGTGGAACACGGCGCAATCATCCCGGAAAGCCACGGGTTCGGCCCGCCCGGCCAGTACCAGGACGACGGCACGACGATCGGAGACGAGGGCCAGCGGCTCGTAGGTCGCGTTGAGAAGGAGCACCCGCTCCATCGTCACACGACCTCTACGGTTCCCGTCGGCACCGTCGGCACCGTCGGCGGGGCCGGGGCTCGGTCGGGGATCCAGTTGACGTTGGCTCCAGCCATCAGAGAAGTCACAACGCCCGAGAGGCTACCCGCGGCGGGGGTGTGTCCTCCGACACCATCGGAGGTAGGCCACCACGTCGCGCCCCGTCATCGCCTGCTCCGTCCCGGTGCCGCCGAATGCGGTAACCAACCGGAAGTGCCAATAGGACTCCCCCGGAAGGGGGAGAAACGGTCGGCGGCGCCACCATCGAGTCCGGGCCATCCGGCGCACCGCGGCGAGGCCGGCCCACCAGATGGACGGGTGGGCCGCCACCGCAAGGAGGACCACGGCCACGTCTCGGCCGAGACGGCGGGGGCGTGTCGCGCCGCGGTTGTCTTCGGATCCGGCGTGCCCCGCGGTGCTCACACCGATGCCCCCACGCCGCGCCACCCGACACATCCGGCCCCGATCAGAGGGCCCCGGTCACCGAGGGCGCCGGCGATCACCCGCGCTCCCCGGGCGTAGTCGAGCCCGCACCGCAGATCCACCTCGCGCTGCGCCGCCTCGAAGAACGGTGGGCCGAACCCGAGGGCCACCGAACCGCCCACGACGGCCAGGGGGAGGTCGAGCAGGTTGACCACCGAGGCCACGGCGCGACCGACGAGGGTCCCGGTGCGCTCGACCATGGACGGAGGAGCCACATCGGCCGGACGACCCGTGAGCGCCGCGATGGCGGGGCCCGACGCCTCGGCCTCCAGACAGCCCCGACCACCGCAGGCGCAGTGGCGGCCTTCCGGCACGACGACGACATGGCCGATGTGCCCCGCGTTTCCCAGCCGACCCCCGAGAAGTCGGCCATCGAGGACAATGCCCCCGCCCACGCCGGTGGACACGACGATGCCGATGTAGTCGCGCCGGCCCGCGGCCGCGCCGACCCATCCCTCCCCGAGGGCGAGCGCCTTGGCATCGTTGTCCACGTGGGTCGGGACCCCGGTGAGCTCGTGCAGCCGAGCCCGCAAGGGGAAGGCGCGCCACTCCGCGATGTTGAGCGGGGACACGGTCTCACCGCCCGGGCTCATCGGTCCCCCGCATCCGACGCCGCACACAACGACGCGATCACCGGGGGCCACCCGGAGCTGCACCTGGTGCACCAGGTCGGCCAAGGTCTGCCAGAGCACCTCCGGCCCACGGGCGTCGGCCTCCCCGTGCGTGGGCACCTGGGCGCGCTCTTGCAGCGACCCGGAACGGTCGACGAGTCCCGCGGCCATTTTCGTGCCGCCAATGTCGACGGCCAGAGCCAGATCGGTCACGGGAAGCGAGGCGGGGGAGGTGACGCGGGCGGGAACGCCCGCAGGGGGCTCAGTTCTCTCGCCGGTGGAACCGGGTGCGGAACCAGTCGCGGGCCTCGGTGACGGCACCCTCGAAGCCGCTCGACGCCGCAGCTGCCTTGGACTGTTCACCGTCTCTCGGCCTGGTCAGGTCGTGCCAACCGGCCCGGCCCATCCGGCGCAGATTGCGCTCGAAGACGACGGCCGAACCGAACATGATGACGACTCCGATGAAGCCGACCACCGGTGTCTTGGCGAAAAATGCCACGAGGACGACCACGCCCAGGACGAAGGTGGCGGCGGCCCACTTGCAGTACCGACCAGCGTGGCGGTACACCGACTCCGAGCGCACCCGCTCGGCGAATTCCGGGTCCTGCCGAACGAGGGACTCCTCCAATTCGGCCAGTATCCGCTGCTCGTGCTCAGAAAGAGGCACGATCCCCACCCCCTGAACCCCGGCGCATCATTGTGCCCGTTCCCCGCAACGCATCCCGAGTGATGACCATGCAACGACCATATTTGCACGCCGCCGCGGCGCAGACAACGTACGGCTGCCTCATTCGGCCGAACCTGGACCTACCCACGGCCACAGCTTACGACCAGCCCCACCTTTCCGGCACGCGGTCAGCGGCTTTTTCACTCCCTCGCGTTATCCGGGGTGGCGGTCGGGTCCTGGCGCGCCAACTTCCTGAGCTGGCTATATCGTGCCCTCGTCCCCCATCGGGTCCGGCACGGCCACGAGATGGGGCCAAAAAGGAGACGAGATGCCCAACGAGACCCTCACCGGAGCACGGACCATGTGGGAGCTCGTGGCGCGCCGCGCCGACGCGACACCCGACCATCCCATGCTGATCGACGCGGACGACGAGATCCTCACCTTCGGCGCCTTCCGCGACCGGGCCGAACGGGTGGCCGCCGGGCTCTCGGGCCTCGGTGTCCATGCCGGCTCGGTCGTCTCGTGGCAACTCCCGACCCGCATCGACACCGTGGTGCTCTCGATCGCCCTGTCCCGGCTCGGAGCGATCCAGAACCCCATCATCCACCTCTACCGCGAGCGGGAGGTGGGGTTCGCCGTGCGCCAGACCGGCGCGTCCCTCCTGGTCATCCCCCGGACGTGGCGGGACACCGACTTCTTGGCCATTGCGGAGCGCGCACTCGCCGACACCCCCTCGCGGCCCGAAATCCTGGTCATCGACGACGGGCTGCCCGAGGGGGACCCGACCTCGCTGCCCCCCGCCCCGGAAGGGACGGCACCGGACGACGCCCCCATCCGCTGGATCTACTACACCTCGGGCTCGACGGCTGACCCCAAGGGGGTCCGGCACACGGACCAGACGCTCATCGCCGGCGGGTGGGGCCTGGCGAAAGCCCTCCAGATGTCGCCGGACGACGTGGGCTCCATCGCCTTCCCCTTCGCGCACATCGCCGGGCCCGACTACCTGGTGACCATGCTCAGCCTCGGGTTTCCGGCCGTTCTCGTCGACGCCTTCTCCGCCCCCGACGTGCTGCCCCTCTTCCGCCGGCACGGCGTCACGATGGTGGGCGGCAGCACCGCCTTCTACGTGGCCTATCTGGCCGAGCAACGCAAAGACCCCTCGACGCCGATCCTGCCCACCCTGCGGCTCATGTCCGGTGGCGGGGCGGCCAAACCCCCCGGGATCCATTACGAGGTGCGCGACGAGATCGGGGGCCGCGGTGTCGTGCACGGCTACGGCATGACCGAGGTCCCCATGATCGCCCAGGGTTCTCCCAGCGACTCCGACGAGCAACTGGCCAACACGGACGGGAAGCCGGTCGAGGGGGCCGAGGTGCGCATCGTCACCCTCGACGGGCGCATGGCCGGACCCGGCGAGGAGGGCGAGGTCCGGGTGCGTGGCCCCATGGTGTTCCACGGGTATACCGACCCCGCTCTCACGGCGGACGCGTTCGATCCGGACGGGTTCTTCCGCACCGGGGACCTGGGCGTGCTGCGAGCCGACGGGCATGTCGCCCTGACCGGCCGCCTCAAGGACGTCATTGTCCGCAAGGGAGAGAACATCAGCGCCAAGGAGATCGAGGACCTCCTCTACACCCATCCCAAGGTCATCGAGGTGGCGGTGGTCGGGATCCCCGATGCCACACGCGGGGAGATGGTCTGTGCCGTGGTGCAGCTGGCCGAAGGGGCCGAGGGTCTGGATCTGGCCGAAGTGGTGGCGTTCTGCCGCCAGGCCGGCCTGATGACCCAGAAAATTCCCGAGCGGGTCGAGACCCGCACGGAGTGGCCGCGGGCGGGAACCGGCAAGATCCTCAAGAAGGCCCTCCGCGACGAGTACGCAGGGTGAGCGACACGATGGCCGTAGGGAGGAGCGCAGCGTGACCGGGCGGGCACCCGTTCTCCCTGCGCTCCTCCGCCCCGTCCCGGGGGCCCCGACCCGGATCGTCTTCGTCTGCACCGGCAACATCTGCCGCTCGCCCATGGCCGAAGTGGCCGCCAGGACGATGGCCGCCGCCACGACCCTGGTCGACGGCACCGCCCTGGGCGATCGGCTGCTCATCACCAGCGCGGGCACGGGCGGGTGGCACGAGGGCGAGCCCATGGATCCGCGGACGGGTGCCGCCCTGCGACGGGCCGCCTACCCGGACCATCCGCACATCGCCCAGCAGGTCTCCCGGAGGGGGCTGGCCGAGATCGACCTCGTCGTGGCCCTTGACCGCCGCCACCAAAAGACGCTGCGCGGCCTCGGGGCCGACCCGTCCCGGCTCGTGCTCCTGCGCTCGTTCGACCCCTCCGCCGGCGCGGCCACCGACGTGCCGGACCCCTATTACGGCGACGACGCCGGGTTCGACGACTGCCTCGCCATGATCGCCCGCGGTTGCCGGGGGCTCATTACCGCCCTGGCAAAGCAGTGGGACGCCGCGCCCTCCCCCTGAGCCGGCACGGTGCCGTGTGACATAGTGCCGACGTGGTCTCGCGCAGGGTCAGACGCAGACGCCGCCAGTTTGCAACGGTCGGCGTCCTGCTGATCGCCTTCCTCGTCTACCTCGCCTTCTTCTCCGGCGGGGGCCCGAAGACCGCCCCACCCGCGAAACACCGCGATGCCTCCTCACGCGAATCGTTCCCGGCCCATTCGCCCCTGAACCCGGACTGGAAGGGCAACGGCAAGCCCGTGACCCTTGCGTTCGGGGGCGACATCCACTTCGAGGGCGCGGTCGGGCTCCGGCTGACGAAGGACCCGGCGACTGCGCTCGGGAACACCGTGGGCCAGTTGCTGGCGGGCTCGCAACTGCGCATGGTCAACCTGGAGAGCGCCCTCACCGATGGGACCTGCCCACAACCGCAGAGCAAGCCGTATATCTTCTACGCCCCGCCCACAGCCCTCACCGCGCTGCGCAATGCCACCGTCACCGTGATCTCCCAGGCCAACGATCATGCCGTCGACTGCGGGCAGGCGGGCCTGGCACAAGGGTTGGCGGCGGCCGAGAGCGCCGGCCTCCCCGTCGTTGGCGCCGGGGCCGACGCGGCACAAGCGTTCGCCCCGTACCGGACGACGATCGACGGACAGCGCATCGCCGTCCTCGCGGCCACCCAGGTGATCGCCGCCAATCTGAATAGCACGTGGACGGCCACCTCGAGCCAGGGTGGCGTCGCCTCCGCGCTCGACCCGACGCAGTTGATCCGGGCGGTCCAGGCGGCCCGGCGGACGTCGGACACCGTCGTCGTCTATCTGGACTGGGGTACCGAGACCGTGGCCTGTCCCGATCCCCAGCAGGAGCCGCTGACGGAGCAGTTGGTGAAGGCCGGTGCGGACATCGTCGTCGGCACGGGCGCCCACGTGCTGCTCGGCGCCGGCTACCTCGGGAATGCGTACGTGGACTACGGGCTGGGTAACCTCGCGTTCTACGACGACACCGCTCCCGAGACCGACAGCGGGGTGCTCCTCATCACCGTGGAAGGGCGCCACATCCTCGGGTCCACCTTCCGCCCCGCCACCATCCTCGGCGGACTGCCCCAACCCCTCACCGGAACGCCGGCGGCCAGCGCCATACAGCGTTGGCTGGCCGCGCGCAGCTGCACGAACCTTTCGGCCACCCCGACGGCCGCCCAGGCCTCCGAGAAGGGGGAGACCACTCCCTTCGTGCTCCCCACCACCACCACGACGACGACCGCTCCGCCGACCGGGGCCACGACGACCACTGCTGCGGCAGGTGGTTCGGCCACCACGACGACCAACTCCCCCACCGTCACGCAGCCGACGGACAACGCAGGCTGACGACTCGTGACCGAAGAGCTCATGCCGGCCGCCTTCTTGGGTCATGGGAGCCCGATGAACGCGCTGGAGCACAACGGCTACACCGAGGCGTGGCGCGCCTTCGGGTCATCCGTGCCGCGCCCGCGCGCCATCCTGGCGATTTCGGCCCACTGGTTCATCAATGCGACCGCCGTCACCGCAATGGCGCGACCGAAGACGATCCACGACTTCTACGGGTTCCCCGATGCGCTGTTCTCGGTGGAGTACCCGGCCCCGGGCGATCCCGACCTGGCGCGCGAGATCGTCGACGTCGTCGAACCCACCTGGGTCGGCGAGGACCAGGACAGCTGGGGCATCGACCACGGCACCTGGTCGGTACTCGTCCACGCCTTCCCCGGCGCCGATGTCCCGGTCGTGCAGTTGTCCGTCAACGCACAAGAGCCCCTCGACTACCACTTCGAGCTCGGAGCGAAGCTCGCCCCGCTGCGCACCCGCGGTGTGCTGATCATCGGCAGCGGCAACGTGGTGCACAACCTGCGCCGCGTCGACTGGAGCCAGCCCGAGGACGGGTACGACTGGGCCCGCCGGTTCGACGATGCCGCCCGGGCGCACATGACGACGTCGCCCGCTGGCGTGCTTGCGCTGCGGGACCATGCCAACTTTCGCGACGCCGTACCGACCGCGGAGCACTTCCTCCCGCTTCTCTACATCGCCGGGTTGGCGGCGGCGGGCGGCTCGTCCGCCGATGTGCTCGCGCACGGGTACACGTACGGATCCCTGTCGATGACCGCCTACACGCTCGGCGCCCCGGCGCGCGCGCAGACGTCGACACCGACACAGCCACCCTTGCCTTTCGCGGCGGCGCCACTCCCCGGCCCCGGCGTCGTGCCCGCCGACGACACGAACACGTAGCTCGGTGGCACGGAACTCGGTGGCACGGAACTCGGTGGCACGTGGTTCGCTGGCACGTGGTTCGCTGGCACGTAGCTCGCTGGCACGTAGCTCGCCGGCGGCACTTGTCCCTTCACTGTACAAAGAAGCGCGGCAGGTACTGACGGTTGGCCGCCAACATCGCATCGGCCAGATCGGCCGCCAGCGGGTACTGCCCGACGAGCGGGTTGGCCAGAAGGGCACGGACGACATCGTCACGGCTCCCTGAGCACGCCGCCTTGACGGCCAGCTGCTCGTACGCCTTGGCATGCTGGACCAGACCCAGCATCTCGGGTGGGAGTGGCCTCTGCGGGAGCGGATGGGCGCCCTTGGCATCGACGACAGCGCGGGTCTCGACCACGGCGTCGTCGGGCAGGCCGGGAATGGCGCCGTCGTTGCGCATGTCGACCACCTGCACGTCGCCCGTGTCCGCATGCAGCGACGCCATCAGGCGCACGGCGGCCAGCGAGTAGAAGGCGCCGCCGCGCTGCGAGAGACCCTCCGGCTTGGTCACCAATTCCGGATTGCGGTACTCGCGCAGGAGTGTGGTCTCCAGCTCGGCCACCGCCTGGGCCCGTGACCGGTGTCCGGGCACCGACTGCTGGGCCACTTCTGCGTCGTGCTGGTAGTAGTAGTGCACGTAGTAGGACGGGAGCGCGCGCAACAGGTGGAGCGCCCCGATCGGCACGCCGCTCTCCAGCGCGAGTTCGGGACCGAACCGGTGGAGGAGCTCGGGGAGACGGTCGTCCGGCTCACCGGCGAGGCGCGCCGAGCGGATCCAGGTCAGGTGGTTGAGGCCGACGTGCTCGATCTCGACCCGATCGGGGTCGACGTCGAGGTAATGCCCCAGCCGGCGCTGACCCCAGATCGCCACATTGCACAGTCCGACGGCCCGGTGGCCCTCGTCGACGAGGGCCTGGGTCACGATGCCCACCGGATTGGTGAAATCGACGAACCAGGCCCCGGGGTTGCCTCTCTGCGCGGTCTCCTCGGCCAACTCGAGAACCACCGGCACGGTGCGCAAGGCCTTGGCAAACCCTCCGGCCCCGGTGGTCTCCTGCCCGAGACATCCGTAACCGACCGGGAGTGTCTCGTCCACCTGGCGGGCCGCTTGCCCTCCGATGCGCAGCTGGACGACCACGAAGTCGGCGCCCTCGAGCGCCGCGTGCCGATCCGCGGTGGTCGAGAAGCTGCCGCCCCAGCCCCGCTGGCGCAAAATGCGTTCGGACAGGCCCCCCACGACTTCACGGCGCTCCTCGCTCGGGTCGAGCAACACGAGGTCGTCGACCACCATTCGATCCTCGTGGTCGCACAGCCCCTCGACGAGCTCGGGGGTGTACGTGCTCCCGCCGCCGACGACGGCCACCTTTATCCCCACGTTCGGCAACGTACTATCCGGGCATGCGCACCAACGCCGAGCCGGCGGTCCTGGCCCTCGACGGGGGCAGCTCGAAGACCGATGCCGTGCTCGTCGCCGTCGACGGCACCCTGCTCGGCCGCGCCCGTGTGGGCCCGAGCAATCATCAGCTGGTCGGTGTCGACGCCGCCATGGACGCGCTCGGTGCCGCCATCGCCGCGGTTACCGCCGACGCGGGCATCGACGATCCATCGTTCCCTCTCTGCCCGATGGGCGTCTACTGCCTGGCCGGGATCGACCTCCCGGTGGACGAGGAGCACCTGGCGCCCGCAATCGCGTTGCGGGGCTGGACGGGAGTCGACCTGCTGCACAACGACACCTTCGCCGTATCGAGGGCGGGAACCACATCGGGATGGGGAATCGGCGTGGTCTGCGGGTCGGGATTGAACTGCGCCGGCGTGGGGCCGGATGGCGCGACGGTACGGTTCCCCGCCCTGGCCGAGCTCTCGGGCGATTTCGCCCCCGGAGGTTCGTGGCTGGGTGTGCGTGCCCTCGGGCTCGCGTTGCGCGCCACCGACGGGCGGGGCCCGTCCACCGCCCTCAGCAGCCTCGTGCCGGCACACTTCGATCATCCCGACGCCGAAGCCGTCCTCACTGCGGTCTACACCGGCGCGCTCCCCTATGGGCGGCTTTTCGAGCTGGCCCAGGTGCTCCTCGACGCGGCGGCGGACGGCGACCTCCCCTCGCGCCAGGCGGCGGACGTTCTGGCCGACGAGGTGGCGACCTTCGCCTGCGCCGCCATCACCCGGTTGGGCGTGGCCGACACCGACGTCGAAGTGGTCCTGGGCGGAGGCATCTTCGACACCGGCGACACCGGGTTCCATGCGCGCGTCGCCGCCGGCATTCACGCGCGGGCTCCCCGGGCACGCTTGTTGCGACTCGCCGCGCCGCCGGTGCTGGGCGCGGGCCTGCTGGGGCTCGATGCCATCGACGCGGGCGACGACGCCAAGGAGCGACTCCGGGCCGCCCTCACGGCGGGCTGACCCTACGCGCCCTACGCGGGACCGGAGCCCGTGGACGCGGCCGCCGGCTGGCGCGGTACCGCATCGTCGAGCATGCGCTCATCGTCAGCCAGCAACGAGCTCGCGAGCTCCTTGACCATGTGGATCAGTTCGGGGTGCTTCTGGGGGTCCCAGCCTTCGAGCAGCTCGGTCAGTCCGTTGCGCCGCGCCTCGGTCAGGCGGTCGATGGCAGCCAGCCCGGTCGGCGTCAGCGCCAGGTCGCGCTCGCCCCCGCGATGGATCTCGGACACCATCCCGGCCGCGACCAACCCCTGCACCGCCGGCCGGATGATTTCGGCGTCGACCTTGAGCCGCTTGGCCACCTCACGCACGGTGCACGCGGGACGATCGGCCAATCGGTACAGGAGCCAACAGGACCGCGAGGGCAGGTCGATGCCGGCCCGGTGCGCCAGCGTCTGATACAGCTCGGCCCTGTTCTCGCGGTTGGCCACCCGCTCGAGAGCCAACTGGATCTCCTGCAGCGACGACCGCGATCCCTGCATCCCGAAACCCTCGCCCAGGTCCACCGTTTCCACGGACTTGCGTAGTGCCACCTCGGGCAGGAGCCAGCTCAGCAGGAAGGCCAACGCAGAGATCGGTACCGCGACGATGAAGACCGTCTGTACGGATGTGGTGATACCACCGATGACCTTGTCGTAGACCGCCGGGAAAAGGTGCTGCAGCTTGTGCAGGGCGGTCGGATCCAGGGTCTCCAAATTGATGCTCTTCGCCGCGCTCTTCGGGAACGACGCAATGACCGGCCGCAGTTTGGCGGTCAACACGTTGGCGTAGATGGCCCCGAAGACGGCCGTCCCGAACGAGCCACCGATCATGCGGAAGAACGTGGCGCTCGACGTCGCCACCCCGAGATCCTCATAGGAGACGGCGTTCTGCACGGCCACCACGAGGACCTGCATGATCAGGCCGAGGCCGGTACCGAATACGAACATGTAGGCAGCCACCACCCACGCGCCGGTGTGCACACCGATGAGCGACATGAGGTAGGCACCGATCGTCATGAAGGCGGTGCCGACGATCGGGAAGACTTTGTAGCGACCCCAACGGGTGACGAGGCGGCCGGAGACGATGGCCGCGCCCAGGAGTCCGAACATGAGCGGGAACAGGCGCAAACCCGACAACGTGGGACTGACGTTCTTCACGTCCTGCAAGAAGATGGGAAGGAAGGTCAGCGCCCCGAACATGGCGAAGCCCATGACGAAGCCGATGGAGCTCGCGGCGTTGAATACCCTCTCCCGGAACAGCTTGAGCGGGATCACCGGCTCCTTGGCCCGGTGCTCCACGAAAAGGAAGAGGAGGGTAGCCACCACGCCCGCCACCACCAGGGCGACACTCTTGTCGGATCCCCAACTCCACGAGATGCCGCCCAGACTGGCGAAGAGGATGAACAACGTGGCAGCGCCGGAGAGTGTGAGTGTTCCCAGATAGTCGATGGCGTGATGCACGCGCCGTAACGACCCGGGCAGAACTGCCCCGGTGACGAACAGAGCCAGAACGCCGAAGGGCAGGTTGATGTAGAAGACCCACCGCCACGTGAGGTAGGTCACACAGAGGCCACCGATGAGTGGCCCGATGACCGTGGCCACACCGAACATGGCCCCGAACAGGCCCGAATAGCGACCGCGTTCGCGCGGTGACACCACGTCGCCGATGATCGTCTGGGCCCCCACCATCAGTCCGCCCCCGCCGAGACCCTGCACGGCGCGGAAAATGATCAACTCCGTCATGGTGTGGCTGAAGCCCGACAGGGCCGACCCCACCACGAAGATGACGATGGCCGCCTGGAAGAAGAATTTCCGGCCGAATTGGTCGCCCAACTTTCCCCACAATGGAGTGGAGACGGTGGAGGCCAGGAGGTACGCCGTCACCACCCAGGCGAGGTGCGAGCCACCATGAAGATCCCCCACAATGGTCGGAAGCGCGGTGGAGACGATGGTCGAGTCGAGCGCGGCCAGCAGCATCCCGAGGAGGAGCGCGCCGAGAATGAACCACAGGCGCCGCTTCGTGATCTGCTCCGCCACCGGCGCCGTGGGCGCCGTAGGCGCCGCCGCAACCGTCACACCGCACTCCTCACGTCAGCCACCAGGCACGCTCCAAATCTGGACATGGGTTGACCCCCATGCAATCTTGCCAGGCCAGACCGTCCGCGGCGCCTTCAATGCCGTCCCCGGCGCTTTCCATGAGGTTCGAGACGGCACGCGTTCAAGATCGAGCCGAGGGAACTCACGACCGAATATCCGTCGCACGAACGCATCCATGCGTCGATTCGCCAATTCTCGAGGATCTAAGTCCAGAAATGAACTCGATCTCCGGCGCCTTCTCGTGTGCGTTCTACTGCTTTCGCGACTACCCGCCCGGCGGGGGCCGCTCGTAACGCAACCGGTTGTGGTAGCTGCAGAGGACCTGGGCATTGTCCTGGTCGGTGGGTCCACCTTCGGTATAAGGCACGATGTGGTCCATCTGGCACT
>JBEKWB010000114.1:0-12471 GCA_049513455.1 Acidimicrobiales bacterium
TCTTCTTCATGGTGGTCCCCTTCTTGATCGGATGTCTTCGACGGACGCCCGACACCTACCACCTGGCAGGTATCAAGCGGGGGACCGCCACCTCAAACTTCCACGCTCAGCGGGACAACCTCGTCGACCTGTCTATCGTCGACCCAATCGAAGCGATATGGCATTGCGATGACCAGCACCTCGGGTCCTGATCCCGTATGAAAATCCGGCCGATCGCGTATGAAGCGGCATCTTTGGGTTGTGGCTCGATTGAGGTCAGACCCTTTCGCAAACGCCCCATGATCGGGAAGTCGAGATGAATATTTGAGGGGAAGTCGCAAGGGGCGCGCTCCACGACCCAGTTGGCGACGCAGTCCGTCGAACTCGTTGGCGAGGTCCTAGCCGGCGTGGGCTGAGCGATACTGCGTATGATGGTGCCAGTACAGGCTGCGCAGCCCACCGTTCATCTGCTCTGCGGCTACGCCGCTTCGGGCAAGACGACGTTGGCACGACGGATCAGCGTGACCACCGGGGCGGTCTGCTTGACCCTGGAAGAGTGGATGCTGGCTCTTTATGACTGGGGCCCTGAGGATCCTGAGTACGGCCCGCCGCTGGGCGGGCCAAGGAACTCATCTGGTCCGTAGCCGTTCCCATGTCGCAAAACGCGAACTTCTGGCGACATTTCACGCGAAGTCACACATAGCGTGAGTTCGAGCGTGGGGTCGCAAGAGTTTCGCGTTCGGCGACTCTGAACTTCGAGCCCGCGGCCACGCTGCCCGTTCATCGCCCCCGACTGGCAGACTTGCTTCCATGGATGTCCATCTGGTGGACGGTACGTATGAGCTCTTCCGACACTTCTACGGTCAGCCCCCTCGTGACGCCGACGACGGGAGCGAGATCGGAGCCGCCCGTGGCGTGGTCACCTCGGTCCTGAGCATGTTGGTCAACGGCGCCACCCACGTCGGTGTGGCCACGGATCACGTCATCGAGTCGTTCCGCAATGATCTGTGGCCGGGCTACAAGAACGGGGAAGGCATCGATCCTGCGCTGCGCTCCCAGTTCGAGATCCTCGAGACGGCGTTGCAGGCCTTGGGTGTCGGCGTCTGGCCCATGGTGGAGCTCGAGGCCGATGACGCTCTGGCGTCGGCCGCCGCAGTGGCGGCGAACGACCCGGAAGTGAAGCAGGTCTTCATCTGCACCCCCGACAAGGACCTGGCCCAATGCGTCGTCGACGACCGGGTGGTGCAATTGGACCGGCGCAAGGACACCGTCACGGACGAGGCGGGGGTCTGGGCGAAGTTCGGGGTGGCGCCCAACTCCATCCCCGACTGGCTCGCCCTTGTCGGCGACTCTGCCGACGGCTTCCCGGGATTAGCCGGGTGGGGCAAGCGATCGGCCTCGGTGGCGTTGGCGCATTACGGGAGCATCGATGAGATACCCGACGCCGTCTCGTCCTGGGATCCCACGGTGCGCCAAGAGCTGCGCGGCGCGGCGAAGCTGGCCGAGCGACTGGCCACCGAGCGAGAGTTGGCGCTGTTGTTCAAGGACATCGCCACCCTTCGCACCAAACCCCCGGTGCTCCGGAATGTGGCCTCGCTGCGCTGGCGGGGGCCGAAGAGCGACTTCGACGACGTGTGTCGCCACTTCAGGGATCCGGCGCTGGCCGACCGTGCCGCTGCCCTGGCGAAAAAGACCTGACGGCGGGGCCGGTGCAGTCTGAACCACTCAGCGCGGGCGTGCGCACGAAGCCATCCGGCTTGTACCACTATTGTCAATAACGTAATTGAGAACTCGGTAAGTGCCGCAAAGGCACAGGGCTAGGTGGAGGGGGGATGTGATGAAGAGGCAAAAAGCAACATCCATCCGGGTCGTTGACGGTGCGACGGGGACCGACCCGGATGCTCTGTCGCAACGCTCGATCATCTCGGCCCAGGCCTCTCGGTTATCGAGACCATGAGCCTTCAAGAACAAAGTGACGTCGATGGACTCTTTCGTCTCGATGGTCGGGTAGCAGTTGTCACTGGCGGCACCAGGGGTATCGGACGGGCGATTGCACAAGGGTTCGGCCACGTCGGGGCCCGTGTGGTCGTAGCCAGTCGGAAACCCGAGGCGTGTGCCGAGACCGAAATGGCGTTGCGCGAGGCAGGAATCGATGCCGTGGGAATCGCGTGCCACATGGGCTCGCTCGACGATATACGTGCCCTTGTGAAGTCCACTGTCGAGAGATTTGGCGCCATCGATATCATCGTCAACAACGCGGCAAACGCCCTGACAGAACCGATCGGTGCATTTACCGAGCAAGGATTCACGAAGTCGATGGACGTCAACCTCAAAGGGCCCGTCTTTCTGATACAGGAGGCCCTTCCCTACTTGCGCGCCTCTGATCATGCATCCGTTATCAACGTGGTCTCGGCCGGTGCGTGGTTGTTCTCGGCCACCGTGGCCCATTACGCCGCCGCCAAGTCGGCCATGGTCTCCTACACCAAGGCCATGGCTGCCGGCCTGGCTCTCGAGGGTATTCGAGTGAATGCACTCGCTCCAGGGACTGTCGACACAGACATGGTGCGCGCGAACGGTCCCGAGGTGGCCGCCTCCATGGCTAAGGCCAGCTTGTTGAAAAGGGCTGCGACGGCAGAGGAGATGGTCGGGCCGGCAGTCTTCCTCGCCTCTGATGCCTCTAGTTTCGTTACCGGCACGGTGATCCACGCCGACGGGGGTCTGGTGACCCGTTAGGAAGTCAACCGGCTTCCCGGACGTGATGCACAGAAGAGCTCGACCCCTCTTCGCCGGGGCAACGAGGATTGTGCGCGCCGAGCTGTGGTCCCATAGGCTTCCTGCGAGCCCATAGTCCCTCCTTGCGGGGCATTCCACGTGGGAATGGATGCCGCCTTCAGGCGGAATAGAAAAGGCGATGGGTGATGCACACACAGGGAACGACGCATACGCAGAGAGCGTGGACCGGTGTCGGGGTGCTCGTTCTGGCGCTCACCACAGCACTCGTGCCGTTGACGGCAGTCTCGGCGAGCCAGCCAAAAGGGAAGCATCACAAGGCAGCGAGTCACAAGAAGAAGGCCGCAAACGACTCCGGGAGTTCATCCATCAAATCTTTGGGGTGTCCGAAGCAGTCCCTCGTCACATCCGCCACGGGAACGACATTCACGGGTCCGAGTGCCAACAACGGCGGCACAGCTGCCTGCATCTACACTGACGCCGCCGGCGACGCGCTCAATGTGGTCTTCGATACTCCCGGCGAAACGCGCAGTAAGTTCGTTTCTTCAGATCCGTCCGCCATCGGTACGCCTGCTCAGGCAGTATCAGGACTTGGACAGGCCGCCTTTTCCAGCACGAGCTACGGGCATGCAGAGGTCGACGTGTTCGAATCGACTGCAAAGGGCTTTGCGGTGACCTTCGACCCGGCAAACGGGGGCTCGGTCACGCCGGCTGACCTCACGCAGGTGGTGGCGGTAGCCCGTGCGATCGTGAAGGGCTGATCGGGAGCGCTGTCACCTATGAACCCGGCCTGACGAGGCCATGGTCGTAGGCGTACCGGACGGCTTCGGCACGGTTACGGGCATGGATTTTGGCGAAGAGGTGGTTGATGTGGCTCTTCACCGTCACCTCGGAAATGAAGAGCGTCGCGGCGATTTCGGAGTTGCTCTGTCCGGCCGCGATGGCGTGAAGCACGTCCGCCTCCCGCGGTGTCAGGTCGTCGGGGAGAGGTGCCGGCATCGGAGCGGCCGGCACGGACGATTCGATCACGACAGCCGCCGCCGCTCCGGCTCCTGCGTCCGCGCCGGTGCCCGCGGGTGACGCGGCGCGCAAAAGGCTTGCCTGGACCAGTGGGTCGAGCACGGCCTGGCCGGCGGCGGCCGAGCGGACCGCCAGCGCGATCTGCTCGCGCCCCGCATCCTTGGTGAGGAAGCCGAGCGCCCCCGCCTCGAGCGCACCCATGATGCTGGCGTCATCGGCGAAGGTCGTGAGGACCACGACCTTCACGGCGGGCAGTTCGGCCGCCAACCGGCGGGTCGCGGCCACCCCGTCGACGTTGGGCATGCGCAGGTCCATCAGCACCACCGCGGGCGAGAGGCGGTGGGCCAGTTCGACCGCCTCCTCGCCGTCGGCGGCCAGGCCCACGACTTCGAAGCCAAGTTCCGCGTCGAGGACGGTGGCCAGCGCCTCGCGCACGGCCCGCTGGTCGTCGGCCACGACAATCCGCAGGGGAGTGGCGCCGTCGCTCATGGGGCTTCCTGCGTCTGGGTCTGCTTCTGCTCCTGTGCCTGCAGATGAGGGTCAGGCACGCTGAGTGTGACCTCCCACCCCGCTCCCTGTGGACCGGCCACCAACGACGCCCCTATCAACTCCGCCCGTTCCCGTAGCCCCTCTATCCCGTAGCCGCCCCCGGTATGGGCGAGTGGTCCGGGGGCGTGGCCGTCCGGGCAGCCGGTATCGGTCACGGTCAGCACGACCGCGCAGGGGCTGAAGGCGAGATGCACGGTCGTCGTGGCCCCCGGTGCGTGTTTGACGGCATTGGTCAACCCTTCCTGTGCGGTGCGCCGCAGCGCCACTGCTACCTCGGCCGGGATCGGCCGCGGCGCGCCCGTTATCTCCAACGTCGCCCCCGGCGCGGCCTCGATGAGGTGGCGCAGCGCGTCGACGAGGGGCGGGGGATCGGCGCGCAGGGAGCCGACGGCCTGCCTGGCCTCGTTGAGCCCTTCGACGGCCAGGGAGCGGGCGCGGGCGAGGACCTCGACGGCCTTCGCATGATCAGGCGTCTCGCCGCTGAGCACTGCATCCAGCGCGTCGAGCTGGAGGACCAACGCTCCGAGGCTGTGGGCCAGGATGTCGTGGATCTCCCGGGCCGCGTTGGCCCGCTCGGCCAGGCCGGCGGCTCGGGCGTGCTCCTCCCGGGCTCGTTCCGCATCGGCCAGGCGCAGCTCGGCCTCCTCGGCCCGCAGCACGTACTGCCTGCGGCCGGTCGCGGCCAGGAATCCGACCACGGCTATGGCGCCCAGGCTGACGTTGCTGGTGCCCTGGCCGGCGGCGAGGACGCTGATGGCGGTGGTCACCACGGCCAGAGCGGTTACCAGCCCGCCGAGGACGAACTCGAGACCGCCGCCCGCACTGAGCCCGACGAAGATCAGCAGGATGCCCGTGCCCACCGACGGCTCGTAGCCGGCCACCACGCCGCTGCTCAGCGCGGCGAGCACCGTGATGGCCCTCATGGCGCTCGATCCGCTGGGGGCCAGGGTGAGGGCGACCTGGGTGGCGGCGGCCACGACCAGGCTGATGAGGATCACCAGCCCGTCACCCGTGAGGGTCGGGTGGGGCCGGCCGATGAACGCGGTCCCGACGATGACGGCCAGGGCGACCAACCGCACCGCCCGGACAAAGCGGCCCTCGGTGAAGACGAGGTAGATGCTGTCCGACCTTTCGCTCACCGGATCGGGGGCCAGGTGGTGGGCCGGCCGGTCTTCTGCACGGTCCCACGGTACCGTCCGCTTCCGAAACCGCCGGATGGGCCGGGTCCCGCCCATGTGCCTGGTCCCGCCCATGTGCCTGGTCCCGCCGACGGGCCTGGGCCGGCCGCGGTGAGCGACTGGGAGCGGAACCACACGACCGCGGCTTCTCCGAGCAAGGTGAGCCCGAGGCTCAACAGGATGGAGCTGGTCAATGCGGCCGTGGTGCCACCGGCCGCCACCCCGCCGGCATCGAGGGCCAGCTTGGCGAGCACGTTGCCGGCGAAGACCGCCACCGAGGCGGCGGTCCAGCTCATGAACGGTGACCCGTCCACCAGGGTGACCCGGTCGAACTTGCCGCGCAGGAGGCCGAGACCGAGGGACAGCGCGGCCCCGGCGGCGATGACCGCGATGTCAATGGTGTTCAGCTTGGCGTGGGCCACGTTCTGCAGTCCGATGAGGCCCACGACGATCGGAAGGAGGAAGAGCTTCTTGGGCTCTCGAACCGCCTCACCTCGCACCCGCCTGGCGAGCACGAACACGATGAGGGCGGCGGCGATGGCAATGGTGGTGAAGGTCATGTCAGACCGCCAGCTGGTTGGCGGATCCGCGGCGCACCTGGGCCCGGCCCACGGCCAGGCGGATGGTGCGGGTGACGGCCATGGCGACGGCCATGAAGATGAGGGCGTCGGTGAGGGCGTCGACCGTGATCCCGTTGGTCATGAGCCAGTGGCCGAGCTGCGTGTTGTACCAGTGGTTGGCACCGTAGGTGAAGAGCAGCCTGGCTCCGATGACGAGAGTCCAGAAGGCGCCATAGGCCGGGCCGGCGACGCTCATGCTCCGCTGTGAGGCGTCGTCGTAGGTGATCTTCATCAGACCGGCCGCCGCCACAAGGCCGAGAAGGGCGCCGAGACCGGCCAGGGCGATCTCGAGAATCTCGCCGTTGCCTGCGGTGGCCGGGTGGGCGATGAAGAGCGGGATGATGCCGGCGGCCAGCAACAGGGGTCGCAGAATCCGGAAGCGGGTGATCTTGCGGCGGCCGAGGTCGGCTTCGAGCACTGCGAACAGCACTGCGATGTTGACGATGAGCACATCAGTTGGCATGGGAGCCACCTTTCGATTGGGGTACCCCTCAACCGTCACATGGAAGGCCAAAAGACGAATCGGCCCGTGGGTGGCTCAGCAGGTGGATTCGCCTCGGCGAAGCTCCACCCGTGGGTGGAGGACATAGTGTGCGGGCCTCGTCATTCAAAGAGGCCTCTTCATTCAAAGGGGCTCGCTAGAGGGGAAGGTCCATGCTCTCTGGAGCGAAGCTGTGCGGTGCGCTGTCGGCCCTCGTCGTGGCCATGGCCGTTCTGCCGGTGGCGACGGCTTCGGCCACTCCGGGTGGGTCGTCCATCTGCAAGGCCTACAACGCCGAAGAGACGAAGGAGGTGAAGGCGAGCGCGGCGCTGGCGAAGGACGTCGATTCGGATAACTGGGCCGTCATCAAGAAGGACTTGCTCGCCACATTCAAAGGGGAGTCGAGCGCGGAGAAGGGGTTCGACGCCTACCTGAGCGGCGCCTCCGCCAAGGTGAAGTCGGCGGCAGCCGTAGTTCTCAAGCTCGATAGCACCTTCAAGACAATTGTGCAGAGCTCGTCGAGCCTTACCGCGTACGAGAAGGGGATCACCGCGGCGGAGGAGACCCCGAAGGTGCATGCGGCGCTGAAGGTGTTGGATTCCTATACGACCGCGCTCTGCGGGGCGACCACTTCGAACACCTGATCGACGACCGCCTATGCGTCGAGTTCGGACAGGACCTCTCCGATGATCTTGGTCGTCTGGTGGGCGGAGAGCGGCTCGCCGCCTTCGGCCTCGGCCACCGCGGCGGCGAAGTCCTCGACGGCGTGAACCCCTCCTACGAGAACGTGTCGCAACGCTTCCCCGCTGGCGTCGGGATCCTCGAGTGCCTCGACCGCCGGGGCGACGGGCTGGTCCGGTGAGGTCGCCACGGCGTGGATCAGGGTCATGGCCTCCTGACGGCCACCGACCGTCGAGACGGCCGGCTCGCGATCGGGGTTCTGCTGGAGGTCCCAGGCGGAGAGCGCCTCGTCGTAGCCGCCCTCGCCGGGATGGAGGAGCCGCGTCGTGGGGACTGCGCCTGCGTCGGCGGCGCCGGGGTCCACGTCCCCGGCATTCGACGCCACGGTTGCACCCTCGTCGTCGTCCCCGTGACGCCGTGGGGGTGCCACGGGGACGACGAGCGTGCCATCGGTGTTGCGGACGATATCCATGGGGTGCTTCTCCTTGCGTCACGGCGCTGACACGCCGCCCAGATCCTGTCCATACCCACAAATGCGCTCCGGTATCCCTGCCCGGGCCGAGGAACTCGGGAGCCCGGGCGCGAACCATCGGTCCGGCGCTCCCTATAGTGGGCGCATGTCCCTTGCAGGAGAGTACGAACCGAGCCCGAGCGAGTGGGTGCGGAATCAGGTGGCCGAGTACGAGGCGTCAGGGGGTGCCAAGGCCAACACCCTTCTCGACACCGGCCTGCCGGTGATCATCGTCTCCACCCGCGGCAACAAGAGTGGGAAGGTGCGCAAGACCCCGCTCATGCGCGTCGAGCACGACGGGGAGTATGCCCTGGTCGCCTCCAAGGGCGGCGACCCCAAGCACCCTGTGTGGTACTACAACCTGCTCGCCGATCCCGACGCCGTCGTGTTGCAGGACGGGCCGGAGCCGTTCGAGGTCTCCGTGCGCGAGGCCAGCGGCGACGAGAAGCGGGAGTGGTGGGACCGGGCCGTGGCGGCGTACCCGCCCTATGCCGAGTACCAGGCCAAGACGGACCGCCAGATCCCACTGTTCATCGCCACCCCCAAGGGCCGCTGAGCCCAGAGACGACGCAGCGGGCCCCCCGGCCCGGCCCGGTACTTGTCGCAACCGGTCAGACTCAACCGGCGAAGTCCCAGCTTTCGCCCTTCTCGTAGTGGGCCAGCACGTTCTTGGCGATGAGGATCCGGTGCACCTCGTCGGGACCGTCGGCGATGCGTAGGGTGCGCGCCGTCAGGTACATGCCGGACAGGGGAAGGTCGCTGGACACGCCGGCGGCGCCCCACACCTGTATGGCCCGGTCGACCACCCGGGAGTAGGCCGCCGGCACGAAGACCTTTATGGCGGAGATTTCCGTGCGCGCCTGGGGATCACCCTGGTCGACCTTCTCGGCCGCATGGATGGTCATGAGCCGCGCCGCCTGCAGGTCCATGTAGCTGTCGGCGATGAATCCCTGCATGAACTGCTTGTTCTTCAGGAGCCCCCCGTGCACCTCGCGCGTGAGGATGCGCTCGACCATCAGATCGAAGGCCCGCCACATCTGGCCGATCGAATTCATGCAGTGGAAGATCCTCCCGGCCCCGAGCCGGTCCTGCGCGGCGCGGTGGCCGTCGCCGACCTGGCCGAGGACGTTCTCGTTGGGCACCCGGACGTTGTCGTAACGGACCTCGCAGTGGTCCGAGGAGGCGCTCCCCCAGATTCCGATACCGCGCTCGACAATCACCCCGGGCGTCGACGTGGGGACGATGATCTGCATCATCCGTCCCGGACGGTCCTCGCTTCCGGGCTCGGCGGCGCGGCACATGACGATGAAGAAGTCCGCCTCGAGCCCGTTCGACGTGAACCACTTGTGCCCGTTGATCACCCATTCGTCGCCCTCGCGCACCGCGCTGGTCCGGATGGAGCGCGGGTCCGAGCCGGCGTTCTCCGGCTCGGTCATGGAGAACCCCGACTGCATGGTGCCCTCGACGAGCGGGAGCAGCCATTTCTCCTTCTGCTCGGCCGTCCCGTACTTGACCAGGACGGACTGGTTGCCCGAGTTGGGTGCCACGACGCCGAAGAGGGAAGCGGCCCCGACGGCGTAGGCCAGGATCTCGTTCATGTAGGCATGCGCCATGAAGTCGATCCCCATGCCGCCGTACTCCTGGGGCAGGTGGGGCGCCCACAGGCCTTCGGCCTTGACCTTCTTGCGGACCTCCTCCCGCAACGCACGCGCCTCGGCCCGTTCCACGTCGCTGGCCTGGTCGCGGCGCCCGGCCCACATCACCTTCTCGTTGGGCAGGATCTTCTCGTTGACGATGCGAGCGGTGCGGATCCGGATGTCGTTGATCTCGTCGCTCAGCCCAGCGATGGGCGTCACGTTGATGGGCATGGTGCTCCCCCTCGGGTTCGTGGTGCGTCGTCGGGCGAGCCTACGCGGAACCCGTCTCGACGTCCCCGCCCACCACCCAGCGACCGGTCAGGGCCCGCTCGTAGCGACCCCGCCCGACGAAGCTGATCGTCCAACGGGCCAGCGCAGCAAAGCGGTTCTTGAAGCCGGTGAGGAAGGTCACGTGGACGACGAGCCACAGCGTCCACCCGATGAACCCCCCGACCTGCACGGGACCTATGTGAGCCACGGCGCGGAAGCGCGAGATCACCGCCAGCGTCCCGAGGTCGCGGTAGTGGAACGGGACCATGGTGGCGTTCCCGCGCACCCGCCGGACGATTGTGTGCGCCGCGTGCGCGCCGGACTGCATGGCCACCTCGGCCAGCGCGGGCAGATCCTCGAGGGCCATGAGGTCGCCCACGACGAAGATTTCGGGATACCCCGGCACCGAGCAGTCGGGCGCCACCTGCACGCGCCCGGAGCGATCCAACCCGACGCCGGTGCTCGACGCCAGGAGGGCCCCCAGGGGGGAGGCGCGCGTGCCGGCTGCCCACACCTTGGTCGCCGCCTCGACCCGCAGGTGCGTCCCGTCGGACTTGGTCACCTCGACGTCGTCGTCGCCGAAGCCCGTCACCATGGCGCCCAGGTGGATCTCCACCCCCATCCGGCCCAGGTCCCGGGCCGTCAGCCGTGAGACGCGCTCGCCCATGGCGGCCAGGAGCCGTTCCCCGCCCTCGACCAGGACGACGCGGGTCAGGCGGGGATCGATGCGCCGGTAGTTGTGCTGCAGGGCGCGGCGGGAGAGCTCCTTCAGCTGTCCGGCCATCTCCACGCCGCTCGGCCCTCCACCGATCACCACGAAGGTCATCAGGGCGCGACGGCGGTCCTCGTCCTCCTCCTGCTCCGCCCGCTCGAACGCGCCGAAGATCTCCCCCCGCAGGTACAGGGCGTCGTCGAGGGACTTCATGCCGCAGGCCGCTGCGCGGAACTCGTCGTGACCGAAATAGGAGGTCACCGCGCCGCCGGCGACAATGAGGCTGTCGTAGGAGAATGTGGCCGGGGTACCGCCGAGCTCGGTGGCCGTGACCGTGCGCGCTGCCGGATCGATGGTGTCCACCTCGCCCAGGACAACCCGCAGCGAGGGATGGTGGCGCAGGACATCACGGACGGCGGGGGCGATCTGGCCCTCAGAGAGGATCCCCGTGGCCACCTGGTAGAGAAGGGGTTGGAACAGATGATGGTTGGTGCGATCGATCAGGGTGACCCGGACCGGCGCCCGACGCAGCGCCTTGGCGGCGAACAGGCCTCCGAACCCGCAGCCGATGATGACGACGTGGTGCCGGGTGTCCTCTGTCGTCGAGCTCACCGCCGCAGTCGAACTCATAGGAACCTCGCGACCACTTCTTCGACGTAGTGCGCCAGGGGGAGCGTGGCGAGCTCATCCTTCTCCACCCACCGGACCGCATCGGTGGTCCCTCCCCGTTCCGCCCGCAGGGTCCCGCTCCACCGTGCCACCCGGTAGATCAGTCGCACCGTGTGCAGGATCGTCGCGTCGGGGAGGGTGCGCACGTCGGAGAGCACGTCGAGGAGCGGGCCGAGCTCGACCGTCAGCCCGGACTCCTCCTCGAACTCACGGCGCAGCGCGGCGGTCGGGTGTTCCCCGTGGTCCACGCCGCCCCCGGGAAGGAACCACCGTCCCCGCAGGCTCAGCGCGGGTGCGGCGCGGGCCAGTAGGAGGCGGCCCTGCGGATCGATGCAGACACCGTAGGCGGCTATCCGCTGGCGTTCGGGCACACGAAGATGGTGGCGTGCCCGGCTCGAGGACGCAAAGGCTGGTGCCCCGCTACCCTGGCCCGGGGCCGTGACCGGTCTCTCCGACGAAGGGGGAGTGCGATGGACATGGCGACGGAGCTCGAGGCCATCCGCCGGCTGAAGTACGCCTACTTCCGATCCCTCGACCTCAAGCAGTTTGACCAGCTCGGGTTGTTGCTGACCGAGGACGCCACCGCGGCGTACGAGGATGCCCAGACCAGCCTGGTCGGGCGCGAGGCCATCGTGACCTGGCTGACCAAGGCGCTGGGCGGGCCGGAGATCGTGACCGAACATCACGGGCACCACCCCGAGATCGACGTCACGTCGGACACCACCGCCACCGGGAGCTGGTATCTCCAGGACCGGGTCATTGTGCCGTCGGCCGATCTCGAAATCGGGGGGACGGCGTTCTACTCCGACCGCTACACCAAGACCGATGGGAGCTGGCGCATCGCCCACACCGGCTACAAGCGGGTCTTCGAGGAACATCGTGTGCACTCCACGCTCGCCGTGCTGTCCTTCACCTCACGGTTCGGCGCTTAGGGGCGCTCGTCCGGGCTGAAGGTGAAGGCCGGGTCGAACAGCGTGGTCGGTGCCAGAACCTTCTCCAGGACCGTCACGAAATCGGGCTCGAGCTCGATCTCCAGCGCCTTGACGTTCTCGGCGATCTGCTCGGGTCGGCTCGCCCCGATGATGGCGCTGCTCACATTCTCGTTCTGGAGCACCCAGGCCAGAGCCACCGAGGCGGGCGTGTAACCGGCTTGGCGGCACAACTCGGCGTACTCGTGGACCGGGGTGAGGACCTCGTCGCGCAGCAGCCAGCTCATCTCCTCACCCTCGACACCGGTGGCACGCGATCCTTCGAGCGGCGGTGCCCCGGGGAGGTACTTCCCGGTGAGGACGCCCTGGGCCAGCGGCGACCAGACGATCTGGGTCACCCCCTCTTTCTGGGAGACCGGGACCACTTCGGCCTCGATCACCCGCCACAACAGGGAGTACTGGGGCTGGTTCGAAACGATGCGGTCGAAGCCCATGTCGTCGGCCA
>JBEKWB010000115.1:0-16667 GCA_049513455.1 Acidimicrobiales bacterium
TGCGGGCCCGATACCGCTTCGGGAGACACTACCCACGTTGCACCCTGATTGCTTAGGGGGGATTCAGAGGGTCCGATGTTTCCTCGTTCCCACAGGCGATCGGGTGGGTTTGGAGCCGAAAGTTGGCCCCGAACGCCGGTATGAAGGCACGCTGAGGCAACGGGCGTACATAAAACGGTCGTATTTGTCCAAGCCGGTGCCCGTCCCCTTCGTGGTCGACTCGTAGGAATCGTCACAGCTCGCAGGTACGGTCTTCCGGTTGGTCTCTGATTAGCCCTCCGCCGTCGCCGCTCGGTGCTTCAAGGAATGAATGGAGGACATCGCCCGACGAGATCACGTAGCTGATGGCCTGAATACTCGGCCCGTCCACGGTGTAGGGCGCCCTGGACTCCCCATCTACCATCTGCAGGGTGACCGAGCGGCCCGTTCGCCTGGCATCGCCCAGCATGCTCACCACGTCCGTCAGGTCCGTCCCCTGCGCCAGCTCGATGGTGCGCTTGGCCCCGTCGCCGAAGTGAAGAGTGAACGAGGTGGGGTACATGCCGCTATTCGAGCACGCCCAAGTGAATTCCCCGTGAACGGCTGGGGCCGATCCTCGGCCTCTTTGCGTGCATCAGCTGATGCCGCCGGAGCGCCTGCAGTTACCGGTGCGCATCATCTCCGGTTGCGTTATCGTCTGATCAGACCTTAGAAAAATAGGGTTTGCCCAGTTCAAAGGTGAAAGAACGTACGATGAACCCAATGGTCCGTTAAGGCGACCATGCCTTATCGCTCGATTGAAGACCCTTCCAAGCTCCGTCGGATTCTCGACGCTGTACTGCTTATTGAGAAGGATCTTGAGCTGCCTGCGCTCCTGCGACACGTGATTGAGGAAGCGTGCTCCATGACCGGCGCTCGATACGGTGCGCTCGGTGTCCTCAACGGTGAGCGTTCCGCTCTGGCGGAGTTCATCACTGTCGGGCTTGAAGCCGACGAAGAAGCACGGATCGGACCACGCCCGACCGGACAAGGGGTGCTGGGCTTGCTCGTCGCCGATCCTCAGCCTCTGCGACTGGCGAGTATCGGGGACCATCCCGACAGCTATGGCTTCCCGCCCAACCACCCTCCTATGACCTCGTTCCTCGGCGTGCCGGTCAAGGTGCGGGACGACGTCTACGGGAATCTCTACCTTGCCGACAAGATCGGGTGGTCCGAGTTCACCCAAGACGACGTCGCCTTGGTCGAAGCCCTGGCTTTGGCGGCTGGCGTCGCCATCGAAAACGCCCGACTGCACCAGCAGATCCAGGTGGCTGCCGTCTACGACGATCGAGATCGACTGGCTCGTGATCTGCACGACCACGTGATCCAGCGGCTGTTCGGCGTCGGCCTCAATCTCCAAGGTCTGGCCGTTAGGGCCTCAACCGACATCTCTGAGGGACTACAGAAGCAAGTGAACGAGGTCGATGAGGTTATCGGAGAGATTCGCAGCACGATCTACTCCCTGGGCATGGGTGGGTCGACTCGGGGTGTTCGTGACGATGTCGTCGTTCTGGTTCAGGAACTACGTGGCATGGTGGGCTTCGAGCTGCATGTCTCATTCGACGGGGCAGTGGACACAGCCGTGTCCGAGCGGGTGGCTGAACATCTGATGGCAGTCATCCGTGAGGCAGTGACCAATATCGAACGCCACGCCAACGCCACGGAGGCGACCATCGTGCTGACCGCCAACGACGGCTACTGCCAACTACGGGTCACCGACGATGGCCGAGGGTTCGAGAGCAAGGGCGAGGGAGGCTTGGGACTGACCAATCTCCGCCGCAGAGCCGAGAAGCTGAACGGCAACTTCGAGGTGTCGAGCCTTCAAAGCGGGGTAACTCACCTGATCTGGCGGGTCCCGTATTCGGCGTAGCAGCCACCAGGGGGCTGGATGAAGAGGCCCCTTGCGTGATGTCCTCCGTTGACGTTCGACCGAATGGGAATCCTTCGTTGGGACCTATGGCCCTAGGTGGTCCGTACCCAGCTCCGTAAGCTTTCGAAAAACGGAGGGGCCATGATCCCAGATCAAACGAGGCGTGTCCTTCTGGGACTTTCTGAGGTGCTGCCGGAAGCAGGACACAATGTCCTCACGGGTATCGACATGCGCAAGGGCTGGGGAGACACGATCTTCGTCACGGTGCGCTCCGGAATCCCACGCCATGAGAACAGGGAGGAAATCGGAGCGAGATACAAGATGGCGGTCGCTGCCGCTCTTGGGGACGCTCGGCACCAGATTCAGGTCAAATGGGATCAGTGATCCGCTCTGGTCGGACGACCAGTCCAAACACCAGTCCTACAGGTCGGGCGCCACGAACCGGCAGCGGGATACCCAGTCGGGCGAGGGGAGTGACTGGCGGTACCGGCGGCATCCATTACTTGGGTATCGTCGACGAGATGGTTGACCCCGAAGACGTGAAGGATGTCCTCGCTGTCATTGGTTTGCATGAGGACGGTTACGAAGACTGCAACAACGCCCTTATCGACCACGAGACGGGCCTGGACTCAAGCGCCGTGGATGAGATACTGGAATCTCTCTGGAAGTCGGATCAGATCGAAGGAGTCATGATCGTCGGAGGTCGCAATCCCTCACTAGACGATGTGCGGCGGGTGCTGCCCGATAGGGAACGGCTGTGGGGGGACGAGGGTCGGTACCACGCCCACCCGTAGTGATTGCAGGCCTCGGTTTCGAGGATCCGTTCAGTCGAGTTCTTGTTCCTCGGGTTCGACCTCCTCTTTCCCAGCGGGCTGATCTTTGATTACTCTGACGTGTCCCTTGGCCACCGTCGGACTGACCTCACGCTCTGATTTGTCTGCGAGCTTGCCGAGTTGGCGCTTCTCTCGTCGGCGACGCAGGGGTCCGCCCGGTGACGCTGGTACATCGCCCTGTCCCATGGATTCAGCATAGGGAAAAGGCCTCGTCGGGGGTGAACCCACCTCTCAGATTTCTTGTGGGCTACCCAACCGTGCCGATCATCCTCACCCAACAGGCGTACACCGGGGCACGCTACCCGTCAGCTCCTGAGTCGACTACCAGATGTTTACGACCAACAGAAGCACAAGTCCCAACACGACGATGCCGACCAGAACAAAGTGCCAAGGGCGTCGTCGGGGATGAGTGTCATCGTTGAATTCGCCCCAGTCCCACAAGTCGGGATCATTAGGGTCGGGAGGAACGGGACCTACTGGCGTGGGCATCAACCAAGTGTAGGTAGCACCCAAAGTGGCCCGAGGCTTCGGTCCCCAGGAGGTGGATCACCTGTATAACCGGCGGACGGAGATACCTCACACCAACGGCAGCGTTGCGGTGCTCGTCCGATCAACAGAGATCTCAGTCCGACCTGCCGCTGCTGCCTGGCACGACCGGATGGACCTCGATCTGGCTGCAACCAGGAAGTCCGGGGGGATTTGTACCCAAGCCCGACACGGTCACTCGCACCGACTCCGTGAGGTTGGGCGGCGTGACAAGGAGGACGGGATAGTACGGACAGGATGTGGCCGATCCAATCGGATTGTCCGTTCCTTCGACCGTCGCTGATGCCGTCTGCCCTGGAGCCAGCGAGACGATCGGAGGAGAGGTTGCGCCGTTCTGGAGACCGCCGAGATAACCACTGAGCGTTCGTTCGGCCTGGACGACTTGATTTCCTTGCGCATCGAGTCCCGCCACTCCGGGATAGCCCGACAAGGAGCAGGTTGATTGACTTTGGTTGGTGAACAGGATCACCTGGTCCTGGTGTCCAAGACCTGCACCGCCGCCCGCATCAGAGACCGAAACCTGGCCATCATGACAAGGTGGGGCTGCGATGGCCGTTGGTATCGTCGTCGTGCTCATCGACGTCGTTACGCAAAGCGATCCGCTCCAGGGGGTCCATTTTCCCAATCTGCCTCCTGGTCGAGATGGATATCGAACGTCTAAGCGCTCGTAGGCAAGCGGTCCCTTGGATGTGCAATGGCCAAGATCAAAGGCACGCAAGTCAACCTCGACAGACCCGGGGTAGTAGCCGCCCTTCGGCATGAAGATAAAGCCTCTTCCCGTCCCAGTAGCGGCACGGCTTCCCCAGTGTTTCCAGTTAATCGCCACGACGTGGCCTGACGGGTCTCCTCCATTGAAGAACTCGTTCGGCTTGTAAGTGCCCCATCCTGTCGCACTGGGGATGCCAAAACCCTTCTGTCCAAGAACGGGAACACGGACTCTCGTAGAAGAGGCGGAAGCTGCAGTTTCACAACTGGATGCCACCAACAGAACCAAGGCTACGAGGACGACGATGCGTGCAAGCGCCAATCCCTGAAGTCTCTTGAGGCGAGGCATTTGACAAGTATTCCGCACTAAAGCGGTGGTTCAAGACTCGCCCAGTTTGTGCCGATCGGCCACGCCCACGTCCGGCGCATGGGGACAGTCTGGCTCCGCTCTTCCATCGAGCAATTGTGGAGCAACAGCCGATTGTGCTTAGGCGGTCACCGTGCTCTTCGGAGCTGCTCGGAAGCTCAGATCAGAACGACACCCAACTCCGGTCACAGATGTTCAGCCATCTCGATCGCCTGCTCTCCACCAGCCCCGATGGTGCGCTCTCCTCCAAGGCCATCAAAAGGCTATTGAGTGTCGGCCGCTATTGAATGTGTCGGCATTTCCGCTGAAGTCCCATGGGTGTCGATGCGAGAGCCGTCACCCATGGCTCCCCCGGCCTCGCTTGGTGTTGGTGTCGACCAGTAGCGCCAGCACCTGGCCAATCGTTGGTTCTCGGCCGATGGCTTCTCGCAAGGGTAGGTGGGCTTGGACCTGGTAGCGATTGCGACGCCCGTCCTTGTCCTTGATCACGTAGCCAGCTTCGGCCAGGTCATTGACAATGCCAAAGGCACTGCGCTCGGTGATGCCCAGCGTCGTGGCGATGTCACGCAGACGCACCCCGGGGTCGTGGGCGATGCAGATCAGGGCCCGGCCATGTTTGGTGAGAAAGCTCCAGTCTTCCATGTCCATCAGTTTAGACGTTCTTTCTAGAAGTGGTTTGCTAGTAATTGAAATCAAGAGTAGTATTGCGTATATCGAGGCCCGACTGTCGCCGACGCCGAGCTGCTCGAGTGCAGTGAAAGGATTCAGCCATGTTGATGCGATTCGAGCCATTCCGAGAGTTCGACCGGGTGTCCGAGGAGCTGCTCAGGCAACGCAGTGCTCGCCAGATCCCAGTGGATGCGTACCGTCGGCTCACCGATCTCAAGATTCACCTCGACCTACCTGGTGTCGACCCGGGTTCCATCGAGCTTACGGTCGAGAGGGACGTCCTCAGCGTAGTTGCGACACGCAACTGGATCCCAAGCGCAGACGATGTGGTCGAGCTTCAGGAGCGAGCCCAAGGCGAGTTCAGGCGCCAGCTAATGCTCGGGGAAAGTCTGGATCGTGAACATATCACTGCCACGTACGAGGACGGCGTGCTCACGATCACCATCCCGGTGTCCGAGCAGGCCAAGCCCCGCAAGGTCGAGATAACCCATGCCGCAAGCGTGGCGCAGCCCATCGAGGCCGTCTCCACCTCCGCTTGAGAGAATCAGCCTCTAGTAACAGAGCGGCTCCTTGCGGAGCTGCTCTGTTACGTCTCGGGCCTGGGGTCCGAATACCCGCTTAAACCGAGAACAGGGATCTTGTACTTCTAAACATCCCTTCCCACCCTTGGTGCTAGAGGACAAGGGATCCTCGTGCCGACGGCGGGTGTCAGAAGGGCCTGCTGATGCATCGTCTGTCGCTGGAGTTCCGGATGACGGTTTCGGCACCCACAGGCGTGCTTCCATGCCCGTTCCTGGGTCCGCAGCTCGGGACCGATCGAACGAACCAACTCCTGCTGGCGCTAAAACTCCGGCCACCACGGGGCGGGGGCTTGAAGAGCTTGACAATCACCGAACAGTTCCTTTTCGCAACACCCAAATCGAGGAAGCACTTGAGAATCAGAGACAACGAATACAGCGAATCACAGGTGGGAGAGTGCGTTCTTGACGAACAAGACGGCGCACACTGCATAGCCGCCCAGCGAATTTCCGTACTCAACAACGTCGGATTCACCGATTCCGCCGATGAAATGGCGTACTTGGTCGGAGCCATGACCGACTACTTGGACCTGCCCGCAATGAGCAACAATACTTATTAGCCCCCCGAACCGCTGCGGCAACGCTGCCCATTTATCTATGGACCGTCAATTCGAGCTGGGAGAACCTGAGACGGTCCATCGCCATGCTCAGAGTGGGGACTCCTGCACTCGATCGGGAGGCGGCTATTGAGAGCCAGATCTGACGGCTGCGGTACGGGATGCAGCGCCTGCTCCATGAACCTGGGTCGTAATCAGGCCCGATGAACCCACAAATGTTGTTATCCCCTTCCGGGGTCAACCAGCCATAATGAGCACCTGGCCGGAGTCCCATCGCCACCAGCAATGCCGATGATTGGGAGGGGTCATCAGAGACTACGAGCAGTGGCGATTCTTACGAGTCGACGACAAATGGGATGTGCACCGACTTGGCTGCTCTCTTTTGGCGTTTGCTCACCTCGACGGTCATAACGAGCGATCGTGATGATGTTGGCGTGACCAACGAAGCGGTGGACGACTGAGCGTGTGGCTATTAAGGATTCCCTCAACACGACGAAAGCGCCCGTCCCACGATTATCAACTGAGTCATTTCGGCGTCAGTCACCATGAGCTCGGCAATGTGACATCTTAAGACCTTCGAGACGCCAAACGGGACCTCTCGCACCTCATCGACCCAGTCGTGAATCCGACGAACCTGCCCCCACACGGATAACCAGACTGGGAGGTGCCCTCAAAGTGCCGTGCGGCTCCACACCACGTCTGGGCGTTCCGGGGCAGGGGTCACAGGGCACCAGGTTGTCCGTAGATCGCGATTCAGACCCCTGGGAATCCGATTCCATTGGAGGTGTCAGAGAATCACCCGCGAAATGCCTGAGGATCCGAAATTGGTGACATAGAGGATGCCGTCCGGTCCCGCAGCAAAATGGTTCGGTATTTCAAAGCCGTCAGCCAAGGTGGAAGGCTCGTGATGCTCGTCGAGCCTCGCGATTGACCCACCGTGAAAGTCGCTCACGAGCAACGAGTCGTCCACTGCCAAGACTGCCGAGTACTGATTCGGCGTACAAGACAGTTCCTCGACAGTTACCAATCCGGTGTCTCGATTCAACGTGAAGATTGTAGTCCCTGTGTCAATCGCCCAAAGGTGTTGGGAGTCAACCGCAATCCTCAGGGCGGAGGATGGGGACGGCTGACTCTGACCAGTGGAGAAGTACTTGCTAAGAACTCCGTCTTGATGCAGCCAGACATTGCCCGAGAAGTCAGAGATGAATAGTGCATTTCCAGTTGTGCATAGGTAGAAGGGAGTGGCATCGTCTCCAAGACGGATTGTATCCAACTTCCCTTTGTTGGAAGGATCGATTCGATATACGCACTTCTCCTGGACCGATCTGACGAATACCGAGTCCTCTTCGTCGATAGCGATGGCATCGACGCCGTTAATGGCAAGATATGGGCTCGGCAATTGCACAAACCGCTCACATGGGTGTCCGTGGCCACGAGAAAGTCCGCACTTATGGCCATGAGCGGTCCGCACTGATGGCCACCAAAAGTCCGCGTTTTTGGCCACCAAAAGTCCGCACCCCTCACTGAAGCATCCACCTGAGGGCCCCTTCAGCCGGTCACGGTGGCGGTGCTAGCCAACCGCCGTGCCGACCGAAGGGACACCTCCATGAAATCAGTGAGGGAACGAATGGACATGCATGCTGCCTACCAAGAGGTGGGCTCCTACCGAGCTGCAGCAGAGATCTGCGGCACCACAGACAAGACCGTCAAGCGGGTCGTTGACGCGACCAGGCGAGCCCAAGCACTCGGAAGCGGGGGTGAAACGGCTGCCGTGGTGCACAACTACGACCCGGTCAGCGCCATCGTCGCCGAGCGGGTCGCCCGCACCGCCGGTCGGATCACGGCCAAACGACTCCTGCCGGTCGCAGTGGCGGCCGGCTACACCGGATCGGCCCGCAACTTCCGCCGGGCGGTGGCGCAAGCCAAGGCCGAGTGGAGGCGGGATCACCACCGGGGGCGGCGCCCCGGGGTCTGGGCCCCGGGTGACATGTTGGTGTTCGACTGGGGGGAGATCGGACCCCTGTTCGTGTTCTGCGCCGTGCTGGCCTGGAGCCGCTTCCGCTTCGTCTTTTTCGCCGACAACCTCCGAGCCGAGACCACCATGGCCGCTCTGGCGTTGTGCATGGAGACCATCGGCGGCGTGCCGAAGACTCTGCTCACCGATCGCATGGGGTGCCTGAAGGCGGGCACGGTGGCCGGGCTTGTGATCCCGACGCCGGACTACGTCCGTTTCGTCACCCACTACGGGACGCGGCCGGACTTTTGCCAGGGAGCAGATCCCGAGTCCAAGGGCATCGTCGAGGCCTTGGTCGGCTATGTCAAGTCCGACCTCATGATCCCCGAAGAGCTCAGTGTCGCCGACCTCAAAGGAGCCAATGCCAAGGGGGCTGCGTGGTACACAGAATTGAACACGCAGGTGCATTCTGAGATCGCCGCTGTCCCGGCCGAGCGGCTCTTGCTCGAGCGACCTCTGCTCGGTGACCTGCCCTCGCTGCGGGCCCGGATCGGCAAGGTGGCCATGCGCAAGGTGGACCGCCTGAGTTGTGTCAGATTCGGCTCGGCCCGCTACTCGGTGCCCATGGTCCACATCGGTCGTGAGGTCGAACTGCGGGTGGCCGACGGCACGGTCATGATCGTGCTCTTGGGCGAGATCATCGCCGAACACGCCATCGTCGCCCCCGGTGAGACCTCTGTGTCCGACGAGCACTACGGCGGGGCCCGACCCGCCCCGGACCGGGCGGTGCGACCCAAGACACGCGACGAAGTGGCCTTCGTCGCCCTCGGGCCGGCGGCCGAAGCCTTCATCAAGGGAGCGGCTGCCCGGGGCGTGACCACCCTGGCCGCCGACCTCGGCGAGCTCTGCGCCATGGAGGCCGCCCACGGCAGAACCGAACTCATCGCCGCCATCGAACGGGCGGTCGAGTTCGGACGCTTCCGGGCCCACGACGTGCGCTCCATCCTCGTCGCTGGAAGCGGTGTCCCACGGCCCCGTGCGCCGGGTGACGCACTCATTGTCGACCTGCCCGCGGTCGCCACCCGTTCCCTCGAGGACTACGCCATCGGGGGGAACCAATGAACACCATGCCTCCTTCACTTGCCCCTGACCTCGAAGCGGGGTTACGCCGGCTGCGGCTCGGGGCCATGCGACATCTGTGCCCCGAGTTGTTGGTGCTGGCCAAGACCCAGCGCTGGAAGCCCGAGGAGTTCCTACGCACCTTGATCGAAGCCGAGATCTCGTCGCGTGACGCGTCGAATGCCCGGGCTCGCCTCCAACAAGCCGCCTTCCCGGTCACCAAGACCTTGGACGAATTCGACCTCGCGGCATCGTCGGTCAAGAGGGCGACGTTCGACTACCTGGCCAGCCTGGAATGGATCAGTGCCAAGGAGAACCTCTGCCTCGTCGGCCCGGCGGGGACGGGCAAGAGCCATCTCCTCGTCGCCCTCGGACACCGCGCCATCGAGGAGGGAAGACGGGTGCGCTACTTCAGCGCCACCGATCTCGTCGAGACCCTCTACCGCGGACTGGCCGATAATTCGGTCGGCCGGGTCATCGAGCAGATCATGAAGGCAGACCTCGTCCTGATTGATGAAATTGGCTTCGCGCCCATGGACGACACCGGCGCTCAGCTCTTCTTCCGCGTGGTGGCCGCCGCCTATGAGAACAAGTCTCTCGGGATAGGTTCGCACTGGCCGTTCGAGGACTGGGGAAAGTTCCTCCCCGAGCACACCACCGCCGTCAGCCTGCTCGACCGCCTGCTTCACCACAGCGTCGTCGTGGCCACCTCCGGTGAGTCATTCCGGCTCAAGGAAGCCCGTCAACGAGGAGGTGACCCCAAACTCACCTAGAGTTGAAAATCACACCGAGGGGTGCGGACTTTTGATGGCCAAAAGCTCGGACTAAAGACCGGCCACGGACACATGGGTGTCCCCGCTGCCACTGGAAGACGATGTTGCTTTGGTTCGTTACCAGCAGACCGAGGCTATTCGAATAGGCAACGCCATGTGGGTTCTTGATAGCGCCCAAGAGTGTTGCCTTGGATCCAGTTGTAAGGGCAGATACCGTGAATGAAGTTGCTGCCGAGTGAACCCCTAGTCGCGCATGAACGTTCGTTGAACCGTATGTTTTAGCGACTGCCTGTCGAGGTGATCCGCTTGCATTCACCGTCGAGGGGTCATCCGACGTGATTGAAACGTCTCCCTCGACAACGTCCTCCCAGTGACCGACACCGTCGCTGATTAGCTCCGTGACCATGAGTGGAAAAAGCTCGGGCCGGTGCTAGGTGCGTGTTGGTGTCTGGATACAGCTTGATTCCAGTCGATCTGGCCGGATGCGTAGGTTTCGTGGGTGAGCCATCAAAGAGAACAGAGCCGGACCACGGTGAAATGAATCCACCCCCTGGATCACGGATCCATGCCTCTCCCACGGTGGAGCCGTACGACCAATCCCATGTGACGTAGTCGCCAGCATCGTATTGCCGAACCGTGGGAAAGCATCGCCTTATCATTCTCCCTCCCTCCTGTGAATCGAGGAGGACGCCCTTCTCGGGTCGTATCCGAGTGCCACCATCGTCAAAATAGAGCGTGACATTGGCCTCAACCACTCGGTGCCAATTGTCCGTGGTGTCAGGCTCAACAGTAAAGGAGAATGGGAGACTCATCACGTGGTTGGTTAGAACGCAGGCGATAGATTCGCCAATCGCAAGTTCTGCAGCGTCGACTATGAGACATTGATCGCGCCTGCTGGCTATCCGAACGCTGGTTCCCGATACCAAGAGTTCGGACGTGAGGTCGATGTTGTCGCAATAGAATTCAATGAATGTTCCCCGTTGTCCGTATGATCGAATGACAGGCCGGACTGCGAAGTCGTAGTCCAATAGGTCCAGGAGAGCACTGGCGACCGAAAGAACGCTTAGCAACTTTTCTTCACCGACAACCGGAATGGTGGGTGACGCCCCATGAGACCGGCTTCCTTTGTAGAAGCCCACGGCGCCCTTGAAGAGGTTCTGAATCGAAAGCGCGTCCATTGCGTTGTTGCTGAAGATGATTCGAGAGCCGAACGTTGCCTCGATGAGTCCGGATCCGATGCCAGAGTGCCCAGAGCGATGTTGAATGACCGTTTCGACGTGACGGAAGGCCGCAGAAATGACGGTGTCGTACCGGCCTCCAGCCACGTCCGCTTGTACCAGCCGCCACAGGTCGTCACGAATTCCGGGTGGCCTTTGTTCCGTCACGGCAATAGGTTGCCATCTAATCGCTAAAGGTGCAGGACCAGCGCCAGCCGCCGATACCCGCGGTCGCCGCTGCCCTCGCTCGAGCGACTGAGCCAAAGCGATCGCCAGCTGCTAGTGCCCTGACCACAAAGGTTCGCGCGTCTGGAGCTTGAGCAGGCTGGTGGGCCGGAGGAACGGCACGAGTCGGAGATCTTCCGACAGGGCGGTAGTGCTCAGGTGACATTGATGGGGATACCGGAGCCCAAAAAAGAGCGCGTGGATCCGCCGTTGGACGAAAAGGCGGAGGTTGTGCGCCGCTATGCGGCGCGGGCTTTGGGTTGACCCCAGCGTCGCTGCGCTTCGCCCCTCATCATGGCCCGGTGCTTGCGCTCGAGAGCGAGGATCTCGGGGTCGGTGGTGTGGGCGTTGCGCCAACGGATGTAGGTGCGGATCGCCCGGGCCAGTTCGGCGTGGCTCTGGTGGTCCGAGTTGGCGATGGAGAACTCGCGCAGCGGCCCGAAGTGGGCCTCGATCGGGTTGGCCCACGATCCATAGGTGGGCGTGAAGGCCAGTTCGACGGCGTTGTCCGCGCACCACGCTCGGATCATCGGGCCCTTGTGGTGGTTCAAGTTGTCCAAAGTGGATGGGCTTTTTCGGAGGTGAACGAGCCGACGAGGTCGGCATAATCACGATGCGCTGAAGTCTCTTCTGATCGCGACACCGAGTCGCGGCGGGAGGAGACGATGACATGGTTTCGTGGGTACAGCGCGGCGGTCCGCTGGTGGCGTTCGCTAGGGACTACCGGGAGGAACTGGAGCACCTTGGGTACACGGGTCACTCCGTAGTCACCCACCTGGTGTTGATGGGCCAGCTGAACCGATGGATGGCCTCGGGTGGAGTGGCCGTCGAGGATCTGGGCCGCGCTCGAATAGAGGACTTCCTCGAGACGCGCCGGGCTGGCGGGCAGCAAAGGGTGCCGTCCAGCCGCGTGTTCGATCGGCTGCTCGCCTATCTCAGGGCCAAGGATGTCCTCGGGCCACCTGCCGCCGAGCCCAAGACCTCATTGGACGAGCTGCTCGACCGCTACGGTCGCCATCTGGTCGAGAGTCGCGGCGTCGCCCGTTCGACCGTGGTCGCATACGTCGGCGTCGCCCGTCAATTCCTGTCCGAGCGGGCAACCGGAGACGAGACCGGGCTCGACGGTTTGTGCGGGGAGAACGTCACGACGTTCCTGCTCCGCGAGAGTGGCCGGCTCTCGGTTTTGACCGCGAAGAATCGGGTGACGGGCCTGCGGTCGTTGCTCCGCTTCTTGCGCCTCGAAGGTCTGGTCGCGACCGACCTCGCTGCCGCCTTGCCACCGGTGGCCGGATGGCGAGACACGAGGCTTCCGTCCCCATCGGCCGGCATCGACGTCGCCGCCCTCGTAGAGAGCTGCGACCGGTCGCAGCCGGTCGGCCTGCGAGACTTCGCGATCCTGCTGCTGTTGGCCCGGCTCGGCTTGCGTTCTGGCGAGGTCGCTGGCCTGACCCTCGAGGACCTCGACTGGCGGGCGGGCGAGCTGCTGGTGCGGGGCAAGGGCGGTGGTGCTGACAGTTTGCCGTTGCCGACTGACATCGGGGAAGCCGTCGCCGAGTACGTACAGCGCGGCCGGCCGCCGGTGACATCACGAGCGGTGTTCATCACCCTGCTAGCTCCCATCCGCCCCATCAATCCGTGCTCGGTCGCAGGCGCCGTGACCCGTGCTTGTGAGCGGACGGGTCAGCACCCGGTTGGTCCCCACCGGCTTCGTCACGCACTGGCGACCGAGATGCTTCGCAGGGGAGCTGCTTTACCGGAGATCGGTCAGGTGCTGCGTCACCGAGATCTCGCCACGACGGCGCTCTACGCCAAGGTCGACCTTGTCGCCCTGCGCACTGTCGCCCGGCCGTGGCCAGGGGCGTCACGATGAGCGCCCTCTCGGACCACGCCAGCGAATACTTGAGGCTCCGGAGCGCCCTCGGACACAAGCTCGGTGACGCCCATCGCCTCCTTCCTCGCTTCGTCGCCTATCTCGATGCCGTGGGGGCTACGACGGTCACCGTCGAGACGGCGCTCACGTGGGCCCGTCGGCCCGACGCCGACCCGGCCAGCTCGGTGTGGATGCGCCGGATGACGGTGGCTCGCGGTTTCGCCCGCCACATGGCCGGTGTGGACCCGAACACCGAGATCCCCCCTCTCGGGTTGGTGACCTTCCGACAGCGTCGCCGGGCACCTTTCATCTACTCGGAGGGCGACATCGACACCTTGATGGCCCTTGCTCACCAGAGGATCCGGACCCCGTTTCGCGCGACGACCGTTGAGACGCTGATCGGGCTGCTCGCGGCCAGCGGGATGCGAGTGGGCGAGGCGCTCCGCCTGGAGCGGTCCGACGTGATGTGGGACGACGCCGTGATCGTGGTGCGCGACTCGAAATTCGGCAAGTCCCGGCTCGTTCCGCTACACACGAGCACCGTCGAGGCCTTGGCCGAATATGCCGAGCAACGAGATCAACGCCCACCACCGACGAGTCCGACCTTCTTCGTTACGACTGTCGGCACGGCCGTGTCGTACTGCGACGTCTGCCACACGTTTCGCAAGCTGGTTACCGCTGGCGGAATCGGGAACCAGGCGCCGAGCCCTCCCAGAATTCACGACGTCAGGCACACCTTCGCCGTGAGGACCCTGGTCGAGTGGTATCGCGCTGGCGAGGACGTCCAGGCTTGGCTGCCGCGACTCACCACCGTCCTCGGCCACAGGGAGCCAACGTCGACGTACTGGTATCTGACCGCCGTTCCGGAGCTGCTCTCACTGGCGGCCGCCCGGCTCGAGGCGGCCGAAGGGCCCCTATCGTGAGTGCGCTCGCGCCGACACTGCAGGCGTTCTTCACCGAGCGTCTGGTCCGTCAGCGCCAAGCCAGCCCACAGACCGTGGCCGCCTACCGAGACGCCTTCCGACTGCTGGTGGGCTTCGTGGGTCGCCAGACGGGAAAGGCGCCGTCCATCCTCGACTTCGAGGACCTCGATGCCAAATTGATCGGTGCCTTCCTCGACTATCTCGAAAAGGAGCGGGGCAACACCGCGAGGACTCGCAACGCCCGACTCGGAGCGATTCGGTCCCTGTTCCGCTTCGCCGCGCTGCGCCACCCGGAGCATGCCGAACTCATCCAACAGGTGCTCGCCATCCCCCAGAAGCGATTCGTGAAGAAGGCGGTCTCGTTCCTCACCTCGAAGGAACTGGAAGCCCTGGTGGCTGCCTCTGATACGACGACTTGGGTGGGAAGGCGCGACCGCACCTTGATGGTCCTCGGCGCCCAGACCGGGCTCCGGGTCTCGGAGCTTCTGGATCTGAACCGCCATGACGTCGTCCTCGGCGTTGGAGCCCATGTCCGCTGTGTGGGTAAAGGTCGAAAGGAGCGGGCGGTGCCACTGACGGGCCGCACCCAAGCGGTGTTGCGGGAGTGGCTAAGCGAACGCGGCGGCCTCGCGGACGACCCACTGTTCCCCACTCGCACCGGACGACGCCTGAGCCGAGACGCGGTCGAGCGTCGTGTGAGTACCTGCACCGATCTCGCGGCGGACAGATGCGCCTCCTTGCGAGACAAGCGAGTCACCGCGCATGTCCTCCGACACACGTGTGCGATGTCCCTCCTGCAGGCCGGCGTGGACACCTCCGTGATCGCCCTGTGGCTCGGCCACGCCGACGTGCGAGCCACCAGCGTTTACCTGCACGCGGACATGACGATCAAGGAACGCGCGCTCGCTCTCACCACTCCAGCGAATGTGCGCCCCGGCCGATACCGCCCCTCCGACCCCCTGATTGCCTTCCTGGAAAGTCTGTGATTATGCCGACCTCGTCGGCTCGTTCACCTCCGAAAAAGCCCATCCACCAGGGGCCTCGCCGTCAGGCCGCACACGACTCGGCATAATCGCGGGGTCGGCATAAGTCCAAGATCACGTAGATCTGTTCACCGTCGGGCACGCTGGCACGGATGGCCTTGAGGGCCCGCAGCGTCGGACGCGCACCCTTCTTGGGTTCGATGCGGCCATAGAGGCGGTCGAGGCCCAATGCGGCCATAGAGGCGGTCGAGGCCCACCGAGTACCAGGCGAAGAGCTGCCTCGTCCCGTGTGGCTTGTGGTAGTTGGCTCGCAGGCGCTGTGGCCTCGACATTTCAGCCCAGCACGACCCACCCTCGGGCTTGACGGCCAGCGGTCCGAACTCGTCGAAGGCAAAGGTGCGCTCGCGCTCGTGTTCGAGCAGGTACTCGATGCGGGCCAGCTTCTCTTCACGGAGCGGGTCGGGTGACTCCTTCCAGGTCTTGGTGCGCTGGAAGGTGATCTTGTCCTCGGCGAGGATCTGGCGGAGCCGCTCGCGCGAGATCTGGACCTTTTTGCCCTTCTTGGTCGCCAAGTACTGGGCGAGCTTGCGCACACTCCAGCGGGTGAAGGGCTGCCCGAGGCTGCGCGGACGCTTGGTGGCCGTCTTGACGATCAGCTGGCGCTCCTCAGTCGTTATCCGGCGGGGACGGCCACCCGCCCACTGAGGGTCCAGGGCGCGCATCCCCTTGTCGTTGAAGGAATGGATCATCTCTCGCACCCGGTCGGGGCTGGTCTGGACCAGCCGGGCGATCGCCGCCACGTCGTTGCCACCGGCAGAAGCGAGCACGACCAACGCCCGACGCCACTTGACGATCGACTTGTCGGTCCCTCCACCGCCCCGCCGCACGATCCGCTGGAGCTGCCTGCCCTCCTCATCGGAGAGCCGGCGCACCTTCACAGGAGTAGCCATATGGCCAGTTTGCGCGACCGGGCTGCTCAGGTGGTGGACGCGCCTCCAAGGTTGGTGGTCAGGGCACTAGCTGGGCCCGACGCTGCCGCATTCGAGCCTTCGTCGAGTTGCAGCGCAAGATCGTCAAGCACCGAGCGGCCATCGACGCCACCTTGGACCACGGCTTGTCCAACGGATTGATCGAGTCCACCAACACCAAGATCCGACTCCTCACCCGCATCGCCTTCGGGTTCCGTTCGCCCGATGCCCTCATCGCCCTCGCCATACTCGCCCTCGGTGGGCAGCGTCCCGTACTTCCAGGCCGGAACTGACCCACGGATCGGTCAGGAGAGCCAGAATTCTCGGAGCAGTCGGATTCCGAATCGCACCCTTCGGCTGGCCGACCCCCCGCTCAAATGGCGGCTATCTGGGCCTGCTGCGCTGCGGTCAGCTGGATGACGTTCTTGGGGTTGCAGTTCCAGATGGACTGCGTGGGACCAGTGAGCTTCTTGTCGTAGAGGATCCCCTTGG
>JBEKWB010000116.1:0-11937 GCA_049513455.1 Acidimicrobiales bacterium
CCTCGTCGATCTGGACTTCGTAGCCGCGCCAGAGAACCCCCGGCGGGGTGACCAAGAGGGTGAGACGGTCAATGGGCATGCTCCCGTGCAGGTACACGGTGTCGGTGCAGCGCAGATGCGCAAAAATGCCGTGCCCTCCCCCTCCGAGTGGTTCGACCACGAAATGCCTGGCCCCCTTGAACCCCGGCAGGTCGCGCCGGAAGGTCAATTCCATCCCGGTGACCGTGATCGGGGGAGCTGTGGTGAGCATGTGGCGATCTCCTTCGAGTGTGGGCATCGTAGTCCTCATCCGCGCCACCCCAGAGGCTCCGCCAGTGGATGCGCCCGGAACAATCTCACGGAGCGATGAACTTGACAAGGGTCTCGGGAATGGCTTGCGACGCCGCCCATAGTGCCGCTTGATAGTTGGTCGTCTCCGAATCAAGCTGCGTCGTCACCGTCGCGATGTTCACGTCCTCGAGATCGGCCTGGTCGCCTTGCACGCTGGCGATCTGGGTCGTGAGGGAGGACGTGGAGCTCGCCACCTCCTGCGAGGAATCCCCGAGGACTGCACTCGCTTGCTGGGCGGTGGAGATGTTGGCGTTCAACGCGCTCAGCGCCGTGCTGAGACTCGCCGACGTCGGCGCACCCGAGAGCAGGGCTGTGGCGACCGTGGTCAAGGTGGCGAACACATTAGAGGCCCCGACTCCGAAGATCGTCGTTCCCGGGACCGAAAGGCCCACGGTCTGTCCCGCACCGGAACCCGGGCCGATCACCACGGTGGGGACGTCCCCATTTCCGAGATAGTTCCCGCTCGCGTCGTAGGCCTGCGGCGAGGCCGAGGTTCCCGCGAAGATCGGCCTGCCCTCGTATTGCGTGTTCGACAGAGAAAGCAGGTTGCTGATCACACCCTGGATTTGATCGCCCAGGGCCTTATAGGTGGTGGGATCCTGTACCCCTTGGTTCAGCGACTGCAGCAGCAGTGACTGCGCCGACTGCATGGACTCGAGAACGCTGTTGGCCGTCTCGTTGGCGGTGCCGAGCCACGAAGAGGCCGTATCGGTATTTGTCTGCCAACTCGTCAGCTGGCTGGCCTGGCCCGAAAGGGCAAGCACCTGGGTGACCGCGGCCGGGTTGTCCGAGGGCTGATTGAGCACCCGCCCGGTCGCCAGCTGTTGCTGCAGCTGCGCGATGCTCGTTTCCTGGCTTGACAGCTGATCCGTGAGCGTTTGGGCCAACGCGAGCGTCGAGACGGTCATCTCACACCGCCTCGAGAAGCGACTGGAAACACGAGGTGATCGCGCTCACCACGCGGGAGCTCGCCTGGAACGCATTCTGCGCTGCCAGCACATCGACCTCCTCGTTGTTCTCATTGACCCCCGAAATGGACGAGAGGTTGTTCGAGGCGGTGGACGCCAAATTGGTCGCCGTCGTCGACGCGGTCGTTGCGTCCGCCGCCTGCGTGCCGAGCGCACCGATCATGGACTGGTAGAGAACGTCGGTCCCGGTGGCGGAGGAGGCGAGCGCGGCCATCGCCTGGGCGTTCGTTCCGTCCAGAGTCGGCGTCCCGATCACGTTCGAGTTCCCCGCCCCCGGCGCCGACGCGGTGGCGATGAGCGAGGGTGCGGCAAGGAGAGCCGGGGAGACGGCGATGGTGGCGGCGGAGTCCGGATCGGTGGGACTCGGCGTGTAGGTCGTCGACGACCCACCATTGACAAAGATGTTGGGGAGGATCGTCCCCGCCCAGGCACCGGCGATCCCCGATCCCGGGTCGCCGTTCGCAGCCATGCCGTTCGCCTGCAGCGTGTTCAGGCTAGTGGCCAGCGAGTCCGCCACGGAGTTGAGTTGTGACTGGTAACTCGGGATTGTGGCGTCGACCGCGGTCAGGTTGGCACCGATGGAGCCTCCCGTCTCCACGGCGACCGCGTTCGAGGTAACGAGTGCGAGGTTTGCCGTTCCCGCCGATCCGGTGGTTGACAGGGTCTGCGCCACATCGCCCGCGACCAATTGCACGCCATTGAGATAGACCGAAACAGAACCACTGGCGGCAGTCGACGCACTGACGCCGAGGAGGGACGCCAGCTGATTGACGGCCGAGCGACTCTCGTCGGACAGCGCGTTCACGTCCTGGCCTCCCGCCGACCCGGCCACAATGCGCGCATTGAGCTGTGCGACCTGCGTGAGGAGGCTGTTCGCCGTGGCCAGGGTGCCTCCGTCGTCCGCACCCGAACCGACCTCGCTCTGCAACGACGAGGCCAGTTGCCTGAGCTGGGCGGAACTGCCACTGATGGAGGCGGCCAGCGACTGGGCCGCACCGACCACCGCCTGCTCGGCGCCGACCTGATTGGTGTTGGTCGCGAGCGTCGACAGATCGGACCACAGCGTCGACAGCTGGGATGCAATGCCCGTTGAGCTCGGCTCAGGGAAGACCGACTCGACCGAGCTCATCACCTGACTGGTCTGTGTGGCCGCGCCTTGCACCCCTTCCGCCGCGACATTGCCCGCTTCGTACACGGCGTCGGTCAACTCGCTGACTGACCCGACGACGACCCCTTGGCCCACGCCCAGCGGCCCGGCTGCGGCCTCGGGGCTGAGGTCGACCTGTTCGGCGGCATAGCCCGGCGTGTCGATGTTCGACAGGTTGTTGGATGCCGTGTCGAGCTCTGCGGTATCCGCTGCGAGCCCACTCGCGGCAATCGACAGCCCCATGTCACTCATATCGATCCCTCCACCAGGACCCCACCGCGCACAACGGAACGCCCGTACGTCGCCCCCGCGTCTATCCGCAGAAAGGCCAGCGCCTCTTTGGCCAGAGAAGCTCGGCGACCCATCGCCGCCCGGACAGTGCTCGCCAAGCTCTCGATCCCAATGACGGTCTCGATGATGGATCGACGCCGCTCCATCAGGACTTCACTCCACGCCCCACTCGCCCGTGCAGCAAGCTGGTCGAGTCGTGGCATCGGGTCGAGATCGAACACCTCCGCCACGCGGACAGTGGCCGCGGCCCGTACCAGGTCCGCCAGCCGCAGGTCCTCGTAGCCGACTTCGATCTCACGAACGGCCGTTGGAATCGACGGCACCTGGTCGGCACCGGCGAGTGCCCCGAGCACGATCAGGCGGTAGCGAAGGACCGCAAGGAGCTCGAGGTCACGATCGAGCGCCTCGACGAGCTGGACGAAGAGGTCGTCGGTATCCACTATGAGACATAACGTCCCAAGGGGGCGGTGAATTGAGAGGTCAGGCACGGGTTCCACCCTCGTGATCCCTGCCCCTCTGTGATTCCACCTGAACTCGAGCGTAGTGGAGCACCACGGCGGACACCGCCCAGACCAGGGCCCCGACGACGGCCAAACTTTCGGCGAGCCGGCCCAGGACCGTCAGTGGGGACAGGCTCTGGGTCAGCATTTCTTCGAAGCTGGGGAGCAGAACGATGATCGTCAACACGATGACGATGACCGGCCGGAGTCGGCGGATATCCGCCATCAACGCGACGTAGTCCCTCCGCTTCACGGCTCGCGCTCCAGTTTCGCCCTCAGGAGCGTGAGAACCCAGCGCAGGGTGGAAGCCTCTTCTCCATCAAGAAAGGCGATCGGCAGGAGCCCCATCAGTTCGCCCGGTGAGGAGGTGTCCCCGAGACGCGACACGGCAAGCGCATCGACGTGTCCCACCTGCGCTCGCCAGTGCTCGACATCTGAACGTTTCGCGGTTGCCGGTACCGCGCCTATCACGTGATCCGGCTTCACTTGTTCGATCCACGGCGCCACAGCGGTCAGACTGCGCGACCGCAACGAGGCGTCGACGACGAGAACCGTCACCTTGTTGGAGGATCTCCGTCGAGTCACCCGTTGCCGGCCGGCGTCGGTCCGGTCGACCGTGAGCAGATCCGAGGCTTCGAGGCCGAGTCTCGCCAGGAGGGCTCGGGCCGCCGCCTGCGCGTCCCTCCCGGCACCGACCACGACGATCACCGATCCCCCTTCGGTGGGCAACTTGGGAGCGGCAGGCAGCATTGCCAGCGCAACGGCAAGTCCGTCGAGGGTGGCCTCCGCCCTGTTCGGACGGAATGCGCGGGGTACGCCGATTCTCGCCAGGCTGTCGTTCAGACCGTCGATCCACTCAGGGCTAGCGAGAACAGGCATGGCGTCCACTGGCGCAGGCCACGGCGGGCGTACGACAAGGTCGGTGCCGTTTACCGCCGCTTGGGCCTCGGCCAGGACCTCACTGAACACGGCGGCCGGAACCTGCGCGGAGCCCAGCGTGACCTCGTCGCTCGTGTCCTCCACCAATTTCGCCCCCGTCGCCCGATCGGGCGACGGGGGCGGCAACTCGTGCGGGACGGCTGCTCGGACTTCCTTGGGCTCCTTCGCCGGCCGCGGGGTCTTCACTGCTTTGATGGCTCCCGCCGGAGGCGAGATGCCGGCGACGAACGCCTCGCGGGCGAAAAATCCGAGGACCCCCCCACTTCTCGTCTTCCAGCACCGTACCGGGGCGTCATGGCCGAACTCGACGCGCGCCAGCTGTACGGCCTCTGCGGGTGTACGACCCTCGAACTGCCCGGAAGTGGACTCAGGCCGCTGCGGCAACTTCACGGTTCACGCTCCCCACGGTCGCGATCTTCACATTGGGCGCAACCTCGCCGGCACCGAGGACCCCGAGGCGCGGCAGGCTGGGCTTGAGCAGGCGCCGGAGCGCCGGACGCAATTTCGTGGCGCACAACATCACGGGGCTGCAGCCCTTGGCCTCGGCCTCACGCAGGAAGCGCCCGATGTCGCGCACGATCGCCTCCGCTTCGGTGGCCGCGATCCCGAGGCTCCGCCGGCCCCGCTCACCGGTCCGTATCGATCCGAGCAGGCTCTGCTCGAGGACCGGGGAGAACGTGATGGCGGACAGCGTGCCGTCCTTCTCGTGCAGGGACCCGATGGTGGTGGCGAGGGCCAACCTGGCGGCCTCGAGGAGGCTGTCGGCGTCCTTCTGTTGTCCCCTCGCCTGCTCGGTGAGCGCCTCGACGATGCGCACGAGATCCCGCACCGGTACCCCCTCTTCGAGGAGTCCCCGCAACACGCCCTGCACATCACCCAGGGTGAGGCTGGCCGCCGTCATCTCTTCGAGCACGACGGGGTTGGTCGCCTTCACGGAATCCAGCAGCAACTTGGTGTCCTGGCGTGAGATCAGCTCCCCCGCGTGCTCACGCACGACCTCGGCGAGGTGGGTCGTGACGACCGCCGAGCGGTCGACGACCGTCACCCCCGCCACCGCGGCCTGGTGGCTGTGGCCGACCGGGATCCACTTCGCCCGGCCCCCGAAGGCGGGATCCCGGGTGTCGATTCCCGGCAGTCCCTCCAGGTTCTCGCCGATCGCCAGGAGCTTGCCCCGCGGGGCCTGCCCGCGCGCCACCTCCACCCCGTGCACCTTGACGGTGTAATCGGCGTTGGGCAGGTCGAGATTGTCCCGGGTGTGCACCCTGGGCATGACGATGCCGAGCTCCATGGCGACGTTGCGGCGCAGTGCCTTTACGCGGTCCAGGAGGTCGCCGCCGCGGTCGGGCTGGACCAGGTCGATCAGATCCACCCCCAGCTCGAGGCTCAACGGTTCCACCGCCATTCCTGCGGCCAGCGCCTCGGGTGACTCCTCGGACGCCGCGGCCACCCGCGCCGGCTCGCTCTCGGCCGCATCATCGATGGTGTCCTTGGGAAGTCGGGTTCCGAAGGTGAAGACGAGTCCACCGATGATGAGGAAGGGGAGTTTGGGAAGCCCGGGAACGATGGCGAGGAGAGCCATGATCAGTCCGGTCGTCCGGACGATCCGCCGGAAGCGCGAGAGCTGGGTGACCACGTCGTGACCCAGGTCGTGCTCCGTGGCCGCCCTGGTCACGATGATGCCGGTGGACAACGACAACAGGAGCGCCGGGATCTGGGAGACCAGCCCGTCGCCCACCGACAACAGGCTGTAGGTGTTGATGGCCAAGCTGGTCGAGAGGTGGCGCTCGAAGATCCCGATCGACAGGCCGCCGATCAGGTTGATCAGCGTGATGACAATGGCCGCAACGGCGTCACCCCGGACGAATTTGGACGCCCCGTCCATGGCGCCGTAGAAGTCCGCCTCGTCGGCGATCTCCTTGCGCCGTCGTCGCGCCTCGTGCTCGTCGATGACCCCCGACGCGCGGTCGGCGTCGATCGCCATCTGCTTTCCCGGCATCCCGTCGAGGGTGAAGCGTGCCGCCACCTCGGCTACCCGCCCCGACCCCGACGTGATCACCACGAACTGGATGATGATCAGGATGAGGAACACCACCAAGCCGACGACGATCGACCCGCCGATGACGAAATGGCCGAAGCTCGACACCACCACACCGGCGTAGCCGTGCAACAGCACCTGGCGGGTCACCGCCACGTTGAGGGCGAGGCGGAACATTGTCGCCACCAGCACCAGGGTGGGGAACACCGAGAAGTCGAGTGGGCGCTTGACCTGCATGGCGGTGAGGAGCACCAGCACGGATCCGGTGATGTTCGCCGTGATCAGCAGGTCAATCAGGAAGGTCGGGAGGGGGATGACCAGCACCACCACCACAGCCACCACCGACAGCGGGACCGCCATGTGGGTGAAGTGCGCCCACCGGCCGATTGGGGCCTTGGGCGCGCTAGGCACTTGGCCGGCCGACTATAGCGAGCTGCATGGGACCCTCCACGGGCGATCTCGTCTTTTCGCATCCGTCCCTGGACATCCCATGGCCTTCCTGGCCCACACTTACTACGTCCCGGACGTACGAGGAATTGAGGGTCCGCGGGGAGGATTTTCGGGACATCGTCAGCTGGCCATCGTGTGGATGTCACGGAAGGCCCGCGCCGTCGGGGAGAGTGAGTACACAAAGGCCAGGAGGCGGGCCACCGCGGCGTACAGCAGGGGTGGGACGATGTCGTCCACCTCGCACGAAGCGTGGAGCGAGCGGGCCAGGGGTGGGTTCTCCACTATCACCACCCCACAACTGCGGGCGTGCTCTTTGATTCCCGCCGCGACGTAGCCCGCACCTTTGGCGACGACCCGGGGGGCACGGTCCTTCTTGCGATCGTACGCGATGGCCACGGCGTAATGGGTGGGATTGGTCACGACGACATCCGCATTGGCCACGGCAGCCATGATGTGCATACGGCTGAACCTCCGGGCCTTGCCCCGCATGGCTCGCCGGACTTCGGGGGACCCGTCGCTCTGGCGGCGTTCGTCCTTCACCTCCTGCTTGGTCATGCGCAGCTTCTGCTGGTACGTGCGACGCTGGAAGAAGTAGTCGGCACCCGCGATCACCAGGGCCAGGACCCCGATGAATCGCATGAGGTCCACCACGGTCGACGCGGCTGCAGACAGGGTCACCGGCAGCGGGAGCGTGGAGTCCCCGAGGACCGCGTGCATCAGTCCATGGAGGATCAGATAGCCCACAATCGCCAGCACCGCCATTTTCAGCAGGGTCTTGCCAAGAGTCCAGAGTCCCTGCCCGGAGAAGATCCGGCTCAGTCCCGCCTTGGGGGAAATGCGCGAGAACTGGAACCGGAGAGCCTTCGGTGTGAAACGCAGCCCGACCTGTCCGACGGCAATCGCCACCGCCACGGCGCCACCGACCAGCAGTATCGGCAAGGCGGCGAGGGCGGCCGTCTCCAGGCCCCGGCCCAGCAGGCCCACGGCCGTGCCCACCCCCGGATGGGCCATCGCCTGGGTGGTGTCCTGGGCGAACACGCTCACACGATTGGCCGCAAGACCCCCCAACCACGGCAGCAGCGACACCGCCACCAGCAGGCTCGCCCACCCGCCCAGCTCGGTCGATCGGGCCACGTTGCCCTCTTCGCGCATCTCCTTGCGGTGCTTGGGTGTTGGCTTCTCGGTGCGTTGCGACTTGTCGGCCATGCTCAGCCCCCGAAGAGCTGTGTCGTCGACCGCCCGACCAGATTGACGACGTCACTGGGGAGGGCGACGATGGCGACGCCCACCCCGATCAGGGCCACGGCGATCTGGAGCGGCATCCCGAACACGAAAACGTTGATCTGTGGCGCGGCCTTGGCCAACAGGGCCAGCAGGATCTGGGTGCAGAACAGCACCACGATGACCGGTGCCGCGATCTCGACCGCGGCGGCGAAGAACGTCACCACGTCGCCCGTGACCGTTTGTGCCAACGAGCCGGGTGTGGTCCGGGGGAGACTCGTTCCCACCGCCTGGAACGACTTCACGAAGCCCTCGACGATGACGATGGCGGCTCCGGAGGTGAAGAGCAGGGTCGTGACGACGAGGTTGTAGAACTGGCCGAAGATCGCCGTCTGCTGCTGGGAGAGCGGGTCGATGGCCTGGGGGAGGTTGAGACCCGAGAAGAGATCGATCAGGCTCCCCGCGGCCACCATGGTCGTGACGAAGAGTGAGACCACAAACCCCAGCACGACGCCGACCACCGCCTGGATCACGATCTCCGTGAGAACCTGCGCATCGCTCAGGGGAAGCGCGTCGTGTTGCAGTGTCCCCGCGGCAAAGAAGGCGATGGCCCCGGCGAACCCGATCTTGAGCATCATCGGGATGGAGGAGTTGGAGAACGGCGGGCAGATCGTCACCCAGGCCACCGAGCGGACGAAGGCGAGCACCAGCGCGATGGCAAACGCGGCCGACAGGTGGAGCGTCATCCCCGCCCCGACAGCACCTTGGGGATCGAGTCATAGAGATGCTCGGTGTAGGCCACCGCGATCCCCAGCATCCAGTGGCCGAGGATGAGCAGGACGATGCCGATGGCTACCACCTTCGGCAAGAAGGTCAGGGTGAACTCCTGAATGGAGGTGACGGCCTGGAACAGGGCGACGAAAAGGCCAACGGCCAGGCTCACGACCAGGACAGGACCGGCCAGCTCGGCGATGAGGACCAGGGCCTGGGACGCCAGATGGAGAACGGTGTTGTCGTTCACGGGCTTTTATGTGTTGAACGAAGTCAGGAGGGAGTGGACGACCAGCGTCCATCCGTCGACCAGTACGAAGAGCAGGATTTTGAAGGGAAGGGATATGAGCGTGGGCGGGAGCATGTACATGCCCATCGACATCATGATCGCCGACACGACCAGGTCGATGATCATGAAGGGAATGAAGATCATGAACCCGATGAGGAAGGCGGTCTCGATTTCGGAGAGCACGAATGCCGGGATCACCGTGGTCAAGGGCAGCGATTCGGGATGTTTGGCACTCTCGTGACTGAACGAGGCGAAGAGGCCGAGCTCCTGGTCCTTCGTCTGCTCCAGCATCCATTTCTTGAGGGGCACCTCGCCGGCGTCGATCGCCTGCGTGGCGGTCAACTTCCCGTGATCGTAGGGCTGGATGGCAACGTGATCGATGGTCGAGAGCACCGGCGCCATAATGAACAGCGAAAGGATCAGCGCCAGGCCGGCGAGGACCTGATTGGGGGGTACGGTCTGCGTCCCCAGGGCGTTCCGCGTGAGAGTCAGGACGATGAACACCCGAGGAAATCCGGTCATGAGCACGAGCACCGACGGTGCGATGGCCAGAACCGTGAGAACGATGATGATGAGGACCGATGTGGACGGATTCTTGAGTCCGCTGATATTGACGTTGACGTTCGAGCCCGCGGCAATCAGCACGCGGATCATCGCTGGGCTCCCGCGGGCCTTGGGTTCTCCAACAGCATGTGCACTCCCGGTGGGAGTGTCCGGGCACGGTACTAGTGCCGGACAGTCATCTCCCGCAGACGGTCCATGAAGGCATCCCATGCCCCTGGGGAATCTCCCCCAGCACCTGACGCCGTCCGTGGCGCGAGGAGATTGTCGTTGCCAAGACCCTGCGTTGCGGTGGATGGGCCCGGCTCCACCCACTCATCCCCGTCAAGCTCGGCCAACAGGGTCATCTGCTGGTTGCTCTGGCCGACCAGGAACGTGCGCTGCGCCACCCGGACGACCAGTAGGGAGATGTGTCGACCCAGCGAGCGACGTGACAGGACTTCGATCCGGCCGGCCGGCTTCGCACCCAGGCCGCCGATACCACCACCCCGCTGCCACTTCTTCCCGTAGCGGGCCAGCACCATGAGGGCGCCGATGATGAGACCCAGGACCAGGAGCATCCGTCCGAAGGCCAGCAGGGAGGCCCCCACGTCCTACGCCACCTCGTCCGAGATGATCTCGGTGATGCGGACCCCGTACTCGTCGCCCACCTCGACCACCTCACCGCGGGCCAGCACGACCTCACGGTTGAGCACGATCTCGACCGGTGCCCCGACTGCCTGGTCGAGCTCGATCACATGGCCCGGTCGGAGGTCGCTCAGCTCGCCGAAGGAGAGCCTGGTCTTGCCGATCCACACCGACACCTCAACCGACACGTTGCGGAACTGGGCCTCCCGCACCCGCGATCTGTCGTCGTCGGGCCCCGCAACCGGTGCGAGCGGTTCGGTCGACGAAATGTCAGTGTTGTCTACGGTCGTCACCTTGTGACCTCCTCTGTGATTTCGCATGCCTTGTGCACGCCTGAACTGCAGATCTCTGCCAGGGCCACGAGGAGCCCTTCTGCGCGGACCTCGAGTGGGCGTCCCTTCGGGTGGCCCAGGCCCAGGCTGTCCCCCACCCGCAGGGTGAGGAGCTCTGCCGGAGTGGTTGCGAAACTGGGGAACTGGAAGACGACGTCCAGAGGGATCTCGAAGAGCCGGCGGCGGGTGTTGTCGGCCATTGATTCCTGCCGGGTCTCCAGCGATGTCCGGGCCTGCAAACCGTCGACGAGCATCCGCACCATCGGGAACGGCAGGCAGATCAGGGCGTGGCTGGAGGATCGGTTGGCGACCGTAAAGGAAAACCGCGCCGCCATACACATCTCTGCCGGTGAGGCGATCGAGACGAATTGGACATTGCCCTCCTGCGCTTCGAGTATCGGGGAGGAGGATTGGATCCGGGCCAATGCCGTACCCAGTTCCCCGATGAGGTCCTCGACGATCGGGGCCAGGAAAGCCTGATCGATTTCGCTGGGGACCCGGCCGGAGAAATCGTCGTCTCCTGCGCCGGCGAGGCGGAGATCCACGATCGCCAGCACTTCTTCGATCGGGATGGCCAGGACGGCGCGCCCGGCCAGGGGGGAGAGCGAGAAGGTGAAGAAGTAGATCCCACTTTCCATCTCGTCGGCCAGGTCGCGCCAGGTGACTTGGTCCAGCTTCTCCAGTGTGAACGAGCACTGCTGGCGGAGGGCCGAGGTCAGGTGTTGGGTGGCCGAACGGGCGAACGCCTCGAATAACCCGCCGATCGCCTGAAGGCTCACGCGTTCGAGCAGGTCGGTGCGCCGGAAGTCGTGACTACGGACGGTCTTTGTCGTCTGGGGCATCACACGCTCGCTCGGGGGCTCGGAACAATCACGGCACAAACTTGGCTGTCGGGCTGATCACGATGTTGACCCTCCGGTTCTGCGCCTGCGCGGCGGGTGAGACGTCGGGAACCAACGGGTGGTACTGGCCATACCCGAGAAGGACGACCTGCCCCGAGTCGATGCCGTCGTTCCCCGTCATGCGGATGACCACGGTCGTCGCCCTGGCGGCCGAGAGCTCCCAGTTGTTGGCATAGGGCCCGCCGGTGATGGGCTCGTTGTCGGTGTAGCCGGCCACCTCTATCGCGTTCGGGTAGCTCTTCAGCACCCCCGCCGACGTATCGACGATCTGATCGCCGACCGCCGAGAGCTGAGCGGAATTGGTCGTAAAGAACGTGGTGTCGGCGACGAGCCCCTCGACCAAGCCCGACGAGTTGATGGACAGGGTGACGTCTCCCAGCAGCCCCTGTGAATTGAGCGCCGCAGTGAGCTGCGCCTTTATGGCAGCAAGCTGATTGACCGGCGCCGACTTGGTGGCCGCATGGGTGTGGGCCTTCGTCGTTCCCTGCGGTGTGTGGGAGAGCACGGCATGGGTCACGGACTGCTTGAACTCGCGAAACTTCGCCTGATCGATCTGCGAAATGGCGAACAGGAC
>JBEKWB010000117.1:0-11805 GCA_049513455.1 Acidimicrobiales bacterium
CGGATCGATGACGGCGCGGGCGGCGGACGAGAGAGAACCGGTGAATTGGTAACGGACCTCGATGCGCGCCTGCGTGCCCGTGTCCTCATGACTGACCACCTCGACGAGGGAGATGTCGCCGCTCGGCGCACGGTCCTCGTAGAACGCGGGGTTCCCGTAGGCAGCCACGGCCGCGTCGGAAGCCACGGCGACGTTCTGGCCGATGGAGAACTTCACGCCCCAGGGTAACGCCTTCCGTCCTTAATAAAGAGGTAAGAGTTCATCCACAGGACACTTCCCCGTTGCAACGGTTTCGCGGGACGTTCACCTGGCGTCTCTACGGTGAGGGGCGATGGCTCCGGCAGACCATGACCCAATGCGCTCCTGGCCCGGGACTCCCTCCCGGGCAATCGGGAGCCGCCATCACGACCAGAGCGATCTGGCCGAGGTCGCGCCTATCCGGCGCGGGACCGACTCAGGGGTCTCGCGCACCGGAGGAATGATGCGCCGAATCGCGCAGGCGTTCGCCCCTCTGCGCGCGCAGCCGGCGACGAGGGTCACACCCCCCCGACCTCCGTCGCCGGCTGCCCCTTCTTCGGTTCACGCACACTCGCCGTCACGCGTCCGCGTACCCACCCTCGCAGTAGTGCCCGACGACGCAGCTTGATGAGGCTCTGAACATGGCCACCTCTCAGGTGACCAACGGACGGTCACCGTCGAATACCGCCCCGCGCGACAACCGCCCGTTGGTGCTGGTCGTCGACGACGAGGAGTCCTACCGGCAGGCCCTGGCCTCGGGTCTGCACCGGGAGGGTTTCGCGGTCGAGTGCGCCGGCGACGGCCACGAGGCACTGCGCCTCTTCCACAGGGTCCATCCCGACCTGGTGCTGCTCGACGTGATGCTGCCCGACCTGTCGGGCATCGAGCTGTGCCAGCAGATGCGGGCGTTGAAACCGGTGCCGATCATCATGGTGACCGCCCGTGACTCGGAGGTCGATGTCGTGCTCGGCCTCGAGCTGGGCGCCAGCGACTACGTACCCAAGCCGTTCCGTCTGCGCGAGCTGGTGGCGCGCATGCGGGCCGTCCTGCGGCGCGGGGTGGCTGTCGCCGAACACCACGAAGAGGTCCTCAACGTGGGCCCGGTCCGCCTCGATGCCGGCCGCCGTGAAGTGACGGTCCACGAGTCGCCGGTCGAGCTCTCCCGCAAGGAGTTCGACCTGTTGTCCCTCCTCATGTCGCACAGCGGCCAGGTCGTGACCCGGGACGGGTGCATCGACCGGCTCTGGTGGGACCAGGAGCTCACCGACACGAGGACGCTCGACACCCACATCAAGCGGCTCCGCCGCAAGATCGAGCCCGATCCGGCCAACCCTCGCCACCTCGTCACCGTGCGTGGAGTCGGCTTCCGCTTCGAAGCCTGAGCCCATTACCTGAGCAGAGGCGGGGATCTCCCCGTACATTGTGGCCATGCGCAAAGGTGACGTCGTACCCGACTTCGAGCTGCCCGACCAGACGGGCACTCCCCGCAAACTGAGCGACCTGCTGGCCGGCGGTCCCGTCGTGCTGTTCTTCTACCCGGCCGCCATGACCTACGGCTGCACCAAGGAGAGTTGCCATTTCCGTGACCTCGGGGCCGAATTCGCCGCGGTCGGGGCGCAGCGGGTCGGCATCAGCGCGGACTCGGTCGACAAGCAGAAGCAGTTCGACGAGAAGGAGTCCCTCGGTTACCCGCTCCTCTCCGACGCCGACCGCACCGTGGCCACCCAGCTCGGGGCGAAGCGGGGCTCGAGCTTCCTGCCCAACAAGCGCATCACCTTCGTCATCGACACCGACCGCACGTTGCTCGACGTCATCCACACCGAGTTCTCCATGGGTGCCCATGCGGACAAGGCGCTGGAGATCCTCAAGGCGCGCCAAGCCGCCTGAGCCGGTCATCGGCGTCGCCGGCGTCACCGGCGTCACCAGGGCCGCCGCGGGCCCCCGCGGGCCTCAGCGGCCCGAACGGCCTCTCGGCCCCTGCTGCAATCCCCATGTAAGCAAGGTTTCACCGTGGGGACACCCGAAGTTTGCCGTGCGGTCGATTCCCGTTCAGGTTGCGTCGCTAGGAATAGCCGACGGAATTTTTCGCGCCCCGAGGTTGGCGGCATGGGGCACCGCGCCAACGAGAGGAGCAGTACGTGTTCGGATTCGCACGAGTCACCCGAGGAACGACCGGGACGGTGTCGAAGCGCAAGGGCACCCGCTGGATCCTCGGAACCATGGTGCTGGCAGGCGGCCTGGTCGCTGCCGCATGCGGTTCGAGCACGCCCAGTGCGGCCAAGAAGACGACCACCACCACAGCGTCGTCGTCGAAGAAGAACAACTCAACCACGACGACGACGGCTCCGAGTTCCACCTCGACCACGGTCGCGGGCGCCACCACCACGACGGTGGCCAGCGGGAGCACGACGCCGACGACCGCGAAGACCAGTACGGCGACCACGACCAAGACCACCACCCCGCCGACGGCCGCGCCGACCGCCAACAACGCATTGGGCGGTGCCAACGACTTCAACACGCCGGCGGCCTCGTTGACCGGCGCCGGGTCGACCTTCGACCAGCCGCTGTTCGCCCGCCAGTTCTACGACTTCAACAAGTCCAACTCCAAGGTCAATGTCAACTACGCCTCTGTGGGCTCGGGAACCGGCGAGACCGACATTCTGGCGGGATCGGTCAACTTCGGCGCCTCCGACGTGCCGGAGCCGGCGGGCACGACCGGGTCGGGTGGGGCCATCCTGCAGATACCCGTCGTGCTCGGTGGGATCGCCATGGCCTACAACGAACCGTGCCTGGGCAAGAACGTCCACCTGACCGGCACGCAGATCGCCCAGATCTACAAGGGCACGATCACCGACTGGAACACCATCGACTCCAGCTGCCCCACCGGCTCGACCATCGAGCCGGTCTACCGGGCCGACTCGAGCGGCACCTCCAACGCGTTCACCCACTACCTCACCTCGGTGGACGCCGCTGACTGGCCCGCCAGCCTCGACGGCAAGCAGCCCGCCTTCCCCAAGGGCGAGGGTGGCAACGGCAACGCCGGCGTGGCCGGCGACGTCCAGGGCGGTGCCGGCACCATCGGCTACGTCGAGCTGGCCTACGCCCTGCAGTCGGGCCTGAACTACGCCGCGGTCGAGAACTCTTCGGGCGCCTACGTGGTCCCGAGCGACGCCTCGGTGGCCGCTGACGCCGCCGCCTTCCCCGCCGTGTCGGCCACGAACTACCTGATCGTCAACGGGTCGACGCCCGGGTCGTACCCGATCTCCACCTACAGCTGGGTGATCGTGTACCAGAAGCAGTCCAACACCAACAACGGGATCGCCCTGGGCAAGATGCTCGACTGGATGGCGACGGCCGGCCAGTCCGACTCCGCGGCCATCGGGTACGTGCCGCTCCCCGCCAACATCCAGTCGCTGGCCGAAGCCACCATCAATCAGATGCAGAACTCCAGCGGGCAGCCGCTCTTCTCCTAGGTGGAGGCGAAGGAAGGCTCTCCCCGCCAGCTTTTAGCGCAGCGGCGTAGCTCCCGGTCCTCGGGCCGGGTCTACGCCGTCCTCTTGTGGACCGCGGCGATCTTCTTCGTCGTCGTTCTGGCCGCCATCATCGAGGGCATCGTCAGCCAGTCGACCCAGGCCTTCGGCCATTTCGGGATCGGTTTCCTGTGGTCCACCGCGTTCAACACGGTGACCAACCAGTACGGGGCGGGACCGTTCATTATCGGCACCCTGGTGATCACCGTCATCGCCATGCTCATCGCCGTGCCCGTCGGACTGGCCACGGCCTCGTTCCTGACCGAAATGTGCCCGCGCCGCATCGCCACCCCACTCGGTGTCGGCATCGACCTCATCGCCGCCGTGCCCAGCATCGTCGTCGGGCTCTGGGGCCTCTACGTCATGCAGCCGGTGTTCCTGCGCGACGTCGAACCGTTCATGCAGAAGATCCCGGTGGTCAAGCTCCTCTTCAAGGGCGCCGCCGAGGGGCCGAGCCTGTTCCTCGCCGGATTCGTGCTGGCCATCATGATCGTCCCCACCATGGTCGCCCTCTCCCGCACGGCGCTGGCCGGTGTGGGGAACCTGGACCGGGAGGCTGCCTTCGCGCTAGGGGCCACGCCCTGGCAAGTGGTGCGCAAAGTGGTCGTGCCCGGCGCCAACTCGGGCATCCTCGCCGCCGCCACCCTGGCCCTCGGTCGGGCCGTGGGCGAGACGATCGCCGTCACCCTGCTCATCGGCAACGTGACCCGGATCGGGCACCCGTTCTCCCTGCTGAACCCCGGGGCCACGTTGGGGTCGATCATCGTGCTCAACTTCGGGGAGTCCCAGCCCGGGACGCTGTTGCGCAGCACGCTGCTCGCCCTCGCCGTCGTGCTGCTGGTGATCACCCTCATCGTCAACATCGGCGGGCGCCTGATCGTCCGCAAGAGCAACCAGTTCAGGCTGCTGTGAGCACCGGCGTGGTGGAGGCACCGGCCCCTTCGGGCAAGGACGCCTCGTACTACGCGCGGCGCGAGCTGGTGCAGGCCTCGGCCCGGGGCACGCTCCGGCGCCGGCGCGCCGTCGCCCTGAGCATCCGGATCATCTTCGGGGCTTGCATGATCCTGACCCTGATTCCGCTGGTGTTCCTCATCGGCTACGTGACCAAACGGGGCGTCGGGGCACTGTCGGTGGCGTTCTTCACCCACACCCCGACCCCCGAGGGGATCCCGGGCGGCGGAATCTCGAACGCCATCGTCGGCAGCCTCATCATCAACGGTCTCGCCCTGGTGATCGCCATGCCCATCGGGCTGTTGGTGGCCCTGTTCCTCATTGAGCGCCGCGGGCCGGTGGCCAACGCCATCCGCTTCGGGGCCGACGTGCTCTCCGGCCTCCCCTCCATCATCATCGGGCTCTTCGCCTACGCGATCATCGTGGTCCACACCCACTTCTCCGCCTACTCGGCCAGCGTCGCACTGGCCGTGCTGATGCTGCCGATCATGATCCGTGGTGACGAAGAGGCGATGCGGACCGTGCCCAACGAACTGTGGGAGGCCGGACTGGCGCTCGGGGCCCAGCAGTCCCGCGTGGTCCGCTCCGTGGTCGTCCGGGGGGCGATCCCCGGCCTGGTGACGGCCAACCTGCTGGCCCTGGCCCGTGCCGTGGGCGAGACGGCGCCACTCCTCTTCACGGCCATCGGCAGCCAGATCTTCAGCCTCTCGCTCAACCAGCCCATGAACGCCATCCCGATCGTCATCTACCAGGACGGCACGACCGCCTTCAAGGACCTGCAGCAGGACGCATGGGGAGCCGCCTTCGTCCTCATGGTCGGCGTTCTCCTCCTCAGCATCATCGGCCGGATCTTCGCCGCCCGCCTGACCAGGAAATCTCGCTAATGTGCACCTATCTCAGGGGAGAAGGAAATGACTGACACGACGTCTGCCGTCGCCGCACGGATTCAACAGGAGGTCCTGGCGCAGGGACCGGGGTCGGTCGACCTTCTCAACGGCCCGGCGGCGGTGACCCTGACCGACGTGGCCATCGACTTCGGCCCCGTGCACGCGGTGCGCCGTGTGACCTTCCCGTTGGCGGCCAACCGGGTGACCGCCCTCGTCGGGCCGTCGGGATGCGGGAAGACGACCGTGCTCCGGGCCATCAACCGCATGCACGATCGCTCCGGTGGCAAGGTGTCGGGCTCCATCCGGCTCGGCGATCAGGAGATCTACGGGCGCAGCGCCCAGCCCGAGCTGATCAGGAGCCGCATCGGCATGGTCTTCCAGCGCCCCAACCCGTTCCCGACCATGAGCATCATCGACAACGTCACCTCCGGGCTGCGCTTCAACGGCATCCGGAACAAGAAGGTCCTGACCGAGGCGGCGGAGTCGGCCCTCAATGCGGCGGCCCTGTGGGAGACAGTCAAGGACCGTCTCGACCAGCCGGCGGTGCGCCTTTCGGGCGGTCAGCAGCAGCGCCTGTGCATCGCGCGGGCCCTGGCGGTCGAGCCGGAGGTCCTGCTGATGGACGAGCCCTGCTCGGCCCTCGACCCCATCTCGACCTCGGCCATCGAGGAGACCATCGTCGATCTGGCCTCGGAGGTCACCATCGCCCTGGTGACCCACAACATGTTCCAGGCCACCCGCTGCGCCGACCTGACCGCGGTCTTCCTCCTCGACGACGTCGACCACATCGGCGAACTGGTGGAGTACGGATCGACCCAGCAGATCTTCTCCTCGCCGAAGGATCCTCGCACCGAGCAGTACGTCACCGGCCAGGTCAGCTGAACCGCGACGCCCGGGCGGGCCCGGCGTACCCGGACCTGCTTCTCAACAATTCCCTGTACAACGTGGCGTTGTTCCGCTACGTTTCCCCAGCCGGGGATGGCACCCGGCGCCGGCTCCCCGGAGCTGGCTGCATGATCTACAGACATTGAAGTTCACGCTGACGACACCTCGAGTTTGCCATTTGATCGAGAGAAGTTCAGCTAGGCCAGATAGGAATACCCCGAAACATGACGGCGGCCTGGATCTTCCCGGGCCACCACGAGAGGAGCGGTCCGTGTCCCACGATGTCACTGACAAGGCGGCTGTCCCATCCCCGGTGCGCGCCAACCGGCGTACCCGGCGCAGCAGGCGCTGGCTGTCTTCGGCCGTGCTGGTCGGGGCCGTCGGCGTGGGGGCGCCCCTGGCGATGATGACCACCCCGGCCGGCGCAGCCACCCCGACGGTCAGCGGCTACACGCTCGTCAACTCGGCGGGCGGCGTGTTCGATTTCGGCGCCGCTCCGGCGGTGGGTGGCATATTGGGCGAGTCCAGCTCACCGGTGGTGGGCATCGCGCCGGACAGCACGGGCAAGGGCTACTGGGTGGCCACCGCCAACGGCGGGGTCTTCAGCGTCGGTGACGCCAAGTTCTACGGCTCCCTCGGCAACGTCACGCTCAAGGCGCCGATCGTGGGCATCGTTCCCACCAGCGACGGCGCGGGCTACTACCTCGTGGCAGCCGACGGTGGGGTCTTCACCTTCGGCGACGCCAAGTTCCACGGCTCCGCCGGGGCCCTGGCCCTGGCCTCCCCGATCGTCGGCCTCTCCGTCACCTCAGACGGTGGGGGCTACTACCTCGTCGGGGCGGACGGCGGCGTGTTCACCTACGGTGACGCCGTCTTCGCCGGCACGTTGTCCTCGACCTTCGGCGGGCCCTCTCCCGATGGGCCGGCAGTCGGCATCGCCGCCAACCCGACGGGTCCGGGCTACCTGATCGCCACGGCTGAAGGGGCGATCGTCTCCTACGGCGGCGCGCCGTTCTACGGATCGCCGGCACTGAGCGGGGTGACCCCGGCGGAACCACTGGTCAGCGTCACGTACGCACCCGACGGGACCGGGTACTGGGCCGTCGGGGCCGACGGCGGCATCTTCGCCTTCAACTCGTCGATGACGACGGGTACGGGATCGTCGTCCACGCTCGTCACCACGGGGCACGCCGGATACTTCGGCTCGGTTCCCGCCGTGATCGGGGCATCCGGCATCACCAACCCCAATACCGTGGTGGGCATCGCGCCGACCTTCTGAGCCGGCCGTCAAAGTCGGCTGTCTGAGCCGGCCGTCACCACCGGCGCCCCTGGGCCAGCCGGTGCAGACTGTGAGAAGAGCCCCTCCCCCGGGAGGGGCTCTTCTCGTCCCGTTCCTATCTCCTTGGGCGGCGGCTGTAGTTCTCGATGCCGGTCGCCTCGGGCGAGCATGGTCTCTTCACTCGTACCAATTCTCGTACGACCCCGAATTGAATCCACGGGGCGTGCAGTCCGGCACCGGGTCAGTCCGGCACCGGGTGAGGCGTGGGCCGGCGGCGGCGGCGGTGACGCCGGTTCGTCGCCACGATCGTGGACGCCAGGGCGTGGGCATCGGCCGCCTGGCCCGGCGTGCACGGCCCGGAGGTGTAGCAGGCCACCTCCACCAGGGCCGCCAGGTCCGCCACGGCCTCGGCCTCAATGGGTTGGGCCATATCCCGCTCGAGCGACCGCACGCGCGCCGCGTATTCGCCCGGGGTCTCCTCGACCCGCCGCCCCACGCCCCGTCGCCGCAGCGCCGACAGCGCAACCTCCCAGGCGCGCACCACGCGCTGGTCCGGAGGGAGCCGGGCGTCCCGGGCCGACCGGAGGCGGCGCCTGAGCCAGATCACCACGGCGGTGAGCACCAGCACGCCCCCGAGCACGGCCGCCGGAATCCACCATGACACCCCGTGGTGATGGGGTGCCACGTGGTGCCTGTGGTGGTGCGGCACGGGTGCGGGCGGCACGTGCACGATCGTGGTCGGCGTCGGCTGGGCGGGTACGACACCCCCGACCCCGAGCACTCCTGCCGCGGCCGGCGTGCCGGGCGTCGGCTCGACCGACACCCAGCCCGCCTCGGGACCGAGATACACCTGGGGCCAGACGTGGGCGTCCTCCCCGGTGACGGTGAACGAGTCACCGGGCCCGGCCCGGCCCGGGGTGAAGCCGGCGACGAGGCGGGTCGGGATCCCCAGCGTGCGGGCCAGCACGCCGTACGCGCCGGCGAACTGCTCGCAGTAGCCGGCCTTCGTGACGGTGAGGAACTGCACCAGCGGGTTCGAACCGCTCGTCGGCGGAGGCGACAGGGTGTAGCGGAACTGCCCGGAGTGGAACCAGTTGACCAGGGCCTGGGCCTCGGCCGCCGGAGTGCTGGCCGTCCCCATCGCCTGTTGGGCTAGCTGGCTGACGATCGCCGGCTCGGCGGGAAGGGCGAGGTAGCGCTTCAGGCGGGGATCCGACGTCGCCAGTTGCGTCCCGTCGGACGGCACTACCGTGTCGAACCCGGCGCGCACGGTGTACGTGGCGCCGGCCGTGCTGGCGGCGGGCGCCAGGACGCCTTCCTGGCCGACCACCCTCGCACCGGCCAGCCCGTGCACGGCCGTGGTGGTGGGAGGTGCCGGGAGGAGGCGGCTGACGAAGTCGGCAATGGCCACCTTGGCCGTGAAGGTGTGCTGGGGCGCCGGCGCCGGGAGCGTCGCGGTACCGATGGACGCCGCGCTGGCGCGGGTGGACGCGGTCAGGGCGTCGCCCACGGCCGCGCTGGGGAGCCACGCGGTGCCGTCGAACGTCGACAAGGTGCCCACCTCCCAGTAGGTGGTCACGGGCGAGCGGGCCGTGAAGATCACCACCTTGGACGCGGAGACCTCCGTGGCCAGGAGATGGTCGACGAGTGCGATCCCGGTGATCGGGGCCACCGGGGTGGCCGGACCCGGCGTCGGATTTCTCGGCGCCCCGGGCTTGGCCGGGTTGACATGGAAGACCGTGAGCCGCATGCCCGAAAGCCCCGCCCCCACCGCGATGGCGACCGCCCCCACCAGGAGGCACCCGGTCAGCGCGCCGAGGCCGAGGCCGAGCCGGAACCGGCGCGTCCGGGGGACCGCGGCGGCCACCGACGCGGCCGGCCCCGTCGAGGTCGCGGTGGCCCCATCGGCCAGGGCGACGAAGGCCAGCACGCCGACGAGGTAGGAGACGAAGGCGGCGACGCGCGCTTGCTCGGCACTCACCAGCGACGTGTAGACGAAGATGGCCAGGGAAGGGGCCAGGCACGGCGAGAGCGGCCCTCGGTCCGCCCCGACCGAGCGCCGCCACTGCATGGCCCAGATTCCCCGGGTCAGGGCGGCGCCGATCGCGCCGATGGCCCCGAGGATCCCGACCATCCCGTTCAACGACGGCAACGGGGTCCCGTCGTTGGCCAGTGCGGACTGCGCCGCACGTAGTTGCGTCGACAGTTCGCCGGCATGGAAGAAGTGCGGGGAGGCGGGGTCGAACAACGAGGGGTCGACCGCGACCGCCAGGACCCACAGCGAAATGGCCCAACCGAGCCCGACGGCCAGTATCCCGTTGATGCGCAGGCGCAACGCCAGCGCAGTGGCGACGTCGGCGACGACGATGCTCACGACCAGGGGGACGAGGACCCGGACCCCTATCCCGTGCACGATCAGGCGGCTCAGCGCGACGGCGACGGACACCGAGAGGACCAGGGGTCCGAAGCTCGCCGCACCCACCGGCCCGTTCAACCGGCGCCGGTGGCGGGCCGAGCGGGCGCGGGGGCGCCGGGATCCGTCCTCCGCCCGGCGCCGCCAGATCGGCGTCATGGGGCGATCACCAGGTGGGCGAACCCGAAGGGACCGGCCATCGTCCGCGCCCCGTCCTCGGTCGTGACCACCAGTTGCGTTCCCACCGGCGGGGGGAGGTCCCGCTCCGCCGGTCCTGTGCCCCTGGCGCGCCGGCGTAGCCCTTTCGGGGGGACCGGGGTGGCGATCTCGATGTGCGCGACGGCCCGCAACAGCGCGAGCGGCCCGTGTGGTCCGGGCTCTATGGCCATCCGCTCGCCGGCCGTGGTCGAGAGCTCGACCACCGAGCCCCGGTCCAGGGCCGCCAGTCCGACGCCCGCCACCGTGGCCAGCACGCTCTCGCAGCCGGCCGCGCCGATGAGGAGGCGGATGTCGGCCACCACCCGCACCCGGTGCGACCCCGAGTCCTCGAAGTCACGCACCATGAGCTCGTCGTGGAGCGCCAGGGCGGGCCAGTACAGCAGGCGGAGCCGGTCCCCGGGGACATAGGGGCGGATGCCCGAGAAATCGCCGAGGGTGTCGTGCCCCCTGCGGGCCACCGAGGTCGGGGACTGGGACTCCTCTGCGCCGGTCTCCCCGCGCAACAGGTCCTCGTCGAGATCGACCCAAATGGGAGCCGGATAGACGGTGACCGTGGCCCGGGGCCCCGTCGCCACCACACGCGCCACCAGGCCGAAGCTGTCCACGCACCACAACCGCAGCGGCGGCAGGCTGAACACGCCGCGGCTCCAGGTGGGAGCCACCGAGGAGAACGATGCGGTGGCCCCGTTCTCGAGCGCCGGCACCCGCCGCACCAGCGCCGGGTTGGGGAGGGAGCGTCGGCCCGCCGCCGCTCCTGCGGGTTCCCAGCCCCGCTCGGGCGCCTCCAGCCACACCGGGGTGGTCCCTCCCCGATCGGACGAGCCCACGGTGACGCGCACGGTCAGCAGCCCGCCCACTTCGACGTCGCCGGCCGCCAGGTCGACGCCGATGCGCCACACGTCGCGGTCGCGGCCGGCCCGGTAGGCGCATTGCACCAGCCCCGCTGCGAGCAGCAGGCACAACGCGATGGAGAGCAGCACCAGCTCCTCGGCCCCGAGGAGGCCCCCGGCCAACGCGCTCACCGGGGTGACGGCGAGCGCGACGACGCCCCGTGTGGTCAGGGTGGCGCGGCGCGGCGCCATGCCGGACCGGCGCCTACCCAGCGGCAACTGGGGCGCGGACGGGCACCGGCGTGTTGGCCAGGAGCTCGCCGATCAGCGAGGAGGAGGTGGAACCACCCAACTCGGCGGACGAGGTCACGGCCAGGCGGTGCCCGAGGACCACCTCGGCCACGGCCTTGACGTCGTCCGGCCGGAGGTAGTCGCGACCCGCCGTCACGGCGAAGCCGCTGGCCGTCCGCAACAGCGCCAGGCCGGCTCGCGGCGACGCGCCGAAGAGCAGGCTCGGATGGTTGCGGGTGGCGTGCACCAGGTCCAGCACGTAGGCCCGCACCTCGGGCGCCACGAAGACGTTGTCCACCGCAGCCGCCATGTTCTTCAGCATGCTGGCGCCGCCGATCACCCGCAGGGACTCAGGGCGGGGTCGGGCCCCCGCGGTGGCCAGCAACCGGTCCTCGGCCTGTCGGCCCGGGTAGCCGATGCTGGTCCGCAACAGGAACCGGTCACGCTGGCTGAAGGGAAGCGGGTAGGTGCCCGCCGAGTCGTAGGGGTTCTGGGTGGCGAT
>JBEKWB010000118.1:0-11494 GCA_049513455.1 Acidimicrobiales bacterium
ACAGGGCATCGCACGACGCCCCGCAGGAGCTCGACGGCCCCCTCGATATCGGCCAGCAGGGCCGCCTCGGGAGTGAGCTTCGCTTCGGGAGAGAGTGTCGCTGAGACCACACGAGAACCATACGAAAGGGGTGTGACATCAATGGGGGTGTGACATCAAGAGGGGGGTGTCACACCGATAGAGCCTCACGTGTCGCACCCCCCCTTTAGGGTGGTCGCATGAGGTACGAACAGGCGTTCGACAAATCGGTTGACACCGAACGTCTGTTCGTGCTGCAATGTGGATCAAGCGAACATGTGTTCGAAGAAGGAGACGCGATGTCGGTCGCACTTGAGATTGAGTACGAAGCGTTCCATCCCAGGTTGCAGGTCGTTCCCGACGTACCGGGGCGAACGGGGCCCTCGGCGCGCGTGCAGAGGAGACGGGTGATCCTCGGAGTGGTCGTGGTGGTGCTGCTGGTCCTGCTGATGTTGCCGATCAGGGCACTGGGCGGCAGGACGATCGCCGGCTCGGCTCCCGCAGCGGGGCAGGAGTACGTGGTTCGCAGCGGCGACACCCTCGCCTCAATAGCCGAACGGGTGGGTGGCGACAACGTGTCCGGCCTCGAGCGGCAGCTGGCCGGCGAAGCGGGGTCCACCGTGCTCGTGCCGGGGGAGCATCTCCTGATTCCCTGACTATGGTCGGCGGTGTGCGATGTCCATGGTGCGCCGTTGACGATGACCGGGTCGTCGATTCGCGTCTGGCCGAAGACGGCGGCGCCATCCGGCGCCGGCGTGAATGTCTTGGGTGCGGACGTCGATTCACCACATTCGAACGGGTGGAAGAAGTGCCTCTGTGGGTGGTGAAGCGCACAGGGCTTCGGGAACCGTTCGACCGGGCCAAGGTGGTGGCCGGCGTGCGATCGGCCTGCAAGAACAGGCCGGTGAGCGACTCGGATATGGAGGAACTGGCCCAAGCGGTCGAGGATGCCCTGCGGGGCGAGACATCGGAGCCGACGAGCCAGCAGGTGGGAGTGGCCGTGCTCGAGCGGCTCCAGGCGCTCGACGATGTGGCATATCTCCGTTTTGCCAGTGTGTACAAGGGTTTTGAGGACGCCGGCGACTTCCAGCGGGAGGTCGGCCTCCTGACCAAAATGACGGAGCCCAAGCGACGGTGATGGATCACATACCCGCGGTGGCGTTGGCCGTCTACGCCCATCCGGATGACGCCGACGTGGCGTGCGGGGGCACCCTGGCCCGCTGGGCCAAGGAGGGAACCTTGGTGCACCTGGTCGTGTGCACTGACGGCGGCAAGGGAACATTCGACCCTACGGTGAAGTCGAAGGAGCTGGCCGCGGTACGGTCGGACGAACTGCAGGAGTCGTCCGCGCTGATCGGCCTGACGAGCGTGACCAACCTGGGGTATCCCGACGGCGAATTGGTCGATTCGAATGCGTTCCGCCAGGCGTTGGTCGAGTCGGTACGGCGGCTGCGTCCCGAGGTCGTGTGCGGACACGACCCCACGGCCATGTTCTTCGGGCAGGAGTACTTCAACCATCGCGACCATCGCATCGCCGGTGCGGCCCTTTTGGATGCGGTGGTGCCCGCGGCCGCGCTCCCGCTCTACTTCCCTGAGGCAGGCCCGGCCCATCAGGTGGCCACCGTGCTCCTGTCCGGCACGCTGGATCCCGATGAGTGGGTCGACGTGTCAGAGACCATCGAGTGCAAGGCCGCCGCCGTAGAGTGCCACCGCACCCAGTTCGCCGAGCCCGGCGGGTGGGCCGGGGAGGCCATACGGCGCCGGGCCGAGGAAGAGGGCCGCCGCGCCGGGGTGCCCTTTGCCGAGGGTTTCCGCCGGTTGACGCTCCGTGCGTGACCTGAGCGGCACCCCCAGCATCCTGCACGTGGACATGGATGCGTTCTTCGCCTCGGTCGAGGTCCTCGACGACCCGACTCTGGCGGGCCTCCCGGTCATCGTCGGTGGTGCCGGCGCCCGGGGAGTGGTCGCATCGTGCACCTACGAAGCGAGGGTCTTCGGGGTGCGCTCCGCCATGCCCTCGGTACGCGCCCGCCAGCTGTGCCCCCAGGCCGTGTTCCTTCCGGGGCGGCACGGCCGCTACGCCGAGATCAGCGGACAGCTCCATCGGATCCTGACGGACATCACCCCGCTCGTCGAGCCCATCGGGCTGGACGAGGCCTTTCTCAATGTGGCCGGGGCGATCCGCATGCTCGGCTCCCCCGAGACGATCGCGCAGCGGCTGCGCGAGCGCGTGCGCTCCGACCTGTCACTGGACTGTGCGGTGGGCATCGGTCGCTCGAAAATGATCGCCAAGTTGGCCTCGCGGGCGGCGAAGCCCCGGGTGAGCCGGGCCGGTCTTTTGCCCGGACCCGGCGTCGTCGCCATCGCGCCCACCACCGAGTTGGCCTTCCTGCACGGGCACCAGGTGGAGGCGCTGTGGGGTGTCGGGCCGGCGACCGCCACCCGCCTCCATGAGCTCGGGGTGCGCACGGTGGGCGATCTGGCCGCCATTCCGCCCGAGACGCTGGTCCGGCGGATCGGGAAGGCGAGCGGGCTCCATCTGGCCGCCCTGGCCCGGGGCGATGACCCCAGCCCGGTCACGCCCGACCGTCCGGCCAAGTCGATCGGGCACGAGGAGACCTTCAGCCAGGACCTGGTGGACCCGCGCGAGCTCGAACGACACGTGCTGCGGATGGCCGAGTCGGTGGCGACCATGTTGCGGGGTTCCGCCAGTGCCGCCCGCACGGTCACGGTCAAGGTCAAGTTCCGCGATCTCTCGTTGCAGACGCGCTCGCACACCTTGGACCGCGCCATCACGACGGGCGGTGCCCTGGGACAGGTCGCCTCCTCCCTCCTGTCGGGAATCGACCCGGGCGAAGGTATCCGGCTACTCGGCGTGAGCGCGTCGGGACTGGTCGAGGGCGGCGGGGATCAACTGTCCTTCGACCTCGGGGACGATCGCGACGACGGTACGCAGAGTGCGACGTCGCGCGAGCAGTCGTGGCAGGACGCCACGGCGGCCATCGATGCCATCCGCGACAAGTTCGGCCGATCCGCCGTGGGGTCGGCCTCCATGGTCACCGACGAGGGGGTTCGGGTGCCGGCCCGGCGTGACGCCCCGTGGGGCCCTTCGGAGTAGGCCACCAGCGCAACCACTTCCCGTGGTGGTGCATGTCCGCCAGGCGGAGCGGCGGCGAGCCGTCCGGGGCGAGGTGGACCACGGCCGTCGCCAGGTGTGAGGTCGAGCTGGGCGAAGGGGAGGGGGGAGTGGGGAGTCCGGGCGTCTCGATGGGCGACTCGGCGTAGAGGTAGTGGAGGGGCCGGGTGCGCGACAGGGTCCGCACCGTCTCGACCAGCCGAGTCTGCCGCTCGGGGCTGAGGTAGGCCGCCACCCACGAATGGAACACGACCAGTGGCCCGTCCGGTGAGATGTCCTCGACGACGCCGGGCAGGGTATCGATGATGTCGCCGCGGTGCACGGTGGGTGGATCGGCTGTGGTGCGCGCCGTCGCCAGTGCCCCGCGCAGGCGATCGAAGCGTGGCAGGTTGTCGGGCCACAGGCAGGCCAGCAGCCAGTCGGCGCCATCCTCGGAGGTGGGGTCGATCGGGAGGGCATCGATCCCCGTCCGGCCGGCGATGGGCGGGAGATCCAGCGCAGGCAGGTCGCTCAGCTCTCCCCGGACGTCGCAGTCGAGGTGGACCAGCGCGCCACTGCGGCCGGCCTCGAGGGTGGCCCCGCCCGACCGTTGGCGGTAGGTGTAGGCGTAGGAGTCGAAAAGCAGGTTGAGTCCGGCCGATGTCCCGAGGTCGAGGAGCCACAGGGGCTGGCCGTCGGGGTAGCCACCGGCGATGGTCGCCAGCGCGGGGAAAAGGGCGGTGCAGCGCCCGACCTCGTTGGTCTGCGTGCTGCGCACTGCGATGAGCGCGAGGAGCTCGGCGCGGTGCACCATGACGAAGTCCTTGAAGTCGGCGACCAGGTCCCCGGACGGCGCATCGCCTCTCCCGGTGAGGGAGCGGACCGTGTCGTAGTGGTCCGCCAAGGGGTGTGCGGCACCGCTCAAGAGCAAGTAGTGGACGGCGGCCAGGAGCAGGTTCGGCCGGCGTTGGCGCACGGGGGCCTCGCCGATCAGCCCCAGGATGTCGGGGTCGTCGGCGATGCCGCGGCAGATGACGTCATACGTGGTCGCCCCGTCGCGCGCCGCCCCTTTGGCGAACAGGCGGAACTGGTCGGGAAGTGGTGTGGTGCTCAGTTAGTTGACCGTCACCAAAGTGCCGAGCGGCGTGAGGGGAAAGATGACGGCGGCGTTGGCAATGGGCATTTCGACGCACCCGTCGCTCTGGGGGAACCCGTAGGAGGCCCGCGGGAACCCGTGGAGGGCGTCGCCGCCGTTGAAGTAGCTCACCCAGCGGATCCCCGGGTCGACGTACTTGCTGCCGTCGGGGTTGGTGCCGCTCATGGTGGTCACGGTGTACCGCGCGTAGACGGGGAAGGTCCCCACGCCGGTGGGTGCGCCGGCCACTCCGGTGTTGGCCACGGACTGGTAGACCTCGACGCCGTTCTGGTACACGGTCGCGCTCTCGGGCAGGTTCTGGCTGACGTAGACGTACCCGTAGGGGAGGGCGTCGCCCTGGCCGTTCTCGACGGCGGTCAGCACGTCGCCCCACACCGCGGGGCCGGCTATGCCGTCCACGGTGAGGTTGTGCTGCGACTCGAAGTTCATCACGGCACCCTTGGTGATCACGTTGTAGGTGCCCGGCGTCCACAGCGACGTCAGCGAGGCGGGTTGGTTGGCCCAGCGCCACGTGAACGTGCCGACCTGGGGGTCGCCTTCTTGGGTGGGCGAGGTCAGGGGTGAGGCCGCAGTGAAGTTGAGGGGGAGGTAGCCGAGCTCGGCCAGCATCTGCTGCAGCCGCAGCGTGGAGCCCGGGGCCACCGTGAACGACGCCGTGAACGGTGCGTCGAGGTGCTGGCCCCGTGAGCCCACGACGCCGTGTGCACCGTCGGGAACCGTGATGGTCTCCTGCGTCCCCGGGAGCAGCGGTGCGGTCGCTTCATACTGCAGGAGCGAGGGGGACAGCACCGCCCACTGGCCGGCCACGGGGGGCGACAGCGTCGGCAGGGGGCTCCCCGGCGCGAGATCGGTGGAGAACTGGACGGAGATCACCGAGCCGCTGTCGACGTTGGCGCCGGTCGGCGCCGTGCTCAGCACGCTCAGGACGGGCGGCGGCGTGGAGGTGGTGGCCGCGGCGGGGCTGTGGGGCCGGGGGATGAGGGCAAATCCGGCCGCGGCGACGGCCAGGGCCACCACGGCGACGGCGATCACCCACAGGCGGGCACCCCCGTGCGACGATTGTTGCGCGTGCTGTCCCCGGGCCATAGCTGGGGAGATGCTACCAGTGGGTTTGGCACCTCAAGCAGGCAGGGAGGCCCAGATCGCGGCGATGATCTGACTCAGGCGATCGGGATCCGTCACCTTGGCTCCCTCGGCCTCCCGGACGTAGAACGCGTCCACCACGAGCTCGCCGAGCGTGGAGACGCGGGCCGAGACGACATCGAGGCTGGCTTCGAACAGGACGCGGGTGATGCGGTGGAGGAGACCGACCTCGTCGGGAGCCCGCACCTCCAGCACCGTGGAGCTCTCCGAGGCGTCGTTGTCCACCCGGACGTCGGCACCGGGCAGGTGCGCGGCCGAACGCCGGGGGGCCGGGTACACCCGACCGCGGGCCGACAGTCGCTCTGCCAGGGCGGTCGGGTCGGACAGCACCGCCGCCAGGTCCTCGCGGAGCCGCGCCGTGTCCGGCCAGGTGCCCCGGGCCACCTCGACGGTGAAGACCTCGACGGCCACCCCGCCCTCGCCGGCCACATTGGCCGCCCGCACGTCCATGCCGTGGAGCGCCAGCGCGCCTGCCACTGCCGAGAGCAGTCCGGGTCGGTCGGGGGCGGCGACGACCACACGGGGCGGATCGAGGGAGACCGAGGGGAGCCCGCTGGCGTGTACCTCGTCGATCAGGACCCGATACGCGGGCGGGAGGGGCGCGGGACCCGCCGGCCGTGCCTCGCCGGCGAGCGCGCGGTCGGCGCGCGTGACGAGCTCCGCCACCAGTCCGGCCTTCCACGGGCCCCAGGCCGAGGGGCCGGTGGCCCGGCTGTCGGCTTCGGTCAACGCGCCGAGAAGGTGCAGCGTGACCTGGTTCCCGGCGGCGCGGGCCACGTTCGACACCGTCGTCGGGTCGTCCAGGTCGCGCCGGGTTGCGGTGTCGGGGAGGAGGAGATGGTGCCGCACCAGGTCCACCAGGATTTCGACGTCGTCGGGACCGAATCCCATGCGGGTCGCCATGGTGCGGACGAGCTCCATGCCCACCCTCGTGTGGTCGCCGGGAAAACCCTTGCCGATGTCGTGCAGGAGCGCGCCGATCAACAAGAGGTCCGGTCGCTCGACCCTGTCGGTGAGCCCCGCCGCCAATGCCGCGGTCTCGAGGAGGTGCCGGTCGACCGTGTAGGTGTGATAGGCGTTGCGCTGCGGCTTGTTGCGGACGGCGGCCCACTCGGGGATGAGCCGCACCAGCAGCCCGTGCTGGTCGAGCGACTCGATCTTGTCGACGGCGGGGCGCCCGGCGGCCAGGAGGCGCAAGAGGGCTTCGCGCACCGCGGGGGGCCACGGGTCCCCCGGTGGCGGCATACGGTCGGCCAGGCGGTGCAGGGACCCTTTGGCGATCGGCCGGTCGAGCTCGGCCGCCGTGGCGGCGAGGCGAAAGGCGAGCGAGGCGTCCTCCGAGACGGGCGCGGTCGGAAGCAGCGCGATCTCGCCCCCGATGTCGACCATGTCGGGGCCCATGGGAACCGGCCCAACCGGGGTGGTCGGGTGGTCGGCGCGACGGAGGCGCCGTCGGTGCGCCTTCGGCGGCGGCGTGGGGTCCCACAGACGGCGCCGGCGCCACACGTCGTCGCTGACCCAGGCGATCTGGCGCCCGGCGGCCGAGACGGCGGCCATGAGGACGTCGGCATCCTCGAAGTCCAGGGCGGCGGCGATCTGGTCCTGGTCCTGCAGGAGCAGCCGGTCCTGCTCGCGCCCGGCATTGCGGTGGAGCTCGACCCGCACCCGGGTGAGAAGGGCGGTGGCCGGCTCGAGCGACGCCAGGTCGGCGTAGTCGGCCAGCAGGGGCGCATAGGCCGAGATGGCCCGCAGCACGTTGACGTCGCGGAGGCCACCGTGGCTCTCCTTGAGGTCAGGCTCGAGGAGAAAGGCCACGTCGCCCACCCCGCGGTGCCGCTCCTCCATCTGGGCCTGGAGGTCGGGGAGGTAGCGCGTGCCGAGGGACTCCCGCCAGGCGGTGCGGGCATGCACGATCAGCGGATCGGCCACCTTGGCGTCGCCCCAGACGAGGCGGGCGTCGAGCAGGCCCAGGGCCACGCGGACGTCGTCGGCCGCGGCGGACAGGACCTCGGCCGGACGGCGCACCGAATGATCCAGGTGCACGCCCTCGTCCCAGACCGGATACCAGATGGCGTCGGCTACCGCCTTGATGTCGCGGTGACCCCGGTGGACGAGGACCACATCGAGGTCGCTGTAGGGGCACAGCGAGCCCCTGCCATACCCTCCGACGGCCAGGAGTACCAGGTGGCGGTTGGTCTCCCCGACGGCCCGTGTCGCCACACCGGAGAGCCATTCGTCGGCCTCGGCGGCGTAGGCCCGGCAGAACGCGTCGCCTTGAAGGTCGGTGCGGGCCAGGAGGGCGCGGCGCCGTTCACGGAGTGACGTGTCGGCGACCATGGCGGGAACGTAGCATTGGGACGGTGAGTAAAGAGGTAAGTCCCCGAGGAAGCAATTCGCCCGTGACGCGGACCCACACCCTCGCCATGTTCGTCGTGGGCGTTGTGGGGGTGATCATCGCCTTCGTGGTCCTGAGCAGCATCGCGGGGATCATCTTCGAGATCGTCAAGATTGCCGTGATCGTGGCCCTCATCGCCGGCGTCTTCTGGCTGGTGAGCCGGTTCCGGAGGTAAGGGCATCGCCCACTAGGCTGACCGCCCTGCTCTCACGGCGGCGTGGCCGAGTGGTTTAGGCAGGGGCCTGCAAAGCCCCGTACCCCGGTTCGAATCCGGGCGCCGCCTCCAGGACGATGGCTCCAGGACAATTGGGACTTCCGGTCCTACTTTGGATCCCGCGGCGCGGCTAAAATGTGAAGAAACAGAGCGGAGGGCTCTATGCGAATCAAACGAACTGTGTCGAAGTCGGACACAGCTCGGCGGGAACTGGCGTCGGAGCCGACTGCGACCGCGCTGAAGGTGCTCGCCCCACCGGCCAGATCTTTTGCCCCGAAGCGAGACGCAGCCTTCGACCCCTCGGCGGAGCCGCTCCCGGCCAGCCTGGAGGCGATGTTCTTAGAGATTTCCTCCGCTGACCCGCACGACGGCGGCGCGACCCGGGTTACGCCGCCCGCCACCAGGTACGACGACCTCTGGCAACTTTCGTTGGCCGACCCCGTGACCGGTCTGGCCAATCGGATGCTGCTCCTCGACCGGTTGACCCGGGAGCTGACCCGGTGCCGGCGGCACGGGGGCTGTGTCGTCGTGTCGCACATCGACCTGGGCAACCTCAAGGACATAAACGACCAGCTCGGGTATCCCTCGGGCAACGAGGTGCTCCGCGGTATGTCCCGGCGCCTGACCTCCATGCTCCGGGGCGAGGACACCGTGAGCCGGGTCGGCGAGAGCGAGCTGGTCGCCGTCATGACCATTGAGAACGAACGGTTCGTCGGCCCGCTGATGCAGCGCGTGCAGGACGTCCTCGACGACCCGATCTCCGTTTCCGGCGGTCGTGTGCAGGTTTCGGCGAACCTCGGAACCGTGACGGCGCGGAGCGCCGAGTCCGCCGAAGAGGTCCTGGCGAGAGCCGGGGACGCGGCGTAGCTCCTGTTCGCTACGGCCGCCCGTCCTCCCGGGTGCGCCGGCCGCCGGTGCGATCTTTTCACCCAAGTTGGGGATTTCGGCCCTAGTTGGTCACGCGGCATATAGGTAATCCTTAGGTGTGTCGATGTACAGCGAGCTTCTGAGCGACCTCTGGCTGAGCTCGGACGCGGACCAAGAGCCCCCGTCGAAGGAGGAGCTCGTCGCCGATCTCCAACAGTGCCGGCTGCGCCTTCATCGTCGCGCCTCGGTGCAGAAGCATGTCGTGGCCGAGGATCTGGCGCGTGAGCTCGACCATGACCGGATCCTGCTGTCGCTGTGTGCGGCGATGTCGATCGATCACGATCCCGCTCGGTTCGTCAACCCGATATCCGAGCGCCGGCGGCTCGAGCAGATGCTCCGGGAGCGCGGGATCGAATTCGATCCGCTCTGAAGACGGCCGAGCGGGTCAGCCTTCCTGGGGGAGTGAGTTTCTCGGGTTCGCCGCCCTGCGCTCGGCCAGAATGGCGGCGTAGACCCCTGCCTCGGTGCGCCGCTGCATCCCGAGCTTGGAGAGGAGACTCGACACGTAGTTCTTGACGGTCTTCTCGGCCAGGAAGATCTCCTCGGCGATCTGACGGTTGGAACGACCCTGGGCGATGAGGTCGAGCACCCGCCGCTCCTGAGCCGAAAGACTCGACAACCGCGCCTCGGTCTTCTGGGTCTTGCGCAACCGGTCGAAGATGTCCTTCGAGAGCGTGGCGTCGATGAGAGACTGTCCCTGGCTCACGCGGCGGATATCGCCGATGAGGTCGCTGCCGCCGATCTCCTTGAGGACGTAGCCGGCGGCGCCCGCCATGATCGCGGAGAACAAGGCCTCGTCGTCGGCGTACGAGGTCAACATCAGGCACGCAATCTGCGGATAGGCGGATCGGATCTCCCGACAGACCTCTATACCGCTTCCGTCCGGCAACCGGACGTCGAGGATGGCCACATCGGGCTGCAGGGTGGCGATCTGTTCCAACCCCAGTTGAGCGGTAGCGGCCTGGCCCACTACCTCCATGTCCTCTTCGCATTCGAGCAGGGTTTGCAGTCCTGTCCGGACCAACTCGTGGTCATCGAGGACGAAAATGCGAATCGTCATTGGAACAATCTTGCCACGGCCCGGACCCCGGGTGGCGCGACCGTCGCATCCGTGCGTTCTCGTGCCCCCCTTTTCGGCTCTCGACCCGACCACTACCCTGAGGGGGTGCCACCACTCGATCAGATCGACGATCCCGTCAAACTCCGAAGGCTGGTGGAGGCGATGTTGATGATCGAAAGTGAGATCACCCTTCCGATCGTGCTCCGACATCTGGTCGGAGAGGCGTGCGCACTGGTGAATGCCCGCTATGGTGCGCTCGGCGTGCTGAGCGAGAACGGCACGACGCTCGATCAGTTCCTCACCGTCGGCCTCGAGCCCGACGAGGAGTTCGCCATCGGAGCCCGCCCGAGCGGTCGCGGGGTGCTCGGCACGCTGATCATCGAGGCCAAGCCGTTGCGCTTGGGCAACATAGCGGACAGTCCGGACAGCTACGGGTTCCCGCCCGGGCATCCCCCGATGACGTCGTTTCTCGGTGTGCCCGTGCGGGTCCGAGGAGAGGTCTACGGCAACCTCTATCTCACCGAGAAGATAGGCGCATCAGCATTCTCCGCGGAGGACGAAGCCACCGCGGAGACGCTGGCGATGGCGGCGGGTATCGCCATCGAGAACGCCCGGCTGCACAGCGTGGCGCGGGACCACACCCTCACCGAGGATCGGGACCGCATCGCCCGCGATCTCCACGACACCGTGATCCAGCGCCTCTTTGCCATCGGCCTTTCACTGCAGGGGACGGCCCGCCTGGTGGATCGGCCTGAAGTGGCCGGCCGGATCGGCGACGCCATCATCAAACTGGACGAGACCATCCGTCACCTCCGCACGGCCATCTTCAACCTCGAGATGACCATCAACCAGGACGGGTTCCGGCGCATGGTCTTCGACCTGTTGCACGAGTTGACCCCGGTGATCGGGGCCGTTCCGCATGTGACCTTCACGGGCCTGGTCGATTCCGCGGTCACCGGATCCATCGCCGATCACAGCCTGGCCACCCTCCGCGAAGCCCTGACCAACGTGGGCCGGCACGCGGCCGCCACCCGTGTTGCCGTCACCATTGCGGCGGAGAACGACCTGCGCCTGGTGGTGGTCGACGATGGGCGCGGCATGGCCAATGCCGGCGTCAACGGGCGAGGCTTGAAGAACATGCGTACCCGCGCCGAACGTCTCGGAGGAAGTCTCGAGCTGGGCACATCGCGCGAGGGCGGCACGCGCCTCATCTGGCGCATCCCGCTCACCCTCAACGAGGGGTAACTAACTGGCCTCTTCCACCTCCGTGGAGAGTACGTGCCACGACGAGCTCACGTCCCGGGGCGAGGTGGCCGAGGAACGGGCGGCCCGCCGCGCCCCCCGCTTGCGCTCGGCGTGGATGGTGCGCAGCACCCGGATCCCGTCGGAGAAGGCGTTGAGGTTGGAGGAGCCGAAGTGGCGGCTGTGCTCGAAGCTCGGGACCTCGGCCACCACCAGCCCGGCCT
>JBEKWB010000119.1:0-17450 GCA_049513455.1 Acidimicrobiales bacterium
GACGACGTGCCGGATGCTGACGCCTATGCCTTCGAGCTGACAGTTACAACCCAGGATTGGTTGCCCCACTGAGAACTGCCCATCCACCGGCGCATGGGGGCACAGCTTTCGGTCGGCGCCTTTACTTGGGGACACCAACCCGGCTCGGCCTCTTGTTCGGCGTTCTACTATGCCGAGATGACCGAAGAACCGATTAGGCAGCTCCCCAGGGAAGAAGTCGATAAGGACCTGGATGAGGAGTGGATCCGAGAAACTGACGAACCTGAAGTTCGAAATGTAGGTGCCTCGAAGTGGCCGGATGAAGGATGGCAGGTCAGCATCTGGGCCGCTGAGTTTGTGCGGGAAGAGCCTCTTGCATCTCGCATGAGAAAACTGATTGCCGATGGTCTTCTGGCTGTCTCAGGGGTAATCAGCGTTTGGGAGGAAGATCACGAAGTGTGGCACGTGACCGGCTCTCCGACCGGTGCCGACCTGACTCGTGCCGCCGCCGCAGTGATCGACTCCTTGGCGGATGACATCCGACCACAGGTAAATCGCTGAACTAGGTCCTCACTCCCGGCGTTCGGGGCGCCCCGAGTCGGTTGAGTTGGTGGAAGGGGAAAGAGAACTTCCACGCCGAGGTTTAGAGTGGTTCCGTGCCCGTGGCCCTGATCAGCATTGGCGCAGTGCTGATCGTTTTCACGTTCCTGTTGGCGTTCACGATTTACGGCGAGCTGTCCGCAGTGGTTGGAGTCGCCTGCATCGTGATCGGAGCGGTCTTGCTCGGTAGGCGTTCAACTGGAAGGGGAGCGAGCCAGCCACGCCGGCACTGAAGCCCCCGCTGGACGCGCGCCCTCTGGCCGGCGCACGGGGACACCCTTTGACACCTGGTCGATGCACATATGGGGGCACCCCTGGTCATTTCTCACCTGCAGCGACGAATGCCCTCAATTCGTGATCGGGACTGACGTGGCTTCGGTACAGCGGTCCGCAGGGGACGTTCGCCAGGCGAAGTGAAAGCGCCACCGGGTCGTACTGGGGCAGCCTTGGGCTTGCCCGATCTTCGGCACGTACCGCTCGGTCCACGCATACATCCGGGCGGCCATTACCGGTTGGTGTGGAGTCGACATTCCTCCAGGTAATCGACCAGTTCAGCTGGATGAGCCAGGGCAGGCAGGTGCCCACCAGGCATTTGGTCCGGTTCGATGCCGAGCCTCTCTCGAATGACCTTGCGCTGGAAGTCGATGGGGAAGAACCGGTCGCCTCGACAGGCGACGGCCCTAGTCGGCACATGCGGCCACTCGGCTAGCGGCCACGGATCGCTGAATACCGTGTCGGATTGTCGTCGGACATGGTGCGCCGCTTCGGCGACAAGGTCGGGAGATACGTCGTGGAGAAAAACCTCCACCGGATCAAAGGGATCTGGAAAGACATGCCCGGTGTTGGTCCACCATTCACCCGCTGTTTCACCTGGCAGAGGCACCATGGCATTGACGAGCACAAGAAGGTCTACGGGACGACGATCACAGACCAAGGGGGCCGTAAACCCGGCGAGCGATTGAGCGACCAGTATGAGTTCCTCTCTGTTTCCGGCGGCTCGGAGGACGGTCTCGGCATACTGATGGAGACCGGCCGAGTCGTCATCGCAGGGCAGGTCCACAGCGACGGTGAAGTGTCCCAGCTCTTGAAGTCGTGGCACCACCAGGTGCCACAACCACGCCTCTGATCCTGCGCCGTGAATGAGGACATAGGTCGACATTGTCTCTATTAGACCTCCCGAGAGTCGCATGGAAAAGTGCACCGGCAAATCCTCCCCGCGGCTGGCATTCTCGGTGTTGTCGGACCATTCGCAACTGCGTTGATGCCACGTCGGATACCCCGCGGCAGCGAGTACTGACCGCCACCGTTGTGCCGAAGTGTCCCAGGAGGTGGATCACCTGTATAACCGGCGATCTGGGGCAGGGCTCGGCGGTCACCTCAATCCTGCACCAAACCACGCCGTGGGCTAGTTGGATCCCTCGGCTAACGATGATTTGACTATCAGTCCTGGGACCTCGCTCTTCGAGATTGCGAAATAGACAGCCACGGCTGCATCGTTAGCGAATGAGGCCAGGGGGCTGATGAAAGCCACACCGATGGCGAGAAGGTAGACGAGACCGCCGAGGAGCGCCCGACGGGTTCCTGCCGGGAACGCTCTGCGGGCAGGTTCAGCAACCAGTTCTGCGTGAAGCGTGAGGTAACGCCAGCCCCAAGCGAACGTCAAGCCCATCATCAGCATCGTCGCCGCATAAAGAATCGCCGCAGCACGCGCCCCTCCGGATCCCTGTCTGGCGTAGTCAGCTGCAAGGGCGGTCGGCCACGGGATGACTGAGATGAACAGAAGGAAGGCCAACGTTCGTTCCAGGAAGCGTCGGTCGATCGAGCGAACTGCCCCCATCATTCCGTGATGCTCGATCCACAGGATGCCGAGCGTGATGAACGAAACGAGGTAGGCCACGTAGGAGGGCCATTGCTGGAGAAGGTCGTGCACGAGTTGCCTTGAGTGTGGCGGTCTTGGCAGATCCAGGACGAGAAGGGTGAGGGCAATAGCGAACACACCGTCAATCGGTGCGTGAAGTCTTCCTGGTCCCAACGCTTTGGCACCTACCTCGTCGACTTGCAGGGATACTTCGTGACAGAACTCATGCTAGGACCACTGGCCAGTTGCGAGCGGTTTGGTCCGGCGTCCCACCTAGCCGGTGGACTGGGCGACCCTGAGGCGCCGCAGTGAGTGGCTTTATTGGGGCACCCATCGGACGAAAATCCCTTCGAGCTGGCGCCGTCCGCAGCCTGCTCGGGCGGACCATCGACGGAGCCATTCCGACCGCTCGGGCATAGCAAGCATTCGGCCGTCCAGCCCAGAATGATCGCGTCCGTAACCCGGCGGACCTGGGCACTCCGCATGGGTAAGAAGTAGGCCCTCGGCAGGCAGCATCGTACTGGGGAAGTGGGTCGCACCATCGCCTACCGGTTCAGGTTGAGCCGTCCAGCACCGCAGAAAGCTAAGCTACGGCATCGCGGGCGGCGGCGATCGCCTCGGCCTCGTTGGCGAACTCCCTACCTGAGTAGTAGGCGATCGGGGTCCAGCTACCCATGTCTTCAGGGTCGCGTCGGAACTCCTCGAATCCAAACGTTCCGTCAGGCCGTCTAAAGATGTCGACGCAACGATCCACAGCTGGGGTCGATGGGCTCGCCACGACCGACCATGATGGGTCCAATCGCGCCGACATGGCTTAATGATAAGACCGATGAGAGCCCGCCATCCGGTGAAACGGGGGCACCCTTGCGGGAAAGGACAGTGCTCGCCGCAGAGAAGAACGACCGAGCCGAAGGACGAGTCAGGTGCCCTTCCGTCCGAGAGCCGTTCTGACGGAATACCAAAGGGTGCGGAGGTTCTCCCAATCGGGATAGCGCTCGACCATGAACGCGACGATGCCATCCGCAGTGGTCTCCTCGTTCACGGCCGCTGAGAAATCCCGCAGATACTGCTGGGATACCGCGATGATCCTCGGATCGTTGCCGTTGGCGACCTTCTTTGTGCGCTCCTGCGCCACCTGCAGCGGGAGATGCTCAACCCCTCTGACCGGGTGCCGATACCTTCCGTGGGACTTCGGTCCAGCGGATCAGACACCGCGAAACCCATTGAAATTTGTCAGGACGCCCACCGATCGGCGGGTGGGCTCGACAAGATCGCATCTCTGAGGGTGATGCGGACACAGGCTCCACCGGTTGGTGTGTTCTCGGCGACGACCACGCCCCCATGGGCACCAACGATCGACGAAACGATCGCGAGACCGAGGCCGGCACCGCCGTGGTCTCGGGACCGACTGGTATCGGAGCGGCGGAACCGCTCGAACGCATGCGGGAGGAACGCCGGGTCGAATCCTGGTCCGTTGTCCGCAACCTCGAGCCAGAGATCTCCTTCCATGGCTCCCGCACGCACGTCGATGATCGAGCCATCGGGGCAATACCTCAGTGAGTTGTCAACGAGGTTGTCGATGACCTGCCTCATTCGGTCCTGGTCTATTCGAGCCCGAAGTCCTGACGGAGCATCGATTCGACACGTCATCCCGTGCCCTCTGACCCGGGGTTCTACGTGCCCCATGATTTCCTCTAGATAGTCACGGACGCTGATCACCTCGGGAAGGATTTGCAACTGACCCTGGTCACCTTTGGAAAGAAGGAGCAGATCGTCGGCGATTCTGGTGAGTCGGGCGACCTCTTCGGCGGCAATCATCACGGTGGTCATGAGCTCTTCGCGGGTCCGTCCGGCCCTTTGTGCCAGCTCCAACTCGCCCTGAAGGACGGCAAACGGTGTCCTCAGCTCGTGGCTGGCATCAGCGACCAGGTTTCGTTCGCGGTCCATGGAGGTTCGTACCCGCACGAGAAGCTCGTTCATAGTCAGCGCGAGTGCGCTGATCTCGTCATGGGTCCTCGGAACAGCGAGCATCCCGGGGATGTCCAGAACTGACAGATTCGACACTTCGATGCGGAGACGTTCCACTGGCTTGAGTGCCGACCTTGCCAGTAGATAGGAACCGGCAGCGGCAAGGAGGACGAATAGGCTGCATCCGATCACCAATTGAGTCGTCACCCTGCTCACGGTTGCGTCGTAGGTCTCGAGTGAGGCTCCGACGATGACGATCCACCCGCTTCGACCGGGCAATGGTTGAGCAAGGACTCGTTCGTGTTCATGACCGCTCGTCTGAGTGACGAGGACCGGCTGAGTCTTGGCTCGATCCACTTGGTCTGCGGAGATAATCGGCACAGTGGGCGCCTCCACGCTTGAACCACGTACCTTTCCTGAGGCGTCGACCACTTGGACGACGTACTCCGGCCCATTTGCGCTTGAAGTTGAAGTCGGGATGTGCGAACCAGCGCTGAGATAGCTCGAGGCGTGGGAGGTCTGGGCCGCCAGTTGCGAATCAACGGAACTCAGCAGTGAAGAGGAGAGCACGGACACGAACAGCCAGGCTCCGAGAGAAAGGATCAGCGCCGAAGCGATCGCGAAGAGGAGGGCGAGCCGAAGGCGGATCGACATGAACTACCGGGATTCCTCTGCCCGTAGGCGATACCCCATGCCACGCACCGTCTCGATGTCGTCGCGACCGAATGGGGTATCGATCTTGTCTCTGAGGTACTTCACGTATTGGTCGACCACGTTCGAGCCACCTTGGTATGCGAAGTCCCAGACCACATCGATGATCTGAGTGCGAGACAGCACAGTCCCAGGATGCCGGAGGAACAACTCGAGGAGCGCCATCTCCTTTGGAGAAAGGGTGAGTTCGGTCTCGCCTCTCCACGCTCGCTTCGCAGCTGGGTCGAATCGCAAGTCCCCGACAGAGAGAACTGTCGGTCGAGCGCGATCGTCCCGGCGGGAGAGCGCACGGATCCGGGCGGCGAGTTCGAGGAGGCTGAAAGGTTTGACCAAATAGTCGTCAGCCCCTACGTCCAGTCCGCGTACTCGATCACCGACATCGTCGCGGGCGGTGAGCATGAGCACCGGAATCCAGATCTCAGCTTGACGCAGCTGCCGGCAGAGCTCGAAGCCGTCGAAGCCGGGCAACATTACGTCGAGGACGATCGCCCCGTAAGGGAACTCCTTGGCCATCCACAGGCCGTTTGGACCGTCGTTTGCGACATCGACGGCATAGCCCTCTTCCTCAAGACTCCGCTGCAGCAGATTCGACATCCGCCGGTCGTCTTCGACCACGAGAACCCTCATTCGTCCAGGCTAGAGGCACAGCCTGCCGGGCGTGGTGCGGCCCGAGCCGGCCGTCCATTCATTTGAGGACTCACATCTTCTTCTCACGTTCACCTCATTGAACGAGGCGCACAATCACCACAGGCCAGCCGGCCAGATAGAGCGAAAGAGAGATCAGCGATGGAGATGATGCTCAATGAGACAGATCCCGAACGGACGAACACGCACGCCGACCACACGGGTCGCCGGACCCCTGGGGCCAAAGCCATCCGAGACAACGGATTCCAGAACATCCGCCGGATGTCCAACTGGTCGCTGGCCGCGTTGGTGGTCGGGGTCGGTGCCACGACCGGTGCCCTTGCCGCATCCACTCACTCCAAGGCCGTCGGGACGGCCGCCGTAACAACATCGATCGGGTCCCCGACATCCACTATCAGCACCGCTCAGGGCGCCCCCAACGTGGCGACCCCGGTAGCCACAACGAGCGCCTCTGGAGTGACCGTCTCAACGTCGGCAAGCCGGGGAGGATCACCGAGCGTCACCAGCTCTGGCCGCTTGACGGTCGCCGGTTCGGGTGACTCGTGATGTCGACCCTGGCCCCACCTCACCCGAGTGCGACCTGGCAACAAGTCGACCTAGGCGAGCGAATCATCGCGGTCGCCGAGCGATCCGCGCTGGGAACGACAGCCAGGGTCATTGTCTGGCCGCCCCACGAACTCCCCAATGCGCTTCATGCGGTCGATAACCAGCTGAGCGCGCTCGACCTTCAAGCCAGCCGGTTCCGTGATGACTCAGAGATCTCGCGAGTGAACGCGTCGCAATCGCACACGTTCTTCCTCAGCGACGGCCTGGCGGAGCTGATGGCTACTGCGCTGGCCGCGGCGCAGCTGACCGATGGACTCGTGGACCCGACAGTCGGGGGCGCACTCATCGCCATGGGGTATGACCGCGACTTTTCCGCAATCCAAAAGCATCTCCCCGAACCTCCGGCGATGGGTACCCCTGTTCCGGGATGGGCCTCACTCGAGCTCAGCGGTCGTCTGCTCCGGCGGCCGACCGGAATCGTGTTCGACCTCGGAGCGACCGCCAAGGGGGTGGGTTCGGATCGCTCCGCATGCGCTGCGCGCAGCGCCATGTCTGGTGGAGGCGTCCTCGTCAGTCTCGGCGGGGATCTGGCCGTTGCGGGCCAGAGTCCTCAGGGTGGATGGCCGATCCTGGTGGCCGAGGAATCTCTCGCCGGCAAAGGACCGTCGGGCCCGGTCATACGGCTTCAACAAGGTGGCGTGGCCACGTCTTCGGTCGTCTGTCGACGCTGGCGTCGGGGCAACCAAGCGATGCATCACATCATCGACCCACGCACCGGCGAGCCAGTTCGAGCTCACTGGCGCACGGTGACCGTAGCGGCCCCAACGTGTGCGCACGCCAATGCAGCGTCGACGGCGCTGATCGTCGGGGGCGAGGAGGCTCTCGACATTGTCACCGCAGCCGGATTGCCGGCTCGACTGATCGGCCACGACGGTTCAATCCATCTGATTGGATCCTGGCCAAACCTCGATGGCGGCCAGCTCATGGTTCCTGCCGGAGACCCTCTCGGTTCGCGGGTGATGGCGCTGACGGGAGCCCCGTGGGCACCGGTTCGGTTGTGAGCCAGCTCCCATGGATGTGGCTCGTCTCGCGGGCCAGCGGCGTGATGCTCCTCGTACTCTTCTCCACAGTCCTCGTCCTTGGTATATCAACCAGGCTCGGAACCCGGCTGAGGTCCATGCCACGCTTCGCCGTGGCGGAGCTCCACCGGACTCTTGCCTTGTTCTCTGTCGCGCTGCTTGTGCTCCACGTGGCAACCGCCTTCCTCGACCCGTATGTCTCGATCGGATGGTGGGCAGCGGTGCTGCCCTTCGCGGCCCACTACAGGCCACTGGCAGTGAGCCTCGGTGCCCTCGCGGTGGACCTGGGAGCGGCGGTCCTCATCACGAGCTTGATGCGGAAACGGCTCGGTCCCCGAGTATGGCGGACGGTGCATTGGCTGGCGTACGCGTCATGGCCGCTGGCGTTCATGCATTCGCTCACCGCCGGAAACGACATGAACATCTGGTGGGTCGCTGCGCTCGTGTGGGGCTCTGGCAGCGCCGTCGCCCTTGCCGTTGTCGACCGGATCCTCTTCGCCAAGCAGTCCCGAACGGGAGTCATCCAGCCCCCTGACCCGCCCATCCGGCGGGAGCCCGCCAGCTGCCCCGGGGTTCGATCATGAATCCGACGGAACTGGTCAATCAAAGGGCATCAGAGGAGGCGACAGCAAGGACCCCCCGGCTCCTGGCACCCGACCCGTGGGCATCGGCGGGGCTGGCGACGCACCTGAAGGACCATGGCACCCTGGAGCACCACCCGACATCCGAACGGTGGCGAATGGGGATGCTGGGCGAAGTCGAGCGCGCCGGACTGGTGGGTCACGGAGGCGGCGCCTTTCCCACCGGACAGAAGCTCCGTGCGATCTTGGACCACCGTCGCAAGCCATTCGTCATCGCAAACGGAACCGAAGGCGAGCCGGTCAGTATGAAAGACAGGGTGTTACTCACCCGCGCACCCCATCTCGTTTTCGATGGTGCCGCGCTTGCGGCCAGTCTCATTGGGGCGTACGAGATCTTCATTGTCGTCCATCGCGATGTTCGCGAGAGAGTCGATTTGGCACTCGCCGAACGTATAAAGGCCCGACTTGACCGTGTGAGGTTTCGCGTCATGACCGCCGCTGACGGCTTCGTCGCAGGTGAGGCGAGCGCTGTCGTCAACTGGGTTGGACGTGGAGTCTCCATTCCGTTGGGCAAGGCACCCCGGATGACCGAACGCGGCTTGGGGGGCCGCCCCACCCTCGTCCACAACGTCGAGACGCTCGCCCATCTCGCCCTCGTTGCTCGCCACGGTGCTGAGTGGTTCCGGGAGGTGGGAACGGCTGAGGAGCCCGGAACGATGCTGGTCACCCTGGCTGGATCCGTCGTCAGTCCGGGGGTATTCGAGGTAGCGATCGGCACCCGCATTTCCGATGTACTCGAGCTCGCTGGCGGCCGGAGCGCTCCCATTCAGGCGCTCCTGATCGGGGGGTACTTCGGTACGTGGGTACCGGCTTCGGTGACGTTGTCGGCTCCCTTTAGCACGGCCGGGCTCGGAGTCGGACTCGGGGCGGGCCTGATCGTGGCCCTTTCGACGACCGGTTGCGGCGTACGCGAAACGGCACGGCTCGTCCGTTACTTGGCATCGCAATCTGCAGGCCAGTGCGGGCCCTGCAAGTTCGGACTCCCTGCGATTGCGGATCAACTGGAATATCTGGCAAATGGCATGCCCGTTCGATTCGACGACCTCACGCGATGGGTCACCGAGATCGAAGGCCGGGGTGCATGTGGCCATCCGGATGGGGTGGCACGGCACATCCGATCGGCCCTTGATGTCTTCGGCGACGAGGTGTCGGAGCACCTGGAGAGTCGGTGCTCGGCGATTGAACCGTGGGCTTCGCTCAGCATCCCAATGGGGGAACCGTTGTGAAGTCACCACTGGTCTTGCGTATCGACCGGATCGCATGTGACGGCCGTGGGACATGTGCAGAGGTCCTGCCCGAGCTGATCGAGCTCGACGATTGGGGATACCCCATCATCGCTAATGGTTCGGTTCCTCGCAATCTTGAGAGGCTTGCGAATGCGGCAGTGGAGCTGTGCCCGAAGATGGCGCTTGAACTGAAGGCCGACGAAGAGGGAGCAAGATCAGTATCGGATCGGACGGAAGAGTCGCTCTGACGGACCCGCCGACTCTATCCAAGCCGGACCACGACGATTGTGTCTGCTGCCGCCACTTCGAGATCCCGCCCGGAGAATTGCTGTCGCTGGAGCGCGTATCGCTTCGTTTCGCATTTCATAGAGTGACTTGTGTTGCGGGTGACCGAATGCCTTGGCGAAGCCCCAACGAACGTGAGGCCGGTCGTGGAAGTGCCGTTGAGTGGGATGCCCTGATCGGGCCGCCTACGGGCAGGGCCACAGCTGCAAGCACCGGGACCCTTGAAACACCTCACGAAGGTGCCGAACCTCTAGCGGACGGCTGCCAGATTGTGACGGAGGATGCGGCGTACGTCGGCAACATTCGACTCCAGCGATCCGGTCAAGGTGTCCCACTTTGACCGTGCAATAAGCATGTGAGGCATGCCTCCGAGGTGCCGTACGGGGCGTAGGCGCGATCGCTCGGACGGAGCCCGTTCCACCCCAACTCCACGGCCCCAAGGCGCCGGCTTCGGATCGCTATCGGTCGAAATGCCCTGCGTGCTTCTTCGCGAGCGGTCTGGAGACCCGACAGGGCCCAGGTGCGCTGCCGAGCCGCAATGATCGCCCATAAACCGGTGCGAATTTCTCCGACATCGTTGCCTATGCGCCGAGGGCGCGACCGAGGCCCTCCGCGGCTTGTCTATCGCGGGCTTCAACCGCATGTGCGTATACCGCCAACGTCACGGACGGGTTTGCATGGCCAAGCCGAGCGGCAACGGTCCTTGGGTCCATCCCCTGTCCAACCATCTCGGTCGCGCTCAGGTGACGAAGATCGTGGAAGCGGAAGTCCCATGACTCCACTCGTGGGGGATCAGAGGCAAGCGCTTCGGTTTCCATTGTGCGACAGAGGCGGTGAAAGGCCCGCGTGAGGCTGTTCGGGGTCCGCGGAGAGAGTCCGTCAGCCTGCGTCGACCACACGAATGCATCGTTGGACAAGGGTACGCAAGCGATCGCTGCTTCGGATTCCGCGTTGCCTTTACGGGCAGTGAGGATCGTCATTGCCACTGGGTCGAAGGCGATCGTGCGGACTTGGTGAGTCTTTGGATCCTTGAGTCCCCAGGTGGAACGAATCTGCCACACCGAACGACGCACCGTGAGCCGGGATCCCACCAAATCGATATCGGACCATTGGATCCCGCATAGTTCTCCCCGGCGCATTCCGGTCAGCATGGCGAAGAGAAGGATCGGCCCGAGGTCAGGCGAAAAGGTACCGGCTGCCCGTAGGATGAGCGCCCGAGCCTGCACCGCCGTAGGCACGTGCATTTCGGGGTGACCTCCGCTATCGAGCTGAACATCATCGGCAGGGTTCTCGCGGATGTACTTCCACCTCTTCGCCTGGTTCAGCGCGGCACGAACTATTCGATGGTGGTGCATCAGGGTGGCGGCGGTCATCCCTTCAGCCAGCAGCGCGTCATACCAGCGGTCCAGGTCACGAGTGCTCAGCTTTGAGACCTCAACCCCGCCGAGCGTGCCGCCTTTGATGCGTGCCGCCTTGCTTCTGTATCCGTGCAAGGTATTGGGTGATCGACCCCGGGTCTCCCCGTGCGCTATCCACTCGTCGAGGAGAATGGAGAGGGTCACCTTCTCGGTGGGGTCCACTTTGACCCGGAACTTGCCTTCGGCGATATCGGAAACCAGCCTGGCGAGTTGCTTCTTGGCTTCTGCGATCCCTACGCCTTTCTCCTTGCGAGGGTGAGAGTAAGTCCTCGTCACCTGCTTGCCAGTAGCAGCGTTGTACGCTCGCAACTCGAAATGCCCTGGTGAGCGTTCCCTGATCGTGCCGGTCATGAACAGAAACTAGGGCAAAGACTAGGGCAGAGCCAAATGCTTGAAGTCTGATTGTAAGAAAGACCAGTTCAGGGGCTGTAGCTCAGTGGTTAGAGCAGGGGACTCATAATCCCTCGGTCGTGGGTTCGATCCCCACCAGCCCCACTCGACCCCCCCACTCGACAGGCTGCGCTCGGCTGGGTTCGATCCCCACCAGCCCCACTCGACCCCCCCACTCGACAGGCTGCGCTCGGCGCCTGTCGCGGCCCGGGATGCGGACGTTCCAGGTCAGGAGGCCTTTACTCCCGTCACGAGGCGTTCGCGATCGAACATTCTCGAGACCAAGCGCAGCGTCAGCCTGTCGATCGCCAGCACCGCGACGGCAAACTCGAGCGCGAGCGGGAAGGTCGGATGGAGGACACCGACCGCCAGCAGGAGGATCACGCCAACCGGCGGGAAACTGGCCAGCACTCCCAATTGCTGCGCCACGCGGACCTCGCTCGCTCGAACCGATACGGCCATTCCGACCACAATGGACCACCCCGCCAACAGGGGCGCCAGGAGGAACAGGGCGAGAAGCACCGGACCTTGGTGGAAGAAGGCCGTGGCGATCGCGGGATGGGCGAACAGTGCCACGGCGCCCAAGAAGAGACCGAACACGGTGTAGGAGAGCACCATCGTCGGGATCATCACCGCCGCCGCTTTGCCCACGATGAACTCCCCTTGGCGGATGGGCGTGGTGAGCAGCGGTTCGAGCGTCCCCTGCTCGCGCTCGCCGGCCACCGAGTACGCGGCGAGGGTGGAGGGCATGACGGTCGGGATCAGGAGGAGGTAGAGGATGGGAAGGACGAGGCTCTGGTCCAGGGTGGAACCCGTCAGGGCCGGCGGTGCGAGGAAGACCGTGACGACGGGTTCGACGAGAAAGAGCACGGGCAGGACTGTCATCGACACCACGATGGCCCGCTTGCGCCGGTAGTCGCGCAACTCCTTGTGCACGACGGCTCGGATGCGGGTGGCGTCGAGTGACTTCATGGCGTGCGCGCTTCCACATCTTCGCTTATCAGTTCGAGATACACGTCTTCGAGCGAATGGTGCGCCTCGCGTAGGGAGAGGACGTCGGCTCCGACACCGACGAGACCACGGGCCACCTCCGGTGCCGCCAGCCGGGCATCGGAGACGGTCAGCTCATACGTGCCTGCCCCCACGGCGCGCCAACTCTCGACGGTGGCCAGGGAGGTGAACAGCTCGTCGGGGTCGTCGAGTGGCTTGACTGTCTCGACGATCAGCGCACTCTTGAAGAGCTGTGCGCGCAGCTCGGCGGGCCGGCCGATGGTGCGCAGGGTCGTGTTGAGGATGGCGACCCGGTCGCAGAGTTTCTCGGCCTCGTCGAGCCGGTGGGTGGTGAGAAAGATGGTGACGCCCCTCTGCCGGAGCCCGTCGACCAGATCGTGTACCTCCCGGGCGGCCACGGGGTCGAGACCCGATGTGGGTTCGTCGAGGAACATGATGGCGGGGTCGCTCAGCAAGGTACGAGCCAGTCCGACCCGTTGGCGGAGACCCTTGGAGAGACCGCCGCAGAGATCCCCGGCGCGGTCACCGAGGTTGACGGCCTCGAGCGCCTCGGTGATCCGGGTCTCGGGGTGGTGCAGGCCGTAGAGGCCGGCGAAGTACTCCAGGTTCTCGGCCACGGTGAGGCGCAGGTACAGCCCGGGCGCCTCGGGCATGATCGAGATGCGCCGGCGGATCTCGACCCCGTTCTCCGGATTGAGGGGGATCCCCGCCACGGTCGCCGAGCCCGAGGTCGGGGCGATCAATGTGCCGAGGGTGCGGACCGTTGTCGTCTTGCCCGCGCCATTGGGGCCGAGGAACCCGAACACCTCGCCGCGGAACACCTCGAAGGAGACCTCGGAGAAGGCGGTCCGCCCGCCGAAGCGCTTGGTGAGCGAGTTCACGGTGAGGACGGCTTCGCCGTTCGCCTCCGTCAGTGGGCGCGGTCGGCCCAGGGGTGCCGTGCGGGCTTTTGCTTCTGCCGCCACACCGTTGGCCACCCCCGCGGGGAAGCCGACGGTCGCCGTATCAGCGGTCGCCGCCGTCACACGCGCTGTGTCGGTCAGGCGCGCTGTGTCGGTCAGGCGAGCCGTGTCGGTCTCGTCGACCTCATCGGGCGTGAGGGTGATCCAGGAGTGGCGCGTGAACAGGCTGGCGACCAGCCAGATGATGGAACGCTGGACGATGAACGGATGCCGGGCTCGGGCCCGGCACGAGAATCCGACGACCTGTCCGTCGCCGGCATCAAAGGGGCGCTCGGGACTGGCCAGCAACCCCGTGGACCGCACGCGCAGGCCGTGACGTCCCGGCTCGACGGGAAGCTCGAGGGTCTCGCCCTTACGGAGCGCTCCCACGACGTCGCCGTCGACCGCCACCTCCCATGGTCGACCCTGGTTCGGCCCCTGGCCGGTTCGTGAGACTCTCATGGTTGCCGTTGTCATGGGTTTCCCGGCGGGCTCTACGGATCAGCCGCGGAGCGTTCGCACCAAGTATGACGTGATCAGCGAGGCGATGGCCGGAGGGGGCGGACTCTCGCCCGGTGTCGCGAGGCCGTGGCGCCCTCCGTCCACCAGGACGAGCTCGACGGGGACGTGGTCCGTGCGGAGCTGCGCCGCCAGTTGCTCGGACTGGCTCATCGGCACCACCTGGTCGTCGGTGCCCTGCACGATCAGGAACGGCGGGTCGCCTGCCGAGACGTGCGCGACCGGACTGGCCTGGGACAAGACCGGGTTCGGGGTGCCCGGTGCCGCACCGAAGACCCGGTGGATCATGGCGATCGAGTCCGCCGGCCAGCCGTTCGCGTCGAGGTCGGCCGGTCCGAACTCGTCCACCACGGCATCGACTGCGCTCGATTCGTCCGGATACGGGCCTGTGTCCCACAGGGAGGAGGACCCGGTGGTGCCGAGCAGGCTGACCAGTTGGCCACCGGCGCTCGTCCCCAGGGCCGCGATGCGGTCGGGGTCGATGCCGAGGTCACCCGCGTGGGCCCGCAGGTAGCGCACGGCACACTTCACGTCGACGATCTGGTCGGGCCAGGGATTCGCCGGGGCCAGGCGGTAGTCGATCGAGGCCACCACGAAACCGGCGCCGACGAGATCGGTGGCGGTGCCGGATCCCGACAGCGAGAGCAGGCGGGTGCCGTGTTGCCAGCCCCCGCCGTGCACCTCGAGCACGGCGGGGTGGGAGGTCCCGACGGTGCTCGGCGCGAAGACGGTCATGGCCAGCGCATGGCCCCCATCCACGCAGTAGGTGACGGTCCGCGTGCTGGCGGCGCCGGCGGGTCCCCGGATCGCGTCCACGAGCGAAAGACTGCCTACCGCCAGGCCCAGCACCACTCCCGCCGTGATCAGCACGCGGCGCCGGGGCACCCAGCGCCACCCTGTCGTCGTGAGCCCGCCCGCCCGCACGGCCCCATCGAAGCACGGCGGGGACCGCGCGCGTCTTCATCAGCACTACATAAGGACCTTCTCCTCTACTTGGGCTTCCTCCAGCCCGGCGAGCGCCGGGACGGACGGCCGGCCGATCGTGTCGATCGTGTCGGTCGTCGCGAAGTGATGCTTGAAGCGGAGGGCCGGAAGCTCCACGAGGCGATACGAGATCTCGGCCGCGGCGAACGAGGTCAAAATGACGAGAAGGGGCTCGAACGCCCCCGTGTCGCGCAGCCATGTGTTCAAGACGTACGACCACAGGTAGAGGGCGTACGAGCGCTTACCGATGGCCACGAGCAGTGGCGACGACAGGACCCGGGCGGCGGCCCGATGGGGTCGCTCGACAATGAAGACGACCGCCAGCGCGCAGGCGAGGCTGCACACGATCAGGCCGGCGTTCCACACGGCGCGGTTCCCCTCCTGGCGCAGGGCGTAGTTGGACCAGAGGATGGCCCCGGCGATGCCGGCGCCCAAAAGGGGAGCCCATCTGGCCGTGCGCAGCGCGCGCCATCCATCGGTCGAGCCGATGAAGGCGCACAGGGCCCCGCAGAAGAGGGCTGCACACCGGGTGTCCGTCCCGAAGTAGACGCGGTTGAAGGTCGCACCCGACAAGAAGAGCGGTTCGACGAGGGCGACGAGGGCGATGGCTGCCGCCACCAGAGTGGCCGAATGCCGGCGCAGCCGCAGGAGCAGGATCATCACGGGAGCCCAGATCACGTAGAACTGCTCCTCGACGGCCAGGGTCCACAGATGGCTGATCGGGCTGTAGCCGAACCACAGGTGCCAGTTGGGCTCCACGTTGAGCCAGTTGGTCACGTACAAGAGCGCGGCGCTGACGGCTTCGAGTCCGGTGATCCACGACACCGGGCTCCCGGGGCTGTGGCCACTCGGCACGGTCGAGAGGAACTGCCCGTGCTGGAAGAGGAGGTCGACGGCGAACCATACGAGGAGGAAGAAGCACAGCGCGGGCAGCAGGCGTAGGGCGCGGCGGGCGTAGAAGTAGGACATGTGCACGCGGCCCGTCCGGTCACGCTCGTTGATGAGCAATCCGGTGATGAGGTACCCCGACAATGCGAAGAACCCGACGACACCGACGTTGCCCGGGTCGACCTTCCAGCCGTGGGAATCGGCCCAGAGGTGATACGCGATGACGCCGAGGACGAAGAGGGCCCGCATGCCATCGAGAGCGGGCTTCCGCGAGTGTGCTCGCGCGGAAAGGAGGCCCTTCGTATCTCGCTCCATGGGGAGTTCCATACCCGATGATCTGGGACCCGTCTGTGCCGGTGCTGTGCACAACGTCGGTTCCCGGTCATAGTTCGCGGGTCAACCCCCGTGTGGGCGTCTGGTGGGGGGTCGGCGAGGGCCTGCAGCCATAGGCGGCTGCGGTGGGCGTGCCGAGGCCGTGTGGGCGTGCCGAGGCCGTGTGGGCGTGCCGAGGCCGTGTGGGCGTGCCGAGGCCGTGTGGGCGTGCCGAGGCGGCGGGGGCGTTGAAGGTGGCGGAGGCGGCGCACCCGGGCGCCGGGTGGTGGGTCTATTCGGGCTCGAGCTCGGACTCGGGCTCGGTGGCGGCCCAGGCGACCGCCCCGCCGGTCAGGTTCTCGGCCGTGTAGCCGGCGTCGCTGAGGGCGGTGGCCGCCTGGGCCGAACGCCCACCGACGGCGCACGCCACCACGATCGTCGTGTCACGCGGGAGCTCGTCCACCCGGGCACTCAGCTGCCCGAGGGGGATGTTCACCCCGATCGGGTAGGCCCATTCCTCCACTTCGTGGGGCTCTCGCACATCGAGCAGGAACACCTCTTCGCCCTGCGCCAGCCGATCACGGATCTCGTCGGGTGTCACTTCGCTGTAAGACATGGGCGTCAGGTTAACGGGGCCTGCCTGCGCCGTTTCGGCCCGGGCGCCCCTTGGCCATCATTCGGGTGGGAGCCGCAACTACTCTCAGGTGCATGGCGTTGCCCAGGAAGTTCCTCAACGACGACGAGGAGCTCCTGGTCGACATGCGCCCGCACTGGGTCTTCTTCGCCGGGCCGCTCTTCGCCGCCGTGGCCGTCGTGGCCGGGGTCATCGCCATCGTGGTTGCGTTCTCTCCTCCCAACTGGGCGACCGACATCCTGTTGCTGCTGGCCGCGATTCCCGTGCTGTGGTTCCTCGGTCGCCTCCTGCGCTGGCGGACGTACACGCTGGTGCTGACCACCACTCGCATCGTGGTACGACGGGGCGTGCTCGGGAGGAACACGACGCAGCTCCGCCTCCAGCGGATCACGGAGATCTGCCTTTCCCAGAAGCTGTGGGAGCGCTTCATCGCGACCGGCCGTCTGATCATCGACCTGCAGGGTGAGGACGACGCCGTGGTACTCGAGTTCATCCGCAAGCCGGCGATCGTGCAACGGGTGATCAACGGGCAGATCAACGAGCTGACCGGCGGGGGCCGCGCCGAGCCGGTCCCCGCGGAGCTGTTCCGCAACCGGCGACAGCCGGCGCCCCCCGAACCCGAACACGCCGGCGACACTCCGCCGTTCGGTGTCCCGATCGTCAATGCCCAGGGGGATCCGTGGACGCCGTCCACGCCCTCGCCCGCGACCGCTCCCACCCCACCGGCGGCTGCGGGCCCGCCGGCGACTGCGGGCCCGCCGCCGGCAACCGGCGCCTCGCCGCAGCCGACGATCGTCCCCGGCCCGGCCGGCCCG
>JBEKWB010000120.1:0-11913 GCA_049513455.1 Acidimicrobiales bacterium
TTAATGTTTATAGATATACCCCACTGACAAGAACGGCGAGGACGATGAGGGGGCAGTGGAGAATCAAGACCCAAGCGGTCCTGTGGGGAATCCATACCAAAGCAAGTATCGGTTTGTCAGTTGGATCGGAGAAAAGAATGACGCTCATCCGTCATTCGCTCCCGCAATCTTCACGGCGGCGGCCCTCTGGTTCTTGATTCAGATCATCGTGGCATGGGTGTTCAGCCCGAGCTACAGCTTGGTCTCGAACTCGATCAGCGATCTGGGTGAAACCAGCTGTAGGGGGAGCTATGGCAATGGGATGTGCTCACCTCGTTGGTGGCTCATGGATTATGTCGGTTTCCTTCTGCTCGGCCTGGTCATGGTGGTCGGCTCGGCCCTCCTCTACCACGAGTTCACCCAGAGAGCCCCTCGAGAGCGCCGCACTGCGATGATCGGATTCGGTCTGATGGCATTGGGCGGTCTCGGTGCGATCCTCGTCGGATTCTTCCCTGAGAACGTGAATTCGACCATGCACATCTTCGGAGCGTTTCTGGCGATCGGCCTCGGCAATGTCGCCATCTTCGCTCTTGGGGCCGTACTCACCCTGCTGGAGTCCATGCGGCGATCCATGCTGACGTTCAGCACCCTGTCGCTGGCCGCACTGGTGTGCTTTGCTTCCCACAAGTACTTTGGCATCGGCGCCGGGATTATGGAGCGGCTCGCTGCCTACCCAGAGACGATCTGGCTCATCACCTTCGGTCTGTACGTCTGGCGATTCCATCCGAAGAAGTACGGGTCGGCTGTCGGTTGACGACCAAGCCTGAATGAGCGCCTTACCGGAGCGAGTAATGCGCGGCGTCGTGGGGCATCCTACGACGCGCGACGGAATTCCCAGAGTCTGGATTCCCACCGCGTCTGATTGCGAATGCATGCAGACCGACAGGCGTCGGTGGCGAGCATCGACGCCGCGTGTCCAGATAGTGCTTGTCCGCAGGCCGATCCCCATGCGCAATCGTCGACAATGAGAGCCTCCGCAGCGGACTCGCAGCAGGAAGGGCAAACGTGGGCGGCCCAACGAGCGATGATGGATGACGTCAGCTGCCTCACCTGCAACCTCGGCATGAAAATGCGTTACAGCGTCTCTGGGCCGCTATCGAAGAGCCAGGGCTACTAGGCACACCTCGATACCGGGGCGGGGATCGCAGCCGACCTAGGTCACGCAGCGCTGCGCTAGGTCCTACGGGTCGATGTAAGCAACGGACTGACTCACGCCGATTTCAACGAAGTATTCATTTAGCGCGAGGGCCATGAGGTTGTGCTCACGTGACGTCGGCAGTCTGGCTTCATGCAAAACCGCGTCGAGTTCTAACGGAGTGTTCATGCCTCCCAACGCAAAGCAACGAATCCAGAAATCCTCAATGGAGAGGGCGGCGTGCTGGCGGTACAGCTCGACCAGTTGAACCTGGGGTTCGGGAAGGTTCGACACTGTGGCTCCCAACGTTGTATTGGAGGCACCCAGGGCACCTCATCCTCAGCGTTCGGGGGTGATTGCACCGTACACCCAGAATCGGATTTCTCTGCACAATATCCGCAAGTGGTGACGCGAATGGAATGCGGCGATGCCGTGCCCTGAAACTCACACGCGATCGCGTGATGTGGGGGTCTGAGAATCTCACACGGAGCCTTTATGCTTCCATGGCCGATCGTTCGACTCGTTCTCGTAAGTAAAGAGGACGTACCTGGCGATCCCGCAGGAGGAACGCTTAGCGGAACGCCGGGAGCCGTTACCGCCGGGCCCCTGACTGTCACCACAAGCCGATCCTCTACGGGACGCTGAGAGTTGGCACAGCGGCGTCCGTGCTCGCTCCAATCCGTGTGTCCCGCACGAGTCCTCACTGGCAGCGCTCTCTAGTCGGTCGGCACACCTCGGGAGACAAATCGCAGGACTTGGTCCGGTCGGTGTCCGGGCCAGAAAGCATGCATCGCCCACGTCGCTCCCATACGACGGAGGTCGTCTGACGACACTCCCGGGTGCGCCGCCAAAGCAACATCGAATCCCTCGAGAGAACCGCGAATGCGACGGACACGACCGAGGATTTCGGCCACCTGCTCCTCATCAACCTCGATCGGGTAGATGCCGTCGTAAGCCGCTGCCCGCTCAACAGGGCGCACGGCGCCACCCTTGCAACCGAACCAAAGAGGGATTCTCGGGTGCTGGACTGGTCCGGGTTCGATCCGCACCCCATCGACTTGTATCCGACCAACACTTTTGACCAATTCACCCGACCAAAGCGCCGTCAACACCCTCACCCCCTCGTCAAGGATCTCTGCTCGTGCACGGGCATCAGTCGGATCGCCGAAGGCGGAGAGCTCGCGTCCAGCGTCACCACCGAGACCGAGACCGAGCGTCAGTCGCCCAGAGCTAAGGCGATCCAGCGTGACCGTTTCCCGGGCCAGCTTGATGATGCGTCGGCGAGCCAGGGGCGTGACCATGGTGCCCAGACGAATTCGCTGCGTGGTCGCTGCAACTGCCGCCAGCACGACCCACGGATCTGAGATCTCCCAGGCTCCGGGGAGGGGGCTCAGGACATGGTCCCAGACGAAGAGCCCGTCCCAACCGTTTTCGTCCGTGGCCTGTCCGATTTCAACAATTGCCGCCGGATCCGCCAACGGTCCAAACAACGGGAGGTTGATGGCGTGACGCACGGACGTAGAGTAGTGGGATCGATCTGGCAGGCGGCGGACAGGTTGGGGCCTTCCGTCCCCGGTTCGCCCCTGGCGTCGGTACGGGATCCGCTGCGGGGCGAACGGGCCTACGCCTCGCTGAATGGCTGGTCGATCGGCACGGGCCGCACATGAAAGCCGCGGGGTCGACTCTCCATCGGCAGTTCAGCTTGAGCGTCAGGTTCTTGGTCCTCGGATTCCTGGTCCTTGACTGAGGTCTGATCCTCGATCACTCTGACATGCCCCTTGGCCGCCCCCGGGCTTTCATTCCGCTCCGACTCGTCTGCGAGCTGTTCGAGTTGGCGTTTGTCTCGCCGTCGCCGAAGCGGTCCACCCGGTGACCTCGGTACATCGCCTTGTCCCATGAGCTGAGCATACGGAGTAATGCTGGTCATGAGCGGCCGGCAGAAGGGACACGGTGGACCCCTTCCCTGTCTGTCCAAAATGTCGCCCTGGGGGGTTCCGCTTACGGGAATCGGTTCGGGTTCGGTGGGCGGCGAGGTGAGCGGCGGTTCTGCTCGCAAGAGGCAGCAATTCATGCTCACTTGCTATGACTATCAGTGCGCTCAAATCTTCGACGAAGTAAAGCGTTGACCCTCATCTTTGAATCGACGAAGATCAGGGACCGTCGTGGGCATGGTCATCTCCTTAGTGGTCCCGGGGCTGACGCCTCCAGCCGGTGCTGCTAAGTGGAATGCACTCCTCTGCTTGGGGCCATACAGGGTCATATTTGAGCTGGCAACGTCCCGGCTGGATGACCCACCGGGGGTGCCCTCTTGCGAGCTGTCATTGTAGCCCTCAAGTCTTGATCTCATCCCACAAGTCTTGACTATTTCACCGTGTCCGATAACGTCAAGTAACGACGCCGCTCACAGTGGGCGACAGGGGGAGTGACATGCTGACTCACGAGCAGAATGAGCGGCTGACCAGGGTTGAGGGCGACGCCCCAATGGGGCGCCTGATGCGGAACTACTGGATACCGGCGGTCCTGTCGGCCCAGCTGGTGGCCGACGGTGCCCCGGTGCGCGTCCGCCTTCTCGGCACCGATCACGTGGCCTTCCGCGCGACCGACGGGCGCGTCGGGTTTTTCGCCGAGGGCTGTCCGCACCGCGGCTGCTCGCTCGTACTCGCCCGCAATCAGGACTGCGGATTGCGCTGTATCTTTCACGGCTGGAAGATCGACGTCGACGGCTTCGTCGCCGAGGTCCCGACTCACACCCCGAACCCCGAGGCGTTCGCCGCCAAGGTTCCCGTCACCCACTTTCCCGTGCACGAAGGCGGCGGGATCGTGTGGGTATGGCTGGGATCGACGCCGGCTCCCATTTTCCCGGAGCTGCCGTTCACCCTGCTCGGAGAACACCAGGTTTGGATGACGGTCACGAAGGCGTATTGCAACTGGCTACAAGGCATTGAAGCGGCGCTCGACAGCGCCCATGTGGGAACTTTGCACGAGTCCTACGTCGCCAGGTGGGCAGGCGAGGGCGCGGGGCGGACATTGTCCAAAGCGCTCGAGACGCTGGCGCCGCGCTATGACGTCGAGCGCACCGGCTACGGCCTCGGTGCAGCCGCCCTCCGCCCGCTTCCGGACGGTACGACGTACCTACGCACCACCACCTGGATAGCGCCATTCGTCTGTCTCGTGCCCGGGTCGTCCGGAGGGCCGCACTCCATTTTTATCGCGTCGCCTATCGATGACACCCATCACAACCTGTTCCATGGCGCCTTCTCGCAGGAGGACATCCACGACGGCATTCACCTGCCCGACTTCACGCGCCAGCTCGTAGGCAACAGGCGGTACGACCCGTTCAATTACGGAGGGTTCTCAGGCTCGCGAGAGGACAACTACGGCCAGAACCGGGCGGCGATGCAGCATGGCCACTTCAGCGGGTTCACCGGAAACTTGTTGCAAGAGGACATGGTCACCCAGGCGAGCATGGGCCCGATCGTCGACCGCACGAAGGAACATCTCTCCAGCAGCGACGTCGCAATCATCCACGCCCGCCGCTTACTGCTCGAGGCGATCGACGATATGAACGCGGGGCGGCCTGTTGTCGGCACCGTCCCCGGCATCGATCACCGCGACGTCCTCCCCCTCGATACCGTCCTCCCGTCGCCGGACGCACACGAGCCCGCCGTGCGGGTCTGAGCTCGCTGCGGCCACGATCTTGCTCATCACCCTGGCGGCCCTCACCGCGATCTTCACCGCCTGGGCGACGGTCCTCGACGCGAGACGCGCCTCAGCGGTGACGCTCGCTCTGGGGGCAACGCCGCAGCAGATCCGAGCCGGCCTGGCCACGGCACAGGTCATATCCGCATTGCCGGGCGCCATCCTCGGCGTCCCGCTCGGCATAGGTCTGTTCAAGGTCGCGGCCAAGGGCCTGAGCGGCCTGCCATCAGCGTTCTGGCTGGTTGCCGCGGTCCTCGGAACCGTGTTCGTTGTGGCGGCGCTGACCAGCGTGCCGCCCGGATCGGCACCCGGCGGCCCGTTGTCGAGATGCTCCAGGCCGAAGCGGCGTGATGCGACGTCGAGGTTGCCGAGCACTCGTCGCCTACCAAAGCGCCGCGGGGTGTGTTCGATCGGAGGTAGCCTGAGGCCGCCGATTCCAATGCCTCGGCAACAACCGGTGCGCTCCGATACCGTGCGTGAGGCACCTTTGAGGCACGAGGAAGGGGTATGGGGTCGAACCACGCCTCGCGCTACCTCCGCGACCTGGATAACGGTTCTCGTCGTCCCCCGCGAAAGGGGCGCAGCGGGCGGCACACCTGATGCACCATCGCGACGTCTAGTTCCAGCCATGACGGCGAAGTGCCACAATTTCACGCAGCATCGACCTGAGGACTATCCCGGTGGCGGAGCGGGCGCAACCAACTATCGCGAGCATCGAGGCCTCGTAGCCGCAACAGGATCGGCAACCGGCTTCCCCAGATCTGCTGCTACGACAGGGCCGCCTCGATCAGGGCCGGCAATCGGGCGTCGGCAAGCTGCAAGCCGAGTGCCTCTTCCGCGTTGACCCACGCAAGAGCGTCGTGCTCATCAGAGGCATCGTTGGAAGGTTGACCGGTCCATTCGTCGACCAGCCAGACATCCATTCGGAAGTCCGACCCTTGCACGTGAGCAAACGGCTCGCTCGTTGGTGGCGTGACCAGGATGCCGAGTTCCTCCCGGAGCTCACGGGCGAGTGCCTGCGGTGGTTGCTCGTGATCTTCGATATGCCCTCCGGGCAGATCCCAGGTGTCGGGGTACCAGTTACGCAGAGGGGAGCGGTGGCAAAGAAGGACGCGGCCCTGCTGGCGAAGAAGTCCGGCGACCACTCGATGGTCACGATTCACTGGGCCGGGCATCTCCACATGATGCCAGAGTCGCTAACCCGCACCGCAGGGGCGGCGCCGAAGTCGTTCACCTCTTTGCACAGGCAGCCTGAGGCGTCTCGGTAGCCGATCCCCTTACGACGACTGCGGGGTCGGCGCTGAAGTCGTTGTCGCAGCACCGATTGCCGTTCCCTATTCGGGACGCCCGGCTGACCGGCGTCGACCGACCTCGCGGGGAAGCGATAACCGTCGCTCTGCGTTGACAGCGGAGCGCGTGCCAGTCCTTGGCGGACGTCCCGGTGAAGTGATCTGTCATCGCCAACGGGGTCGTCGAAGACCCTCGTAGTTCCTCTCCCTTCCCCCAGCCCGTGCCGTTGTCGCTGCGATGGGGCTTGCACGGTCCCGAATATTGTGGTATCAGTTAGATATTATAGAATATCTCTTTAACGAGGCCGTTCTCCAGGGGCCACCATGACCCAGAGCGTCCAATCCTACCGAGAGCCCGACGCGACTCCGGTCGGCCATACGGGAACCCGCGTGGAGATCCGCGAGCGGCAAGCATGGTCCGTAAGCGGCTGGTTCGGCGTCCTCGTCGTCGCGGCCTGCATCGCTGCGTGCTTCCCCCTCGCCCACAACTCACCCAAGGGCCTCATCGCCATGCCGATCGTGGTGGCTGTCATCGTCTTGTCCTCGCTCGTCATCGTGCAGCCCGGCGAGACCCGGGTCGTGCGGTTCTTCGGCAGCTACGTCGGCTCGGTGCGTCGTACCGGCCTGTCGTGGATCCTGCCGCTCGCCGACCGGCGGAAGGTCAGCATTCGGGTCAGGAATTTCGAGACGAACCACCTGAAGGTCAACGACGCCGACGGCAATCCCGTGGAGATCGCCGCGATCGTCGTCTGGCAGGTCGCCGATACCGCGCGTGCTCTGTACGCCGTCGACGACTACCTCAACTTTGTGCGTGTCCAGGCCGAGTCCGCGTTGCGGCATGTCGCGACCACGCATCCCTACGACAACCCCACCGATGATGGACTGTCCCTGCGCGGCTCGACCGACGTCGTCGCGGGCGAGCTCGCCGTGGAGATGGCCGAGCGCGTCGCGATCGCCGGAGTCGAGATCGTCGAGGTGCGTATCAGTCACCTCGCCTACGCGTCGGAGATCGCCCAGGCGATGCTCCGCCGACAGCAAGCCAACGCCGTCGTTGCAGCCCGCTCACGCATCGTCGAGGGCGCTGTCGGAATGGTTGAACTGGCGCTTGAACGGCTTGATGAGCGCGGCATCGTCAACCTCGACGAGGAACGCAAAGCAGCGATGGTGAGCAACCTTATGGTCGTACTCTGCAGTGACCAACCGGCTTCGCCAGTCGTCAACACTGGCACGCTCTACTCGTGAACCGTGAGTGATCGCAAGCAGGTACTCCTTCGGATCGATCCCGCTGTCCATGATGCCCTGGCCCGCTGGGCGGCAGATGAGTTCCGCAGTCTCAATGCCCAGATCGAGATGCTGTTGCGCCGTGCGCTCGACGACGCTGGGCGGATGCCGAAGCGAGCTGGGGCCATGCCAAAGCGGGGCCGGCCACCCAGGGTGACGCGGGCGCCATCTGCGCTCAACACCCCCGCTCACGAGCAGGTCTCGATGAGCCCGGGAACCAAAACGCAGAATCGGAAGATGCGCTAGTGGCCGGCCTGTTGGAGTTCGACGGCCTGAGCCGCCGATTCGGTATGGTGACCGCCCTCGACGATCTGAGCTTTTCGGTGCCCTCGGGCCAGGTCGTGGGGTTCCTCGGTCCGAACGGTGCCGGCAAGACCACGACGATGCGGGCCGTCTTCGGGCTCACCGACCTCGACGCCGGGTCGGTGCGGTGGAACGGAGTGCCGGTCGGGGCAACCCAGCGCCGGCGCTTCGGTTACATGCCAGAGGAGCGGGGCCTGTACCCGAACATGCTCGTGGCAGACGAGCTCGAGTATCTTGGACGGCTGCACGGCATGGACACGCGTAGCGCTGCCATTGCCACCAAGCAGTGGCTGGAGCGCCTGGACGTAGCCGACCGCTCCACCAGCAAGGTTGAGACCCTGTCGCATGGCAACCAGCAGCGCGTGCAGCTGGCGGCGGCCCTGGTGCACGACCCCGAGATGCTGGTGCTGGACGAGCCGCTTTCCGGACTCGACCCGACCGGCATCGACGCCATCGGCGAGGTGCTCGTCGAGCAGGCCCGCGCCGGCCGATGCGTGCTGTTCTCGAGCCACCAACTCGACCTAGTCGAGGACCTGTGCGAGTCGGTAGCCATCATCGACCGTGGTCGGCTGGTGGCGAGGGGGACCGTCGACGAGCTGGCAACGAGCGGTGCGCGGCGCCTCGCCGTCCGGGTGGAAGGGGACCGCCAGGGGTTGTGGACGCAGGGGATTCCGGGCGTGACCGTGTCGGAGATTGACGGGGGCGAGGTACGTCTCGTCCTCGACGACTCCACTGACAGTGACGTCGTGCTGGATGCGGCGCGCTCCGCCGGGCGTGTCACCGAGTTCGTCTTCGAACGCCGTCGCCTGTCCGAGGTGTTCAGGGAGGCGGTGGCCCGGTGAAGGCGCTCCCGTTCATCCTCGCCGCCGTCGCGGTGGTGCTGCTCCTCCGCTTCGGCTTGCGTCGCAGAGGCCGGGGGCGATCGTCACGGCTCGCCGGATTCACACGCGGACTTCGCGGCAGGAGGCTCCTCGGAGACACCGGCCTTGTGGCTGGGCGCGAGATCCGGGAACGGCTGCGGGGTCGTGTGTTTCGAGTGGTTACCCTCATCCTCTTCGCCGTGGTGGCGGCAGCCGTGGTCATCCCCACCATCCACACTGGGACCACGACGCGCCAGAAGGTGGGCGTGGTAGCCGGTTCGCCTGCCCTTGACGCCGAGCTCAAAAAGTTGGCTACGGCCGTGGGGCTACGGGTAGAGCTGGTGCGCGAGCCCGACTTGAGCGTCGCTCGCGCCGCGTTGAGCGCTGACAACCTCAACATGGTGGTGGACGGCGGCGGGAGCATCCTCGTAGAGAACCCCATCTCGGACACCGACACCTCCGCCGGGGCCCAGTATGTGCGAGCCGTGGCCACAACCCTTGGAGCACAGCAGGCCTTCGCCCGCGCCGGCCTGACTCCGGAGCAGGCGGCCGCGGTGGCCGAGGCCAAACCGTGGCCGGTCGAGAGTCTCCATTCGGGCAAGGGAGCCACCACGACAGAGGAGACGACGGCACTGCTCGGGATCATCCTCATCTTCATCATCCTCAACCAGTACCTCACCTGGACGTTGATGGGTGTCATGGAGGAAAAGGCGAGCCGCGTCGTGGAGGTCCTCCTCGCCACGGTACGGCCGGTCCAGCTGCTGGCGGGCAAGGTGGCCGGCATCGGCGCGATCGCCCTCCTGCAAGCCGTGTCCCTGGTGGCATTCGCGCTGGTGCTGGCCAAGGTGGTCGGCTCGAGCCTCGTGCACGGGGCAGCACCGCTCGTGGTGGCGGCCACACTTGTCTGGCTAGTCCTCGGCTACGCCTTCTACAGCTGGTTGTATGCCGCCGCCGGCTCCCTAGCCGAGCGCCAGGACCAGGTGCAGAGCTTGGCGTTGCCGCTGAGCGCGCCGCTCATCTTTGGTTACATAGTCTCGCTCATCGGGGTCAGCTCAGGCCATGCCTCGCTGCTCGTGAAGGTGCTGGCCTACCTGCCCCCCACCGCCCCCTTCGCCATGCCGACGTTGGTCGGGTTCGGGGAGGCCACCTGGTGGCAGTTTCTGCTGTCGGTCGTTGTGAGCGTGGTGTGTACCGTGTTGGTGGCGCTGGTGGCGGCCCGCATCTACCGCACGGCCGTGCTCCGAACCGGCAGACGGGTGCGGCTGCGCGAGCTGGTCCCCACCTTGGCCAAGTGAGGGCCCTATGCAATGTTGCCCGCTCAGGCGGCCGAGATGGACGAGGCCGTGAGGCCACCTCGGAGCCGCCCACCACGCCGTGAGGCTTGGCGTAGCTCCTAATCGCTTGCCGACATGATGGGAAGTTCGTTATCCACCCACAGTTCGTGAAGCTCGCATTGCCTTCACCTGTATTCGCTGTATTCGGCGTTCTGTGCTGTCGCATTGCCCCAAGCTGCCCGGTCAACGATCGCTCACCAGTCGGGTTGAGATATTCTTTGCTAGGGGCTATTCAGCTGATCGGACCATCCACAACATCTTGTAGCTGAACGATGGCGACATCCCCCACATCTGGTAGTTCCTAAAGAGCAAGTCCGGTCAGCTGAATACCCCCTTCTTTGCTTTATGCATCGGTATTGACCCCTTACACGGAAACATGCTCGTGGCCCTCCAACGGTCCCAGTCCTGTGAACCGACAACTGGAATCGATTGGAGAAGAACATGACAACCATGATTTATGCACGTGCCGTCCGCTCGGCACTGACCAATGACGGCTACATCGTCTTTCGTGACGCCGTGCCTCCTTTGCTCTGCCAGGCCGTCCTTGACGCTATCGGCGCTGAACTCGACATCTGGGTCGACGACCCCTCGAGCTGGAGGCGGATCTCTAATGAGGTCGACCAAGCACCCCTGTGGGGCCACCAGAGTCAATGGGATATCCGCCAGCTCACCGACCTGCACGCAATCTGGAGCACCGTATGGGGCACCGAGCGACTCTGGGTCAGTCGGGACTCATGCCGGTTCACGCCTCCATGGCGTCCGGGGCGAGCCGAAGCCCTGCCGCTGCACTGGGACGTCGACCCACGTGACGGTGACAGCCAGTGGTTTCAGGGGATGGTCGCCTTGACGGACTGTCCGCCAGGCAGCGGCGGGTTCCGATGCGCTCCGAACGTCATGCACAACCGGGACCGATGGCCCAAGAGTTGGACGACCGGGCCACACGGTATCGAGTTCCGGCCGGACCGCGTCGACGAAGACGAGATCACCGAGGTGTCCTTGGGCGTCGGCGACCTCCTCTTGTTCGACAACCACCTGCCGCATGGCACCGTCCGGAATCTGAGTGACCAGCCCCGAGCGGTCTTTTACGTGCAGATGTTCCCAGCCGGGACCCCCGAAGAGGCGGCGGCAAATGTCGCACACCACAATGCCGGCATTGCATCGCCATGGTGGCGTTGGAAGCCAGGGCACGACCGAGTTGAACCGGGGCCGCCCGCCACGCTCAACCTCCAAGGCAGACGCCTGCTCGGAATGGATACTTGGTAGGGGTCCAGCTTCGTAGGAGGATCCCCTGCGGGCACCCGGATACTGCTGTGATGATTCGGGTACGCGGTACCGCTAATCGTTCCGCAAACGGGAATCGCTTGCAGACCGGTGGCCTGCTCGCGGTAGGCAGCAATCCAGTAGATGGACCATGAAAGTGCGTCACGAGGCCGGCGTACGGGGGCACGTACGGGGGCAGCCCACGGTGCCGATGATCAAGTGTCTGTTATCTGCCAGAAAGACTCCTCGCCCGACTTTCGCCAACGCTCTGACTTGTCGCTTACTCCTATCGATATTCCATTTTCCGCTTCGACCGTCACTTTGCATTTGAGCGTGACTTTCCGTTCAGATCCGGTGTCTATAACAGATTCATTTGTGTCGAAATCGCAAACAATACGAACGCTCCGAATGAACGACTCGTCCAACACGTCCCGGAGTACGGCGTCCTTGTACCAGCTATTGACCGCCTCCGAGATTGAGAACGGTGAGGCGGTCTCGTTGTCGATAGTTGTAACACCACTAAAGAGGTCCACCTCGATCCGGCCGCGCCCAATCATGACCAGCCGAGGGATGTCCACCAAGGTGATCTGGTATCCGACGAACATCTGTGCGATCTGATTGGCATAGTCCTGCATCAAACCCTTACGCATGGTCCAAGTAGACCATCACAGACCAAAAACGCCAAGCAGGCTCCGAGCACGACTGCCATCACG
>JBEKWB010000121.1:0-11342 GCA_049513455.1 Acidimicrobiales bacterium
AGCAGGTCGTCCAGCTCGGCCTTGATCTTCTCGCCCCGCTCCGAGGTGGCGGGCGTCTCGACCTCAGCCTCCACGTCCGTCGTCGTGGCCTCTCGGGCCGGGCTCTTCCGTATCTGCTCTTGTTCTGCCATGGTCTCCTCGATCCGGGTCAGGAATTGAGCCGGTCCAACAGGTCTTTTGGCCCGGTGCTCTGGGCCAGGAGCGCTCGTGTGTGCTCGGCTGTTCCCTTCAAGGGGTCCATCATAGGGACGCGGCGCAGGGGGTCGGTCCCGATGTCGAAGACCAGGGAGTCCCAGTTGGCGGTGACCACCGCCTCGGGCCAGCGGGCGAGGCACTTGCCCCGGAACCAGGCACGGGTCCCCGGGGGCGGCTCGTTGACGGCCACCGCGGTCTCCTCGGGTGTGATCAGCCGGCGCATCCCGAGGCGGAGGTAGACGGACTTGTCGGGCCGCAGGTCGTGGTACTGCAGGGCCAGGGCGGCCACCCGGGGGTCGCGCCACCCGCAGCCGTGCCGGTCCTGGTAGGCCAGCAGCACCTGCCGCTTGGCCACCCAGTCCAGGGTGTCGGCCAGGGCGGCCGGATCCGACTCGAGCCCCCCGAGGACGGCCTCCCAGTGTTCGAGGACCAGCGCGCCGACCTGCCCGGTGTCGCCCAGTGCGCCCAGGCCGTGCTCCTCGGCGTACTTGCGGGCCGCCCCGAAGAGCTCCCACTGCATTTCGAGCGCGGTGGCCGAGCTGCCGTCGGTCAGCGACAGCGGGCGGGCCAGCGAGAGGTCGGCCGAGACCTGGTGCAGGGCGCGCACCGGGTCGGAGAGGGCGAGGTTGCGGGTCGGACCGGCGTCGTCCTCGATCATCGCCAGCACGATCGCGGTCGTCCCCACCTTGAGGAGGGTGGCGATCTCGGAGAGGTTGGCGTCGCCCACAATGACGTGCAGGCGCCGGAACCGGCTCGGGTCGGCGTGGGGCTCGTCGCGGGTGTTGACGATCGGGCGCTTGAGCGTCGTCTCCAGGCCGACGATCTCCTCGAAGAACTCGGCCCGTTGCGAAATCTGGAACTGGACGGTGTCGGCGTCGAGGGCGGGCGTCTCGACGCCGACCTTGCCCGACCCGGTGAAGATGGTGCGCGACACGAAGTGCGGCACGACGCCCTCGATCACCTTGGCGAAGGGCACGGCCCGGTCCATCATGTAGTTCTCGTGGCAGCCGTAGGAGTTGCCCTTGCCGTCCGAGTTGTTCTTGTAGACGATCGGCGCCGGCTGGTCCGGAATGCGCAGCGCCGCTGCGGTCATGGCCCGCCGCAGCACCTCCTCCCCCGCCTTGTCGTGCACGAGGCACTCGAGCGGGGTCAGACACTCGGGGGTGGAGTACTCGGGGTGGGCGTGGTCGACGTAGAAGCGGGCGCCGTTGGTGAGGACGGTGTTGGCGAGGTGGGTCTCGACCATGGGGGCGAGGGAGCCCTCGCGGGCGAAGCCGCGGGCGTCGTTGCCGGGGGTCTCGTCCTCGAAGTCCCAGCCGATCTTCTGCTCGATGTCCGAGGCGTAGGCGTTGACCAACACCGACGAGGCCGAGATCGGGTTCTGCTCCGCGCCGGGAGAATGGATCCCGTACTCGGTCTCGATCCCGCACACCTTGGTGGTGGCCACGTCCCGACCCTACCGGTCTTTAGAGGTACTGCCCGGTACCCACTCGCTCGATCGATCGACCACCATGCACCTCGCGGTCCTCGGTGAGCAGGGTACGGACGTAGACGATGCGTTCGCCCTTCTTCCCCGAGATGCGGGCCCAGTCGTCGGGGTTGGTGGTGTTGGGCAGGTCTTCGTTCTCCTTGTACTCCTGGCGGATCGACTCGAGCAGGTCGGCGGTGCGTATGCCGCCGGAGTCGCCGGCGATGACCCGCTTGATGGCCAGCTTCTTGGCCCGGCGCACGATGTTCTCGATCATCGCCCCCGAGGCGAAGTCGCGGTAGTAGAGGATCTCCTTGTCGCCGTTCTGGTACGTGACCTCCAAGAAGCGGTTCTCGTCGTCCTCGCGGTACATCTCGGCCACCGTCTTCTCGATGATGGCCTGGACCGCCTTGTGGGCGTCCCCCCCACCGAGGCGGCCGACCTCGTCGGTGTCCAACGGGAGAGCGACCGTGAGGTAGCGGCTGAAGATCTGGGCGGCGGCCTCCTCGTTGGGCCGCTCGATCTTGATCTTCACGTCGAGCCGGCCGGGACGCAGGATGGCGGGATCGATGAGATCCTCCCGGTTCGAGGCCCCGATCACGATGACGTCGCGCAGTGATTCGACCCCGTCGATCTCGGCCAGCAGCTGCGGCACGATGGTCGACTCCATGTCCGAGCTGATGCCGGTGCCCCGGGTGCGGAAGAGCGACTCCATCTCGTCGAAGAACACGATCACCGGCATGCCCTCGTCGGCCTTCTCCCGGGCCCGCTGGAAGACCTGCCGGATCTGGCGCTCGGTCTCCCCCACGTACTTGTTGAGCAACTCGGGGCCCTTGATGTTGAGGAAGTAGCTGCGCACGTTGGCGTTGCCGGTCGACTCCGCCACCTTCTTGGCCAACGAGTTGGCCACCGCCTTGGCGATGAGCGTCTTGCCGCACCCGGGGGGGCCGTAGAGCAGGATGCCCTTGGGCGCGGGCAGCGCGTACTCGGCGAAGAGCTCGCGGTGCAGGTAGGGCAGTTCGACGGCGTCGGTGATGGCCTCGATCTGGGTGTCGAGCCCGCCCACGTCGGCGTAGGTGATGTCGGGCACCTCTTCGAGGACCAGGTTCTCGCTCTCGAGCTTGGGCAGCTTCTCGATGAGCAGCTGGGTGCGGACGTCCATGAGGAGCGAGTCGCCGCTCCGCAGCTTGGTGTCGAGCATCTCGTCGGAGAGCTCGACCACGCGCTCCTCGTCGGCCCGGGCGAACACGACGCAGCGGCGCTTGTCCTCGAGTTGCTCCTTGAGGGTGACCACCTCGCCGGCGAGCTCCCCGTCCCGGACGAGGACCACGTTCAGTGACTCGTTCAGCACGACCTCGTTCCCCTTTTTGATCTGGCCGGGATCGATGTCGGGGTGGAGGCTCACGCGCATTTTGCGCCCGCTCGAGAAGACGTCGACGGTGCCGTCCTCGTTGACGCCCAGGAAGGTGCCGTACGCGGCCGGGGGCTGGGTCAGCTTCTCGACCTCCTCGCGCAGCGCGGCCAACTGCTCCTTGGCCTGCTGCAGGGTGAAGGTCAGCTTCTCGTTCTGCGACGTGGCGTGGGCCAGCTGCCCCTTGCTGTCGAGGAGGCGCTCCTCGAGGGCCTGGACGCGACCGGGGCTCTCCTGGAGACGGCGGCGGAGCGCGTGGATCTCGTCCTCGGCATCGGCCAGCTCAGACCGCAGTGCCTCGGCCTGGGCGGCGAGCTCGTTGGCGTCCGGGGTGGTGCTCACCTCGTTCACCCTAGTGCTGTGGTACGGGCTCGCAACCCTCATACCCCGATCGGACTGGTCGGCCAGCCATCCATGAGGGGCGACGAGGCGAGGGCGATCCAACTGTCGTGTCCGCCGGCCCCCTGTTCGTCGTCCGCGGGTGCAATGCCCGGTTGCCCTGTCGTCGGGGTGGTGGCCGTCGGGGTGGTCGCGCCGCATGCGGTCGGGGTGAAGGGGGGCAGCACGGGCAGTTCGGGGACCTTGGTGACCGGGCGGGAGAAGTCCAGGGCGGTGGCGAGGTTGCCGGGGTCGGTCGGCGCACGGGACGCATCGCGCCGGGTGAGCGGTTCGAGGCCCCAGCGCCACTCGATGAGCTTGAGCACCGACGTGTGGTCGTAGAAGTTGTGGGTGACCGCGGCCTGCTCGGCCCCTATGCGGCTGAAGGGTGAGACCACAATGCACGGCACGCGGAATCCGGAGAGCACCTTGCCCTCGCTGTTGCGGTCGGTGTCGACGCCGTTCCCCGCCGTGATGCGGCGCGGCACCACGTGGTCGAAGAAGCCGCCCCATTCGTCGTAGTTGATGACGAGCACGGTCCTGTCCCAGCCCGGTCCCGAGGCCACGGCGTGGAAGACCTGCGACAAGAAGGCGTCACCGGCGCGGATGTCGGCCAGTGGGTGATCGTCGGCGGAGGTCCCGTCGGCTTCGCCCGCGAACTTGGGGTCGACATAGGACACGTTGGGGAGCGTGCCGCCGGCGGCATCGCTCAAGAACGTGGAGAACGGGGAGGAAATCGACGAGTACGTGCCTCCCCAGAGAGCGACGAACGGCACGTCGCTGTAGTAGTAGCGACCGGTCGGCCCGCCCGGATGGTTGAGCTGGTCCCAAATGGTGGGCAGCGTGGACTTGGTCAACGCATCGTCGAGGCGGTCGGTCTGCGCCGCGTGCTGGAAGAAACGGTTGGGATAGGTCGGGGCCAGGATGGAGCAGAAGTACCGGTCGCAGGTCGTGTAGGCCCGGGCCAGCCGGCTCATGAAGGGGCGGTCCGCGGCCGTGTAGTAACCGATGGCGAAGGCGTCGTTGGCGGGGTCCGAGAGGAAGCCGTCCATCTTCCCGCCGTTGTACTGCAGGCGCCCTCCCGCATAGGAGTGGTCGGGGTCGGTGAAGCCGCAGCCGTTGAACTGGGTCTGATGGAACGTGGCGTGGGGCGTGCCCTGCGGGTCGGCGTACGAGAGGCCCGCCTGCCTGCCGTCGGCGTGGGGCAGCCAACCGAGGAAGTGGTCGAAGCTCCGGTTCTCCATCATCACGACGATCACGTGCTCGATCCCGGACTTCGCCGGTGGGGGGAGAGCGGCTCCGGCGGCTCCGGCGGCTCCGGCTCGGCTCGCTTCTCCGGCGGCCCCGACGCCCCCGAGGAGTACCGCGCCCGAGGTCCCGAGGGCACCCTTGACGAACGTCCGACGGTCCAGTGTCATGCAGAACTTCCCCTTCGCCGAGCTGCCGCCATCATGTCCCAAAACGCCCCGGTAGGGGTCCGGATCGCAGCCTGGAACCCCTATGAACCCTGTGAGTCCGGCCCGACGACTAATATGGCGCTTTCACTACGTGATGTTGACGGTTTCGCCGGTCACTATTGAGGGAGAGACGACGACATGAAGGTCTGGATCGACCAGGATCTCTGCACAGGCGATGGTCTGTGCGAGGAGATCGCGCCGGCCGTCTTCACCCTTCTGGACGATGGACTCGCCTACGTGAAGGAAGAGGACGGCACCGTCATGAGCGAGCCCGGTGGATCGGCCGGCATGGCCCCCGTGCCCACCGATCTCGAAGAGGCTGTGGTGGAGGCTTCCGAGGAGTGTCCCGGGGAGTGCATCTTCATCGAGAAGGACTGAATCAGCTCAGTCTGCGGGCGGTCGTGAGGAAGCCCGTGTGCCCAACCATGCGGTGATCGGGACGGACCGACCGCGCCTCGATGTGCCAGGTGCGCCGCATGATCTCCTGCGTCTCGGATAGGCCGAAGGGCGCGCCCTCCTCGTCGAGTGCCGCGCGCAGGAGTGCGGTCTGGTTGATGGTGGGCAGATAGGCCAAGAGGATGCCGCCCGGCCGCAGCGCCGTGGCCGCCGCCGCAATGACCTTGTGGGGCTCGGGCATGTCGAGCAGGATGCGATCCAGGTCGCGCTCGTCTATCCCCTCGGTCACATCGCGGATCTCCACCCGGTACGGCGCCCCGGGCCCCAGCGTGGCGAAGACGTTCGACCGGGCCCGTTCCGCGAAGTCCTCCCGGAGCTCGTAGCCGACCACCGACGCCCCGGCCCGCAGCACGGTCATGGAGAGGGCCCCGGAACCGACCCCCGCCTCCAGGACGCGCTGACCGGGGGCCAGGTCGGCCGCGATGAGGATGGCGCCGAGATCCTTGGGGTAGATGACCTGGGCGCCGCGCGGCATCTTCAAGACGATGTCGCTCAGGGTGGGCCGCAGCACGAGGAAGTGGCGACCGGTCGATCCGGTGATCGTGCGACCCTCGTCGCCACCGATGATCGCATCGTGCGCGATCACGCCGGCATGGGTGTGGAAGGTGGCCCCGGCGACCAGGGTGATGAGGTACCGGCGGTCCTTGGGGTCGATCAGGAGGATGCGCTCCCCCGCTTCGAGGGCGTGCGACACGGCTCGGGGCTCAGGCTTCAGAGTCGAACGGCGGGTCGTCGGCGTCCCGTACCGAGATCAGTATCCGCTCGCCCGGTGCGATGCGGAGGGACGACACGATGTCGTCCTTGGGGCGCAGGGCGCGGCGCAACACGAAGGCACACCCCGCGATGACCAGCCAGGTCCAGTCGCCGGCCAGGCCGCGTCGCACGGCGGCGCGCAGGAGGCGCCGCAGCAGCGCGTCCACTTACAGCCGTCGGATCTCGACGACAGCCGAGCGGCTGCGCCCCCGCCGGCGTCCGGCCAGGAAGGCGAGGGTGATGACCACCAGTCCGATCGCACCGCCGATGGCGAGAGCCTGCGGCGCGGCGGCGCGCACCGTGGCCTCGCCCTCTCCCAGCACCTGGGAGTAGGCGGCCTGAAGATCCTCCCGCGTGATGCGTCCGCCCTTGCTCGCTGCCCTAGCCATCAGCTGATTCTTCCTTCCTCGTTCGGGGTCGCTTCGCCCGTCCCGGCCCGGCGGTGATGCGCCAGCCGGCGACGACGGCCACGCCGACACCGAGCAGCGCGACAGCGAAGTACGGCACCCAGGACCAGTCGCCGGTGAGCGCGGTGCCGGTCTCGGTCTGCAGCAGGCGCAGGATCCCGACGAGCACGAGCAGGATCCCCACCGCGATGGCGAGCGACCCGGTCAGGCCCCAGAGCAGGAAGCGACCGAGGCCCTTGAGCGGGTCGAGGGCCTCCTGCTTGAAATAGTCGACGGTGAGCTTGAAGGCGTCGTCGCCGGAGCGACGGAGTCCCCCGGTGCCACCATCGGATTTCTTGTGCTTCGGTGCCATGTGGCCCGCCATCCTGGTCCGTTGGCCGGTGTGGTGCAAGCAGGGCGTCAGTCAGGATCCCGCGACCGGAAGATGTAGGTGGAGTTGGCCCGGGCCACGAGACGGCCCTCGGACCAGATGCTCGCCTCCACGAACGCCACCGTGGCGCCGCCCGAGACGACTTCGGCCGTGCAGGTGAGCACGGCACCGGGGGGCACCGGCGCCAGGAAGCTGATCTTCATCTCCGCGTTGGCGACGAAGACCTTGCGTCCCCTGACGAATGTGACGGCGGCCGCTCCCATGGACGAGTCGGCGAAGGCCCCGAGGAACCCGCCCTGCATGAGGCCGGCCGGATTGGCGAACCGCTCGTCGGCCGTCATACGCCAGGTGCAGCGTCCCGGCGTGGCCTTCTCGAGGCAGACCATTCCCAGCGTGAGGTCGCTGTTCGGCGGCACCTGCATCGGGGTCAGGATAGGCGAGCACGAGGTTACGATGGCCCATGACCCAAGCCCCCCCGGTCGTGCAGGATCCGGCTCTGGTGCAGCTCGGAATCAACGTCATCCGCGGCCTGGCCATGGACGCCCCCGAGAAGGCCAACTCGGGCCACTCGGGCACGGCCATGGCGCTGGCCCCGCTGGCCCACGTGCTCTGGACCCGGATCATGCGACACGATCCACACGCCTCGCACTGGCCGGACCGTGACCGCTTCGTCTTGTCGAACGGCCATGCGTCGATCCTCCTCTATTCGTTGCTGTACCTGACCGGCTACGACCTCTCGCTGGACGACATCAAGGCGTTCCGTCAGTTCGGGAGCCGGACGCCGGGGCATCCCGAGCGCCGCCACACCGACGGTGTCGAAGTGACGACGGGGCCACTGGGCCAAGGCGTCGGCAACGCGGTCGGCATGGCCATCGCCGAGCGCTTCGTGCGCACGCGCTTCGGCAGTGACGTCTGCGACCATCGCACCTTCGTGATCGCCGGGGACGGGTGCTTCATGGAGGGCATCTCGCACGAGGCGGCGTCGCTGGCCGGGCATCTCGGCCTGGGGCGGCTGATGGCGTTCTACGACGACAACCACATCACCATTGATGGGCCGACCGAGTTGACGTACAACGACAACGTGCCCGAGCGCTTCGAGGCGTACGGGTGGAATGTCCGCAACCTCGGGGAGATGGCCAACGACGTCGACGGGCTCGAAGCCGCCATCCGGGAGGCCATGGAGCACCCGACGGACGGTCCCGGGGCCAAGCCGACCCTGCTCGTCCTGCGCAGCCACATCGGGTGGCCTTCGGCGAAGTTGACGGACACCGCGGCCGCCCACGGGTCGCCGTTCGGGGCCGAGGAGATCCGGGTGACCAAGGAGTTGCTGGGCCTTCCGCCCGACGAGACCTTCTGGGTGCCCGACGAGGTACGTGCCTTCTACGGCCAGGAGGTGGCCCGGGGCGAGGCCGCCCGCAAGGAGTGGGAGGAGCGGTTCGCCGCCTGGACCGGGGACCGGGTGGCCTGGGAGGCGGCCCAGTCGGGGCACGGCGTCCCGGGTTGGGCCGACACGCTGCCGACCTTCGAGGCGGGCACCAAGCTGGCCACCCGCCACGCCATCAACCAGTGCATTGACGCCACCGCGGCCGGGCTGCCGGGCCTGATCGCCGGCTCGGCCGACCTGACCGGGAACAACGGGGTCGCGGTGAAGGGCGCCGAAATGCAGTCCGCCGCCACGCCCGGCGGGGCGCAGCTGCACTACGGCATCCGCGAGCACGGGGAGGCCGCGATCATGAACGGGATGGCGGCCCACGGTGGCGTGCTGCCCCTGGGCGGGACCTTCTTCGTCTTCAGCGACTACATGCGCCCCGCGGTGCGGCTGGCGTCCCTCTCCCAGGTGCATGTGATCTTCTCGTGGACCCACGACTCGATCGGCCTGGGCGAGGACGGCCCGACCCACCAGCCCGTCGAGCAGCTGGCGTCGTTGCGGGCCATGCCCGGGTTGGTCGTGGTACGTCCGGCCGACGCCAACGAGACGGCGAAGGCCTGGAAGCTGGCCGTCGAATCCGAGGAGCCGGTGGGCCTGGTGCTCTCCCGCCAGGACATCCCGGTCCTGGAGGGGACGGCCGAGCTGGCCGCGGCCGGGGTGGCCAAGGGCGGCTACGTCCTGGCCGAGGCGGTCGGGGCGCCGGCGCCCCAGATCGTGCTGATCGGTACCGGGAGCGAGGTCCAGCTCTGCGTCGGAGCGGCCACGGCGCTGGGTGAGGCCGGGGTGGCGGCCCGGGTCGTCTCGCTGCCCTGCTGGGAATGGTTCGAAGAGCAGGGCGAGGACTACCGGGCCGAGGTCCTCCCACCGGGGGTGCCCGCCCTCAGCGTGGAGGCGGGCTCGACGTTCGGCTGGAGCCGCTACGCCGACGCCTCCATAGGCCTGGACACCTTTGGTGCCTCGGCGCCCGGTGCCGTGGCCATGGAAAAATTCGGCTTTACGGTTGAACACGTCGTCGAACGGGCACATGCCCTTCTGGCCGAAACGAGCTAAGGAGCAACTGACATGACTCGTCTCCACGATCTGTACGAAATCGGCGGCCAGAGTCCCTGGTTGGACAACCTCCGCCGCGACTGGCTGGACGACGGGCAGCTGGCCGAGCTCGTCTCTTTGGGCGTCCGGGGGATCACCTCCAACCCCACCATCTTCGCCAACGCCATCAGCGGGCAGGACGCGTACGACACACAGTTCAAGGAGCTGATGAAGGACCACACCGTGGACAGCGCGTACTGGGAGCTGGCGATCACCGACATTGTGAACGGGCTCGAGCTGTTGCGTCCCACCTACGAGAACAGCGACGGTGAGGACGGGTATGTCTCCCTGGAGGTCTCGCCCGCTCTGGCGCACGACACCGAGAGCACCGTGCGTGATGCCCGCAAGCTGCACACCCGCATCGCGAAACCGAACCTGTTGGTCAAGGTGCCGGGGACCAAGGAGGGTGTGCCGGCCGTCAACACCCTGATCGGCGAGGGACGCAACATCAACGTGACGCTGATTTTCGGGCTGGACCGCTACGACGAGGTGATCGAGGCCTACATCAGCGGCCTCGAGGCGCTGGTGAAGGCCGGGCGGACCGAGGACCTCCCCCACGTGGCCAGCGTCGCCTCGTTCTTCGTCAGCCGGGTCGACACCGAGGTCGACCGCCGACTGGAGACGCTGGCCGGTGGCGAGGGTGGGGACCCCGGGATCCTGGCCCTGCGGGGCAAGGCGGCGGTGGCCCAGGCCCAGGTGGCCTACCAGCACTTCCACTCTGCGTTCACCACCGACCGCTGGAAGGCACTCGACGCCCTGGGGGCGCGGGTGCAGCGGCCCTTGTGGGCGTCGACGTCGACGAAGAACCCCGCCTACTCCGATCTGCTCTACGTCGACAGCCTGATCGGCCCATCGACGGTCAACACCATGCCCGACGGGACGCTCAAGGCGTACGAGGACCACGGGACCCTGTCGCGGACGGTCGACCACGATCCGGCGCGTGCCGTCGACACGCTGGCCAAGCTGGCCGAGGTCGGCATCGATATGGAGGACGTCGGGCAGACCCTCGAAGACGAGGGCGTCCACTCGTTCGCCAAGTCCTTCGACGAGTTGCTGCAGTCGCTGAGCGACAAGGCGGCCACCTTCAAGAACGGGTGAGCCCCGATCCGGTTCCCGTTCCCGATGTGCCGGAGGCCTTCACCAGCACGGTGCTCGAGGCGTTCGGTTCCCGACCCGGCCCGCATTTCACCCTGCTGCTGTCGGGGGGGCCGACGGCCCGGGCGTGCTATGAGAACCTGTGCGCGGCGACCACGGCCGGAGGCCCGAAGCAGGACGCCATCTCGTGGCCGCTCGTCGACGTCTACATGGGTGACGAGCGCGTGGTCGCACCCGACGACCCCGACGCCAACCAGCGGTTGGTACGGGAGGCCTTGCTCGATGGGCTGGGCGCCGCTGGTCCCGTCGGCTCTTTCACGCCGATGCCCACCACGGGTCCCGTCGAGGACTGCGTGGCGGAGTACCAACGGAGCATCGCGGCCGTGCTGGCCGGCCCGGGGATCGATCTGATCCACCTGGGCCTCGGGCCTGACGGGCACACGGCGTCCCTCTTTCCGAACGCCCCCACCCTGAACGCCGGACCCGACGAGTTGGTGGTGGCGACCCGGGATCCCAACGGGCGCAACCCTCACCCGCGGATGACGGTGACCCTCCCGGTCATCAACGCCGCCCGCTGCGCCGTGTTCACGGTTGCGGGCGAGAGCAAGCGGGACGCCATCGCGGCGTTGCGCCGGGGTGATGACATCCCGGGGGCGCGGGTGAAGGCCCAGCGGGTCGTGTGGTTGGTGGACCAGGCGGCCTCGGGTCCCTGATCACGTCCGCCTGGGCCCGTTCCGGTCCTTGGCCACGAACGCCTTGCCCTTGGCCACCGCCACCTTGCGGGCCCGGGCCATCCGCCCGGCGCTCGGCGGCTTGGGCGGTGCGACCCATTCC
>JBEKWB010000122.1:0-10910 GCA_049513455.1 Acidimicrobiales bacterium
CTCCGAATACTTCACGGACCACTACCTCGTGGACCGGGCAAAGGAGAGTCACATGCTGGCAGAAGTGTTCGGAGTCGATGGCGTCATCGTCCTCATTGTGGTCGTCGTGCTGCTCTTCGGCGGTGCGGCCATTCCGAAACTGGCGCGCAATCTGGGATCGGCCAAGAACGAGTTCGAGAAGGGCCTGGAGGAGGGCAAGAAGGCCTCCGCCGGGCTCCCGGTGATCACCACGGCGAGCGACCCCATTCCCCCCACGGTGACACCGTCCCATGCCACCACCCCTGACCACGCCAATCCCGGGAGCTGACCACAGCAGGGTCCGGTGGTGGGCCGTCGCCTCGGCGGCGGTCGCCCCGTTCCTGCTCGTCGGCGGTTGGACAGTGGCCGCGGCCCGCCAACCGAGGGACTACAACCCCATCCGGGACACCATCAGCTCGCTGGCCGCCCGGGGAGCGACCGACCGCTGGGTGATGACGGCAGCCCTGCTCGCCGTGGGCGTCTGCTACGTGGTGACCGGTGGCGGCCTCCGGCCCGCCCGCTGGGCCGGGCGGATCGCGCTCATGGGCGGTGGGATGGCCACCATGATGGTTGCGGCGTTTCCCCAACCGGTCCGGGGCAACGGCGTGGACCACACGATCGCCGCCAGCGTCGCCTTCACCACCTTGGCCGTCTGGCCGGTCATGGCGACGAGGCGGGGGGCGGGTATGCCGGTGCTCTCGCCGGCCTTCGCCGTTTCCGCGTTGGTCGTGACGGTGGGCCTCCTGACGTGGTTCACCCTGGAGCTCCACGGTTCGCACCGCGGCATGGCCGAGCGCGGCGCGGCCCTGGCCGAGGTGATGTGGCCACTCGTCGTGGCCGTCGGCGCCCGGCAGGCCCCACTCGTGGGCCGGCTGGGGGCTATTGGTTCTGCGCCCGCAGCTTGAACTGGGCCCCCGCCGGGTCCGTCACCGTGGCCAGGCGGCCATACGGGGTGTCCTCTGGAGCGGCCACCACTGAGCCGCCCAGTTTGGTGATGGTCGCGATGGTGGCCGCGGGGTCGTCGACCTCCCAGTAGACCGACCAGTGCGCGGGCACGCCCTCGGGCAGGAATGACGCGGCGTCCATGATTCCCGCCAGCTCGCTTTCGGCGTCGGGGTTCTTCACCACCGAGTAGCGGAACTGGTCGCTGTCGCCGACCGGCTCCATGTCCCAGTGGAAGACCGCGCGGTAGAAGTCGAGTGCGGCGGCGTAGTCCCGCGTGAGCAGCTCGAACCAGCTCGGTGAGCCGTGCTCCCCCAAGACGGTGAATCCGGAGAAGGTCCCGGGCTCCCAGGCACCCAAGTGCGCACCGGTGGGGTCGATGAGCACCGCCTGGGTCCCGAGGTCCGCCACCGCCATGGCGGGCGCGATGACTTCCGCCCCCTCCGCCGTGGCCGCCGCCACGGTCTTGGTGATGTCGTCGGTGTCCAGATAGATCTTCCAGGTGTCGTTGGCCTTCATGTCCTCACCCATGTCGCCCATGGCGCCGGCCACGGGCACCCCGTCCCGATGGAACATGAAGTAGCCACCGAACTTGGGGTCCGCTTCCTGGGCCTCCCAGCCGAATATCTCGCTGTAGAAGGCGCGGCTGCCGACGACGTCCGAGGTCCACAGGTCGGCCCAGCACGGGGCGCCCAGAGGGGCACGGTCACGGGTTGACATTGGCTTCTCCTTTGTTCAGCAATCAGTTTTGCTCAGCAATCAGACACCTGCTTCGACGTGGCCGGGCCACGGAACTCATCGCTCTGTGCCCGCTGATGATGCGGTGCCCGCCGATGAGATTGCGCCACATCGCCCGTCCACTCACCATGGTCGTCACGCAGTGGTGCCGGGTCCTGATCGTCGGGGCAGACCACACGTCGCTGGCCTGCCACCAACTCGGTGGGCCCGGGCTCCCCGACATCGGCACCGTGGACGAGGTCGCCCGCCTGGCGTTGCTGGCACGGCGACTCGGGGGGCGCATCATCCTCTCCGATGTCAGCCCGGCGCTGCGCTCGCTGCTCGACCTGGCCGGGCTACCCGTCGAGGTGGAGTGGGAGGCCGAAGGAGGGGAAGAGCCGCTCGGGGTCGAGCGGGGAGAGGAACATCTGCATCCCGGTGATCTCCCCTCCTGAGATCTCGAGCACCTGCAGCGCCCACGGCATGTACCCGCCCTCGGGGTCGGGCTTGTACTGCCCGAACGCGGGGCAACCGTTGGCCGAGGTGGCCAAAAGGCGCGATCCCCGGCACTGGCTGGGGCCCGGCTCGACCATGAAGCGCCCGATGTCGGCTGCGCCCCGGATCCACATGGCGAAGGGGGGCATCGACTGCACCGCGTCCTCGCGCAACAGTTTCACCAACCGGTCGATGTCGTAACGCTCGAAGGCGTCCACATAGCGGGCGAGCAGCTCGGTGTCGACGTCGTCCAGCTGCTCGGATCGATCCTGCGCCGGCAGGGTGCGCAGCGTGCTCCGGGCTCGCTGCAGTGCGCTGTTGATGGCGGGCACGCTCGTGTCGAACAGCTCGGCCGCCTCCGACACCGGCCAGCGCAGCACCTCACAGAGAATGAGCGCGGCGCGCTGCCGGGCCGGAAGATGTTGGAGCGCCGTGACGAAGGCCAAGCGGATGGACTCGCGATACTGCACGACCTCGGCCGGGTCGGCCCCTTCCGGCGCCACGGCCGCATCGGGAATCGGGGTCACCCAGGTGGCCTCGGGATGGAGAGGTCCGAGGTTTGATTCGATCGGGGGCGAGGACGGGCCCATCTCCATGGGCCGGGCCCGGCGTTGGACGTTGCGCTGCATGTCGATGCACACGTTGGTGGCGATGCGGTAGAGCCACGACCGCACGCTCGAGCGCCCCTCGAAGGAGTCCGCATGACGCCAGGCGCGCAGCATCGCCTCCTGGACGGCGTCCTCCGCCTCGAAGCCCGAACCGAGCATCCGGTAGCAGTACCCGGTGAGCTCCCGCCGGAAGGGCTCCAGATCGGTCTGGGCCAGGTTGGCCTCACGGATGGACACGGAACGAGATCCTAGTGAGTGACTCTCGAGGACGGCGGGTGGCATCAGAGGGTGGACGGGACAGGCGGGGGAAACTCATCGGTTGGCCCGTGCACCCGCTGGTTTGGCCCGTCACCGGCACTGTGCCTGCGGTGCGCCAGCCCGTCGGCGTCGTGTACCTGCCCCAGGCGATCTCCGCGCCACCTGAGTTCCGCGGTGGTGTGGCGCAGCCATACCGGGTCCAGGAAGGCCGAATCAGTCAATACCTTTGACAGTCAAGTCCCACGTGCCGACCCGATGGGTGACGGCGGGACGTGCGGAACCCACCCGCGTCCGGCCGATCGCGATCTTCACACTGCGGAAACCGACTCGATACGTGCGCTTCCTATCTTCGATTCAGTCGGGTGAACCCCCGTACCAGGAGATGCTGTTCATCCTGGAATGGTGGGTGTGTCGTGCGTGGGTGTCTGTGAGGCTGAGCTCGATTTGACGGTGTACTGAGGTGCAGTCCGGTTCCGTGGTGGGTCAGGAGATGCGCGATCACGTGACCGTGTGCGGGCTGCAGGGCGTGGGACTGCGCATTGTGGAGCAGCTCCACCTCTGCGGGACTCCGGTCCTGGTCGTCGACGACTGCGCCGACAGCCGGTTCGCCCGCCTGCTGGAGGAGGGGCGAGGGCCGGGATCTGTGCGATGGTGGGAGATGAGGCGCGATGAGCGGCGGTGAGGTCGAATGGGGGACCCCATCCTCGGACGACCTGCGGCGGGTCGTCAGTTGTGACCTCGTCTTCGCGGTCGCCGAACCGGGCGAGGTCGCCCTCCAGGTCGTGGCGGCCGACTCGGCCGGCCGGGTCCTGACGGAGCGTTTCGACGTGGCGACCGACGGCGCCCCGCCCGTGTCGCTGGAGGAGATCCGCAATCCCCAGCGGGAACGCATCCATGTCATCCACTCCGCCGCCGGGCGCCTGAGCGTGTCGTACCGCGCGGAGATCGAGACGCGGCCGCCGCGTTCGGCGGTGATCACCGGCACCCACCTACGCGCACCGTCGGGCTTCGAGCGGCAGCTGTACATGCGCCCGAGCCGGTACTGCCCGAGCGACCATCTCATCGGGTTCGCGGTGGCCGAATTCAGGCTGGACACCGACGAGACGTCCCGGGTGGCCAGCATCACGGAGTGGATCCGCCGACGGATCAGCTACGTGCCCGGATCGAGCGACGTGCACGACTCGGCCGAACACACGCTTCTCACCGGCATGGGTACCTGCCGCGACTTCGCGCACCTCGGTATCGCCCTGTGCCGGGCGACCGGCATTCCCGCCCGCTTCGCCGCCGTCTATGCGCCCGGGCTCTTCCCCATGGACTTCCACGCCGTCTTCGAGACACTCCAGCTGGGACGGTGGACCGTCCATGACGCCACCGGTCTCGCCCCCCGCTCCTCGCTGGTCCGCATCGCCACCGGGCGCGACGCCGCCGACGCCGCCTTCTCCGCTGTCAACAGCGGCGTCATCGACATGGAGTTCCTCGAAGTGTCGGCCACAGTGGCCTCGGTGCTCCCATGGGAGAACCAGGCGGAGATTGTGGAGCTGGCCTGATTCCTCGCGGCCGTGGGTCCGGCGTGACCAGGTCTCGGCGAGTCGTCTCTCGTTTCGTGCCTAACCGCGTACCCCGTCCACCTCGCTGAGGCGGCGTTTGGCCTCCTCGTAGAGATCCGCCGGCAGTGGACCCTTCTCGGCGATGGCCACATTGGAACGAAGGTGCTCCGGGTTCGCCGTGCCCACAATGGTGCTGGACAGGCCGGGGTGGCTGAGCGTGAAGCGCAGGACGAATTCGAGGCGGCTCATGTCGCCCAGGAGTTCCTCCACGCCCGACGATTCCCAGCGACGCTGGCCCTCGCCCTCGGAGAGCCCCAACGGTCCCTGCCTCCAGTCCTTGTCGTCCGCTGGGGCGCCCCGGGCGGCGCCACCCCTGATGAGGGTCCCGGCACCCGTTTCCACCGCCGCGGTGATGAGATCCTCGTGCTCGCGCTGGAGCGCCGAGTACGGGATCTGAAAGACCTCGAATACGCCCATCGCAATGTGGTCGGTCAGGTTCGGGAGGGTCCCCGACATCCCGATGAAGCGGACCTTCCCATCGTCGCGGAGAGAGAGCAGCGTCTCGACCGTGCCGTCGGCCTCCATCTGCTGGCGGCTCGGTGAAATGTGCACCTGGAGAAGATCGAGGCGATCCGTCTTCAGCCGGCGGAGACTCCGCTCGACCCCGGCCCGGATGTTCTCCTCGCGGTAGTCGTGCGGGAACGGGGGAGTGGCGCCGGGCGGCGGAGGTCCGAGGAGGCACCCGCACTTGGACGCCAGGAAGTACTCGTCGCGCCGGTGCCCGACGTAGCGCCCGATCAGCTCCTCACTGCGGCCGTAGTCGATGGAGGTGTCGATGAGGTTGATGCCCTCATCAAGCACGGCGTTGAGCAACGCACCGGCCGCCTCGTCCTCGATCACCGGACCCCGGGGGTCGCCCCGCAATTCCATCGCTCCATAACCGAGAATGGTTACGTCTTCACCTGTGCTGCCCAGGGGGCGGGTTTCGATCGACATTCAGCGAAGATTAGCGAGGACCGGGACGAGCCGGCGCACCCCATTCTGTCTGGTCGCGTTGCCACTCTCGTTTAGATGCCAGATCGATGGGAACAGTGTAAGCATGGTCCTACTTCTTGTTCTCCTCATTGTGTTGATCTTCGTGGGGGCCAGTTTTGCCCTCCATGTCCTTTGGATCGCCGCAGTGATCTTCGCCCTCTTCTGGCTCATCGGAGCCGCTATCGGGCGTGGCGAGTCCGCAGGTCGCCACCGGTTCTATCGCTGGTAGGAATCGCCGTTCTCCCGTCGGCGGTGCGTCAGGCGCTTTCCGGTGCGGCTGACCCCCGGGTCCTCGTGGCTACCTGGGGAAGGCCGGACTAATCCCAATACCGTTTACTTAAGACTACACCGGTGTTATTCTGGCGCCCGTGCCCCGAGCCGGGTGGGTCAAGCCCGAGACCGATCAGCGGTTGTCCGATCACATCTCGATCGGCGTGCTCACTCGAGTGTTTCCGCCCGACTTGGTCGACCGAGTGGTCAAAGAGTCCGGGCGCACCGAGCAGCGCCAACGCCTTCTGCCGGCGCGTGTGGTCGTCTACTACGTACTCGGCCTCGCCCTGTTCAGCCAGTGTGCCTACGAAGAGGTCATGCGGTTGCTGGTCGAGGGACTGTCGTGGGAAGAGGGCTGGGTCAGCGCCTGGAATGTCCCGACCAAGGCGGCGCTGTTCAAGGCCCGGACGCGGCTCGGTTCTGAGCCCATCGAGGCGCTCTATCGTGAGTGCGCGGTGCCGCTGGCGACGAAACAGACCAAGGGGTCCTTTTACAAGAGCTGGCGGCTGATGAGCATCGACGGAACCTGTCTTGATGTGGCCGACACGCCAGCGAACGACCTGGCCTTCGGCCGGCCCGGGTCCAAGCGCGAGAACAGCTCTGGCGCCTTTCCCCAGATCCGCCTCGTCGGGCTGGCCGAATGCGGCACCCACGCCATCATCGACGCCGTAATCGGCAAATACACCGACCCCGAGCAACGCCTCGTCCCGGATTTGTTCGGCTCCTTCCTCACGGGAATGCTGGTCCTGGCCGACCGGGGCTTCCTCAGCTTCGAACTGTGGAAACGTGCCCAAGAAACGGGAGCGGACCTGTTGTGGCGGACCAAGGGCCACCACGTCTTGCCGGTCGAGCGGCGCCTCGGTGATGGCTCGTACCTCTCTACGATCTACCCGACAAAGGACCGCCGCCACGGCCCCAACGGTCTGGTGGTCCGTGTGATCGAGTACCGCCTCGACCCGCCCCCGACCTCAGCGGGTGACGAGGAGACGACCTACCGGCTCCTCACCACCATCGTCGATCCCAAAAGGGCACCGGCGGCCGATCTCGCTGCCCTCTACCCACAACGCTGGGAGTTCGAGACCGCGCTCGACGAGCTCAAGACTCACCAACGGAGCCCACGCGTGGTGCTGCGCTCCAAGATGCCCGACGGCGTCACCCAAGAGGCCTACGGATACTTGTGCGTGCACTACGCCATCCGCTGGCTCATGCACTCGGTGGCCCAAGGCGCCCGCGCCGACCCCGACCGGTTGAGTTTCACGCGGGCCCTCCGGGTGGCGCGTCGCACCGCGGCGTCGCACCCGGGTTTTTCCCCCTCAGGTACTTGACGATGCGCAGCGCAGGGCTGCGTCCGAGCTGCTCTTCGAGATCCTCCCGGCGCGCCGTCTGCGCAACAACCCACGTACCGTCAAACGCAAGATGTCGAACTACATGGTGACGCGCCCCGAGCACCGTGGCCAGCCTTCACCGCTCAAGCCCGAGATAAGAGTCCTGAGCGCTTAAGTAAACGGTATTGGGACTAATCCTGAGGTTCCCCGCAGGAAGCCGGCTCGCGCGGCTTTCGCCGCCGGTCCAACACCTTGGCGTGCACCTCAATGCTCTCCCGTAGCTCCATCACACGCGACACCGTGGCAGTCGGCATTTCGGCGTAGGCATCGAGCATCGCCTCCAGGTGCTGATCGAGGGAGGGGTCAGGAGATGGGTTCTCCCGGAGCCACGTCCGCGCTGCCTCCACGGCCGCGGGCAGATCGTCTCCGGTCCACGGCGTTCGGAAACGCGACTCAGGGAACAGGAAGGGCGCGCACGCCGCGGTCGCCCGGTAGTACCACTGGTTGATCGCATCCGCGGTCGGATTGCCCGTCTCCCGGTCTGGGGACATAGTGCAAATGTACTCCCTTCCGGGAACATGTAAACCCCCGGTTGCAACGTGGGGTGGTGGGCGAAGCCGACCATCGGGCGGAGTTGCTGCCGTCCGCTCGGTGATTTCGAGCCGCTCGGTGGAAAACAACCACATCGGGACCCGCACCTGTTTAGATGGGTCTCTCGGTCCCCGGGATTCTTCGGCCCCCCACGAGCCGCGGAGCAATCGATCGGGGAATCTGGCAGATGAGGAGGGTCCTAGCTCATGCGAAGCCAGACGATTGAGGGTCGGCAGATACTCGCCGGGCGGGCGGGAAGAACAAGGGCCGGCGTGAGAGCGGCCAGCGTCCTCCTCGCGGCGTTGAGCTCGATTTTGGTCACGATCGGCCTGAGCATGGCGACCAGCGATGTGGCTTCGGCCGCAGCGACTTGGGGCCCACCCACCCAGATCGCGGCGCCGACCGCACCTCTCTCCGGTTCGTTGGCGGGGGTGAGCTGCGTTGATCCCACCGACTGCACCGCCGTGGGTGCGGATAACAACGGACAGCCCTTCTACATCACCGAATCGGGCGGTGTCTGGGGCACGCCGACGCAGCTCGCGTGGCCATCGGGGAGCGGGTCATTTTCAGCCGTCAGCTGCCCCTCGAACGGCAATTGCACCGCGGTCGGCGCGGGAGAGGACGACCCGGCCTTCACGACCGAGCCCATCTATGCGACGGAGACGGACGGCACGTGGGGACCCGTCACTGAAATACCGGGCGGAACGTCAATCACCGGTCTGGGCGAGTTCACCGATCTTTCCGGCGTGAGTTGCACTGACGCACTCGACTGCACGGCGGTCGGCGATACCGGCGACATGGGTGGTAACGTGCCCGTCTACACGACCGAAACCGACGGAACGTGGAGTGCGATCCAGACCTTCTCGGCGAGTACAAACGAAGGCAACCTCACCGCCGTAAGCTGCATCGACGCCGCCGACTGCACCGCCGCGGGCAATCTGTCCATCGGCAACACCGTGCCCGGATGGGTCACCGAGACCGTTGGCACATGGGGCACCCCCACGGAGATCGCCGACACTCCCAGCGGGTTTGGCTCTTTCTCAGGAGTGAGTTGCTCCAGCGCCACCGATTGCACCGCGGTGGGGCGAGACAACGATCAGCAGCCGGTGCAGGCCACCGAGACCGGCGGCGTCTGGGGCGCCGCCACCGAGGTCTCAGGCTCTCCGGGCGGTTCGGGCTCTTTTTCGGCCGTCAGCTGTACGGCTGCGACGGCCTGCACGGCGGTGGGCTCAGACGGCAGCGGGGAACCGGTTTACGAGGTCGACTCGGCTGGCATTTGGGGTGCACCCACCGAAGTGACGGGGGCCTCGGGTGGCTCTGGATCGTTCGCCGGCGTCAGCTGCACCCAGACCACCGACTGCACCGCAGTTGGCGTCGACGGCAGCGGCAACCCGATCTACGCCAGTGAAACCGGTGGAACCTGGGGCACGGTGACCGAGATCTCGGGCACCCAGGCCACCACCGGCTCCTTTTCGAGCGTGAGCTGTGTCGGTGTCGGGTCCTGCACGGCAGTGGGGGGCGAGAGCGACGGTCACCCGATCTACGCCGCGGAGACGGGCGGGGTGTGGGGCACTCCGGTCGACGTGCCCGGCGGCAACGGTTCTTTCACCGGAGTGAGCTGCACCAGCTCTGGAAACTGCATCGCCGTAGGCAGCCAGGACTCCTTGCCCATGTACGCCACGGAGACAAATGGGGTCTGGGGCAGCACCACACTCGTCAATCCGTCGACGCCTGGCTCAGGGGTCGCGGCATCGTTCGCGGCCGTGAGCTGTGTCACTGTCGGAGCCTGCACGGCAGTGGGGGGCGACAGCAACGGTCAGCCGGTCTATGCCACAGAGACGGATGGAGTTTGGGGCGCGGCCACGGAGCTGACGACGAGTGATTCCGGATCGTTCACCGCGGTGAGCTGCATCGATCCGACGGACTGCAGTGCGGTCGGCAACAGCACCGGGGAGGCCCTCTACTCCACCGAGACCGCGGGTGCCTGGAGTACTCCCACGACCATCGTGTCGGACAGCGGCACAATCGTGGTCACGGGATTGAGTTGCACCAGCGCCGGCAACTGCACTGCGGTCGGTTACGACAGCGGACTGGGTGGACAGGGCCCGGGCATCTACCTCACCCAGACCAATGGCGCATGGAGTGCGCCAACCACGCTCTCCGTCCCGGGCAGCCCCGGTTTTGGTGCCTTCTACGGGATCAGCTGCACCGATGCAAACAACTGTACGGCGGTCGGCGACGCCAACGCCCCCGATTCCGGCACCGGCACCGGCACCGGCACGCCGGTGTACGCGACCGAGGCGGGAGGGACCTGGGGTACACCCACTGCTCTCTCGGGCACTCCCGGCAGCACGGGCGATCTCACCGGCGTCAGCTGTGTCGACGTGTCGGACTGCACTGCCGTTGGCTTTGACGGCAACGACGAGCCGATCTACGCCAGCAGCTCTGCCGCGGTCGCTCCGACCGTCTCGTCCGTCAGTCCCACGTCGGGACCGACGACGGGGGGCACCTTGGTGACGATCACGGGGACTGGCTTTGTCCCGGGGGCCACGGTCGTCATCGGGCAAGGCAGCGGCGCCGGCACGGGGGCGATTCTCGCTTCGAACGTCAACGTGGTCTCGCCCACCGAGATCACCGCCGTAACCGGTGGCGAGGCCAGGGCTGGAACGTGGACCCTCTTCGTCACCACCTCGGGCGGCACCAGCGCGGCGAACACCGGCGACGACTTCACCTACCTCGCGCCGACCGTTTCGAAGGTCTCACCCGGTTCGGGTCCCGTCCGGAGGCATGGCGCACACCACCCGAGACGGGCCCCGTCTCCAGCCGCTCCCTGGTCGACAAGGGGTACGACATCGACACCGTTGACAGGCAATTTGTGCTGGGCATCAGGGGCTTGTACAGATCTGCAACCAGCTCGGGACTCCCAGCATTTCGACTAGAGTGAGCCTCCGCCGTTCACCTGCGTAGAGCAGGCCGGACGGAATGCGGGCTGTGGCGCAGCTTGGTTAGCGCGCTTGACTGGGGGTCAAGAGGTCCCGGGTTCAAATCCCGGCAGCCCGACTCGAAAGTGCAGTTCAGACGGGTGCGGATTCGCGCCGTCATTG
>JBEKWB010000123.1:0-20282 GCA_049513455.1 Acidimicrobiales bacterium
CCATCGAACCGCGGAGCCCGACGGCCGTTTGAGGAGGGCCTGGAATGCCCGGGAGCAAAACTGGCCGCCCCTGTTGCAGTGCACCACCACGGTGCCGACCGCCTGACGGCGGGCAATGGCCGCGGCTCAGTCCTTCGGCGAGCAATCGTCTCGAGAAGGTGCGCATACAGAAGGGAGGGTGACGATGGGTTGGCAGTAAGCACCTCTTGCTCTGACTTCTGGGCTATGAACCGGAAGTCTGGAACCACGATTTCGCGCACGCGATCCAGCACGGCGTCCGCCGACACTGAGGCCTTGGCGATGGGACTGACCGTCAATACGTCTTCTTCGAACAACCATCCGAAGAATGCCTTGATCACTGACCAATGCGTCTTGATCGTCAGTGGTGCCAGCTTCGCTTCCTCCATTGCTTCAATGACGGCAATAATGTCGCGTTGGGTGACCATGTGCGGCAACTTCGCCCCAAGTGCCGGTGCCCACCACTTCGACCAATACGCCCGGTCGCGCGCCCCGGTGGACTCCCCTCCGCCCCGCTTGTTGTTGACCCGCATTCGCGATCGTCGAGCCTTCTTGGCCTCCTGCCACCGGGCGAACCATTCGTCACAACGGATTCCCCCGACTGCGACACTGGCGGGAAGATCGACGATCTGTTCGGGGTCGTCTGCTGGCAACAGGTGGGTCAGGCGCCAGCGGGCCTGAGCGTCGGCCGCCAAATCCTCGGTGAGGTACGTCCCGTAAGTGACCTGGCGGCCCTCGAAGGTCACCCGTAGGCGCCACCGACCACTGGGGAGTTACGTAATCGTACCGGCTCCCTGGATACCCCAACTCCTGCGTCTTTTCGCCATCACAACCACTGTCCAGCGGAGGACCACAATCGGCCATAAAGACACGTAAAGACACGCCAGCCCCATTTCGAGGAGCTTGTCATTAGGGGGATTCCACCTTCAGTCCGTTGACCTGGACTTTCTTGGTGGAGGTGATGGGATTCGAACCCACGGCCTCTACATTGCGAATGTGGAGTTCCTGGCCTTTTGACCAGGTCCTTCAGAATGATCTTCCCGGTGAGAGGTTCGGAATCCCCTCAGGTTCCCTCACGGTCCCTCCCCTTCCCTCTCGATAAGGTCACGTAAGGTCACGCCGGAGAAGCTCTTGTCGGCCCTCTTCAAGGATCGGTGAAAACTAGCCGCTGTAGCTGGGTGTCATCCACCAAGCGCAGAGACACCAAGGCCCTGGCTCGATGGAACGATGAAGCCCGCCGGTGGGCAACGGCCGCCGGGCGGGACCTCGCTCTCGACCTGTACTACGACCGGGAAACCGCCGTCCCGCCCTACAGGGTCGGAGTCGTGCTTGACCCTGGCGAGAAGGTCTGGGCCGAGTTGCCGGTCAGGTTCAACCTTGACTGGACACCGCTGCCCTCCATCACCGAAAGGGGGTTCCCGATACGACGACTGATGACCTCGGCGGCCCGCATGACATCACCCGCAAGGTCCCCCTTCGGTTACCTCGTCGAAGCGCTGGTTGGGCACTCCGACTCCGACGCTGCCCTGCACGGAACCGGCGGTCCAAATCGGAGCGGCGATGGCGCTCGCTCCGACGTCGGCTTGATCGCGACTCAAGGCAAAGCCCTCGGATCGGATCGATTCCATGGCCTTCTCGATCTTCGTTGCGGTCTGTCGCCGTCCGCTCAGATGTGTTTGGCCATCCTCGATGCAAGCGATGCACGTCGCATGTGCCAGGTTCGTCGCGACATCGACCCCGATCACGTGCATAGTTGAGGAATGGTGGACAGCCGTAAAGCCACACCTGCCCCGGCGGGGTCTGCTCGTGACCCCGCGTTCCTTCGTGCCGCTCGACCAGTCCTGGAACGCTACGCGTCCTACTTCCGGCCAGAGGTGAGGGGGTTTGAGCGCTTACCCCAACGCGGACCCTTCCTTGTGGTTGGGAACCATTCCGGTGGCCAGACACCCCCGGATCTACCAGTCCTGCTGACCGCGTGGTGGCGTGAGCGGGGCGAAGACGAGCCTGTCTATGCACTCTTCCACTCGTTCTTTTTAGGGCTTCCAGGGGTGGGTCCCGTCATGAAGCGAGCTGGCGCTGTCGAAGCTGGGCCAGCCGAGGCGGAGGCGATTCTTCGCAGCGGAGGGATCCTGATCGACTACCCGGGTGGTGACTCAGAGGTCTTCCGACCCTGGTGGGAGCGAAACCGCATCGAGTTCGGCGGTCGCGTCGGCGTCGTTCGTCTCGCATTGCGAACAAGGGTCCCCGTGGTCCCTGCCGTCTCCGTCGGGGCCCACGAGACGCTGATCGTCCTCGCCCGAGGGGAGCGCGTCGCAAAGTGGCTTGGGCTCGACCGCATGTTCCGGATCAAAGTGATGCCCCTTGTGCTGGGACCCCCCTTTGGTGTCGTTCCAGGGGGCATTCCCACGTGGCCTCTTCCTGCCAAGATCACCGTGGAGCTGGGCCCTCCGATTGACTGGTCGTCTCGGTACCCGCCTGAGGCAGCGGAGGACGAATTGATCGTTCACCATTGCTACCAGGAACTCACGGAGACGATGCAGACGACGCTCGATCGATTGGCAGCTGAGCGCCGCTTTCCGATTCTCGGTTAGTCGGTTTCCTCAATCCTCGTTCTGGTCTCGTGACGCCGCTTCGGCGACCGCTCGGGCCCAGAGGTAATCGGGTTTTCCGCTGGGTGAACGAACGATGTCATCGACGACGATGACCTCTCGGGGCACCTTGAAGCCGCTCAGTCTCGCATGCACGTGCTGGCGGACGGCGTCCGGATCGATCTCGTGCCCGGTTTGGGGCAGTACCAGGGCGACTACCCGCTCACCCAAGCGAGGGTCGGGCGCGCCGACAACGATGGCGTCGCGGACTTCGGGGTCGTCTTTCAGCGCGGCCTCCACCTCATCGGGGAAGACCTTCTCCCCTCCAGTGTTGATGCAGAGCGAACCGCGCCCGAGGACGACGACGCTCCCGTCGGCGTTCACCGTCGCCAGGTCACCGGGGAGCGCCCAGCGTTGGCCCCGTGCCTCCACGAAAGTGGCCGCGGACTCGGGCGGATCGCCTAGGTAGCCGATCGGGACGTGGCCGCCTCTGGCGAGGTGTCCGATCACCCCAGAACCGGGTGGGACAGGTTGGAGATCGGCATCGAGCACATCGGTGCGCTCATCAACCCGCAGGCGTGGCGGCCCGAAGGGGTCCTGGGGAGGCATCTCACCACCGATCTGGCCGGTCTCCGAAGACCCGAATCGGTCGGCGACGATCCGCCCGGGGAGGAGCTCGGCCAGCTGTGCCTTGGTGGACGGCGAGAGCACCGCTCCCCCGGATCCCACGGCCATCAGCGATGAGAGGTCGTAGCGATCGGGTTGCGCGGCCAGCACGTCGAGCAGCGGCCGGACCATGGCGTCGCCCACCACGGCGATCGCGTTGACCCGCTCTGCCTCCACCAGACGCCAGACCTCGGTGGCGTCGAAAACCCCCCCTCCGGTCGTCACGACTGTCCCGCCCCCGAACAGCGTGGAGAACGCCAACCAGTGCCCGGCCGCGTGCATGAACGGAGGTATGGCGAGCGCAGTGATGCCCGGATGCAGGAGCCGCGTGGCAAGCTCGCCAGGGGTGGCGATGTGGCTGCCCAAGGACAGTGGGTCACCGCCGCCCATGGCCGCGAAGAAGATGTCGTCGTGTCGCCAGAGCACGCCCTTGGGCATGCCGGTCGTGCCGCCCGTGTAGACGCAGTAGAGGTCGTCGCTGCGACGCGGGGGGAACTCGCGGGTGTCGGGCGCCGATGCGAGGGAACTCTCGTAGTCCTCGCCCCCGGTCGGGCGATGACCGACCGGCTCACAGACCTCCAGCACGACCCTGGTCTCGGGCATGGCGCCCAGAGCACCCTTCACCGCCGGGGCGAAGCGGCCATGAAAGATGAGGCCCACCAGCGCGGCGTCCCTGTACAGGTACTCCAACTCGCCCGCCAGGTATCGGTAGTTGACGTTGACCGGCACGGCACGAATCTTGAAGCACGCCAGCATGCTCTCGATGTATTCGGTGCCGTTGACCAGCTGCAGCCCCACCATGTCACGGGGCCCGACGCCGGCGCCCTCCAGGTGGTGGGCGAGGCGGTTGGCCCGCCGGTCCAGTTCGGTGTAGCTGAGCCTCCGGGAGCCCGACACCATCGCGGTCTGATCCCCGACCTGGTCGACCACGCTCTCGAAAAGATCGGCAAGGTTGAACTCCACAGCGCTCCCTGGTTCCGACCTGGGCCTTCAGGTTCTGCCGTTGATCAGAATGCCAGACGTAGTATGACAGGGGACGAGGCACCACGGTGCGCAAGGAGGCCGGATGGGGGAGGTTGCGCATGATCCCGCCGACGACTGGACTGACCCCCCGAGCGGAGTCCCCCCTACGGAGAGCATGTCCGAGAGGGTGGAGCCGGGTATCTCGGTGCCGGGGATCGATCGGATCACCGGGCTCTTCCGAGCCGCTGCCGGGTTCTTGAACCGGCGAGCGCTCGCCCGGGCGACCCGCGCCCTGCCCCGGACGCTGCATTACATCGGTTCGGCCTTGCTGAGCGGGGAAGTGAGCGACTCGGTGCCGGCGCCGCACCTATCGCTCGGCCTCGCGGCTCAGGTGGCGATGGACGAGGCGCTGCTGGCCATGGCCATGACGCCCCGGAGGTTCCCGCTGCCCGGGGACTACGCGAGGGTGTCGAGCGAGCTGGCCGAGGCCGAGTCCTTGTACGCCAGGGAAGGTTGGATCGCGGAGCCCGGCTCCTATCACCGCACCCCGCCGCCGCTCTTCGAATCCGACGTGACGACGAGCCGGGGATGGGCCACGGGGCTGAGCTACGACCGGTGGGACTGGGACAGCGGGTTCGCCCCCTATCCCGGCGAGCCCGGTGCCGACCGGTGGATGGCGTTCGAACCGAACCGGACCGCCACGGCGGTCATCGTGCGCCACCCCGACGGCCCCCGCCCCTGGGTGATCGCCGTGCACGGCTTCTGTATGGGTTTCCCGTTCATGGACTTTCAGGGGCTCCAGATGAACCGGCTCCACCACGAGCTGGGGATGAACGTGGCCCTCCCGGCGCTGCCGCTCCATGGGCCGCGCCGGGTCACCCTGGTGAGTGGGGAGCCGTTCCTCTCCTTCGAGCTGATGAACGCCGTGCACGGCCTGACGCAGGCCATGTGGGACATCCGGCGCCTCATCACCCTCATCCGTCAGCAAGGAGCCACGTCGATCAGCCTGTACGGCGTCTCACTGGGCGCGTACGCCGTTTCGCTCCTCGCCGGTCTGGAGCAGGGCATCGACGGCGTGGTGGCGGGCATCCCGGTATCGGATTTTCCAGGCCTGTTCCACCGACACAGTCCCCACCACATCCGTGCCCGAACGATCGAGCACAAGATCATGGGCGGCCCGGCCGAGAACGTCTACCGCGTGGTGTCGCCTCTGTCCCTCGAGGCCAAGGTACCCAAGCGCGGCCGGTTCATCTTCGCCGGCTACGGCGACCGGCTGGCCTTCCCGGATCAGGCACAACGCCTCTGGGAGCACTGGGATCAGCCCCGCATCTCGTGGTATTCGGGGGGCCACGTGGGCTACTTGTGGTCCAAACAGGTGACCGACTTTCTCGTCAGCTCGCTGCGTCAGATCTCGACCGGCCGTTCTCCCTCGAGGAACCGAGGCTGACTCATGGAGACGATGACCGGGCTAGACGCAAAATTCCTCTATTCGGAGACACCGACGGCCCACATGCACACGGTGAAGGTAGTGGTGTCCGACGTTTCTGCCCTGAAGGGCGAATTCTCCTACGACACCTTGATCGAGATCCTCGCGGACCAACTTGGCCGGCTCCCGCCGTTCCGCCGCCGGGTCGTGCCGGTCCCGGGGGGGTTGGGTCATCCCGTGTGGGTTGAGGACCCCGAGTTCGACCTGAAGCGTCACATCAGCCGCCGGGTACTCGCCGGCCCGGCGTGCGATCGCGAGCTCGCCGCCGTGGTGGCTGATTTCGCAGGCACCCCACTTGCGCGCGACCGGCCCCTGTGGGAGTTGTTGGTGGTCGAGGGGCTCGTCGGCGGCCGCATCGCGGTCGTGGCGAAGATCCACCATGCGGTGGCCGACGGGTCCGCCGTCGTGGCCCTGCTCCAGAACGTGGTGCAAGGCGCCGACGTCGAGCCATCAAGGGAACCCGATGCGGATTCGTGGCGTCCAGAGCCGCTCCCAACGCGTCGCGAATTGTTGAGGATGGCGGCGCACGACCATGTCGGCCGGTGGAAAGGCCTGCCGCGGTTTGTGGTGCAATCGGCGCGACAGGCCCGAGCGTCGGAAGCGCGGCGTCGCAGCTTCGCTGTCAAGCCGCCTCTTCCTCTCCACCACATACCCAAGACGTCGTTCAACGTGTCGCTCACCTCCGAGCGCACGTTTGCAATGACCAAGCTCCCACTCGAGGATCTCAAGTCCATCAGGCGCACCGCGGGCACCACCCTCAACGATGTCTACCTGTGCGTGTGCGCAGGGGCGCTGCGACGCTACCTGTTGGACGGCGGTGAACTTCCCGCACGCCCCCTGGTCGCCAGTGTCCCGATCTCGACCGACCCGAATGTGGCCCGCATGTCGGGCAACCGAGTCGACAACCTCTATGTGAGCATCGGGACCGACATCGCCGACCCAGTCCAGCGCCTCGAACATATCCGGAGCATGACGGCAGCTTCCAAGGAAGTTCGCAGAGTGCTCGGCCACGATCTCTTTGAGCGGCGCGCCGATCTTGTGCCGCCACAGATCTACCATTCGGTCGTGCGGCTCTGGACTCGGTCCCACATTGCGGACCGGGTCCACCCACCCCTCAACGTCGTTTTGTCCAACGTCACCGGACCGCGGGAGCGGATCTTTTTCGGTCCCATCCAGCTCGAGGCGATCTACTCGGTGGGTCCCATCCTCGAAGGGATCGGCCTCAACATCACGGCCTGGAGCTACGCCGAGGCCCTGCACGTGTCGGTGCTCGGCTGCCCGGCCAGTGTCCCGGACCCGTGGTTGATCACCGACGCACTTCACCAGTCGCTGTCGGACCTCAAACAAGCCTCGGACCGCGCCGTCGGGACGGCTCCGACGGGGGCTGACGCCGGCCCGGCGGCACCGGAGCCACCGGAGGGTGCCCGGTCGGCGCAGGACGTCCGGGCCGCCGCCACGGCGCCTGCCGTCTCGCCGGAGCCGTGACCGCCGGTCGAGTTGCCACGGGACGTCACGTGCGGCGCAGAGCTCGGGCCGATCGGAACACCAGTCCCGCCAACCGGAAGATTCGATGATCACCGCCGACGGGGGCCTGAATCAGCTTCACATCGTTGGTGACGAAGCCGAAGGACAATCCGGTGGCGGGATCGGCCCACCCGCCCGAGCCACCGAAGCCGTAGTGCCCGAAGGCGGTGTCACCCCGGTACCCTTGCGCCCCGGCCCGGTGGTATCCCATGCGCCAATTCATCCGCATGCCGATGACCGCGTCGTGGGCCCTGGTCTGGATGGTGCTCAGCGCTGTCACCGTTTCTGGCGACAAGAGGCGGACGCCCTCCACCTCGCCGTCGTTGGCGATGGTGGCGTAGAGCTTGGCCAGCGCGTGAGCCGAGAACAGGCCGTTCACCGACGGCATCTCGGTGTTCAGCACCAACGGTGACGGACCGGTGATGATTTCGTCGAAATACGGGACATAGAGCGCCTCCAGAAAGCGGCGGGTCACCTCGACCTTCTTAAGCGTGGGCATGGACCGGGCGCTCAGGCTGGCAAAGAGGCGGGGTATGGGGCGCACGGGCGGGGTCCGGCCGATGGGTGGGGCGAAGCGGCGGAGGCCGTCGGACGGCATCCCGATGCACAAGCCGTCGGTGCCGAGGGGCTGGGCGAGCTCCCCACGGACCAGTTCGGCCATGCCGAGCCCGGTGACCCGTCGAGCCAACCCGGCCAGCAGCCACCCGAAGGTGATGGCGTGGTAACCGGGGTGCCCCGGCCATGGGTCGGAAGGCCGGGCCGCTAGTCGATCCTCGAGGGCGATGTGATTGAGCAGGTCCTCGCGGCACTGGACGAGGTCGGTCATCGAGTGGAGGCCGGCCTGGTGGCTGAGCAGCTGTCGCACGGTGATGGCCTGCTTGCCGGCGACGCCGAACTCCGGCCAGTAGCTCGCCACCGGAGCCCCGTAGTCGACGAGGCCACGATCGGCCAGGCGGTGGATGACGGTGGAGGCCACGCCCTTGGTGGTCGAGAAGCAGATGGTGACCGTGTCCCGCTCCCAGGGCTGCGACAGGCGGCGGTCGGCGAACCCGGCCCACACGTCGACCACGGGCCGGCCGTGCCACCGGACCGCAAGAGCTCCGCCACCTCTGCTGCCCGGGTTGAACAGCTGGCCGAAGTACGAAACCACGGGTGCAAACAGCGGATGGGCGTCGCCGTTCAGGGCCCCGGGCGGGAGCTGTCCGTTCGTCACCCCCTGAGCTTGCCGGGCCGAGATCGCCGTCGCCATCCGACGAGCGGTCACCCTCAGGGGCGGGGCCGGAACGAGACCACCCTGATCTCCCGTGCGGTGAGCTGCTGGTAGTGGCCCCAGCCCTTGTAGTGCTCGAGCAGGCGAGGCCACATCGCCGCCTTCTCCTCGCCGGTGAGGATGTGGGCCTCGACTGGCAGCCTCCGGCGTCCCACCTGTATCTCCGCAGCCGGTGTCGCGGCCAGGTTCAGGACCCATGCGGGCGGCTGGTCGCGCCCGCCGTTGGAACCGACGACGACAAAGAGGGGACCGTCGGGCATGTACAGAAGTGGAGTCGTGCTGCGGTGGCCGGATTTCCGGCCCACTGTGGTCAGCAGCAGGATCGGCCCCGCCGGGGTGCGGTGACCGATGAGGCCACCGGTCCACCGGTAGACGAACCGGTGGATCCGGTAGAACCGGCGCCCGATGGTGCGGTCGAAATGGACTAAAAGCTCGGCCCGCACGACAGCCATCGTAGGTGCCCACGTGTCCTGCGGCGGCTGGCGGCGAACCGCCCTAGGGTGCGATCCAGCGATCGCAACGGCGTAGAGTTCGGGCCCGCCGCGGAAAGGGGCATCATGGACGTAGCGGACATGACCGGAAAGACCGCCGTGATCACCGGTGGCAGCTCCGGAATCGGGAGGCAGACTGCGCTGAACCTGGCTCAGGCCGGGGCCAGGGTGGTGATCACGGCCCGTGACGAGGCGAGAGGCGAGGCGGCTGTCTCTGATCTCAAGGCCAAGGGTGGCAGTGACGAGATCGAGCTCATCGTCTTCGATCTCGGCGACCTGACGGCGGTGCGCTCAGGAGCGGGGGACCTTCTCGCCATGTGCGATCGGATCGACGTGCTTGTGAACAACGCCGGGGTCGTGCTCTCGGAAAGGCGGGAGAGCGCCGATGGCTTCGAAGCCACCTTTGCCATCAACCACCTTGGCCCGTTCCTGCTGACGGCGCTCCTGATGGACCGAATCAAGCAGAGCGCCCCGGCGCGCATCGTCAACGTCGCGTCCACCGCCCACAACGGAGCGCGGCACGGGCTCGACTTCTCTGACCTGCAGTCCACCAGGAGATACAGGGGGATGCAGGCTTATGCGCGCTCGAAACTCGCCAACATCTACTTCACCACCGAGCTGGCCAGGCGTCTCGACGGCACCGGAGTCACGTCGAACTGCCTCCACCCCGGTACGGTGGCCACCGGCTACGGCCGCGACGGCGACACGAGCGGACTCCTCGCCTTCGGCCTCAAGATCAGTTCCCCGTTCTTCCTCACAGCTGAGAAGGGCGCACGCACCTCGACGTACCTGGCGAGCTCCCCCGAGGTGAGCGGGGTGAGCGGCAAGTACTTCATCAAGTGCAAGCCGCGGCTTCCTTCCAAGGAGGCGCAGAACGATGAAGCGGCCAAACGCCTGTGGCAGATCAGCGAGGAGCTCGTCGGCCAAGCCGGGGAAGGCACCACCGGCTGACCTCTTTCGTCGCCATCTCAGTTGTGTGCCTCGGCTTGTCGTTTGTCCTCACACATCAATCTGTCCGCCTCGATGAAGACCGACTCTTCGTCCTTGGTGTCGCTGTCGATCTGGACGACGCCCACACTTATCGAAAGACGAATCTCCGAGTCCTCTGCCTCGACGCTGCACTTGCAGATCAAACCTCGCAGATCGGCGGCAGCGTCCTTTTCACTGCTTTTCGACCGCGGCGCACCAAAGGTGCGGCGCTTGAATGTCCTTGAGCAGTCGGAGGGGCCCCGACGTCAACACGGAGCGCCCGGAGCCCGAAGGGCGAGGACGAACGGTGTTCACGTCGGGGTGCTGCTACTCGTCTCCCCGTGAAAATGGCGGAGGGGGCCGAGCGAGCCATCGACGACGCGCCGGAGCGCAGTGGATCGGAGAACCGCCACGATGATGTACGCGTATCGAAATCGCAGTAAAGCCATTCGCAGGTGGTTGCCTCTGAATCGGAGCGCCCGTGACATGCTCGCAAGGAGCGATGGTGGGCGCAACGCCGGCGAGGATCGGATCTGCTGCGGCGGTGCTCCGGCGTGTCGTGGAGGGCTCGGTCAGACACGGCGCCGATCGCGCTCTGACCGAAGGGAAGTTCATGGTGTTCAGGCCTCGGCCACTATCTCGGCCCAGAGGAACCCGGCGAGCTCACGGGCGATGGCGGCGGCAACAACCGAGCGCACGTTCTTGTGGGCGGCCAATTGTCGGAACCGCTTGGACAAGCGGACTTGCGCAGCCCACGAGCGGGCCAGCGTCTCAGGTGGCACGCCTTGTTGACGCTCTCTGATGCCCACGCCGATGTTGGGGCTGTGCTGGTAGGCCCAGGCCGCTTCGCAGAGCTGTCCTCGCAGGTGGTGAAGGACACCTGTTGGGGCTGTGCTGGTAGGCCCAGGCCGCTTCGCAGAGCTGTCCTCGCAGGTGGTGAAGGACACCAATAATCCGATCGGGCCCTTGAACTGGAAGTTCGCGGCGGGCTCAGACATCATCCGGTGTGCTCTTCTCGCTCCTCTACCTCGGTCTATGCCGCATCTTCGGCCTCGTTGTGTCGCGCCGACGGACCGACTCGGAGAGGAACGTCGAGATCATGGTGCTCCGACACCAGGTCCGTATTCTCGAAAGGCAGTTGCACGCACGAGTTCGCTATCGGCCAGCCGATCGAGCGATCCTCGCTGCACTCAGCCGGTTGCTCCCCCGAACCCGGTGGCGATCCTTTCTGGTCACCCCAGAGACTCTGTTGCGGTGGCATCGGCAAGCGGCCAAGCACAAGTGGCGGAAATGGCGGAAACTACGAGGCCCTGGTCGCCCGCCGATGGGGAACGAACTGGTCGAGCTCATCGTTCGGCTCGGTCGGGAGAATCGGCGTTGGGGATGCGTCCGCATCCAAGGTGAGCTTAGAAAGCCTGGCATCCGAACCTCGGCCAGCTCGATTCGACGGATCCTGCGCCGACATGGCTTGGGGCCCGTACCGCGGAGCGGTCCGACATGGTCGGAGTTCCTTCGTTCCCAGGCACAGAGCGTGCTGGCCACGGACTTTTTCACGGTCGACACCGTGTGGATGACGCAGCTCTACGTACTCTTCGTGATAGAGACGTCGACGCGAGAAGTGCACATCCTCGGTGTTACTGACCATCCGACGGGCACGTTCGTCACCCAAGTTGCTCGCAATCTGGTCGGTGGTCTCGCGGACCGAAGTCGCTCCATCAAGTTCCTGATCCGAGATCGGGACGCCAAGTTCACCGCCACCTTTGACGAGGTGTTCCGCTCCGAAGGCATCAGGGTGATCAAGACGCCCATCCGATCGCCTCGGGCCAACGCGTTCGCGGAGCGCTGGGTGAGGACGGTCCGCACCGAATGCCTCGACTGGCTGCTCGTTCTGAGCCATCGTCTCGAACGAGTCCTTAGGGAGTACGTCGGCCACTACAACGGGCAGCGCCCGCACCGAGGTATCGATCTCAGCGTGCCCGTGCCCGGCAGAGGAGTCACCGCTCCCCTTTCGTTGCACGTCCGTCGTCACGACGTGCTTGGTGACCTCATTCACGAGTATTTCCCGGTGGCCGCGTAGCCAGACCAGTGTTGAGGAGCGACGGCGCTCCCCGTGCCGCCGAAAATGCGATTGTCGCACTGAACGGGGTCAGCGCTCCGGACCCCTTGTGAATACTCCTCCGTGGCCTGGAACATTAGGGCGCTCCCGATCAGGGATCATCCAGCGCAAGCATCGGCAACGCAGAAGACGGGTAGAGGCTTCGAATCGCGACTGATCGGTGCGATCCGGTTTTTGGAGCCCTTCAGCCATACCTCCATCACTGGCACAGCACGGTTCGTGCTGGCGATCTTCTACATCATCATCACGTTCCTTTCAGGACACACGACCTCCCGAAGCTTCAGCCCATCCTGACCGAATATGCCATGGCTATTTTTGGGACTGAATCGCACGACCGAAGCACCGAAAAGGCGCGCAACTCGGGTTAGGCCCCCCCATTGGCGTCGAAGTAAGTGGTATGGCAGTTAAATCCTGACTTCGTCGGTTGCCTCCGCCGAGGCTGCGTCTTCAGAGGTAGGCGGCCAGGGCGGCGTCGGCCATCTCGTCGGGCGTGCCGTGATGGGCGATCCGGCCGTGCAGCATGATGGCGGCCCCATCGGCGATCCCCAACGCGGTGCTGACGAAATGCTCCACTAGCAGCACGGTGACGCCCCCGGCGGCAATCTGGGCCACCAGCTCGTAGAGCTGGCCCACAATGAGGGGCGCCAATCCCATCGACATCTCGTCGAGCAACAGGACCTTGGTGTCACCGGCCAGGGCGCGCGAGATGGCCAGCATCTGCTGCTCGCCACCCGAGAGCGTGCCTGCCAACTGCTTGCGCCGTTCCTTCAAGCAGGGAAACTGGGTGTAGGACCGCTCCTCCACCTCGGCTTGATTGACATCGCTCCAGTAGGTCCACATACGCAGGTTGTCCCGCACGGTTAGGTTGGGGAAGACGCCCCGGCCTTCGGGGAGCGCCACGACGCCCAGTCGAGCCAGCGCCTCGGGTGTCCACTTTGACGGCGTCACGCCCTCGACCGTGATCGTGCCGGCGGTGGCCCGCAGGCGCCCATTCATCACCTTGAGCAGCGTGCTCTTGCCGCCGCCGTTCGGACCGAGCAGGGCGAAGATCGAGCCGCCCGAAATGTCCAGGTCGACCCCGTGCAGCACCTCGATGCGGCCATAGGCGGCATGGACGCCGGCGATGGCAATCCGGGCAGGCCCGCTCATGTCCCGACCTCGGCATCGCCCCCGGGCTGGCCCGGCGGAGTGACCTGTCCGAGGTACGCCTGCTGCACCACCGGATCATGCCGGATCGCCTCAGGTGATCCCGAGGCAATGACCGCGCCGAAGTTGAGGACGTGGACCGTCGTGCAGACCCGCAGCACCAGATCCGTGTCGTGCTCCACCAGCACCACGGCTCGGCCCTCGGCGGCCACCGACGTCAACAGTTCGCCCAGCACTTCGGTCTCGTGCTCATTCAGACCCGAGCAGGGCTCGTCGAGCAGCAGCACGCTGGGGTCAATGGAGAGGGCACGGGCCAGCTCGACCAGTCGGGCCGACCCGGTGGAGAGCAACGAAACCGTCTCATTGGCTGATGACCCCAGGCCAACCCGGTCGAGGATGGCCACCGCCGCCGCTTTGTTAGAGGCGCCGAACGATTCGAGGGCGACGCGCACGTTGTCGGCGGCACTCAGGGTGCCGAACAGCTCTAGGCGCTGGAAGGTGCGGCCCAAGCCCATGCGGGCCCGCCGATGGGGCCCTTTGCGCGTGATGTCGTTGGCTCCCATCATGATGTTGCCGCGGTCGGGACGCTGCAGTCCGCTGATCACGTTGAAGAGCGTGGTCTTGCCGGCGCCGTTCGGACCGATGAGCCCGGTCACCTCCCCGGCCCGCGCCGACAGGGACACCCCCAACAGCGCGGTAACGCCGCCGAAGCGGACGCTGACGCCGCGTACCTCGAGGGCGGCCGGCTCAGGTGACATGGGCGACGTCCTGACTCACGAGGAGCTCGGAGGAGCCGTGGCGCTCGCCCGAGAACGGCAACCGGACATGGTTGACCAGCCAATCAAGGCCCAAGATGCCGTCGGGGCTCCGCCCGAGCAGGATAATCCCGACCCCGGCGGCCAATCCGGTGAGATCAGCCAGCGAGGCCGGCAGATGCGTCTGCAGCACGGGGAGCGCGGCCGCCGTCAACCCGCCCAGGATGGCGCCGGTCAGCGTGCGCATGCCCCAGATGGCGACAAAGAGCAACAGCGTCAAGCTGCCGAAGAACTGGACGTCATTGGCCCCGATGCCGCCCTGCTGACCGGCGTAGAGGACGCCGCCCAAACCGGCCATGGCTGCCGAGAGCGAGAACACGGCGACCTTGGTGCGCGCCGCGCTCAGACCCACCGTGGCGAAGGCGGCCGGAGAGTCGCTCATGGCCACCAGGCGTCGTCCGAAGGCGCTGCGCCTAATGACGCCGACCAGGATCGCGCACAGGGCGACCACGACCAGTATCTCGACCATGTCGGCCCGATCACTCACCCCGTGCAGGAAGGGCAGGGGCACCCGCCCGACATTGATGGAGCCGCCCTCGGTGATGATGTTGGGGTTGGAAAAGAAGGCGTAGTAGGCCGCCTCGCCGAAAGCCAGGGTCGCCAGCGCCAGATAGAGGCCGCGCAGGCGGAGCGTGGGCAGCGCCACCAGGGCGCCCACGGCGCCTGAGATGAGGACGGCCAGCAAGACCCCCAGCCACGTGTCCCCCCCTCCGACCTTGCCCATGACGAAGCCGCCCACGCCCATGAAGGTCAGTTGACACAACGAGATCTGGCCGGCGTACCCGGTGAGGAGGACGAGGGAAAGGGCGACGATGGACAGGGTGAGGCCCAGGCTCAGGGTATCGAGCGCCGTCTCGCCGATCACGGCGGCGGCCAGTGAGCCCACCACCACTAGTGCCGCCGCGCCGATGAGGGACTGAGGGAGGGTGACCACCCGCTGCGGCACCCGGGCCGACAAGCGGCCGGCGGCGGCCAGGCGGGCGGCCGGGATCAATAGGAGGACGATGAAGAGGAAAAGGACCGGGATCACCGAGGGCAGGATGGCCACGACGTTCTGGTTGATGCGTCCGGGGAGATAGCCGATGGCGTAGTTGCCGATCAACCCGAGCGCCATGGCGCCCACGAAGGTCATGGGGAGATTCCGCAGTCGGCCGACCACGGCGGCGGCGTAGCCGTTGACCACCAACAGGGTGAGCTGGTCGATGGAGAGCCCGGTCGTGCTCAGGGTGGGCGCCAGCAGGACGCCGGCCAACGCCGCCATGATGAACCCGAGCGCCCATCCCATTTGCGAGATGCGGAAGGGCTTGGCTCCCGACATGGCCACCAATTCCGGGTCATCGACCACGGCTCGCATGGCCACCCCGAGGCGGAACGACCGGAAGAAGAACCGCAGCCCGACAGCCACGGCGGCCGCCACGGCGACCGTCAGCAGTTGCTGGTCGGTGATGGTGACGCCGTTCGCCCCGAAGAAGTGCACCGACCCGATGACGCCGGTCGTGGTGTTGTCGAAGAAGGCCGGGACGGAGCGGATGACGTCGGGATTGCCCCAGAAAGCCGTGGCCACCCCGACCAGGATCACCAGCAACCCCAGCGTCACCATGAGGGAACGCTCGACCGAGGCGCCGTACAGCCGTCGCATCAATCCCCACTCGACGATGACGGCCAGGAGCGGCGCCTCCACCAGGAGGACGACGACCAGCGCCAGGGCCACCGGCCAGTGCCAGTCCTGCCACAGCTGCCAGTACGTGAAGGCGGCGATCATGCCCACCGCGCCCTGGGCGAAGTTGAAGATCCCCGTGGTGGTGTACGTCACCACCAGCCCGGTGGCGGTGATGGCGTAGATGGCGCCATACACGATGCCCAACACGGTGAACGAGAGGAATTCGCTCACACGCAATAGTTGTCCACCTTCCTTTCACCTCGAGAATCCCCATACGACTCGGACTAACCCGCGCCCCCGGGGGCGTAGAAGTACGTGGTGTTGCAGCTGAAGCCAGATTTGGCTGGCTGGGTCCGTTGGTAGTGCCCGTTCTTGATCTGCATCATTACGTAACAGCTGGCTGGCTTCTTCTGAGCTGGATTCGAGGTGGCCAAGAGGCCACCCGCATTGAAGCTGGTGATCTTTTTGAGCTGGGCGATGACACTGCCCCGGGTGGGATTCGGGCCGGCCGCCTTGAGCGCTTGGACGAAGAGAACGGCGGAGGTCCAGCCGTACAGGGTGAAGAGGTCCGGTGTCCACGACGGGCTGACTTTTTTCACGTATTGGAGGAAGAGCTTGTCCGCCGGCAGGTTCTTGGCGTCCTCGCCGAGATAGAGCGCCTGACCCTGGCCGATCTGGATCCCGTTGGTGGCGGCCGCTCCCCCGGCATGGGCCACGAACTGGTCGGCGTAGATCGGGCCAGCAGAGAAGATCAGCCCTGGATGCCAGCCTTGGGCGGCGGCGTCCTGGACGAATTCCGCCCCCACCTGCCAGTCGAGCGCCGTCAGGTCGACGGCATTCACGTGGTCGTTGCGCATGCTGATGACGTCGGTGGTGAAGTCGCTCTCGGTCGGTCCGACGTCACGCACATAGCCAATCCTGTACCCCTCGTGCTCAAGGGCCGCTTTCTGACCGTTCCACTGAGCCACCGATGAGGCGACATTGGACACGATGGCGCCGACCGTCTTGTCCTTAGGAAAGTGCTTCTTGTAGTAGGCGATCGGTCCCAGGCTGGACCCGACAGCCAGGGGCTGAGGGCTGAAGTTATTGGGCAGCGCGCTGGTCACCGGATCGAGCGTCACCGAGACGTCGGGGACGGCGGGGTCAGCGGCCAACAATTTGCACCCGTAGGAATCGAAGAGGGAGAAGTTCCCGACCAGGGCAAAGTCGTTGGCCAGAGCCTCTTCTGTCTCCGTCCGATTCTGTTGCCCGCTGAAGGCGTCGTCTTTGGAATCAACCAAGAGTTTGCGGCCGTTCACCCCGCCGTGGGCGTTGATGTAGGCAAAGTAAGCCTTGACCCCAACGGGTGCTCCTTCAAAGAGCCCAGGGATTGGTCCGGAGATGATGGAGATGTTCCCCACGGTGATGGACTTCTTTGTCACTCCGGTGGTCGAGGCCTGTTGGGCCTTGGTGACCTTAGAAGGCGATTGGCACGTGGTCGACGTGTTCAATGGGGCTCCGGCGCTGGCTGCGCCGGCGGGAGTGACGCCGGCTAGTCCGGCTAGAGCGCCACCGCCAACGATCAGCGTGCTGGCGATGAGGGTCCCACCCAAAATTCCCCGGGTGGTGCGCCCAACTTGGTCGCGCCAAGTCAGGTCATGCGTGTCTACAGTCCGCACTTCTCTCCTTTGGCTCTGTCACGTTTCGAAAAAACGCGAACTGAGCCCCTCCCTGAGGGGGCAGAGTATGCACTCGACTTGCGGCGTGTCAACAACTACTGGGAGAAGTTGGCGAAACCGCGATGCCATGACCGGGCATGATGGCAATGGTCGCCGGCCAATCCTTTTACGAACCGCGGACCAACTTCGTCACACAGGCCGCTGGCTGGTCCGGCACAGCCCCCCCTTCCCTCTCGGAGTGCGTCCTTCGCGCGGATGCGTACACTATCCGGTCGGTGCAAGACCTGGCCGGGCGTTGCATCTGCCGGCCAGTACTGCGGGGAATGCGGAGGACGGTCAGCAGGCCATCGAAGAGGCAATCACCCAGTCCAAACGACTCTGGGTTCACTCAAGACCCTTCGGCGCCCAAGAAGCGTAGGCTTCGTATTCCGCCATCAAAAGTAAGCTTTCTTCGAGCCGAACTGACGGTTCGATCTCTAGCTCCGATCATTCACGCGGCCGCCTGACCCGATAAGCGCGCATCCGCGTACGTGCCCTTCCCACCTGGGATTCTGAGGATTGCGAAGTCTTCAAGAACCAGGAAAAGAAGGGCACCTACGAAATGGAAACTACCAGCACGCTTCCCGTCGTTGTGGAATCGGGGGGCGACCAGGTCGTGGCCCACGTCGGGCTCCACGCCTTGGGTGATTTTGCCGACCGATTGGGGCTCGGTGAACACCTCTCCGCGTGCATCCCTATTCCCGCCGAACGAGCCCCGTTGCCCGTCCGGGGCAAGGTCTTGGTCCACGCTGCGTTGATGCTGGCCGGTGGGGGCGAGAGCTGTGCCGACATCGAGCATCTGCGCGCCCAACCCGACCTGTTCGGGCACGTGGCGTCGGACTCGACGCTGTACCGGACCTTCCACGAGATCACCGCCGAGGTGCGAGCGGGCATGGCCTGTGGCTTCGCCGAGGTACGTCACGAGGTGTGGCGCAGAACCGCGGCGACCAAGGGGTTGGGTCCGATCTACCTCGACATCGATGCGTCGCTCATTGAGATCCACTCGGAGAACAAGGAGGAGACCGGCCCCAACTACAAGGGGGGTTTCGGGTTCCATCCACTGCTGTGCTTCGCCGACTGCACCGGTGATGCGCTCTCGGGGCTGCTCCGTCCGGGCAATGCCGGCGCCAACACGGTCGCCGACCACGTCGTGGTGCTCGACGATGCCATCGCCCAACTGCCGGCCGAGATCGCCCTCGGGCATCGCCCCGGGGACGACCCCTCCCTCGTCTTGCGCACCGTGGTCGTCCGGGCCGACTCGGCCGGCTGCTCCGAGAAGTTCGCGGCCGCCGCTCGGTCACGCAACGTCGGGTTCTCCGTCGTGTGCCGCTCGAATCGTCAGAGACACAGCGCAATCTTCGACACCTTGGGGTTCGAAGAGCTCTGGTGTCAGGCCGTCAAACAAAACGGCGAGGACCGCGAAGGTGCCGCGGTCATCGAGCTCACCGATCTGGTTACGCTGCCCGACTGGCCCGAGGGCACCCGGCTGATTGTCCGCCGAGAGCCACTCCACCCCGGCGTCCAGCACAGCCTGTTCCCCAGCCTCGAGTACCGCTACTGGGGCTTCTACACCGACCAAGACGGTGACGTGGTCGAACTGGATCGCATCATGCGGGCCCACGCCCATGTCGAGCAGCACATCTCGCGCCTGAAGGACTCGGGCCTGTTGTCCTTCCCCTTCACCAAGATCGAGGCCAATCGCAACTGGATGGCCACGGTCATGATGGCGGCCGCCTTCCCCTTCACCAAGATCGAGGCCAATCGCAACTGGATGGCCACGGTCATGATGGCGGCCGCGGCGCGTGTCAACCTTTGAGAGACAGAAAGTTCGGGTAATCACTGTGCCGTCGTTGCATCCTCCTCAGGTCGGTTGATCCAGGCCACTGTCGGTAGCTCTGGAGGTGTCGGTACCTTCCGGACGAACCGTTCGGGGTGAGCGGCATAGGCGGCGTGGAGGACCTGGCCGCGCTGGGAACGGATCAGTTCGGCTCGCCCGTAGTGGAGGTCGGCGGGGGTGTGGAACCCGATGCCTGAATGGCGATGTTCGTCGTTGTACCACCCGAAGAACCGACCGCAGTGGGCGTGGGCGTCCTCGAAGGAACCGAAGTTCTTCGGGAAGTCCGGCCGGTACTTGAAGGTCCGGAACTGGCTTTCGACGTAGGGGTTGTCGTTGCTCGTATGGGGCCGGCTGTGGGATTTGGTGACGCCGAGGTCGGCCAGCAGGTGGGCCACGGGCTTGGCGATCATCGGTGATCCGCGGTCGGAATGGATGGTGAGCTGATCACGCCCGATGCCTTGCTTTTCGATCGTCTCTTCCAAGAGGGCCTCGGCCAGGGTGCCCCGCTCGGCCCGGGCCAGCATCCAGCCCGGCACGTAGCGGCTGAAGATGTCGATGATCGTGTAGAGGTAGTAGTAGGTCCATTTCTCGGGGCCGTGGAGCTTGGTGATGTCCCAGCTGTAGACCTCGTTGGGCGCGGTGGCCACCAGCTCGGGCTTGACCCGGGCCGGGTGCGTGGCGTGGCGTCGGCGGTCACCCACCTCGTCGTGCTCACGCAGGACCCGGTACATCGTCGAGACCGATCCGAGATAGATCCCTTCGTCGAGGAGCTTGGCGTAGACCGTGGCCGGAGCCTCATCGGCGTGCTCGGTGCTGTTGAGAACGCGACGGATCTCCTTGCGCTCGAGGTCGCTGAGCGCCCGGGGCTGCGGGGTGGCCACCCGATCGGGCTGGGGCGGGGCAGGGCTCTTTCGGTGCCGGCGGTAGTGGCGGGCCCGGGGTTCACCGAGGGCCGCACAGGCGGCTCGCACCCCGACCACCGGGGTCAGCTCGTCGATGGCCGCATCGATCACTTCGTCTCGCCTCCCTCGTCCTG
>JBEKWB010000124.1:0-10749 GCA_049513455.1 Acidimicrobiales bacterium
GGGATCGTCCCAGAAGAGCGCCTGTGTCCCGTTGCCATGGTGCACGTCCCAGTCGACGATGAGCACCCGTTCGCCCTCGGCCACCAGGGCGGCCGCCGACACCGCCACGTTGTTCACCAGGCAGAACCCCATCGGGCGATCGGCCAGGGCGTGATGGCCGGGAGGTCGGGTGGCCACGAACGCGACGCCGGCGCCGCGCCGGCGGAGCACCTCGACCGCCTGCAGGCCCGCACCCGCCGAGAGCAGCGCGGCCTGCCACGTGTCGGGGCGGGCAAAGGTGTCCGGATCGAGGTAGCCACCGCCCTCATCGCAGAACTCCTCCAGTTGCCGCAGATACGCCGCCGAGTGCACCCGTCTCAGGGCCGCCGCGTCGGCCGGTTCGGGCAGCACGATCTCGAGCTCACTCCCGAGCTCACGTGCCACGTCCGCCACCCCGTCCATGACGGCATCGATCCGCGCCGGCCGCTCGGGATGCCCACCACCGTCATGGACCGTTCCCGTTCCTCCCGACGGCCCGATCACGGTCAGCACCGGCAGTCCGGGGTGCGATGGCCACGAACAACTGCGCGACGCGCTGTTGTATCAGCGCGCACCGGGATCGGTCACCTCTGACCCGATTCTGTCTCCTTCTGCCTCGGCGGCCTGCGCGGCGCGCTCGTCCTCGTCGAGGAACCAGTCGTCGAGACCCGCCTTGCGGGCACGGTACTTCTCGGGGTCCTCATGGATGAGGTGCCACCACCCGGCCAACGCGATGAGGCCCAGAATCGGCCACTCGAAGGTGTAGAACCAACTGAGGAAGTGCCCCCCGAGGGCCCGAGTCGCCTGCCACCATGTCGCCGCTCCGCACCCGGCAGCGAGAAGGGCGAACTCGATGTGGAGGGTGAACGCTCGGCGGGAGAACCAGCGCTGATGCACCCCGAAAGTGTACGCGCCCGCGCCGGCTCGGGCATTGGTGCCGCGAATGTGTCGTGCCCCGTCTGCCGCCTCGGCGACGCGCAAGGGGCCAACTAGTGTCCCCCTCGTGGGGCGCGGGGGCCAGAGAACAGCAGTCGCTGGTGCAATGGTCCGAAGAAGGCCGGGGTCGTCCGACCGGACCTTCAAACGGATCGCCCTGGTGGCCGGGCTCTGCCTGATCGGGTTCATCGTCTTCGTCGCCGTGCGCGCGCCGGCCAAGGCCGGCCGGAGCCTGGGCATTGCCGCGCTCAAGGCGGCGCCACCGCCGGTTCTGCACGCCGGCACGGCGGCCCCGGCCTTCTCCCTCCCCCGCCTGGGTGGCGGAACCCCTGTTTCCCTGGCGTCCTTTCGCGGATCGCCGGTCATCGTCAACTTCTTCGCCTCGTGGTGCCCCGACTGCCGGTCCGAGCTCGCCACCATCGGGTCTGTCGCCGCGCAGAACAGCGGCCGCGTGGCGGTCATCGGCGTCGACTCCAATGACGGGAATGGTGCCGCGGCGGCGAAACTGCTCACCGCCGCCCACGCCTCCTACCCGGTGGGCGTGGACACCAGTGCCAGCGTGGCGTCGAAATACCTCCTCACCGCGCTGCCGGTGACCTACTTCGTCAACGCCGACGGGCGGATCGTGGGTTCGGCCCTGGGCCCGCAGAGTGCCAGCTCCCTCAGCCGGTGGGTGGGCCGGCTGACGGGCTCGCCATGAACGTCGACGTGGAGGGACGCGGGTCGGACGCCGAGGGTCGGCCGGAGGGAGCTCCGGCGAGCGAGGCGTCAGCCGGAGATCCGCCGGTCGTCGACCGTGCCGCGGCCTTCGCCGAGCACGCGCCCCCGATCCCCCGCAAGTTCGTCTACTGGCTGGTGGCGGGCTTCGCCGTGCTCGGACTCGGTGGCCTGGGCCTCGAGCACCTCTTCTCGGCCGCCGGGCTCAATCCCGCACCCGCAGCCCACCACAGCGCTGCCACCACGACCACCACTTCGGCCACGCCGACCCCGCCGCCCCCGGGTCATCAGAACCAGATCGGCGCCTCCCTCGCTTCCTTCATGGATGTGAGCCGCGTTCCCGCCACATCCGCGCCGCCCATCGATCTCATCGACCAGTCCGGCCAGCCGTACTCGCTCTCCGCCACGAGCACGAAGGCAACCGTGCTCACCTTCTTCGACGGTTCTTGCGACGACATCTGCCCCGTCCTGGCCGCCGAGATCGTCCAGGCCGACACCGACCTCGGCGCCGAAGCCGCGCACGTCCAGTTCGTGACCGTGAACACCGACCCTTCCGCACTCTCGGTGTCGGGCCTGGCGGGGGCCGAGGCCGCCTCCACACTGTCCGCGCTGCCCAACTGGGTCATGCTGACCGGACCACTCCCCACCATGGACGCCGTGTGGAAGTCCTACGGCATATTCATCACGGTGGTGCAGAAGACCGGCATCGAGGCCCACAACAGTTTCGTGTACTTCATCGACCCGCAGGGGCAGGAGCTCTACCGCGCCACGCCGTTCGCCAACGAGAGCCGGAGCGGGACCTACTCGTTGCCCTCGACCGACGTGGACCGGTGGGCCACCGGCCTCGCCGCCTACGCTGAAAAAGTGGACGCGCCATGAGCGAGAGCAAGAGTGGTCCGGACACCAAACCGCGCTGGTACCGCCGGAGGGCGACGCTCGTCGCGGTCGCGGTGGCGGTGGTCGTGGGCATCACCGTCATCACCGATCTCCCGGTGCACACGTCGCGGGCGTCGGACATCTCGAGCGAGCAGGGGGTCATGTCCGAGCTCAACCCGGACCTGGCGCCGTGTGCCCTGGCCGTGCACGAAGCCCTCGAGATCTGGGGGGACCAGTCCGCACACACCCTCTCGGCGGCAGATCAGGCCGAGTCCGCCTCGCTGCTGCGCGACGATCAGAACGCCTGCTCGTTCACCAACGAGTCCATCTTCGACCTCTCCAACATCGAGGTCCCGGGCTCGCCCGCCGGCAAGGACATGGGAGACCTGGTGGCGACCTGCGTGCTGTGGGCCACTGCCGATGCGCTCAAGGCCATCGAAGCGGTGCAGACCCTCATGGTCCACCCGCAGGATGAGAGCGCCCTGAGGGGTCTGGCGAAAGCCGAGGACGCCATGGCCGCGGACCGTGCGGCGGGCCTGCGCGAGCTGGATCGCGCCGATCAGGTGCTCGACACCACGCTCCCGCGGCCGGACATGCCCGCCCTGCCCACGCCGAAGACGACCTAGGCCACCGATCCCCCAGCCGATCCCCCGCCCTCCCCCCGGGCGACGGTGCTCCGGCGCTCCATGAAGGGGCCCACGCCCCGCCGATTCTCCCTTACCAGTTTCCTGAGCTCGGCATCGGGTTCCTCGCCCCCATGCAACCAGCGCAGTGCACTGATGAAGATCACCGGCGCAAAAACCACCGTGGCGATGAGCCACAGCACCACGGCCGCCACCTGCTGATCGGCCGCCCGGCTGAGACCGTGTCCGGCCACATGGCCGAAATTGCGGTACCACCCCGACTGGGACATGCCGACCAGGTAGGCCTCGGTCCAGACGAACCACATCGTCAAGGCCCCGAGCACGGCCCGCCGGAGCGCATCGACTCTCGGCACGAGGGGTGGGGACTCCACCAGCTCCAGCCAGAGTCCGACCCCCGCCACAATCAGGGTCAGGGCTTCCACCGGCACCAGCCAGTGGTCTGTCGCCGCCGTCCTGACCGCGAGCGGCGTGAACCACCACACCATGACCAACCAATCCAGGAGAAGAAAGCCCGCCGCGCGCCCGAGCTCGGGATGCCGCAGCCGGGCGCCCGCCAGGGACGCCGCATTGGGCCATCTGGTCCCCAGCGCCACCAGTGGCGGTACCGCGATCGCCCACAAGCCGTAGCGGAGTAGCTCCCCGCACTCATAGCGCGTGGCCCAGGACGACAGGGGCGGGACAAACGTCAGGAGAAAGAGAAGTGCGGCGACCCCGAGGAGACCCCGCTGCCGGCCGGCATGCGGAGCGGGCCATCCGGGGACGGCCCGCTCGCTCACCGAGTGGAGCGATGCTGGAAGAATCCCCACAACAGCACGACGCAGAAGGCCCCCAGGGGAATCGCGAAGGTGAGGGCCTGAACCCCGGCAATGTCCGCGAGCAGCATCAAGTGTCCTCTCGTGACCTACAGCACATAGAACAGTACCCAGAAAAAGGTGGCAACCACCGCGATGAAGCCCCAGTAGTAGGCACAGCTCTCCAGGCTGGCCCGGAACAGCCGGGCCGCCGGCAAGGTCGACTGGGCCGTACCCCCGTCCTCGCGCAGGGCGCGACGGAGCCTGGCCTGGCGGGCCAACAGGGTCTCGATCCAATAGAGGCCGCTCAACATCAGCGCGATGTTGAGCGCAGCCCAGCCGATGAAGCACGATGCGTAGCCGCTCGACCCCGGGAAGAAGGGCAGGTCGGTCAGCTGCCACACCTGGAGTGCGATGACCAGGAGACCGCCGAGGACCGCCGTCCAGCCGGCCACCTCCCAGTCCACGGTCACCCCGGCGCGGAAGCGCCGTGCCCCGTACACGCAGAGCAGACCGCACGCGAGGCTAAGGGCGAAGATGGCGGCACCGGCGCCCGTGGGCGCGGTGATCCCCCCGGGGCGCCACAGGTCCTGGTTGTTGGCCGATCGGAGATAGAAGTACGCAAAGGCCAGGGAGGCAAAGACAAAGACCCATATCCCGATCAGGAGGCGCCCCCCTGTCCACACCGCGCCCTCCTGGGCCCGCAGTTCGAAGGCGATCTCTTCCGGCGTCTCGTGGAGATACAGGAACCCCTCCTCGCGCTCGGTCTTCTTCGATGGTGGGCCGGTCACGGCACCTCCGCTCACAGGATCGGGGGGCGCGGGTCGAGGTCGTCCGCACCGCCGGGGGACAGGTCATCGGGATCCACCGGTTCGCTCGAGACACGGCCGGCCGCGACCAGCTCCTTCCCGAGGTCGGCCACCGCCGGGGCGTTCCGCTCGCCGTAGTGGTAGGGATCGTCGAGCACCACCGGGATCCGCTCGAAGTTGTACCACGGGATCGGCGTCGCCGTCTGCCACTCCAGGCCCCTCGAGTTCCACGGGTTGTCGGGCGCCTTGCGGGGATTGATGTAGACGGACCAGACGAAGTTGATGATGAAGATGAAGAAGGACGCGCCGAGGAAGAAGGCGCTGATCGACGAGATGTCGTTCAAGGGCTGCAGGTTCTGGGCGTACTCGAAGACCCGCCGGGGCTGGCCGAGCAGTCCGACCAGGAAGAGCGGGAAGAACGTCAGGTTGAAGAAGATGAAGAAGGTCCAGAAGTGCCACACGCTCAGCTTGCGGTTCATCGTCTTCCCCGTGATTTTCGGTAACCAGTAGTACAACCCGGCGAAGAGGGCGAAGATCAATCCACCCATGATGGTGTAGTGGAAGTGGGCCAGCACGAAGAAGCTCCCGTGCACGGTCACGTCGACCGGGACGTCGGAGAGGAAGACACCGGTCACGCCGCCGATGAGGAAGTTGAACAGCATGCCCAGGCAGAAGAGCATCGGGGGATCGAATCTGATTTTTGCCTTCCACAGCGTCCCCAACGTCACCAGGTAGAGGAACCCGGTGGGGATCGAGATCAGCTCCGTGGTCAGCATGAACAGCGGCCGCATATCCGGGTCGATGCCGCTCTGGAACAGGTGGTGCTGCCAGACGAAGAACGACAGCAGCGCCACTCCGAGCATGCCGGCCGCCGCCGTTTTGTAGGCGAAGAGCGGTTTGCGTGTGAACACCGGCAAGAGCTCCATGACGATGCCGAATCCGGGCAGCGCCATGATGTACACCTCGGGATGGCCGAAGAACCAGAACAGGTTCTCCCACAGGAAGCTGCTCCCCCCGTGCTCGTTGACGAAGAACGCCGTCTCCGCCGTCCGATCCAGTATGCCGAAGAGGCCGGCCACCACCAGGGTCGGCGTGGCCAGCGTCAGCAGGGCGCACGTGGCCAGGATCGACCACACGAAGATGGGAACCCGGTTCCAGGTCATACCGGGGGCCCGGTAGTTGATGATGGTGGCGGCCAGGTTGAACCCGGCCAGGATCATCCCGATGCCGATGACGGCGAAACCCACCAGGTACGAGTCCATCCCGCCTGAGGCCTGCGTCTGGAGCGGGGCGTAGCCCGTCCACCCGGTGGCGAAGCCGCCGAGCGGGAGGGCGGTGAGGATGACCCCGTAGCCGGCCATGAAGATCCAGAAGGAGAAGGCCTCCACGCGGGGAAAGGCCATGCGGCGGCTGCCGATCATCAGGGGTACGAGGTAGTTGCCCAGCGGCCCGACGACGGCGGACGACGCCATCATCATCATCATGGTGCCGTGCTCGCCGACGATGTTGATGTAGGTCCCGGGCCCGAGGATGTGGTTGGTGGGGCTGAGGAGCTCGGCCCGGACCGCCATGGCCAACAGTCCGCCTGTGAAGAGGAAGAGCAGCACGCCGACCAGGTACTGCAGGCCCACCACCTTGTGGTCGTCGGTCATGCGGAAGTAGCGCACCCAGCTCTGTTCGGGCACGCTCGGAGGCGGTTCCTTGCCTATGAGCTTGGCCAGCGGGTAGTTGAGCGCGCCGATTCCGCCCATCCACCCCGCCACGCCGAAGGACAGCCCCATCACGTTGGCCACGTCGTTCTGCCCGCTGCCCTGGACGTGGGCGTAGCCGCTGGCGATGACGTTGCCCAGCCAGTGCCCGATCAGGTAGCCCGCGACACCGCCGGCAATCGCCCACAGGACGTTCGGGCGAAGCCACTCCGACCGTACGCTCACGGGGTGCTGGCGGGTCGCCGTCTCTCCGGGGAAGGGGTCGGGGGACTGCTCGGTTACGTCAATGGCCATAGTGCTCAATCACCCTTTGCTGGTGCGACGAAGGCGTGAAACCAATGCTGACCGTCATGATGATCTCCTCAGCCCTTGGGCGCCGGCTTCACCGGCGTGGCGCCGTAGGTCTGGACCTTGGAGTAGGGATCGATGTTGTCCGGGTAGTACGAGCCGTCGGCGCCGTTGGCGTCGGGGATGTACGTGTAGGAGAAGGGCGGCAACAGCTTCGTGTTGGCCGCCAACCTGGTCTCGGTGGACGTGGCCCAGGCCTGGAAGGCCGCCGGCGACACGACCTCACCCGAGTTGTACATGGCGCCGTGCCATAGGCCGCAGAGCTCGGAACAACGGACGATGAACGACCCCATCTGGTCGGTGGTGGTGAACGCCACGTCGTCCTGCGCCGGGTTGGCGTCGGCCTTGACCCCGAGTTGATAGGCCCAGAAGCTGTGGATCACGTCCAGTGACGTGACATGGAATGCGATGGACGTATGGTCGGGGAGCACCAGTTCGGTCGTCTCCATGCCTCCGTAGGTGGGATAGCGGTAGGTGAACTTCCACTGTTGCGCGATCACCTGCACCGGCAGGGACGTGTGCGAGGCCGGCGTCCAGATGGGACTCGGCCCCTGGGCCCCGCCGGCCCCGCTGGGCTGGACCAACTCGTAGGTCCCGAACCCGGCCAGGAAGAGGACGATCGCCGTGGTGGTCAGGATCCACCCGACCTGGACCGAGATGTTGCCGCGGGCCGCCGGCCCTCCGACCGGGTCCGGCCCACCGCGCGAGGCCCGCCACATGACGATGACGTAGATCATGTAGATCCACACACCCAGAAGGACCGGCAGGGCGATCGCCAAGAGCACGTTGAAGTCGAACTGCGCCCCGTCGGCCGTGTTGGTCATCCGCCCCGGGGGAATGTGCGGCCCGGCGAAGATATAGAAGAGGGGGTCGAGAATGGCCGAGAGGACCACCCAGATGGCGATCAGGCGCCACCAGTGGTTCACCTCCGGGGCCGCGGCATCGGGTTCGGGTGCAGCCGCCGGGTCGGCGACCTCCCCGGCCTGGGCGTCGGTCACGACACCACCTTCATGAAGCCGTCCATGTAGCCGATGGTCTGCATCGGCCCACCGTTCCCGTAGAGAAAGCCCAGCGCACAGGGCACGAAGCACTGCCACGGGTACTGTCCCGGACCCGGCGACGTGAAGGAGAACTTGATGACCTGCTTGGGTGACTTCGTGGTGCACGGCGCCGCCGCGCACAGGTTGGCGTTCGGATTGTTGCCGTAGAGCGGGATGTTGAGGCCGAGCGTCGGGATCGAGAAGGTGTGGGCGATGCCGTTGCCGGCGTTCGAGTTGACCAGGTGGATCGTCTTGCCGTTCAGCGTGACGGTGTTGCCGATCGTCCCGGTGACCAGGCCGATCTGCTGATTACGCAGCGGGCTGCCCGAGTCGTAGTTGTAGATGGTGACGTTGATCCGGGTGTGGGCCGGGACCTGCCACAGGGTGGTGTGGACCCACTGGCCCTGCGGCGTCCTGGTCTCGTACGAGACCCAGGTGGGATGGGGGGCCGACCCGTAAGCGCCCACCGTCTGCAGCGTCACGTCAACCGGCTGCCCCGCCTGGTGGCCCGCGGCATAGTTCACCGTCGGCGGCTCTTTGGCCAGCGCGATGACTGCGAACATCACTCCCAACGCGGCGATGACGAGTGCGCCGATCGCTATCGTCAACCGCCAAGCTTTCGACACCCACGCTCCGATCTACGACCCTGAAATCGAACAGCCCCCCACGGTGCTCCCACCCTCGCCGGCGAGTCCTTCGTGCCACCCCTCTCTCGATCCGCCTCTCACCGACAATAAGGTCAGAAGCGACCGCCGTCAATCACCATTCCACCGGGCGCCGGCGATACCTGTCGTTCGAACGGACTCGGAGACCTCACCCGGTCGGCTTCGACTCGCGTGCGGGGGAGGTGGGAGTGCGCAGCTGCTGCAACGTCAGCCCGGCGTCACGGTGCAGCATCTGGTCCACGGCGGCAGAGAAGCCGCCTTCACGGGCAATCCCTCTCCTTATGACGTAGAAGAGGGCGGGCACGGCCCAGAAGTCACCGCAGATCCACAGGATGGCGGCGCCGATCTGCTGGTCGGCGAAGGGGGACAGCGTCACGCCGGGCACGTGCACGTAGACGCCGTACCAGCTGGTCGCCGTGAAGATCGAGAGGGCCATGGCCAGGACGAACATCACGACGTTGGTCCCGATGATCGCGCCCATCTGCCACAGAGGCGACGCCCTGATCCGGAACGGGTACGAGGGAATGATGGTCAACCAGAAGAGGACGCCGGTCACGAAGAAACTGGCGTGCATGAGCCAGATGTGGATGACCTGGTTGTTCTCTGCGGCGTCGAAGAGAACCGGTACGTGCCACACCACCATGGCCAGGTTGTACGCCACCAGTGCCGTCCACGGCCTGGTCACGAACCGGCCCACCTCCCGCAACGGGCTCGACCAACGCCCGAGGAAGAGCGCTCTCCCCCACCGGCGGCGCAGCCCGACCGGCACGCCGTGCAGGAGCGGGATCCACGGTGCCCCGAGCACGATGAGGATGGGGGCGAAGAAGCCGATGAGGATGTGCTCGATCATGTGGACGAAGAAGTAGCGGGAAGCCCAGTAGTCGATGGGCGACATGACGGCCAGCAGCAGCAGGCCCAGACCGGCGTAGAAGAGAGAGGAGCGCCGTCGCCGCGTGATGGACCGAGACTGCACCGAGCGTCGTCGCAGATTGGCCAGACCGACCTCGTGGACGAGAACGACCGCGGCCGCGACCACCGCGAACGGATCGAAGCTCCAGTTCTCGGTCAGGTAGCCCATTGGTACCTCTACGCCCCGCGCGGACGGCGGTGTTCGGCCGTGCGCCGAGGCCGGACCGGGGATGCGCGCCGCATCACGACGTACCGTAGGCGATGGGGACCTGCATCTGCTGGGAGAGCGTCCACCTGCTGCCCGACGGTGCCAGCGTGTAGACCCGCAGTCGTTCCCCGTCCACGCTGAACGCATTGATGCCGTTCGCCAGAGGGGCCACGGCAGCAGTGCCGGCCGGCGGGCCGGGGAGCGCGACCCACGCGTCGTCCGGTCCCGCCGTCTCGTCGAGCGAGATCGAATCGCCGTTCTCCAGGAGAGCCAGTTCCTGTCCGGACGGACCGATCGCGCTGGCGACCACCGTCGTCGCCCGGCCGAGCGCGAGCGGGAGCGTCCGGGTCCACGCACCGGCGGCGGAGCGCCAGAGGCCGAGGAGCCCGGTGCGATGGTCACGTTCCTCTGCGACCAGCGCGGTCGTCGTCGTGCCCGAGGTGTCGAGTCGAAGCACTCGCGTGGTGGCCTGCGCCAACGACCCCTGTAGGGAAGGCCCGACCAACTGCCAGTGCCCGCCGACCGAGGTGAAGATGCCGACCTGCCCGGGCCGGCGACATCCGGTGCCCACCAGCGCGTCGTCCGAGGGATCGAGTGCCACGGCGTCCAGCTCGCTGATGTCACACCGCCCCGCCGCGGCGTGGCCGGGCACACCGCGGCCCGCCAGGGGGTGCCAGTCCAGCAGAGGGCCGCTGGAGGTCAGCACCTCCCCGCCACCCCGGCGGACCAATGCCACCGCGGTGCCACCGGGCCCGACGGTCAGCGCATCGGGCGCCGCCACCAGCGAGACGGGCACCAGGGCCGGGTTCCATGTCGCCCCGTCGTCACCGCTCACGGCCACCGGGGAGTACCGGAGCAGCTGGCTCGGCTCGAAGCCGACGATGGCGCTCCCCGTCGAGGTGACGGACACCGTAAGTCCCCCATTGTCCGCCACGCCGGGCGGGGTGACGAGTTTCCACGTCGCCGCGGTCGGGGCGCGGTAGAAGAGCTCCCAGAACGTGTTCAAGGGGTGGCCCTTCTCCCCCATGGCCACGGCGGTCCACGAGCCGGTCCGAGAGGTCAACGCGGTGGCCAACGGC
>JBEKWB010000125.1:0-10683 GCA_049513455.1 Acidimicrobiales bacterium
TGCCCGACGCTGCCGTGCGCGAGTCGCGCGACCGCGTGCGGGCCGCTCTCCTCTCGAGCGGGCTGCCCTGGCCCCTGCGCCGGGTCACGGTGAACCTGGCGCCGTCGGGGGTGCGCAAAGGAGGAGCCGGTCTCGACCTGGCGGTTGCCGTGGGGGTGCTGGTGGCCACAGGTCAACTCCCGCCGGAGTGCACCGCGTCACTCGCCTTCTGCGGCGAACTCGGGCTCAACGGCTCGTTGCGCCATGTCCCGGGCGTGATCGCCCTGGCGGATGCCACGGCACCGCTGGAGCTCGTGGTGCCCCTGTGCGACGCCCGAGAGGCCTCTTTGGTCCGGGGCGACGCAGTGCACGGGGTCTCGTCGTTGTCCGAGCTGGCGCAGATCCTGCGCTCCCGGGGGGAGTGGCCGGCCATCCCGCCTGCGCCTCCCGCCCCGCCGGCGCCGGACATCCCCGATCTGGCCGATGTGCGGGGGCAGGCCTTCGGGCGCCACGCCCTCGAGGTGGCCGCCGCCGGACGGCACCACCTGTTGATGGTCGGCCCGCCGGGATCGGGCAAGACCATGCTGGCCGAGCGCCTGCCCGGTGTGTTGCCCGCCCTCACCCCCGAGGAGTCGCTGACGGTGACCAGGGTGCACTCCGCCGCCGGGTGCCTGCCCTCCGACGGGATGCTCATCAGCCACCCGCCCTTCCGGGCCCCGCACCACAGCGCCTCCCTCGTGGCCCTGGTCGGCGGGGGCAGTTGGTCGTTGCGCCCTGGCGAGATCTCATTAGCCACCCTCAGGGTTCTGGAATGTCTCTTGATGGATCCGATTTCGGTCGTGGTGATGCGGCCCCAGTCACTGGGTCTATTAGCTGAGCACCCGAGGGGCGGCGTGTGGGAGGTGGCGGATCTGAACCCGTCCAGGGGTGGTGTCTCCCCCCTACCTCACAACCGGCGCATCTGTTGGGTACTGTCAGCCAAACTCCTTATATCGATGCTCGTCGCTACGGAAAAAAAGGTCGGCAGTGCATCCAAGGTCACCCCACTCGCTGTTGAAAAGCTTGTGAACTCGGGTACACCTACAAGGGACAACTTGCCGGGGGCATTGGCACGGAGTCCTTTCCGCAAGCGGAGCAAATGCCGATCGACTGTGACATCATGTTGCCGATCGAAGGAGCGAACTACGTGCAGAAGTTGCCCTTCCGTTGTGGTTACAAGGTGATCCGGGTCAAATGATGTCCGGCGCCCGGAGAATTCGTCATGGAAGTATCACATGCCCGTAATGCAATGGTCGAGATCTCGGATCCGGAACACCTACCGCACAATGGAGGCTCGACCTAATGGGGGATGACAGCGCTGGCTCTATCGAAGAGTGGGGCTTGCTGGCCAGTGATGACAATCTCCACATGCCCACTTCAGAGGACTCATGGTGGACCGAAACCGTGTGGTTTTCCTGGATGGTTCCCGAAAGAAAGATCCTCGGCTACTTTTATCCGGCGTTCAGGACAAACCTTGGGGTCATGTTCGGAAACGTGTTAGTGACCGATGCCTCCGCAGATCTACCGTGGGAGATACCGTTCTTCGAGGAGTACTGGCACTTGAAACTGCCAGTCGACCTGGATCTGCGCTCAGCAACAATGGAAAACGGGATGGCGCTGAAGTGTCTCGAACCTGGCAGGGTCTTCGAGTTTTCATTTCGTCAGCGTTCACTGGAGATAGATCTCCGCTACGAAGCCCTGATGAGACCCTTGGTGACGAGAGACGAGCCGCCCTTCAATCACGGAAGCCATATAGATCAGCCCGGTCGAGTCACGGGGACCATGACATTGAGAGGCGAGGTGATCCCCGTCGACTGCCTTTCCATGAGAGATCGATCCTGGGGGATCCGGCGAGACGGTCGCCAGCCGAAGGTCGGCTACGCCTATGCCACGGTGTCAGAACACAGCGCATTCCTGTCGATCTCAGTGACCGACAAGAGCAATCAGGATTTGATCACAACCGGTTTTCTTATGAGAGATGGTGCATGGTCCCGACTCGCCAGCGGCACCCGCCAGGTGGAGAGAGACGCCACTGGCAGACCGGCACGGATCACGATCTCCGGGACCGATGAGCTGGGCCGCACGGTTGAAGCCGTCGGTACCGTTGCCAGCCGGCAAGTGTTCAAGTGCTACCCGAGCATGTTCTGTTGGAACAGCTTGGTCGAATGGGATCTCGACGGTCGCGCATGCTGGGGCGAGGACCAGGATATCTGGCACCCCGAGAAGTGGCGCGAGTATGCGCTGGACCGCAGAGCGCATGCAACGAATGCACTATGAAGTTCGGGGTGGATCTGCAGCGATGCAATCCAAGGTTATGGGTCGACCTGGCGCAGAATGCGGACGCGCTCGGATTTGAGTCGGTCTGGGTGGCGGAGCATTTGATCTTTCCCCAAGAGATAGCGACCGGACCGGCGGATGACCACGTCAAGGTCGACCCCTCACTGCCCTTGTTCGACCCATTCGTGGTGCTGGCGACACTCGGCGCTAAAACCGAGAACATTCGGCTCGGGACAGATGTGTTCAACATTGGACTTCGCCACCCCTTTGTCACGGCGAGGTCCGTGGCCACGACCGACCTGATGACGGGTGGTCGCGTCACTCTCGGGGTTGGTTCGAGCTGGCTTCGCCAGGAGTGGGAAGCCATGGGACTCGACTTTGACTCCCGTGGAGCGCGGGTCGACGAGGCCATCGACATCTGCCGGGCGCTCTGGTCGGAGGAGTTCGTTGAGCATCATGGTGAGTTCTTCGACTTCGCGCCTGTCGTGTTCAATCCGAAACCGATCCAGAGCCGGATCCCGATTCACATCGGCGGCGACAGCAGTCGAGCGCTCAGGCGCGTCGTGCAACGTGGAGACGGATGGATCGCAATGCTGCAGACCGTCGAGTCATTCGCCATGGCGACAAAATGGCTCGAACGAGCGTGCGAAGGCGCTGGGCGCAGCTATCGAGACCTGGAAAGAACGGCGCTGGTTCGAGATCCCGACGCAGAGGACATAAGGCTGTGGAAGGGGGCTGGGGCAACCCGGATCATCATCGCTCCTTGGAGCAAGTCAACCGAAGCTGTCGCGTCTCTTGACGAGTTTGCGCGTCTCCATCTCGAATCGCCATGATCGCTGGAATCGCCTGGGCTCCGGTGGACTGATGGACGACGATAGCGAGCTGTCATCGGAAATGAGGAATTGGATTGCTTCTGAGACAGGAGCTGTCCATGTCGTTGCTGAGCGAAGAAGTGCCGGGGGATCCCGAGCGGGATACGCGGTGGACATCCAGCGTGAGGACGGAGTCGAAGAAGCGCTTTGGCTCCGCATGGACTTAGGCTACGGGCCACTGAGCAATACACCGTTTACGTTGCGACGCGAGGCCTCTGTCTACCGCGCCTTGCAGGGCACGGATGTGCGCATCCCCTCCCTGGTCGCGGTGCACCCGACGCAAGAGGCGTTCTTGATGCACCGGATCGAGGGCCGAAACTGGTTCTCCGAGATCAAGGATCCAGAACGCGCCGTCGCCATCGCATCGGATTTCATGGCACAGGTTGCTGGGATACACAGGATTGATCCGCGCACACTTCACCTTTCAGAATTCGACCCACAGAAGCCCGTTTCCGCCTACGTCGAGGATGAAATCGACATCTGGGAGCGGGTACACCTCGACAGCACCACCGATCGAGAACCGATTGTTCTGATGGCGGCGGCGTGGTTGCGCTGTCATGTGCCGGACGACACGGGGACCTCCGTCGTCTTCGTGCAAGGTGATACCGGTCCGGGCAACTTCATGTACAAAGATGATCACGTTGCCGTCGTTCTCGACTGGGAGAACGCTCATTTCGGCGATTTTCATGACGACCTGGCGTGGATTTACGTCCGCGATCTCCAGGAGCGGTTTACCTACTTGCCGGATCGCTTGGCGGACTACGAACGGCAGAGCGGCAATAGGGTTGATGTGCGCAGACTTCGTTATTTCATCGTTCTCGCCCAGATGCGCTGCGCCGTCGGTACGCTCAACGCCCTGGCCGTGCAAGACGCTCGCGGGGAGATGGCCAACCACCTCATCTACAGCGCGCTTCATCTGCGGATGTTGGCTGAGGCCCTCGCGGGTGCAAACGAGATCGATATCCCTGACCCAGAGCCACTGGCGGACGAGTGCCCGGCGACGGCATGGACATGGCTCTACGAGGTGGCGCTCCAGGAGCTCCGCGAAGTCGTGGTCCCGGGCTTGGCCGGCAATGCATTCGCCAATCGTCGTGCCAAAGGTGTAGCGAGGATGGTGAAGGTGCTCGAGGAGAACGACCGTCTCGGTGATGCCGTCGAGAAGGCCGAGCTCGCCGATCTGCGGACAGTGTTGGGTGCCGGGGTGCAGGACATTCGCGGGGGCCGGTCAAAGCTCTGTCAGGCCGTGTCGACTGGATCCCTCGATGAGTTGGAGGGCATCCGATACGGGTTGCGCTATGTAAATCGTCGGACTGAGTTACTCCGTACGGCGATGGGCGACTTGGCGAACCGGCACTATTCACCGGTGTGCGTCGGGCGCGAGGGAACTGAGTGAACCACGTGCTTGGCGAGCCCCTCGGTGCAATGACGCTTTGGGAGCTCGCAGTTGAACGAGCTGGTCGAAGCCCCGGTGCGGTGTTTGCGATCTCCGAGGACGGAAGCGAGATCACGTTCTCCGAGCTTCGGGATCGGGCGGTAGGGGCCGCCAAGTGGTTGGCGCGAAAAGGGGTGCGCGAGGGACAGAGTGTTGTCTGGCAGTTCCCGACATGCGTCGACGCCATCACCGTGGCTGTCGGGCTGTCCCGTCTCGGGGCGATCCAGATTCCAATTCTCCCAATTTTGGGAACAAGGGAATTGGGGCACGTGCTCGCGCAGACCGGGGCATTGGTTCTCGTCGTCCGGCCGGGGTGGGGTCAGGGAAATCATGACCAACAGGACTACGTTTCACAGAACTTCAAGAGCGTTCGCGTCCTGCACATGCCGTCCGCGATGAAGGGCGCCACAGCAGACGTCCCGCCATCGACCCGACTCGATTCCCACTCATGGGTCTTCTACACATCGGGCACGACTGCAGCTCCGAAGGGGGCCCGCCATTGCGATGCAACCCTCAGCGCCTGCGCCCGCGGCATGGTGGATCGTTACGGCGTGACGCCGTCGGATCGGATCGCCTTCGTGTTCCAGATCACACACATAGGCGGCATCGCCTGGATCTATGCCGCGCTGATGTCAGGCTGTGCACTGATCCTCGTGGAAAAATTCAACAGAGAGGCCACGTGGCTCTTGCGGCGTCACGGTGTCACCCTGGCCGGCGCCGGGCTGCCCTTTCTGTATGAATACCTGGCGGCGCAGAGGACGCTGCCGGAGGGTGAGCGGTTGTTCCCCGAGGTGAGGGCTTTCACATCCGGGGGGATGCCCAAGCCGCCCAGCATCCACTACGAAATCAAGCGTGAGTGCGGCGGCGCAGGGGTGCTCAGCGCGTATGGCATGACCGAGGCCCCAATTCTGACGGCGGCCGGTCCTGCGCTTTCCGATGAGGAGCTGGCCCACTCGGAAGGGCCGCCGATGCCCGGGGTGGAGTTGAGGATCGTAGGAGGCGATGGGGAATCGGTCGCCCACGGGGAGGTCGGCGAGCTACGTGTGAAAGCTCCCCAGGTGATGCTGGGCTATCTGGATCCCGTCCTCGACAAGGAGGCCTTTGACGAGGTGGGCTTCCTGCGCACGGGGGACCTGGGGCGACTGGATCCAAATGGCAACGTCATCGTCACCGGCCGCCTCAAGGACGTGATCATTCGCAAAGGCGAGAATGTGTCCGCCAAGGAGGTCGAGGACGCGCTGTTCACGCATCCGGCCATCCGGGACGTCTCGGTCGTCGGGCTGCCCGATGAGGCCAGAGGTGAGCTGGTGTGCGCGGTAATCGTGTCAGACGACGCTTCGCTCGATGTCTCAGAACTTGCCGGGTTCCTTACGCAGTGCGGCTTGATGCGGCAGAAGATTCCCGAGCGGGTGGAGCTGGTGGCTTCGTTGCCGCGTAGCGAATTGGGCAAGGTTGACAAGAAGGTGCTTCGGCGACGCTATGGGGACAGCTGAGGCCTACCCGGTCCTTGCGGCACCCGTAGTGCCAGACTCCTTTGCCAGCCGTCCAGGTACGAGCAGTCCGTCCTCTATGCCCATATCGACGGTTCCGGCGACCGTTCCTCGGCATGCTCGCCTCCATTTTCGCCGCGACCTTGACCGGCGCAGTCGGCCGCCCGGTCTCCGTCGAGGTCCACGTCTCCAACGGGTTGCCCGGCTTCACCATCGTGGGTCTGCCCGACGCCGCCGTCCGCGAGTCGCGCGACCGGGTGCGGGCCGCCCTCCTCTCGAGCGGGTTGCCCTGGCCCCTGCGCCGGGTGACGGTGAACCTGGCTCCGTCGGGTGTGCGCAAGGGCGGCGCCGGGCTCGACCTGGCCATCGCCGTAGGGGTGCTCGTCGCCACGGGCCAGCTCCCCCCGGACTGCACAGCGACGCTCGCCTTCTGCGGCGAGCTCGGGCTCAACGGCTCGTTGCGCCATGTCCCGGGCATGATCGCACTGGCGGACGCCACTACACCGCTCGAGTTGGTGGTACCCCTGTGCGACGCCCGGGAGGCCTTCTTGGTCCGGGGTGCGGCAGCGCACGGCGTGTCGTCGCTGGCCGAGCTGACGCAGATCCTGCGCGCCCGGGGCCAGTGGCCGGCGATCCCGCCCGCGCAAACCGCCCCGCCGCCGCCGGACATCCCCGATCTGGCCGACGTACGGGGACAGCCCTTCGGGCGCCACGCGCTCGAGGTGGCCGCCGCCGGCCGGCACCACCTGCTGATGGTGGGCCCTCCGGGTTCGGGCAAGACCATGCTGGCCGAACGACTGCCGGGCCTGTTGCCCGCCCTCACCCCCGAGGAGTCGCTCACGGTGACCAGGGTGCACTCCGCCGCCGGGTGCCTCCTCCCCGACGGGGTGTTGGTCAGCCATCCACCGTTCCGGGCTCCGCACCACTCCGCCTCCCTGGTGGCCCTGGTCGGCGGGGGCAGCTGGTCGTTACGGCCGGGCGAGATCTCATTAGCCACCCACGGGGTTCTGGAATGTCGCTTGAGGCGGGAGTCCCTCTGCGGCATGAAGGGCGACCCCCGGCGGCGTTCTGCTCGCTGATGGCGTTGGCTGATCGCTCTCCCTCAGGACTCTCTTGTGATTGGCCGGGAGATACCGAAATCGTCATCGCCAGCAAGCCGAGGTAACCGGCTCCAATCCGAGATCGGAACCTCGCCGAGAACCCTTCCTCATACGGGAGCTGCCGCGCCACAAATCAGCCCCCGCGACGTCGTGGCGCACGAAGCAGTAGTGGTTCACCATGGCGCTCGCCCGCACGATCCAGAGGTAGGGCCGCCCCGTGTAGGGGTTGGTGCGCTTCTCAGTGCGAAAGGTCGTGGTCTTCTCCTGGGCTTTTGCGACGAAGAGGACCCCTTCATCGCCCTTGAAATCGGCCAGGTACTGGTGGGCGATGTCGTCCTTGCGCTGGCCCTGTGGAAGGTGAACAGGTCAACTCCCTCCGTGTCACAGAATCGCTCGATGGCTTTGACGAAGTCCTTGGTGATGGGGTCCATGAGGGCCGAGGAGGCGAAGGTGTAGCTGAGGTGGCCCCGTTAGAAATCGATCTCGAGCAGTTACGCCTTCAGGTCGGTCGTCGATTGAGGGATCGTGCTTGGAGGATCAAGTTGACGGCTTCCACCCGGCTACTGGCGCCGAGCTTCTTGAGACTACGTTCCACGTGTTTGTAGACCGTGGGCGGCCGAATCCCCAAGCGCGTTGCGATATCCGCCGTCGAAGCGCCTCGAGTGATAAGTGCCATCACCTGAGCCTCTCGGTTGGTGAGCCCAAGTGAGACGATGAGATCGACAGTGCGCTCTCGTGAGGGCTCGGAGAGCACGAGGGCCTCACCGCTGCCAACCGTCAATCGTCGTACGAGGAGTCGCCGTTGGTCGTGCTCGAGCACGAAGGGCCAGGGAGGACCTGGTCTGCGCTGGCTCTCGACCAGCCAATCTCCGAGAGCGGCAGGGAGCTGGGCGCCATTCCAGTCGTTGAACCAGGCGAGGAGGAGCACTGCCGCCCGAGAGCTCAGCAGCTCGATGTTGCGATGGTGGTCGAGCAGAACGATGCTCTCGTTGGAGTGTTCGGCCAGCGCTTGAACGTTGGTGATGGTCGCTTCCATTCGAGAGAAAACGCAAGCGTTTCGATAGGCCTGAGTGAGGTGGGGACGCAGGAGGTTCAGGACCGTTCGGTCTCGTTCGGAGAAGCCGCGTCGGTCTCGATTCATGGCGATGCCGATGAGCAGCTCGATCTCGGGCACGACGAAGCTGATCTGGTCCTCGGCCCCGAGGTGTCGGTAGAAATGCTGATAGATCCCGGTGGCATGGAAAGTCGCGGCGTCGAGAAAGTCTGAGATGGCCTTCGGGCGGCCATCTCTGGTTGCTTGTTGGTAAGCGATCACGGGGTGGTCGCCCATGTGGGTGATGAATGATTGAGCGGAGCTTTCCGAATACGTATCGGGCTGGGTGACCGCCTCAATGTGGCCGTTAGCCAGGTCGACTTCATTCCACGCCACCAGGTTCGTAGCCACCAACGGGGGGAGGAGCTCGACGGTGTCCTGGCGCAGGGCGGCGACGGGTCGGACGTCACCGAGGGCGGCGATGGTAGCAAGGAGGGCCTCCATATCGCGCTGGGCCAGGATCGTTTTCGCCACGCCCGGTCCTCCCGTGTCCTTCAGGGTTTCCGTGTTGTGGGGGAATCCTAGTGAGAACGGCCCGCGCCCCTGGACCGATGGCATACGTAAACTTCCGTATTGCCATCCAAAAGTGTGACGTGGTCTACTGAGTGCGTCAGCTCGACGTGTCGGCCAACAATGGTGGAAGGGGTCGCTGGTAGGACGACTAGGACACGCTGAGTCTCGGCCCACAACTGGTCGCCGGGAATGATGGGGTCGGCGTGGATCCACCCCTGGCTGGGACCAGGCCAAGCGACGCCGAGTGGAAAGCGAAGGCAACGTGATGGCAGGGCAACGAACGGATGACCGATGGAACAACGCCCCAATCCCGCCTGAGCGTAAATGGTGAGGTCATTTGGCGCGTGGTCGCGGCGGCGCTCGGGGCGAAGTGGGCGTCGACAAGATTAGCCGATGGCGCCATCGAGCGCTGCGAAGGTCGGTGGCGTTTGCCGTGCTGACCGCAACGGTCTCGACGCTGGTAGGGGTCGTGTCGCCCTCTTTCGCTTCGGCGACAACGATCGATATCACGGCAGGTACGTCGTTAAATTTGCTCACTCAGGCGTTCACGACGCCAGCTGGTTCGTTTTGCAACGCATTGTGGGTGGCGTATGTGCCGGACACGGATGGGGCCGACTTCTACGACGTCCAGGTCAACGACACCGGTGGAGGAAGCGGTCCCTACGAAACGGGGTTCCCGTACTCGAATGACGTGTTCTTCGATGGGAATGTGACGTGGACGGCTCCGAGCGGGTTCCATCAGATCCCGATGGCGGAGTTGTTCGGCCATGACTGCGCTTCGGCCTTTGCGGGAGAAGCTGGACGGTACACGTTGCTTGGGGCAACAGCACAGTCGAGTGGAACCGTCCTGCAGGGCCAGGTGACCACTGCGAGTGGCGCTCCGGTTGCGGGGGCGCCGGTCTCGATCAGTGGGCCAGACGGACTACGCAACGCAACGACTTCCTCGAGCGGCTGGTATTTAGCAACCAACGTAGGCGGCCTTACCGCCGGCGCCTACGTGGTGAGCTCGCCAGGGGCATCGTTCGTCACGAAGTGTTCGCCCGGTGCAGCGGCGAGCAACTCTGTTTGCGATCTGACCCTCTCGGCCGCCACGGCGACATCGTTCGGCGGGGGGACCGCCAGCTTCACGAACGGCAGCCCTCAAGTTGCGGAGGTGGTAGTCACGGGGTCGAGTGGGCCTCCCAGCGGTCCGATCGCCGGCGGTACGAACCTGACGATCACCGGGGCCGGGTTCGGCAGCCCCGGCGACTCAGACCAAGTCCAACTGGTGCCCGTCGGGACCGACTCCCCTATCTCGGCCACCCAAGTGGTCGTCGTCAACTCGACGACCATCACTGCCGTCACTGGTGAAGGCACCGCCATCCTCCCCGCCGGGCAGGGCAGCCTCGTGACCGACGTCGAAGTAACCGCCGCCGGCGTCACCAGCGCCCCGAACCCGCCCGCAGATACCTACACGTATTTCGGCGCCCCGGTGATCGACTCGGTCGAACCCGCCGGCGGCCCGCTCACCGGCGGCAACGACGTGGTGATCACCGGCTCGGGGTTCATGGACCCGGACCTCACCTTTGAGGGCGTGGTCTTCGATCCGCTGAGCGACCCCGGTGACTACTCCGAGGGGATCGACGGGACCGCCGTCGACCGCGTGTCCGACACCGAGATCGACGTCACCGCCCCCGACGCCACCGTCGCGGCCGCCGGCGCGACCAGCCTCGAGACCGACGTCACCGCGACGTTTGAGGTGACGGGCAGCCCGGGCGAGGCCGATGACAGTGTGTCCGCGGCCGAAAACGACGACAGCTATGTCTTCGGCGCCCCGGTGATCGACTCGGTCGAGCCCGCCGCCGGCCCGCTCACCGGCGGCAACGACGTGGTGATCACCGGCTCGGGG
>JBEKWB010000126.1:0-11885 GCA_049513455.1 Acidimicrobiales bacterium
AGGGGCGGGGGGGTCAGGGTGCCTCGCCGCACCCTGACCCCAACCCGACCACTTGCGCCCAGAGTGGCTGCCCTAAAGGGCGTCCACCCCGCGTTCTCCGGTGCGTACCCGCACCACCGTTTCGACCGGGACGACCCAGACCTTGCCGTCACCGATCTTTCCGGTAGCGGCCGACGTGACGATGGCGTCAACCACGTCGTCGGTCTGGGCATCGTCCACCAACACCTCGATGCGGATTTTGGGGACGAAGTCGACTTCGTACTCCGCACCCCGGTACACCTCGGTGTGGCCTCGCTGGCGTCCGAATCCCTGGGCCTCGGTCAGGGTCATGCCCTGCACCCCGAGGTTCTTGAGGACCTCCTTGACGTCGTCGAGTTTGAACGGCTTGAGGACTGCCACTATCAGCTTCATTATTGAGCTCCTTTCGTCCTGATGGCCTTAAGACCCTGCATCGGGTGGTGGCGATGTCTCCGACGCTATCGGAGGCGGTTCCGAGCTCCCCCGGTCGATGCCGGCCAGGGCGAAGGCACCGTCGCTCCGGGTGGCGAAGGACTCCTCGGGGAAGGCTTCCTCGCCGTGGATGGCCAGGTCGCCGACTTCGAGGATCTCGTCCTTGTAGCGGACGCCACCGAGGACCAGCCCGATGATCTTCATGAGGATGAAGGTCACCAGCGCCGACCAGAAGATGACGAAGATGGCCGCTCGGAACTGTTGCCACTCCTGCGTCCACGAATGGGTCCCGTATATCACGCCATGCACCGAGAAGGGTGAGCACGATTTCGTAGACCCGGCATAGGTAGCGGCCGTTGTGTTGACCACCTGTCCGGAGGCGTCCAGATGGCCGCAGCCATACTCGATCATGTTCGGGTCCCCGAAGATCCCGAGGAGGAGACCACCGAAGAATCCGGCGATGCCGTGGGTGTAGATGACACCGAGAGCGTCGTCGACCTTCGAGAACGGGCGCACCTTGGACAGGAAGTTCCAGGCGATCCAGACGATCACCGTGTCGATGATGCCCACATAGATGGCGCCTCGTCCGTTGACCCAACCGGCGCAGGGTGTGATCCCCACCAGACCGCAGATCATGCCGTTCACGCCACCCAGGAAGGTCGGCTTCCTCTCCTTGGAGAGCCATGCGTCCAACCCCATCCAGACCACCACGCCGGTCGCGGTGCACAGGTTGGTGTTGATCACGGCCCCGGCCATGCTGGAGCCGGCGTAGTACGGGTCACCACCGTTGAAGCCGTTCCAACCGAGCCACAGGATGCCGGCCCCGACCGCCGCCATGACCAGGTTGTTGGGCAAGAAATGCTGTCTATCTCGCAAGAGCCGTGGTCCGAGGACCCAGGCCGCCACGAAACCCGACACACCGGCCGACATGTGGATGACGTACCCGCCGGAGAAGTCGAGCGCACCCTCCTGGGCGAAGTACCCGCCGCCCCACAACAGGAAGGCGTCCACGCCGTAGACGAAGGTCGACCACAGCGGCACCAGGAGGCACCAGGCGCTGAACTTGATCCGGCCCAGGACGCTGCCGAGGAACAGCAGCGGAGTGATCGCGGCGAACACGAACTGGAAGTAGGCCAGCGTCGACGTCGGGAAGTGGAAGGGAATGTCGGTATTTGCCGCCGACACCGCCTGCCCTTGTTCACCGACGCTGTTGGTGATGCCGCCTGGTTTCCCGACGAAGTTCTCGAAGAAATGCTGCCACGTCCCGGTATGGTTCACCACCCCTGCCGCGGGTTGTTGGGTCCACAGTCCGTTACGCACACCACCTCCGATCGAGGTGGCACCGAATCCCATCTTGTAGGACCACAGCACCCAGGCGATGAGCACCAGCGAGAAGCCGGCGAACATCATGGCCAACACGTTGACCGCCCACTTCTTGGGGACGATCGACGCGTAGAGCACCGCCAGGCCGGGGAGGCTCATCAGGCCGACAAAGGTGGCAGCGGTTATCTGCCACGTATTGTCGGCCGGGTTTAACCAACTCGGATACGGCACATATGAATTTGCAGCTACGGCACCTACAAGGTGGATCACTCGTGAGCTCCTATCTGTGTGTCCCGGTGCCCCGCCCTGTGAGCAGAGCGTCACAGAGCACCAGGTACGGCAAGGCCACAGCAGGCGGTCGGTTGTTCCGCCACGGAAAGAATGAAGGTCACGAGTTTCGACAGAGTCACGCGAGTGTTTCCAGTGCGTTAATCCGTCGGACGCGACGGGGAGAACGGTCATCCGCAGGCGGGATCCGCTTTGGGATCCCGGAAGGCGATGCGTCGCTCGGCGTCAGTTTCTCAGATGCGGAAGCGTTTCGGACGTCACCCCGGGCCTCTAATCGGGAGGGCGCCGCAGCACCGCTACCATCTCGAGGTCGCTGCAGCACGACCCCCGAGTGGCGAACGGGCAACCTACTGAGGAATGGACAGGCCGATGGTCACTGCGGAATCAACGGATGCCACGGCACAGCCCGCCGATGCACCCCTGACGATTCTGCGAGGCAACACCGTCGATGTCGATGTGCGGCGTCTGGGTCGCCTCGTCGTGGTGCTCTGCCTCGTGGCGTTAGCCGCCTTTGTGATCGTTTTCACGATTGCCGGAGTGCAGAAGAACAGTCAGATCAACAGCCTGCGTCACGACGGGATCCGAACCAACGTGACCGTGTCGTCGTGCACCAGCCTCATGGGGGGAAGCGGAAGCAATGCGGTCGGTGACTCTTGCGCGGGGACGTTCACCCTCCATGGCCGTAGGTACACCGAGAACATCCCCGGCACCGCGCTGCGCCTAGGGTCTTCGTTGCCGGCCGTGGTCGTCCCCACAGATCCGGCTCTGCTCTCCCCGGTCAACATCTTGGCGGGCGAGCACGCATCATGGAAGGTCTTCATCCTCCCGGCGGTCTTGCTGGTGGTCCTCGCGCTGTTGGTCGGAGCCATCATCATCAGGCGCCGACACCATGCGACAGCTGAGCCGTAGCCTCCGAGCTCCCGGACCCGATACCGACTAGCTCCCGGGCTTCGGGTGCTTGCGCGGCGCCACCGGGGGTGTGTAGCGCTTGTTGGGCCGCGGGAGCACGCCGCCCGCCGACGGCAGGCCTCTCGGTGGAGGGACGTAGCCCTTTTTGGTACTGCCGCCGGCCAATTTCAGCTTCTGGCTCAGTCGGTAGGCGCGCACCAACAACCAGGCCCCGCCGAGGACGAACGGCACGCCGAAGCCCCAGTAGTGCAGATTGAAGATGCCGACCCCGAACAGGGCCATCACCATGCCCTCGAAGAGGCGCTTGCGGAGCAGCGCCGTGACGAGCATGAGCACCGCCATGCCCAGCAGCACGAAATCCAGATTCTGGTAGACCCCCGTGCTCTGGTTGAGCGACTTGGCGTGGTTGATCAGGTCGGCGCTGACCAGGAGTGCCACCACGGCTCCCACCGGGGCGGCTATCAGGCCGAGATTGCGCTCCTTGTCGTCGGCACGGGCGATGGCGGCTTCGAGCTCCTCGACCGACTGCGCCGGCTCCTCCGCCTTCTTCTTGGGAGGCGCATCGGGGTCGTCCGGCTTGACCATCGTGTAGCGCAGGCGCTCCCACAGGCTGAGCTTGGGCGGGGCGTCGTCGTCGAAGTCGTCGGAATGCTTTTTCCCGGGCATGAGAGGCAGGCTAGTTCGCGGCATAATCTCGCCAGTATTGGAGCCGGAAGTCTCGGCACTGCTACGAGCATGTTTCCAGCATGTGAACAAGCCGGCCCGGTAGCCTGTTCGCCATGACTCCCAGCCGCGATGTGCTCGACCTCTCGAAAATCTGGTTGTTCTCGACCTCGTCGGCCAAGGACCTGCGCACCATCCGCAAGGCCCTCGAGGAGGTCACGGTGCCCCCGGGACGGCTGCTGTGCGAGCAGGGCACCATCGGCCAGGAATTCTTCCTGATCGTCTCCGGCCAGGCGTCGGTGAAGCGGAACAACCGCAAGGTCGCCACCCTCGGACCGGGCCAGTACTTCGGCGAGCTCGCCCTGCTCGACCGCCGGCCCCGCTCGGCCAGCGTGACCTCGGACACCGACATGACGCTCCTCGTGCTGGGCCAGCGACAGTTCAACGGCATCCTCGACTCCGTGCCCGCCCTCTCCCGCAAGCTGCTGTCCGCCATGGCGACCCGCCTGCGCGAGGCGGACGACAAGGCATTCCACTAACTACAGTCGCCGGTGCGCCGACCGAGGCGGCGGCGCCGTCGACCTCTTACGGAGGTCCTTGCCCCCGGAGGATCGCGCTGCCATGCTTCCTGCGTCCGCTGTACCTCGCCCGGGACGAAGGAGACATCGAACATGTTCGATCCGAAGAAACTCGCCGCGGAATTCGTCGGCACCGCCATACTCGTGTTCATCGCCGTGGGGGTGGCCACCGAGAACTTCGGCTTCAAGCTGTTCGGCACCAGCACCGCCGCCGGCGTGGTCACCACCGCCCTCGCCTTCGGTCTGGTCCTGATGGCCCTGGCCTACGCCATCGGCCCGATTTCGGGGGCCCACGTGAACCCGGCGGTGACGCTCGGCTTCGTGGCCGCCGGCCGCATGAAGGCCACCGAAGGGGTCGGCTACGTCATCGCCCAGGTACTCGGCGCCATCGGAGGGGCCGCCGTGCTGTGGAGCGTCTTCGCCAGCGTGCCGCACTACAGCCGCAAGGTCCAGGGGCTGGGCACCGACGGCTACGGCGCCAACTCGATCGTCCACCTCAACCAGAGCGGCGCCTTCGTCACCGAGGTCGTGCTCACCTTCGTGTTCGTCACCGTGATCCTCTTCGCCACCCACAAGGCGGCCATTCAGGGCGCGGCCGGGTTGGCCATCGGCATGGCCCTGGTCGTGGTCCACCTGATCGGCATCCCGTTGACCGGCACCTCGGTCAACCCGGCCCGCAGCCTCGGCCCCGCCCTGATCGTCGGGGGGAGCGCCCTCAGCCAGGTCTGGCTGTTCCTGGTGGCCCCGCTGGTCGGTGCCGTCATCGCCGCCATCGTGCACCTCGCCATCGCCGGGCGCTCGGACGTGGCGGTCCTGGATCCCCCGGCCGCGGAGCCCGCTACCGTCTGAGGGATGGAACTCGCAGAAGCGCTCGCATTCGTCCGGGCCCGCAAGAACGGGGTGCTGACCACCATCCGGGCCAATGGGCGGCCCCAGCTGTCCAACATCCTCTATGTCCCCGGTGACGACGGCGTGCTGCGCATTTCGGTCACCGACAGCCGGGCCAAGACGAAGAACATGCGGCGTGACCCCCGCGTCTCGCTCTACGTCCCGGGCGACAACTTCTGGCAGTTCATCGTCGTCGAGGGAACGGCCCAACTGACCCCGGTGGCCGCCGATCCTCACGACGACACGGTCGAGCAATTGATCGTCTACTACCGGGCCGGCAACGGGGAGCATCCGGACTGGGACGACTACCGGGCCACCATGGTGGCCGACGGGCGCCTCATCGCCGCCGTGCACCCCGAGCGGGCCTACGGCCTGGTGGCCACCTGAGGATTCAGACGATCTGCTGGCGCCGGCCCTCGCCCCAATAGGCCTGCCGGATATCGCGTTTGCGCACCTTGCCCGTCGGCGTGCGCGGTAATTCCTCCACGAAATCGACCGATTTCGGGCACTTGTAGTGCGCCAGATTGGCCCGGCAGAAGGCCAGGAGCTCTTCGGCCAGTTCGTCGTTCCCCGCTCCGGCCTCGGGGCGGAGCTCGACCACCGCCTTGACCTCTTCCCCGTACTCGTCGTTCGGCACCCCGATCACGGCGACGTCGGCCACCGACGGATGCTCGAAGAGCACGTTCTCGCTCTCCTGCGGGTAGATGTTCACCCCGCCCGAAATGATCATGTGGCTCCGCCGATCGGCCAAGAAGAGATAGCCGTCCTCATCGAGCCAGCCCATGTCGCCGTTGCAGCCCCAGCCGCGGTCGTTGAAGAACTCGCTCGTCTTGCCCGGATCGCCGTGGTATTCGAAGGAGTCGACCCCTTCGAAGTAGACGGCGCCCGTCTCCCCCACCGGCAGTTCACGGCCGTCTTCATCGAGGATGTGCGGAATCCCACCGAGGGGACGCCCGACCGTTCCCGGCTTGCGCAGCCACGTCTCGCTGTCGACGACGGTGAAGCCGGCCGCCTCGGTGGCCGAGTAGTACTCGTCGATGATCGGGCCGAACCACTCGATCATGGCCCGCTTCACGTGCGGCGGGCACGGCGCTGCCGAATGGACGACCCGGCGCAGCGACGACACGTCGTAGCGGGCCCGCACCGCCTCGGGCAGGTTCAGCATGCGCACGAAGTGGGTGGGCACGAAGAGTGCGTGGGTGACGCCGTTGCGCTCAATGGCCGCCAGGCACGCCTCGGCATCGAAGCGCTCGAGCAGGACCACGGTGCCCCCGATGGCCTGGCAGCCCTGGGACCATCCCATCGGCGCGGCGTGGTAGGCCGGCCCGGCAATGAGGAGCACCGTGTCCTCGGCGACCCCGTACTGGCCCTGCATGAGCAGCTCCCAGTTGCTGTACGTCCCGAACGGCGCAACGGGCAACGGTCGCTTGATGGCCTTGGGGTAGCCCGTCGTCCCCGACGAGTAGAACATCAGATTGCCCTCGGACGCATCACGCAGAGGCTCGGGTGACGACGCCGCCAGGGCACCCTGCAACGAGCCGAAGGATCCACGCGCCTCACCGTTGGTCAGACAGATGGCCAGGCGGTCGTTCGACTTCCGTACCTCCTCGGCCACGTCGATGAGGCCGGCCGAGACGATGAGGGCGACGGCGTCGCTGTTGTCGACCATGTAGGCGACCTCGGGCGCGGTGAGATGCCAGTTGACCGGGACGCCGCGCAGCCCGGCCCGACGGACGCCCCAGGCCACCGTGAAGTAGTCACGCTCGTTGTCCATGAGCATGGCGACCCGGTCGCCAACCTCACAGTGGGCCCGTAAGGCGCGGGACAACCGGTTCATGCCGTCGACCAGTTCGCCGTAGGTCAGCGTCTCCCCGCTCCCGGCCATGATGACGGCCGGCTTCTGCGGATTCTCAGCAGCCTGGCCCAACAGCGACATCAGACGATCTTCCCCCTCCGTCTGTTCATCCGCCGATCAGCCCAGCGACTCCTCCACCAGCTGGGAGAGGTCGAGCACACGCACGTCGTCCTCCTTGGCGTTGGCCCGCACCGCGTCGTCCAACATGATCATGCAGTAGGGGCAGGCGGTCGAGACCACGTCGGCCCCGGTGCCCAGCGCCTCGTCCATGCGCTCCATGTTGATCCGCTTGCCGATGTTCTCCTCGAGCCACATGCGCGCCCCGCCGGCGCCGCAGCAGAAGCCGCGCTCCTTGCAGCGGCGCATCTCGATCTGCTCCACCCCGGGGATGGCGCTGAGCACCGAGCGGGGCTCCTCGATGATCCGGTTGTGCCGGCCCAGGTAGCAGGGGTCGTGGTAGGTCACCTTGCCCGAATACCCCGTGCCCGGGGTCAGCCTGCCGGTGCGCACCAGGTGCTCGAGCAACTCGGCGTGGTGGATCACCTCGTAGTTGCCTCCCAAGGAGGGGTACTCGTTCTTGATGGTGTTGAAGCAGTGCGGACAGCTGGCGATGATCTTCTTGGCCCCCACGCCATCCAGGGTGGCGATGTTGAGCCGGCCCTGCTCCTGGTAGAGGTACTCGTTGCCCAGGCGGCGCACCGGGTCCCCGGTGCAGGACTCCCTGGGACCCAGAATCCCGAAAGTGACCCCAGCCCGGTGCAGCATGCGGGCAGTGGCCTGGACGCCCTTGCGGGCCCGCTCGTCGAGCGCCCCGGCGCAACCGACCCAATAGAGGTACTCGATGTCGTCGGGAATGGTCCCGGTGATGACCGGGACCTCGAAGTCCAGGGTCTGGGTCCAGTCGGTCCGCTTGGCCTGGCCCAGACCCCAGGGGTCGCCCTGGTTCTCCACGTTGCGCAACATGAGACCGGCTTCGGAGGGGAACTCGGACTCCATGAGCACCTGGTAGCGCCGCATGTCGACGATGGCATCGATGTGCTCGATGTCCACCGGGCACTCCTCCACGCAGGCCCCACAGGTGGTGCAGGCCCAGAGCACATCGGGGTCGATCACGTTGGGGACCAGGGCCGTCATTTCGCCCTCGCCTCCCAGCAGCGGGGTGGCCGAGGCGAACATGTTGTCGCGGAGGCCCATGATGAGCAGCTTGGGCGACAGGGGTTTCTCGGTGTTCCAGGCCGGGCAGGCCGACTGGCAGCGCCCGCACTCGGTGCAGGTGGCGAAGTCCAGCATCTGCTTCCAGGAGAAGTGCCCCACCTCTCCCACCCCGAACACGGTGTCCTCGTCGACGTTCTCCATGTCCATGTCCGGCGTCTTGTTGAGGGCGCCCAGGGCCCGGGGCCGGCGGGAGAAGGCCACGTTGATGGGCGCCATGAAGATGTGCAGGTGCTTGGAGTAGGACACGAACACGATGAAGCCGGAAATGACGGCCACGTTCAGGATCAGGAAGATGGTGGCCAGGTCGCTGTTGATGCCGGGGCCGGCCGGGTGGAGGAGCTTGGCGATGGCGTGGGAGGCGAAGGCCCCCCAGCCGTAGGGGAACTGGTGGGGGTCGACGGTGTTGACCTGGGCCGCCCGGTAGAGCAGCAGGGTGATGATGACGCCGGCGATCATGGCCAGGGTGATCCAGGCGGCGTCGAGGTGCGAGCCGTAGAAGCGGGACTGGCGCTCCTTGCGGGAGGGGGCGTTCTTCAGCCGGATGATGGAGAAGACCACCAGGGCGACCAGGACCATGACGGCGAAGAAGTCCTCCACGAAGCCGACCCAGTCCCACTGGCCGATCCCGGGGAAGTGGAAGGTCTTCTGGAAGAGGTCCCCGTAGGCCTCGACGATCGTCAGCAACAGGATGGTGAAGCCCCACATGGTGAAGAAGTGGGCCAGGCCCGGAATCGTCCACTGCAGGAGCTTGCGCTGCCCGGCCACCTCTGTGACCTCGGCTTCTGCCTTGGGCAGGATGCTCCCCCGGGTCCGCTCCGGGGCGGGCTTCCCCGACCGGATCAGCCGGGACAGCCAGTGGAACCGCCGCCCGGCAATACCGAACCCGACCACGGTGACGCCAAGCCCCAGAATGATCCTGACCAGCACGGATGCTCCTCGCATACTTCGGTTGTCGAACAGGTCTGGCGACGGGTGTGCGAGCGCCGCCTGGGATTCACATGCGTCGGAGAGGATAGTGTGCGTGGCTTACGCGGGCGTAGTTCAGAGGCAGAACATCAGCTTCCCAAGCTGAGAACGCGAGTTCGATTCTCGTCGCCCGCTCTCCTACAGATGTCCAAGTCACAGCCGGCTTTTAGCGACACCGGCCGGTCCGTCTAAGACCCCGAAAATGCCGCGATGCAACACACGTGCTGCTCGGCGCGAGGGTGGCAGAGGGCAGAGACGTGCCGACAGTCTTCCACGACTTCCGCTCGACCCCTCGGGCGAGTGCAGCCCCCGACGGCGATCAGATGCGCTCGAGCGCTTCCCCGTCGAAGAGCTGGGTGATCGACAGGTCGGCGACGTCGGCTTGCATCTCGGCATCGGTCGGCCGGATCGAGGCCTCGGGGCCGCTGGCCACCTCGAGGATGGATCGGAGCAGGCCGGCGTCGCTCGACGAGTCGAGGAAGATCCCCGGGCGTGACAGCACCCAGCGTACCGCCCTGGCGAGCGCCGGTCGCTCCCTGACGGGCTCGTACCAGCTGAAGTGGGGGGTGCTGTTGTCAGTCCAGCGTCGGCGGGCCACTGACTTGATGGTCTGCACAGCGATCCGCCGCTCGGCGCACCGCTCCATCAGCAGCTCGGCGTCGCGGCGGTACCCGTCGTTCTGCCAGAGGCTGAAGTTGTAGGGAAGCAGTACCGAATCGAAATCGAACCGCTCGATGCTGCGCAGATGCATGCCGGCGATGCGAAGACCGTGACCGGTCACACCGATGAATCGCACCAGTCCCTCGTCGCGGGCCCGCACCAGCGCCTCGACCGCGCCGCCGGGTCCGTGCGCCGTCTGCCACTCGTCCTCTTCGACCAGATTGTGCAGCTGAATCAGGTCGACCTGGTCGACGCCGAGGCGTGCGAGGCTTCGCTCGAGACTGGCCCGAGCGTCGGGGCCGGTCCGGTCGTCCGTTTTGGTGGCCAGGAAGAACCGATCGCGGTGGCCAGTCAGCCAGGGGGCAATGCGCAATTCGGACTCGCCGTAGGAGGCGGCGGTGTCGATGTGGTTCACGCCGAACTCGAGGAGCGTGTCGAGAACGGCATCCGCCCGGTCCTGGCGCATGGTCCCGAGCGCCGCCGCGCCGAACAGGACTCTGGTACTGAGGTGGCCGGTCCGTCCGAACTCCACGAGATCGAGCATGACCCGGGATGCTAGCGCTGCCCCCCGTCGACGGTCGGGGTCTGCTCCAGCTGGTAAAGCTCTAACCGTGAGCGTCCAAGAACTCCGAGACGACCTTCGCTAGATCAGAAGCACACTTAGGAACTCCGAGACGACCTTCGCTAGATCAGAAGCACACTTAGGGTCCACGCCTGATTAATACGCGCGTAGTAGGATAGCCATGTGGAGGTGACCGACGACGGCCTCGCGCGATTCTTCGAAGTGGTGTTGCCCCACATGAACGAGGTGCAGCGCCGAGTTGTCGCCGGTGCGGCAGCAGAGATGTTCGGGCATGGCGGCAAGACTGCGGTGGCAAATGCGTCGGGTATGAGCCGCAACACGGTGATCAAGGCCGAGGGAGAAGTGATCGCCGGGATCGAGCCATCGGTTCGCCTGCGCGCACCAGGCGGTGGCGACAAGTCGTTGCTCGACGGCCAGCCCGGATTGCTCGAAGCACTCGATGAACTCGTCTACCCCGAGACTCGGGGCAATCCGATGTCCAAGCTCCGCTGGACGTCGAAGTCCTCGACCAAGTTGGCCGACGAACTGGTGCGCCAGGGCTTCGAGGTGTCCTCGCGCTCAGTGCTGCGCTTGTTGCACAAACTCGGCTATTCACTCCAGGCCAACGCCAAGGTGGCAGAAGGACGCCAGCATCCCGACCGCGACGCTCAGTTCAACCATCTCAACGACACGGCAACCGCCTTCATCGATAACGGCCAACCGGTCATTTCCGTTGACTCGAAAAAGAAGGAGCTGATCGGGAACTACGCCAATGGAGGGGCCGAATGGGCACCAGCCGGTGAACCCGAGCGCACCAACGTGCACGACTTCGCCGATCCTGAACTGGCCGAGTACGCCAAGGCCATCCCCTATGGAGTCTACGACGTCTTCAACAACGAGGGCTGGGTCAACGTCGGCGACACCGCTGACACAGCCGCCTTCGCCGTCGAGTCCATCCGGCGCTGGTGGTACCAGATCGGCCAGGTTCGCTTCCCCGAGGCCAACCGCCTACTGATTACCGCGGACGCCGGTGGATCCAACGGCTACCGAGTTCGGGCCTGGAAGTTCGAACTCGCTGCTTTGGCGCAAGAGACCGGGCTCGACATCACGGTCTGCCACTACCCGCCCGGCACCTCGAAGTGGAACAAAATCGAGCACCGCCTCTTCAGCTTCATCACCATCAACTGGCGCGGTCGGCCGCTCACCACCATGCGCACCATCATCGAACTGATCTCGGCCACCTCGACCAGCACCGGACTCAGCGTTCTGGCCGAATACGACCCGAACTGGTATCCAAAGGGGGTCAAGATCACCGACAGGCAACTGGCTGCCCTGCCCCTCGTTCCCAACGACTTCCACGGCGAGTGGAACTACACGCTCAATGCGCAATCAGTTCCGGCGTGAGCGCTGACCCGCCATTTACGGCGTACCTGCCCGGCCATTTCGGCAAATGGACGAGGATCGGGCGTCCGATATCCGTTGCCTTGCGCCTGCGCTGCGGGCGCGTCGGACCCCGGTGGACGCGGGC
>JBEKWB010000127.1:0-10413 GCA_049513455.1 Acidimicrobiales bacterium
AAGATCGCCGCCCTGCGCGCCACCACGCCGGCGGGGTTCTCGGGCCTGGTCGGCATCGGCCACACCCGGTGGGCCACCCACGGTGTCCCCAACGAGGTCAACGCCCACCCCCATACCGATCCGGCCGGCCGCATCGCGCTCGTGCACAACGGGATCATCGAGAACGCCGACGCGATCAAAACGTCGCTCGAGGCGCAGGGCCACCGGTTCCGCTCCGACACCGACAGCGAGGTCCTGGCGCACCTGATCGCCCTGTCCGGGGCGCCGACCCTCCTCGAGGCGGTGTGCGAGGCGCTCTCGGTCGTCGAGGGTACCTACGGCATCGCGGTGATCGACCGCGAGAACCCCGAGCAGTTGGTGGCGGCGCGCAACGGCAGCCCGGTGGTGATCGGGATCGGCGAGCACGAGCACTTCGTGGCGTCCGACGTCAACGCCCTCATCCGCTTCACCCAGCAGATCGCCTATCTCGACGACGGCGAGATCGCCGTGCTCGAGCGGGACCAGTTCCGCACCCTCAGCATCGAGGGCGCGGAGCGGACCAAGGGCGTCGAGACCGTCGACTGGAGCGCCACCACCTACGAGAAGGGCGCGCACGCGCACTACCTGCGCAAGGAGATTTTCGAGCAGCCCGAGGCGGTGCGGCGGACCCTCTCGGGCCGTCTCGAGCGGCGTTTTTCGACGGCCCACCTCGGGGGGATCGAGCTCAGCGCGCAGGAGATCCTGCGTACCCGGCGCGTGCAGATCCTCGGCTGCGGGTCGGCCTACTACGCCGGCTTGGCCGGGGCCCAGCTGATCGAGCGCCTCGCCCGCGTCCCCGCCGACGCCGAGCCGGCTTCGGAGTTCCGCTACCGCGACCCGATCATTGAGGCGGACACGGTCTACGTAGCGGTGAGCCAGTCAGGGGAGACCCTCGACACCCTGCGCGCCGTCCAGGAGATCCGCCGCAAGGGTGGGACCGTCCTCGGCATCGTCAACGTCGTGGGCTCGAGCATCGCCCGCGAGTGCGGCCGTGGCATCTACCTCCACGCCGGGCCGGAGATCTCCGTCACCTCCACGAAGTCCTTCACCTCCACCGTGACCGCCTTCGCACTGTTGGCCCTCCACCTCGGGCGTATACGCGACCTCGGGCAAGGCGACGGGGGGCGGCTGATCGACTCCCTCGAGGCCCTGCCGGCGGCGCTGGAGGTGGCGCTCGAGACCGAGGCCCTGGCGCGCGAGATCGCGGCGCGGTACCGGGCCATCACGAGTGCCTTCTTCGTGGGCCGGGTCCGGGGCTTCCCGGTGGCGGCCGAGGCGGCGCAGAAACTGAAGGAGGTCTCCTACATCCACGCCGAGGCCTACCCCGCTTCCGAGCTCAAGCACGGCCCGCTGGCTCTCATCTGCCCGGAGCTCCCGACCTTCGTCATCATTCCCGACGACGAGCTGTTCGAGAAGAACGTGGCGACCATCCGCGAGATCCAGTCCCGCGGCGGGCCGGTCATCGCCATCGGGCACGCCCCCGCGCTGCACGACCTGACCGACGAGGCCATCGTGGTGCCCAAATTGGCGCCGGAGATCGACCCGATCGTCTTGAACGTCCCGCTGCAGCTCCTGGCGTATCACGCCGCACTCCTGCGCGAAGTGGACATCGACCAACCGCGCAACCTGGCCAAGAGCGTCACGGTCGAGTGAGCGCGCTCCGACAAGCGTGAACTTCTGTGACAGTTACGCGTCGAGGGGTCGTACGCATTTGACTCGGGTTCGAAGAAGGTTCAGCCTCTCGTAAAGAGGATGGTGGTCGGGCAAGCCTGTGACACGGGCCCCGCGACCGTCGCTCGTGAACTGGGTCTCAAAATACCAGCCCACCGGGGTATATCCCATTGTGCTTTCTCGTGGTCGAAAGGAAGGTGTGCGCGAGAACCTGCGATTGCAACTACTGGTGATCGTTTTCGCCATTCTCGCCTCGACGATCGGCTTCGGTGCAACTGCCTCGGCCGCCACTCCAAGCAGCCAAGGGGCGAACGCCGTCGCGAGCACTCCGTCGACGGCGGCAGCGGAGACAGCCGAGGGCCCGGCATTCGGGATGAGCCTACCGGCGCTCGTGAACGAATCGGCCAGCCAGCAGGCGGCGACCTTGGCCGCCCTCTACGGGACCGGACTGCGCTGGGTGCGGATCGACGCCAACTGGGGCTACTGGGAATCGTCACCTGGCGTCTTCAACTGGGCCGCAATGGACCAGACCGTTTCGCTGATCCGGGCGCAGGGGATGAGCATCGACTTCATCATCGACGGCGTGCCCGCCTGGGCTGCATCGGTGCCATCGGACGTGACGCTGGCGACCGACAACGTCCTGCCCGCAAGTGCCAGCCAGTTTGGCGGTTGGGCACAAGCAGTGGCAACTCGCTACGGCTCGGGTGGACCAACGAGCTATGAGATATGGAACGAAGAGAATCTGGGCGTCCTGCCCGCACCGAATCCCGCGATCTACACCGCCGACCTGCAGGCGGCGTACAACGCGATCACGGCAGTGCAACCGAACGAAGAGGTCGTCACGGGCGGGCTGGCCCCCGCGGCCGATGGCACCGACAGCATCGCCCCCGTCGAGTTCCTCCAAGACATCTACGCTGACGGTGGAGCTGGCTACTTCAACGCCGTGGCTGATCATCCCTACAGCTACCCCGCGCTTCCGAACACCGTCGAGTCGTGGTCAGGCTTCTCGCAGATGTCCGCCACGTCACCCTCGATCCGCTCGGTCATGGTGGCCAACGGTGACGCCAGCAAGCAGATATGGATCACCGAGGTCGGTGCACCCTCCGCCGGCCCGAACGGTGTCGGCCTCACAAACCAGGCCACTGAGATCACACAGGTCGTAGACGACGCCGAGAGCACGTCCTGGATCGGCGCCCTGTTCGTCTACACCTACCAGGACAGCGCCACAAACCCGGACTATTTCGGTCTGGTCAATGCGGACGGCAGCCCCAAGCCGGCGTGGGCCGCCCTCGCCGCGGCGATCGGCGCACCGCCCGCTTGCTCGATCGCCAGTCAAACCACCGTCACTCTCGGTCAACCGTGTGACGTCGACGTTTCCGGCACCGACCCGGCTCCGGCGGTCGCCGCCCCGGCGGTCGCCGCCCCGGCGGCTGCCACCCCGGAGGTGGCTACTCCGCTGTTGCTGCCCCTGGCGGCATCGCTGCTCGGAGGAATTTGGTTGGGCTTCCGGAAGCGACGAAGGGACCGCCACGAGGAGGTTGCCGCTTCTTAGATCCTCGGCCGAACCGAGCGGGCGGCGACGAACCCGGCGGTTCTATGCTCGTCACGTCGCGCGGTTCTGCGCCCGCCTGGCGAACGAGGAGCGTGAGCATGGCCGAGGTCCTGATAGTCGGCGGCGGGGTGGTGGGCATGGGGCTCGGGATGATGCTCGCTCGCGACGCCCACGCAGTCACGATTCTCGAGCGCGATGTCGAGGCGGCACCCAAGGACCCCGAAGAGGCCTGGGACAACTGGGAGCGCCGGGGGGTCAACCAGTTCCGCCTACCCCACCTCTTCCTTCCTCGTTACCGCGAGATCATCGAAGCGGAGCTGCCGGACGTCGCCGCGGCCATGGAGCGCGACGGCGCCCTGCGCATCAATCCGGTGCAGGACGCCCCGGAGTCGATTACCGGTGGACCGCGCCCCGGTGACACCCGTTACACCATGCTGTCCGGCCGCCGGGCCGTGGTCGAGCGCGCCGTGGCCTCGGTGGCCGAGGGCACACCCGGGCTCGAGGTACGACGGGGAGTGGCCGTGGCGGGACTGCTCGGTGGACCCGAGGCGCTCGGTGGGGTACCGCACGTGACGGGTGTGCGCACGACCGACGGCGACGAGGTACGGGCCGACCTGGTCGTCGACTGCGGCGGTCGCCGCTCCGCGCTCCCGGACTGGCTGGAGGCGCTGGGAGCGCGTCGCCCCGAGGACGAGGTCGACGACAGTGGCTTCATCTACCTGGGGCGACACTTCCGCTCCCGCGACGGGCAGTTGCCGGCTGCGCTCGGGCCCGGCCTCCAGCCCTACGGTTCCATTTCGGCCCTCATGCTCCCGGCCGACAACCACACCTGGGCGGTCACCCTCGTGGCCCGGTCGGGGGATCGGGCCCTCCTCGGCCTGAAGGACGTGGCGCGCTGGGAGCGCACCGTGCGGGCACTTCCCACGGTCGCCCACTGGCTCGATGGTGACCCGATTGAGGACCGTATCGTGACCATCGCCAAAATTGAGGACCGCCGCCGGGACCTCTACCCCGACGGCGTCCCGGTCGCCACCGGGGTGGTGGCGGTCGCCGACGCCTGGGCGTGCACCAATCCCTCGCTGGGGCGGGGGGCGTCCATCGGGATGCTGCACGCACAAGCGCTGCGCGACACGCTCCGCCTGACCGGCCCCGACGACCCGGCCGCGCTCTCCGAAGCGTTCGCGGCCGCCACCGAGGCCACGGTCGAGCCCTGGTACCAGGCCACGTTGTCCTTCGACCGCCACCGGCTGGCGGAGATGTCCGCCATCGCCGAGGGCACCGCCTATGACCCCGGCGACCCCGGGTACGAAATGACCAAGGCGCTGGCGCTCGCTACCGGGCGCGACCCGGACGCCTTCCGGGCCTTCCTCGACATCGCCTTTGTGCTCGAGCTCCCCGAGGTGGCCCTGGCGCGGCCCGAGCTGTTCGAAAAGGTCGTTGCGCACGGCGCGGCCTGGCGCGACGAGCCGTCGTTCGGCCCCGACCGCGCCACGCTGGTCGCGCTGGCCAACGACTGAGGCACGGTTGCCGAGAGAGAGAGGTGGAGCGAGCGATGCGTGCTGAGAACGGTGGGGTGGGGCTCGAGTACGAGGTCACAGGCGTTGGTCGCCCGGTGGTCCTTCTCCACGGATTCCCCGACTCGGGGCGGTTGTGGCGCCATCAGGTGCGCGCCCTGGCCGACGCCGGGTTCAAGGTCATCGTCCCCGACATGCGCGGCTACGGCGCCTCGGACAAGCCGGGCGACGTGGCGGCCTACAACATGCTCTTCTTGGTCTCCGACGTCGGGGCCGTGCTCGACCACGCGGGCGTGGAGCGGGCGCACGTGGTCGGGCACGACTGGGGCGCCGCGGTGGCGTGGGTGCTGGCGTCGGTGGCGCCCGAACGGGTCGACCATCTCGTCGCCCTCTCCGTCGGTCACCCGTCGACGTTCCGGTCCGACGGCTTCGTGCAGCACGAGAAGTCGTGGTACATGCTCCTCTTCCAGTTCGAGGGCATTGCCGAGCACTGGCTGTCCGACGACGGCTGGGCCAACTTCCGCAATTGGGGGCATCACCCCGACGCTGCTGCGGTCATCGGCGAGCTCGAGGCCAACGCCTCCCTGACGCCCGGTCTCAACTGGTACCGGGCCAACATCCCGCCGGAGTCCTACATCGCCCCGCCGATCGAGCTGCCCCCGGTGCAGGCTCCCACCATGGGGGTGTGGAGCAGCGGCGACATCGCGCTCACCGAGGGGCAGATGACGCGCTCGGCGGGGCACGTCGCGGGCCACTGGCGCTACGAGCGGCTCGAGGGCCCCGGCCACTGGATGCAACTCGAGGCGCCCTCGGACGTCAACCGGTTGTTGGTGGACTTCCTTCCCGCCACCTGAGCCGCGCCGCGAGCAGGCAGACGTCGTCTTCGATGCGACCCTGGGCGCGGCGCCAGTGCAGGACCTGGTCACAGATGGCCTGGGGCGACAGGTCGTCCAGGCCCTCGACGAACTCGAGCAACGCGCTCATGCCGTCGAGGAGTTCATGTCCCCGCCTCTCCACGAGCCCGTCTGTGTAGAAGAGCATGGTGGTCCCCGGGCGCAGCACCTTCGACTGTTCCTGATAGACCCAGTCGGGCGAGACCCCGAGCAACCGCCCGTCGGGCGGGGGAACGAGGTACCCGAACTCGCCCGGGCGGCAACGGAGCACGGGAGGGTGCCCGGCATTGGATCGCAGGAGCGTGCCCCGTGCCTCGTCCCACACGGCGACGATGGCGGTGGCGTACTCGCCCGGTTCGAGGCGGCACATCATCCGGTTCAGCCTGGCCAGCACGCTGGAGGGAGAGGGGTCTTCGGTGGCGTAGGCCCGCACGCTGTTGCGCAGCTGGCCCATCACGGCGGCGGACTGCACGCCGTGACCGGCCACATCGCCGATGACCAGACAGGTGCCTCCCGTGACCGGGAAGACGTCGTACCAGTCCCCGCCCATGGGGGCGTCGCTGGCCGGCAGGTACACCGCCGCCACGTCGAGGGTGTCCGTCGTGGGAAGGCTGCGGGGCAGGAACGCGTCTTGGAGCAGCTGGGCATCGGCCCGTTCGCGCGTCGAGGCCCGTTCGTGCTCACGCAGAGTGAGGACGGCACGCTCGAGCGCCTGCGCGGCCAGGCTGGCCACGAGGTCGAGGGTGCGGAGTTGGTCGCTTCCGAACTCCTGGGCCGAGGGCCACCCGAACCCCACCGCTCCGAGGACCAGGCCGGCGGCCGAGAACAAGGAATACGAGGCCGTGGCGCCAATGGAGGCGGCCACCGTATCGGCGACCAGGTCGGGATAGCGCCGCTCGAGCTCGACGAGTGATTCCACCAGCACGGGCCGCCGGGACATCATGGCCTCGCATAAGGGAGTGGGCTCGCTGAGGTCGAACTCCTCCCAGCGAGCGGCGATGGCGGGGTCCATGACCGATCCGTGCACGACGCGTACCCGTCCCGTCTCCACGGTGAGGACAGCCATATTCGAGAAGGACGCTCCGGCCGCCGCGGCACCTTGCTCGGCCAGGGCGGCTGCAACCTCAGTGGGAGATGCGGCACCCGCGAGCGCGCTGGCCAGGCGCCAGATGCCGTCGTCGGGCGACAATGTCCCCACCGGGAGACTCCGTGAGCGAGATTCGAGTTGCTCTGACATCACCGATCCGCGACGAGGCGTATGCGACGACCTTGCTGTCAAAGCCGCGCCAACGAGTGGCGCAACCCTACTGCGAGAGGTAGCTGCCGAAACGAGAGCCGCGCAACGTGATGTTGCGTCGGTGCGGCGCCCGGTCAGAGGGCGGACTCCTCGCCAGGTTCAGTCTGCACCTGGAGGAAGTCGACCAACCCGGCGATCTCGAAGACCCGCACGGTACCCCGCTGGGCGCCGTGAATCGAAAGCCGCCGCTTCTGTTCGCTCAGGCGTTGCTGCGAGTCGACCAGGGCGGCGATGCCCGAACTGTCGATGAAGGAGAGTCCGGAGAAGTCGAGCACGACCTCCTGGGGCCCGTGCTCAATGATTTTGCCGAGCACCCCGGTCAGTTCCGGCGCCGTGGCCATATCCAGTTCTCCGGTGACGAAGACAACCGTGTCGTCGTCGAGTCCGAGAACCTTGGCCGAGAAGCCTTCTGCCGAGACGCTCATGCCGGGCCAAACCCGAAGGTCCTACAGAGCGAGAGCACGCAGTTCCTCCTTGTCACTCGTCTCGCACCAGGCGGCCCTGGCTGTTCAAGGCGCGCCCGAAACCTTAACCGACCCGATCGGGGTTGCAGGCTGGCAGGACACCACGGATGGCAATGGGCCGAGGTCGGCGCGGGCGCCTGCGCGGTTTCGACCTCCCTGCTTGGGGGTAGCCCTGCGGAGGGGGGCTGCGAAAGGAGAGCCATGGGAATCGTGCCCACTGACGACGTCATTTCCCTGCTGGCCCAGGATCACGAGGCCATCAGGGAGCGCTTTTTTGAGCTGGGTCACGCCGATCCGGACGTGCGGGGACAGCTGTTCTGGGAGCTGAGGGATCAGCTGGTCCGTCATGAGGTGGCCGAAGAGGTGGTGGTCTACCCGGCGCTGCGACAGGAGCCCGGTGGTGCTGCGATCGCTGAGGCCCGTCGGCGCGAGGAGTCGCAAGCCGAGATAGTGCTGGCGCGCCTGGAGAAGCTCGACCCCTTGACCGAAGAGTTCCGCGGCGCAATCAGAGATCTCGAGTTGGCCGTCCAGGATCACGCGCAGAAGGAGGAGGCGGAGGTCTTCCCGCTCCTGGCTGCGAACGAGGAGAGCGGGTACCTGGCCCTCCTCGGCCAGAAATTCAGGGGCGAGAAGCTGGCCGCCCCCAACCATCCGCATCCCCACGCTCCGGACTCTGCGCTGGCCCAGAAACTCGTGGGGCCGGTGGCTGCGTTCATCGACCGGATTCGGGACGCCTCGCGCCCAGGGAGCGCGTAACTGGCTCTGCTCCTCGGCGGAGACCGCTTCACATAGGCTCGCCCCCCAATGCCCGAACTGAACCTGACGCGGATCCTCCGCTCCAACCTCTTAGCCCAGCCAGATTCGGTGCCCGCGACCATCGAGAGCCTGGGGGGTGACATCGGCGCCTCGGACGTGGTGGTGTACCTGGTCGACTTCGGACAGCAGTTTCTCGAGCCGCTCGGCAACTACTCGGCGCACAACGAGCTCCCGAGGAGTGAGAAGGTGGCGTCGACGATGGCCGGGCGCGCCTTCCTCACCCAAGAGGTGGTCGTGGCGCAGCGACCTGATGGGGTCCGCGTGTGGACCCCGATCCGCGAGGGCTCGGACCGCACGGGCGTGCTCGCACTCACACTCGCGAACGACGACGCCGCCAGGATCCGGGCCGCCGAAGACCTCGGCATGATCGCGGGGTACCTCATCGCGGTCAATGCCCGCGTCAGTGACGTCTTCAACCTCCACCGGCGCCGCCAGGCGATGACCCTGGCCGCCAGCATGCAGTGGGACCTGCTTCCGCCGATCGTCTTCCGGTCCCCTCCGGTCACAGTGGCCGGCCTCCTCGAACCCGCCTACGAGGTGGGGGGCGACTGCTTCGACTACGCCATCAACTGGCCGGTGCTCGACATCGCCGTGATGGACTCCATGGGCCACGGCCTGAACTCCGCGATCATGGCCGGTCTGGCTATCGGGTGTTACCGCCATGACCGGCGCCACGGGCGCTCGATCGAGACCATGCACCGGGAGCTGGACGGGACGGTCAAGAGCAGATACGACGGCGCCGCATTCGTCACGGGACAGTTGGCCCAACTCAACGTGGAGACGGGTCGGTTGCGGTGGACCAATGCCGGCCACCCACTCCCCCTGCACATCCGGGGCGGCCGGGTCATCGGCGACTTCGCCTGCCGGCCCACGGTCCCCTGGGGTCTCGGGATACGGGGTGACGGCCCCGTGGTCGCCCAGGATTCCCTCGAGCCCGGCGACGGCGTTCTCTTCTACACCGACGGCGCCATCGAGGGGCGGGCCGGCTCGGGCGGTGGCCTGGGCCTCGAGCGGCTGGTCGACCTGGTGGGGCAGACGGCGTCGGACCAACTCCCGCCCGAAGAGATCGTCCGCCAGGTCGGAAGGGCAGTTCTCGACCACCACCACTCGCGCCTCGACGACGACGCCACTTTGGTCCTGGTGCAGTGGAGCGGCCCGACGTGATCGGTTGGCCCACGCCCGGGTTGTGGTTGGGGGCCACCATGCCGGGTAAAGGTCGAGAATGGTGAGCGAGTCGTTCACGCCGTCTCCATCGGAGATCAGCGCGGCCCGACACTTCGCAGTGGCGGCGGCCGCGCATCTGGGCTGTTGCCCGACGGACCTCGGACTCGTCGTCAGTGAGCTGGCCACCAATGCCTGTGTGCACGCGCGCAGCCCCTTCACGGTCACCGTGGAACGGCACGGTGCGGGCCTTCTGGTCGAGGTGGCGGACGATGATCCTGCCCCCGTGACCGTGCAACCCCTCACGCGGGGACCATCGGGGCGCGGCATGCACATTGTGGCGGCAGTGGCGAAGGACTGGGGGATGTCGCCGGGCGAGGCGGGGAAATCAGTCTGGGCCGTCCTGGACTGTTCCTGAGACACCGTCGTCGGCGCGCGAATGCACCGACTGGGGCGGAACGCATCCACCCCAATGAGAAGTGCGCGCCTTTAGAATCGACAAGCTGCGTTGCACAGTTTCGGCAGCGCCCATCTTGAGCGTGCACGAGAGGTGGTGACGACGACCATGCAGTTGCCGGCATCGGCTGACGCGTTGGCAATTGAGATCTCGGAGAAGGAAGGCCGGACCGTGGTCGCCCTGCAGGGCGCGCTCGACATCGGCACCGCGCCTCGGCTCGACGAACAGTTCGCGGAAATGTCACGCCGCGGTATCACGAAGGTCGATCTGGACATCGCCCGGCTCGAGTTCATGGATTCCAACGGTCTGTCGGTCGTTGTCGCCGAACACAAGCGCGTCAAGGCCAGCGGCGGCGGACTGGTCATCCATCACCCGAGTCGCCGTGTCATCCGGCTCTTTCAGACGCACGGCCTCATGTCCTACCTGGTCGTCCAACCGCGCATGTCAACCTAGTGCTGCAACCGTGAACCTTTGCCCCTTTTAGGACGCAGGTTGGCGGTTCCTCGTTCAGGCCGCCGGAGCGACCCGACCGAGCGACTCCCCGATTGTCTCGGGGCGGGCCACAGCCGG
>JBEKWB010000128.1:0-19360 GCA_049513455.1 Acidimicrobiales bacterium
AACCTCAGGTTCATCTGTCTCTCGAATCCACTCCTCGGCGAGTTCCTCGTCGACTTCCTCCCTCGGGAGCTGTCGGATTGTCTCGTCTGTCATCTGGAAATAGTACCGACACCGCCCCCCAGTGAGTGTGCTTCCATAGGGGACAGCCCAGGACCAGCGGATCACCTGTATAACGCCGGTTCGGGGCGCCTCATTTCTTTCTTGCCCGCGCCGACATGCCCCAATCGGCGCAGCCGCTAGTACGATCGCCGTTCTCGGCCTGATGCGGCGTGAGTGAACAAACGCCAACTCTGAGCGCTCGCCTCGAACTGGTCTGGTTCATCCGTTGGACTTCCAGCTGACCCAAAAGGAGCCAAAGACGTGTTGATTGACCCCCTCGACGAATACCCGATCCATCAGGTGCCGATGTCGATGGCCTACGTGGCAACCAGCGACCGCAACGCCTACGACCGCTGCATCTACCAGGGCCAGGATCACCGGGCCGAGTCGTTCTTCCTCACCGGACTGGGCGTCTACCCGAATGCCGGCATTTCCGACGCCTTCTTCTCGGTTCGTCGGGGCGACCGACAATGGTCCCTCCAGGTATCGGGGGTCCGCTCGGTGGACCGCATGGCTCAAGAAGTCGGACCATACCGAATCGATGTGATCGAGCCTCTTCGCCAGATCAGGGTGCGCAGCACCGATCCCGAGCTCAGCGCGGACCTTCTGTTCCGCGCGGAGTACGAGCCTCTCCGTGAGCCCCAGCACATCAAGCACGCATCACCCACCGGCAAGGTCTCTCTAGAAGGGTGCCGCTTCGCTCAGCTCGGAACGTGGGAAGGAACGCTGACCGTGGACGGCGACACGATCGACATCGCACCCGAGAACTGGACGGCGACCAGGGACCGTTCGTGGGGGATCAGGCCGATCGGCGAGCCGGACCCGGCCGGCCGACCCGCTCTCGGGGAGTCCCATGTGTGGTGGGTCTGGGTCCCCCTTCGTTTCGACGACTTCGCCGTTCACGTCATGGTGGATTCCGAACCCGACGGCTTCCGGACTGTCAACTATGCGGTTCGCAGCTGGCGCGGACTGACCGGCCCACAGCTCGAGCAACTCGGATGGCCCGAGATCGACATCGTCTATCGCCCCGGTACCCGAATCCCGGAACGGGCCACGCTCCACCTCCGGACGGTTGACCGCCGGCCGCTCCAGATAGATCTGGAGAGTCTCAGCGCGATCCCGCTCCATCTCGGTTGCGGTTACGGGAACGATCCGGAATGGAACCACGGTCGCTGGATGGGCGAGTCATGGCGCAGGGTCATGACCTTTGACTACCTCGACCCAGAGGTGCAGGCCCGCATGCCCTGGGGTGGGATCGACCATCTGGCTCGAGCGACCTGTGACGGGCAGAACGGCTACGGGATCTTCGAACACGGAACAGTTGGGCGGCACGATCCCACCGGGATGAAGGACCTCATGTCGGTGGCTCCCCTCTGAGGCTGTAGTACCCGACGCCCGTCGGGACGGTCGGCCCTAGGCGAGGATCCTCCGGAGTACCGCCTCGGTATCTGTGACCATGGTGCGGAGAACGTCTGTCGCCGGTAGCGATTGGCGATCAACTCGCGCTCGGGATGTGAACCCAGCCACTCACCGCCCCGGCGAAGCAGCTTTTCCACCTCGTCGCTGAAGAGTCGTCGAGAGGGCGAGAATCATGATGAACTCGCAATTCGCGGCAGCGCTGGCGCTGTGCGGGTTCACAGATTGGCGGCTGCGACGGCAGTACGCGTGATTTCAGAGGAGTCGCCCTGACTGAGTGCGCCCCCTGGCCACCGGCTCGGGGCGCCATTTCTTGTTCGCCCCGAGTGCCCAGATTGGCCGGGTCACGGACACGCCCTTTCGAATTGCATCGGCCGAATACTTGCTCCGCGTCGGTGGATCTCCGTGTGTGAGGGAGTCGGCGTTGTATTTCCCAGATACAACGTGTTCGGAATCGTGCAAAACCTGATTGACGAACAAAGCGGCCACCGCACAGTGGAATCAGAACGCCGTTGTGCCCCGGGGCAAGTTGTAACAGCCCCCGGTTACGGTTGCCGTTCTATGCGGTGCCGAAGGTGCAACGAATGCCAGCGAGTCTTTCGCTGTCAAGCCGGCATCTCAAGTGTCCGTCTTGCAGGTCAAGAGATGTTTGCGGGTGCGGTAGTGCAAAGCAGGTGAAGTCTGAGACATGTGGAGAATGCAGGGACACTACAGAACAGGCGAACGGAAATTGGAAAGGTGGCTGGACTCGGCACAAGGCCGGCTACATCATGAAGCGTTCACCCGGTCATCCACGCTCGGGACAAGGCAATTATGTGTTTGAGCACATCCTGGTAGCGGAGGAACTCCTTGGTAGATGTTTAGTTGACGGCGAGACCGTGCATCACCGCAATAGGGTCCGCGACGACAATCGTCCGGAGAATCTGGCACTCCGGACGCGGCCACAACCCTCGGGCATCCGAGTAAGTGATGCCATCGAATGGGGAAAAATCATCAACCAATACGAAGGTGTCGGCGCACCTCCAACAGTCCTCACGGTTTCCCCTGAGAACTCTTGGGGTGTTCATGAAACTCCCTGACCACGGCAAACGGTAGGTCGGGGCGCGGGACTCCACAGATTAAGCAGGCCAGTCTCCACAAGGACCTGGCGAGCTAGAGGACCGAAGTGTGAGCACCTCAACAACCAAAATGGGTTCGTTTCACCAAATGGTCAGTTGAGCTCCGTCTCGGCGCCGTCCGCTCCGTCGTCATCGGCGAGCATGCGCTGCTGGAGTTTGGCGTATGTGGCGCGGTCACGGTCTTCTTCTCGCTGGACGCGCGCCCGAAGGATACTGACGGAATCCATCGGGCCGTCCTTCGCCAGTGCGGCCACGACCGCCCTCTCCTCGGCCTTGCCGTCGAACTCTCGATAGAAATCAGCCCACTTCTGCGATTCGGCCTCAAGGGCGGCGAACGCCGCCGCCGAGCTGTCCCAGTACTTCGGTATGAGGACTTCAAGGATGAATCGTCGCCATACGGCCGGGGTAGCGTCATCGTCGTAGAAAATGTCAGGCTCGGGATGTTCGCCCAGGGGAACCTCATGCATCCTCCAGTGACCGCACCGATCGTCTTCCAAGTCTCAATATTGATGACTAGTCGGCTCTCCGGCATGAGACACAGGGCGGTGGCATGGGCTGCTGTGGCGAAATCAATGGCCATCTCCACTTCGATGGCGATACGTGAGCGGGGCCGCTTGCCCTCAGCCTGATCCACGAACACCGATTCGTCGCCCGAACTGCCCGGATGGGATTTTCGACACCCGCAGGCTTGTCGGAACGTCCCTTGGGGCGAACGGCCCTTTCCCCAGGCACCGGACAATGCAAGGATTGTGGGAGGAACAGGAGTCAATATGGCTGTCACGTTGGAGCACGCATCCGAATCTGCAGGTGGGCATGAGGCGAGCGGGATTCTCGTGCCACTGATCCGTGGGCTGACCGAGCGCGTCGACCGTGTGCGCGATCAGCCCCTCTTCCAGCGGGACCCGGAGTTCCTCCGGCGCCAACTCTCGGCGTTGACCCGCTACGTGAACTACTTCTCACCCCAGGTCCGGGGACAGGAGTACCTACCTGCCAGCGGTCCAGCGCTCGTGGTCGGGAACCATTCCGGCCTCTTCTACATGCCCGACGCCTGGGTGGTCGGACTCGAGATCATCCGACGACGTGGCCTCGACCATCCGGCGTACGCCATGGGATACGACCTGCTTTTCGGCATTCCGGGCGTCGGTCCCTTCTTGCGCCGCATCGGAGCGATTCCCGCAGGCGGGCAGGCCGCCGAGCAGGGTCTGGCGCACGGTGGCCTCATTGTCGTGTACCCGGGAGGCGACCGGGAGGCGAGTCGCCCGTGGACCGAGCGCAACAAGATTGACCTTGGCGACCATCATGGGTTCATCCGACTGGCGCTCCGGGCAGGCGTACCTGTGGTGCCGGTGGTGGCACACGGGTCACACGATGCGATCGTGATCGTTGCGCGCGGTGATCGGCTGGCGAGGGTTCTCGGCTTGCACCGCCTCCGGATCCAAGTATTCCCGATCCTCCTCGGACCCTTCGGCCTAACCACAATCCTCAGACCGCCACTTCCGATGCCCTCGGCAATTACGGTCGAGTTCCTACCCCCGCTCGACTGGAGCGCCTACGGCCCAGAGGCGGCAGATGACGAGGCAGTCGTGGCCGCATGTTACGAAGAGATCACCAGTGCCATGCAGATGACGCTGGACCGTCTGCATACACAGAACCCCCATCCCGTGATCCGGGGCTTGTCCAACCTCCTGCGGCCGGGGCGGACGCGCCTGGAGGTCCCGACGCCATGATGCAGAGGCTTGGTTAGCCGCACATGCAGTCGCGCCCGTGGGCGCTGCTGCTTGCACCCAGTGTGCCAAGAACGTATGGGGAGATTGAGCGGGGGCCCTACTGCAGTGGGGGTGTGACCACGCCCACGGTCCGTGGTCCTCCGTTGCTGAATCTCGCCTTCCTGCGGACCATTCAGACCCTCAGAAGCCGAGGCGGTGGCATCGCTAGGTCCACGGGGAGTTTCCCGTCCGAGGCGCTGATCTGGCACCGGAACGTGCCCCACCGTCATGGCCTCGACGACTCTCCGGGCAGGACCGGACCGACCTGGGGCGAACTCCTGAGAGCCCGGCTCGCGACGGTCCTGGGCTGCGACTTCTTTACCATGGCACCGTGCCCATGCGGAGGGACCGCGTCCTGTTCCTCATCGAACTCGACGCTCGGAATGGTCCTCGTTACGGGAGCGACGCTCATCCGATGGGTGTCTGATTGTTTGATCTCTCACAGCTACCAGGTTCAGGGATGCCGAGCATTGGCCACCATGGGGCCGAGGAACCCCGCGACCTCGGGCCGGATTGCCCAGTTCGTTTGTTCCCCTACGCAGTAGTGTTGCCCCAGACCGCACGATAGGGGAGCGGCGCAGATCCCCGGGGGGCTCGTGGGCATTGGCCAGTGCATACATGACGGTGCAGGCGGGCCGAGCGGGGTCCTCGGGAATGGCATTGCGCCATCCAATTCGGTGGTGCAGGGACCTCCGTCTCTCGTTCAGCGTGCGGTCAGGCCCTACGGCATCATCATGGGGCTCCTGGGTCGACTGGCCATAGCCCGGGTCACGCGTGCCGTACCTCGCACCCTGCGGTTCATAGCAACGACGGCGAAGAGCGGTGAGGTATCAGCGGGCGTGCCGAGACCGAGGCTGTCGTTCGGACTGGCGGCCGGTGCTGCGCTGGATGAGACCCTTCTGGCCATGGCGCTGGCAGGGAGGCGATTTCCCCGCCAAGCCGACTTCACCCGGGTTGGTCGCGAGCTCGCCGATGCCCGGCACCTCTTCTCCCACCGGGGCTGGATCGCCCTGCCCTCCTCTTACCACCGCACCCCCCCAGCGCTAGCCGCCACCGATGTCGAGATGGGCCGCGGCTGGGCGCTCGGCTTGCGTTACGAACGGGTTTCCTACGACAGTGAGTTCTCGACACACGCCGGCGAACCGGGTGGAGAGCGGTGGATGAGCTATGGACCCAACCGTCGGGCCTCGGCCGCCATCGTCCGCCACAGCGGTGAGCCCCGACCATGGGTCGTGTGTGTGCACGGATTCTCCATGGGCTTCCCCTTTATGGACTTCGTCGGCCTTCAGACCGCCAAGTTGCACCGCGGCCTCGGGCTCAACGTGGCGTTACCGGTGCTGCCTTTGCACGGGCAGCGCAAAGTTACGCTGTTGAGCGGCGAGCCATTCATGTCCTTTGACATGATGAACACTGTCCACGGCCTCACCCAGGCGGTGTGGGACATCCGACGCCTGATCACGTGGATCAAGGACCAGGGGGCTACGTCCATCGGGCTGTACGGGATCTCACTCGGTGCGTACGTTGTCTCTCTACTCACCGGGATCGAGGACGGGCTCGATGCCGTTGTGGCCGGCGTCCCAGCGGTGGACTTCCCTGCACTGTTCCACGATTACAGCCCTGGCCACATCCGAGCCCGATCGATCGAGCATTGCATCTTGGGTGGTACGACCGATGACGTCTACCGAGTGGTGTCACCGATGAGCTTCGAACCGAAGGTGGCGCACGATCGCCGCTTCGTGTTCGCCGGCTACGGCGACCGCCTGGCCTTCCCCGAGCAGGCCCGCCGGTTATGGGAGCACTGGGAGAAGCCAACTATCAGCTGGTACTCAGGAAACCACGTGGGCTATCTCTGGTCGCCACAAGTCGGGACGTTCCTTGGCGAATCGCTGGCGGCGTCCGGGCTCAGCTACACACGCTCTGCAGACCAGGGATGATCAACAGATCCGGTCGCGTGGATACCGCGGTTCCAATTCGGCCGGTCCAGGCGGCGAGTCCGTGCGGGCATCAGGCACCTGGATGACGGCGGAAGGGGCTAACCCCATCGGTCGATAATGCGGCCGTGCGGATGCCGACGATCCCATCCGAATGGGGTCACCCGGGCATTCACAGGTGGTCGACGTTGTCGGATGCGGCGCGTTGGGCCACCTTCTCGCACTCGGCCGCCACCGTCGGAAGACGTAGCGTCTTTAGGTGGTAGTGCAACAGCACGACGGACTTCGATTCAAGGGACTTCATGGTGATGCTCCTTATCTGTGATCGAACCCACCGTAAAGGGGGTTTTTGGTTGGTTAGGTCCGTCCTGATCGGTGCTGGCCTGTTCGTCGTCCGCGGTCGCCCAGAGGCGGTGTCAAGGTGGAGCGCCCGCAGCGAAGCGAGGACGTACGACCTTGACGCCGGTGAGGACGGCCGCATCGTCGCGGCGGCCAGCAGTGATCGGGATTGATTAGCTCGATGTGGTCTCCTGTGGTTGGTGATGATGTGGTGTTGGGGTGCGCGCCGGGACGCCCAGCCTTATCTCGGTGCTCGGACAGCCGTCCGGCGACGTGATGATCGATGGGGTAAACCCCGGTGCTGTTCTGCGGCCGCTCGTTCTTTCAGGGCGGTCCAGCGTCTGCTGGCGACAGGAGCATTGCGGGAGCTGACTACAGGACATCAGTTGAACCTTGGGCACGACGCGCACGTGTGGGTGCCGAGAATGCCGTCCATGGGGCTGTGCACTCCTGTCGAAAGGACTGCGACCTCGCCGTCGAGATTGTGATCCTGCGCCATGAGGTGTCAGTGCTCCGGCGCCAGGTGAAGATGACCGTGCTGCTCGGCTTCACCCTCGCTGCCTACAACCTCGACAGGGTTCGCAGCTTTCGGGCCAAGCAGGCACAGGACAAGGAGAACCCTCGGCGCCGGGCCAAGCGTCGCCAAGGAACCTGGAGCGACGTCGTCACGGCTCCGAGGTCGCTGTCCTCGGAGCGTTCGACCGGGCCTCCCGACTAGCTGAGTCTGGAAAGCACCGGAGCGTCATCTTTCAGGTCAAGTTCCGTCGCGCCCCGAAGCGCAGACTCTAAGCTTGCAATTAAACCTTCGCCCTACCCGCTGACGGCTTCCTTCAACAGCAGTTCGGTGGCCTTGGCATCCACCTTTCGGATCTGATTGAGCAGGGTCTTGATGCGGCGGTCGTTGCCGATCCACTCCTGATAAAAAAGCTGAGCTTCTCTGTCAGTCAATCGCTTGGTCACGGTCTTGCCGTTCACCTTCGCGGTCCACTGCCAGTAGGGCCCGTGAAGAGTGGGCGGATCTGCGTTGCACCGGCAGCCCACCGATGTGCAGCGGGTGTAGCGCCGGGTCACACTGCCCGCGGCAACGATCCCGATCTCCGCGATCTGGGCGGCGAGCTCCCGGTGTCGGCGGTCGTACTCGGCCAGCCGGTCCTCGACGGTCGTCCTTGCCATTGCGCTCCTTGTGTCAAGACAAGCATCCCTCATTCGGGAGCAGACAGTAAGCATACTGTCTGCATGGGATCTTCCGATCAGGACTTCACCGAAGTAAGGGACTTCCGCTCTTTGCTCCGCCAGTGCCTTTCCCCGTGGGGAGATGCCCTCTTCGAGCTCTGTGATGCCGCCCTGTGCTCGCCGGCCCCGGTCGGATCAGTGCCCTCCCTCAGCCTCGAACCCGAGTTCCGGCGCAGCCACGGCAGTCTCTACAAGTCCCTGGCCGAGGGGGACGTGGACGGCGTGCGGCTCGCGCAACTGGTGGTCGAGCACCGCCCGCAGGAGTGGCCCTTGGTGTTCGCCGTCGACGCCTCGACCTGGGACCGTTGTGACGCCGAGTGCAGCCCCGAGCGGGGATTCCACTACTCGGCGTCCAAGCACTCCGCCGGTCAGCCCATCGTGGCCGGGTGGTCCTATCAGTGGATCTGCCAGCTGAACTGGGCCCCGGACAGCTGGACGGCTCCACTCGACGCCCTGCGCATCTCACCGTCGATGGATGGGGTGGAAGCCACCATCGAACAGGTGAAGCGTCTCGTCGCCTTGTTGCCCGATGGCCGCGTGGTCCCGCTCTTCGTCTTCGATGCCGGCTACGACGGCATCGCCCTCGGCCATGGGCTGGCCGACACCCGGGCGCAGGTGCTGGTGCGGATCGCCTCGACACGGGTCTTCCACCCTGATCCCGAGCCCAGCCACGGGATGGTTGGCCGTCCCCGACGCCACGGTGAGCGCTTCATGCTCTCCGACCGCTCGACCTGGCACACTCCCGATAGCGCACTCACCACCACCGTCCCCCGCTACGGGAAGGTGAAGGTGACCGCCTGGCACAACCTTCATCCGAAGCTCCATGGGCGGGGACGCTGGCGCGACTGTGCCGAACCGCCGATCGTCAAGGGCAGTGTCATCAGGGTCGAGGTCGAGCACCTGCCCAAACCGACGGGACGCATCAAAAAGACCCTGTGGTTGTGGTGGTCAGGCGATGGACAACCCGATCTCGACCTGTGCTGGCGGGCCTACCTCCGCCGGTTCGACATCGAGCACACCTTCCGATTCATGAAGGGGACACTCGGGTGGACGACACCATCGCTGCAGATGCCCGAACAGGCCGACCGGTGGAGTTGGTTGGTCCTTGCCGCTTACACCCAGCTCCGTCTCGCTCGTGGACTCGTTTCCGACCTGCGCCTGCCCTGGGAACGACCGTGCGATCCGAACAACCTCACCCCGGCGCGGGTGCGGCGGGGATTTCGGCGACTGCGTGCAACTCTCGGCACACCCGCCCACCCACCAAAATCCTCGACGCCAGGCCCGGGACGACCCAAAGGAACGCGAAAACCACCGAGAAAACGGTATCCGGCGGTCAAAAAGGCTGCTTGAGGAGGACGTGAACGTTTAATTGCAAGCTTCTCGGAGCTACGCATGGCGTAACTGCGAGACTCGATCTATTCCGAGGCTATGGATGAACTCACACTTGTCAGGTTCGGAGCACGCATTCCAGCGATGGATCGAGTGGAAGCAATTCGATCGAATACGTGTTTCGTGTCCATGTATTCCTTAAATTCGATCACCTTGTCGTCGCGAATCACAAAGATAAAATGGAACGCGTTCTGATACGTGCCACCCTCGACGAGCTCAGCGTCAGAAGCGGCTTCCACGCATACTCGATCCTCTTCCGCCGTAACCATACCGATGTCCAGTCGCAAAACACCTTTGAATAGGCGGTCGTGTGATCCGCTCGTTCGGCGAAACTGACGGGCAACCGCCTCCCCGTCGAATGCGCCGCTATTCGCGAGATCTCCCGAAACCCACAATCGGCAGTCGTTGGATATCATCCCGACGAGCAGATCAATGTCACCTCGTACCATACAGTCCAAAAACTTCAACGCGATTGATTTGTTTCTTTCAGTGGCCACCACTCCGCACCTCCCCACAATGACGTCGGACTCTTTGTTTTGAAACTCTTCGGAGCGTACGAATGCGATTGATCTCGCGCCACGGTCCAGGATCCTCCGTGCATTCGCTCATGACGAAAGCTTCACATAAACGCACCCATGCTGCTCGGGTTCAAGGGGTCGTCGCCACAGCCCATCTCGCCCTGACGGGGAGAGTCGGGATTGCTTCAGTCGCCGAACTTGGGTAGCGGCTCCCATTCCGGCTCCTCCCACGGCAGGTACCCCGGCGGCATGTCCGTGCTGACCCGGCTGGTGAACTGCGGGGCCCGTTTTTCCATGAATGCCCTGACCCCTTCCGCGGTGTCGTCGCGCGGGCCGAGAAATTTGAGCGCGGCCGTGTCCATTCGATGAGCGTCCCAGGGCGTCGCCGCCGAGGCGGAACGCCAGAGCAGCGCCTTGGTACAGGTCACCGAGACCGGGTTCGCCTCGGCGATCTGCCGGGCTATGTACAGGGCGGCGTCGCGCACCTCGTCGGTTGGGTAGACGTCGCGGATCAGACCGGCGCGCGCTGCTTCCGCAGGGGTGAACAGGCGGCCGGTATAGGTCCAGTCCGTGGCCCAGGTCATGGAGACGATCCGCGGGAGGAACCATCCGGCCGCTGCGTCGAGGACAAGGCCCCGCCGAGAGAAAACGAAGCCGAGTTTTGCGTCCTCGGCGCACAGCCGGATATCCATGGGGAGCGTCAGCGTGAGGCCGAAACCGACTGCGGATCCATTGATGGCGGCAATGAAGGGTTTCGGGCTCCGGTAGATGCGAAGGGCGAGTATGCCACCACCATCGCGCTGACGGAAGGGTGCAATGTTCGGTTGCTCGGCCCACGTTTCGGACGCGAACGTATCGCTTCCGTCCTGGAGATCGGCGCCGGCACAGAACGCCCTTCCGGCGCCGGTCACGATTACGCACCGCACGTCGTCGTCTGCGTCCACGTGATCGATTGCATCGAGCAACTCCACGATGGTCGGAATGTTCATTGCGTTCATGCGTTCGGGCCGGTGCAGGGTGAGCGTGGCGATGTGATCATCCACCTCATATTGGATATTCTCGTAGTTCACGCGCGCTCTCTTCGGGTCGTGGGTACGTCGAGGGATTCTCACCACGACGGGCGAACACTCTCATATGGTGGTTCGCCGACCGCACAGAGTACAATCATTCTGTTCTGGACGCCCTGGAGGGCAATAAGAACCTTCGATGTCGGTGGCCCATGGGAGCGAAAGGGCCACCGAGGGCCCATGTCGGGTGGCGCCATCGCTGGCACTCATCGGCGGGCGTGATCGTAGCGGTGAGATCCCGAGCCCCCGGGTGGACCCCTTGCCGACGAGTGCTGCCACTCGGGCCCGTCCCCGGCGGCGGTCCCGGTCAGACCAGTCATCGTGATGTCCGCGCTGGGTCATGCCCTCGAATCGGCCAGCTGCGCGATAGCAACGGCCTCCTCGGTTGGGGTCAGGGCCTCCCAGAGCAGCGAGGCCAGCTGGTGGAAGGAGGACAGGTCATCGCGGAAAAATACAGAAATTTACCGGATATGGCAGAGCCACATGGGCGCCTCGGGAGCTCCGCTCAGAACGGAGCACGGGCGGCACATGAGAACTATCTTTCAGCGTCGCTCTATGAGGAGCGTCGCCGTTGCGCCCCCAATTCGACCGTCTTTGTCATGCAGCTCGGCATCGCCCAGGCCTAGCCCGGTGTTCGATGCCAGGCAATTATTGACCACGGCGATCCAGTCATCGGCCGGGTCACGAACAAGTTGCACCGTCAGATCTAGATTGATGAAAGTCCACTCGTCGAAAGAGAGAGTGCTGAACCCGCCGTTGGCAAAGTCGGCGGCTGCGCATGCACGCTGGACTGGAGTGATCTCCCGACCTGCAATCGTCGGTAGCAGCAACTTTACCCAGCGCACTTGTACCGGAGAATCGGGGCCATTAATGCGCTGTCGCCGCGCTGCAATACCGTGGCTTACAAAGCTCGGATATCCAATTCTCTGAACGTAGTTGGATCGGCGCTGTTCAAGTTTCTCCTGGTCGCTATCCTGGGGCGTGTCAAGACTACGCGTCGGTTGCGGTGGGAAGTCCTCGATCTGCAATTTCGGCAGCAGGAGCGCTTCTGCCTTCGCGACCAGTTGATTATCTGCCCAAAGTTCGAGCCTTTGTCTCTGCGCTCGACGCGTCTGCAAGGACGTTCCTGCAACAAGTCGAAGTGGACCCATGGGCACCCTCCGAATGAAGTCCATGGTCATTCGCGACAAAACCCAACCCTCCCGCTCGAAGGCTTGACCGAATAATGCACTTACCGCACCGCCGTGGAGAGCGTCGGACCGCCATGGTCCGCGGGCTGCAGGAGTAGGAAGTAGGTAATGACCATCCGGCACGAAGAGGGCTTGAAATTCTGGCATTACGGGAGATTATTGGACATCGGGGCAGCCGACGGCAACCTACGATCAAAGCCAGGAACGATCGACCGATTCCGTGCACCACGTGCCCGAGATGTTCAGCCGCTGCTTGTCCAATAGAGCTGCAAGTTCAACCAGTATCGCGTCACGATCTGCGGGCCGTTCCCTTGTCTTTAGGCAAACCGACATTGAGTTCTGCATTGAGGAGTTCGGATGAGGTGAACTCGCAAGGAGCGAAATACTAGGCCAATCTTGCTATCGCAGCCGCCGACCGCATCCCGGCTCGGGCAACGGTCCCGTCGTGTGACGTGTTCGCGGGCGGGGCGGGGTCGGCACAAACGAAGCGTTACGATCTCGGGTTGTTGTAGTTGTTCTCGGTGCTCGGATACCTTGATCTATCCGGCCAAATCCCGGCTGATAACTAATCGCTGAATCTGATTGGTTCCTTCGAAAATCTGCGTGATCTTTGCTTCCCTCATGTAGCGCTCCAGAGGAAAGTCCTTGGTGTAGCCATAGCCTCCCAGGGCTTGCACGGCATCCGTGGTGACTTTCATGGCCGCGTCTGTGGCGATCAGTCTGGCCACGCTCGCCAACTGACTGTACGGCCGTCCCGCGTCGCGACGGCGGGCGGCATCTAGATACGTGGCGCGTGCGCTGTGAACCGCCGCTGCCATGTCCGCACGTACGAATCCAAGTCCTTGATGGTCAATTATTCGTCGGCCGAAGGTTTGACGCTCGCGCGCATAGGCGACCGCCTCAGTCAACGCCGACTGCGCAAGTCCTGTCGCGATTGCAATGCCAAGCTTCCCCGTTGCCGAACGCAGCCAGAGGTTGCGTTCGGCCAGCGTCCGGGAGGCACTATCGCAGGAGTTCGACGACCCGAACCCTACGACAGGTCAAATTCGGATGGGATCAGCTGCTGGTGGCCGGGGTCGAGCTGCCGACGAAGTTCAGGAACTGGGCCTGGGGGTTGCGAACGCGGCAGATGCGGCTACGAGGTCATTGATGGGTGATGCCGGATTTCGATGATCGCCAGCAGAGGTAGGTCCCGGAGCGCTTGACGCCCAATCTGAAACGTCGTTACCATCACCTTGGTGATCTCGGGGCGGGGGAGGAGTGAAGATCCCGGTCAAGCGGGTCTCGTGGCGGCGATTGTCGGGGCTAGTCAGGGCATAGGTCGCGCGTGTGCAATCGATCTCGCCCGCCATGGATTCGATGTGGCGGCGGTGGCGCGTCCCAAAAGCGCTTCGAGTGGCAACGGACTCGCCGACGTCGTCGACAAGGTCAGAGCATGCGGAAGAAAGGCCCTGGCGGTAGAGGCTGACATCAGTCAGCGCGCGGATGCAGAGTCCATCATCGGAGAAGTCTTGGAAGGTCTTGGCCGTATTGATTTGCTCCTCATGTCGGCAAACTGGATCGACCATTCGGAAGGTGGCTCGTATTCGAGCCGATTTGCTGAGATGCGCCGAGATTCAATTGTTGGTCATGTGGAGACGACGATCCTGAGTCACCTCTTGATACTCCGTGACATCACGGAAGTCTTTGTCCGACAGAACAAAGGGATAGTCGTCAACATCACACAAAACCGTAGTAGCAACTCGCGGTCACCCCAGTGGCCGATGTTCCGTGAACCACCCCTCATGGAGCGGCTGCAGTCGACTGATCACGCCTATGGTGCGGTCATGGTGCCGATTGTGCGTGGCGCCACAGAGCGCATAGCGCCCGCGTTGAGCGCGGAGATGGGTGAGGCTGGCTGTGTCGTCGTGACTTTGGACCCGGGCTTGACTCTGTCAAAGCCGGGTCTTGAGGCTCTCTTTGCTAAGACCAAGCGTTACCAGGGTGCGTACTCGACGAGCGATGCTCATTCCGTGATGGTTCCGGCTCGGGCCGTTACCTATATCGCAACCTGCCGCAATCCATCCGTCTTCAACGGCATGTTCGTGGATGCCGAGGATCTGGTCCGGACGTTTGGGCTGATGACAGAGGAGGAGATTCATCCTCCGCTAGGCGGGGACGTGCAACCGGTTGAAGCAATACCGCCAATCGGAGGTTGGGCGCACCCGAGGTAGGCGGCGCACTCGAGGTAGGTGAGGAGGGCTCCCTACCTCGCATTCGTACTTCTACGATGTCAATCGCTGGTTTGGCGGCCGTGCGGTGTCCCATCAAGGGCGATGGTTGTCCAGGCGATGGCTTACACCGTGTAAGTTTCGTGTAGAGCGGCGGGTCAGGGTAACGCCAAAGAAAGCGCAGCGATGGAGGGTTCGAGTGAGTACGGGCATCGTCTCGTGGGGCACCTATCTGCCCTACTTTATCTGCTCCTAAGTGGTCTTACAGCTGGCCTTCGTGCAGAACAATGGGGCTGGCTGGACCATCACCCCTCCGAACTGGGGGCCACTCCACCTTGGGGACCCCAAGGTGCTGGCCATGCTCTACTTGGTCCTACTCGGCGGAGGTTATTGGATAGTCCATAACGTCCGCCGGTCTGCCGCCGGTCGCACCTTATTGACCGTCCGGTCATCGACGGCTGCGGCGCGCAGTGTGGGCTTTTATCCCACAAGGGCGAAGTTGCAGGTGTTCGCCCTCTGTGCGGCCTTCGCGGGATTCGGCGGGATCTCCTGGCGATTCAGCAAGGACAAGCCACGCCGGACGCCTACCCCGCTGCCACCAGCATGGTCTGGCTGGCGACCGCCGTCATATTCGGGGTGGAGCGTCCCGGCGGAGCTCTCATCGCCGGCCTCCTTACAGGGCTCTCACCAGCCTTCATTGCTCAGTACACCTCCGCGCCGTACATCCCGCCCATTCTCTTCGGGTTGGGGGCGATAGGCGTGGCCCTGCACCCTGAGGGTGCGATGGCGCAGATGGTCGCTCAAAATCGTGCTCGCCGCCTCAGGCGGCAAGAACGCCGAGCCGCAGCGGCGGGGCTTGCCGAACCGAGCGTTGTTTCCGTAGGCGCCCTGGCCGAAGTTGTCGCTATGAACGGCGGCGGGGTAGCCGCAGCTCAGGTCCGATTGCCCACGCATTCGAGCGCAGAAGTCAGCGAGCCGCAAGTGGCCCTTGGCCTGCGGGGCGTCGTAGCCGGATACGGACCCGCCTCACGCCGAAAGGAATCGAAACCGCCGAGGCCTGGTCGACGGACGGCCCCCGTGCGTATCTCGGCATGCTGGTGCCCAACTTTCCCAATATGTTCACTGTGTACGGTCCTAACGCGCAGCCGGTATCGGGAGGCACCAGTCTCCCCTCGTGGTACGTCATATGGTCGGCGTATTCGGCCCAGTGCATCGTGAGAATGATTGAGACGGGCCGATCCCGCATTGAGGTCAAGCAGGAGGCGTTCAGCGAGGGTTTTTCCGTACGGGAGACTTGGGTGTCCTCGACGACGAGGGGTAGCTTGCGGTGGTCGGGCGAATCAAAGACGTGATCATCCCAAAGGGTGAGAACATCAGCGCGCGCGAGATCGAGGACCTTCTCTTCCTTCACCCCGATGTTCGAGAGGTTGCGGTCATCGGGATCCCTGATGCAGAGGTCGGCGAGCGCTGCTGTGCCCTCGTTGTGCCGGAAGTCGCCGAGTCAAAAATCGACTTCGCGGGGCTGGCGACCTTCCTTCGTGCCGAGGGTCTCATGGTGCAGAAGATCCCGGAACTGTGGCAGCAGGTGAGCGACCTACCGAGGAACGGTCAGGGCAAGGTGCTGAAGGCGGACCTTCGGAAAGAGTACGCGGACCTGGTCAAGGCGTGAAAGGTGACGTCGTTCCCGAGGGCGGCCGGCTATCACACGTGGTGTACTGCGTAAAGCGCGCCCACGTAAAGGAAGCGCTCACCTTCTGGAGTGAAGGCCTCGGTGCAGAATTCGAACCGATCGAACTTGAGGGCTCGGGACTTCGGATCATGTTCTCCGAAGACGCCGGGATTGAGATCATCGCACCTACCGACGATGCCGATGGTCGGCGCTCAGTCGCCTCGAGCTTTCTGGCCGAGCATGGTGAGGGCGTCTTCGGCGTTGTTCATCGCGTGCGCTCTCTAGACGACGCCACGGCTTCGGTGGGTCGAGTGGGCGGCGACGTAGTGCGGCGAGTGAGCTTTACCGGAAAGAACCCTGGTCAAGTCGATACAACGCATTGGAAGAGGCTCATCTGGTTCCTCTGCACGGGATGAGGGTTCAGGCTGGTATGGGCACGTTGAGCGGGAAGTCCATCATCGTGACGGGCGCCGGACAGGGAATGGGGTGACGTCACGTCGAAGTCTGCGTGGCTGAGGGGGCGCAGGTAGTGGCCTCGGACATTCGCTCCGACTTGGTCGTGCCCGTGGTGGTATCACTCGGGCCGCAGGCGGTGGCCGCCCCTCACGACGTCACCTCCGAGAGCGATTGGGACCGTATTGTAGAACTTGCGCTGCGTGAATTCGGGAAGATCGATGGCTTGATCAACAATGCGGGATACTTCGGCGGCCCACGGTCGATAACCGAAGAGCCGTTCGAGGAGTTCTTCCGGACGATTCAAGCGAAAATCGTTGGCGCCTGGTGGGGCGTCAAGAAGGTATCTGCGTCGATGTTGTTCGCGGCATCCGGTTCGATCGTCAACGTGTCGTCGACGTCGGGCCTGCGGGGCTACGCGGGGCACACATCCTTCGGCACCTCGAAGTGGGCACTGCGGGGATTGACGAAGATGGCCCCTCAAGACCTCGGGAGCTTTGGTATTCGGACTCAGAATGAGCTCAACCACGTGTCGAACGAGTTGACGGTGGAACGTTGGCCCTGCTATCGAATGTGCACATGACTTCGGACCCGCGCGAGACGAATGAGGGCCGAGCTACCGAGCTGGCCGTCGACGAGGCCTTCCTGCGGAGGGCCGTCGATCAAGCCGAGCCCAATGCATTGCGCATGGCTCTGTATCAGGCGACCGGCGACCCGGAGGCGGCTGGCTACGAGCTGATTACCGAAGTTCTGCACAAGGGTCATCTGACCCGGCGGACCAAACTGAACATCGCGGAGAAGGATCGCCCCGCCCTTAAGGAGAAGGCCGTCCGATTTCTCTTGGAACAGGCCGGAACCTATAAAGAGACCGTTCCGTCCGACGCCGAGCTGAAGTCGTTGATAGAGATGGCGATGGGGCAGAAGGTCGAAGAGCAGAACTTCCCGCAGCTTAAGTCCGCGGCCAGCTTTGATGATTTCCCGTTGTTTCATGCCGCCTGGCACGGGGATGCGGCACCAGAGATCCCTTCGGATTTCAAGGTTGTCATCATCGGTTGCGGTCACAGTGGGCTCTCCATGGGGGTCCAGCTGGGCCAACTGGGAATCCCTTACGAAATCTACGAGCGCCAGCCCGATGTCGGCGGAGTGTGGAGTGTCAACCGGTACCCCGATATTCGTGTCGACACCATGAGCACCATGTACCAGCTGGGCTTTGTCAAGAGGTATCCCTGGACCGAGTACTTCGCCCGCGGCCCCGAAGTGCGGCAGTACATGACCGACACAGCGAAAGACTTCGGGGTCTACGAGCACATCCGCTTCTCGCACGACGTTACCTCCATGCGCTTTGACGAGGAGAGCTCCCTTTGGCAGCTCGAGGTCGCGGTTGGAGACGAGCGGATCAGTACCACAGCGGCGATGGTCGTGGCCGCAACGGGATTGTTCTTGACGGCGAAAAACGTCGACGTCAAGGGAATCGACAAGTTTGACGGCGATGTCATCCACACCACCCGCTGGCCCGACGGCTATTCCTTGCACGACAAGACGGTCGCCGTGATCGGCAACGGGTCGACGGGCGTGCAGCTCTTGTCTCGCGTCGCCGGCGAGGCCAAACGGGTCTATACCTACGTGCGTACTCCGCAGTGGATCACGCCCCAGATCTACTATGGCGAACCCATCCATCCCGAAATGCAGTGGCTGCTGCAGAACATGCCGTACTACTGGAACTGGGATCGCTTCGTCTGGACGGCGCGCGTGGACCCCTCCGACGCAGGGTTGTTTGTAGCCGATCCGGAATGGAAGGCTAAGGGCGGCATTTTCAGCGAGCGCAACGACGACCTTCGTCGTACGTTGACTGAGTACATCAAGGAGCAGACCGGTCACCGGCCGGAGCTCTACGAACGACTGACCCCGTCCTACCCGCCCTGGGCGCGCCGAATGATCGTTGATAACAACTGGTACAAGACCCTGACCGAAGACCACGTCGAGCTTGTCATGGACCCGATTGACCACATTGAATCGGACGCCATCGTCACCGTCGACGGCTGCCGGCGAAAGGTCGACGTCATCGTCACCGCCTCGGGCTTCGACATCACGAAGTACCTGTTCCCGATCGAGGTCCGTGGCCGTGATGGCGTCACCCTCGAGGAAAGATGGGAGCGAGACGGGGTCGGACCACGGGCATTTTGGAGCATGACCGTGCCCGAGTTCCCCAACCTCTTCATCATGTACGGTCCCAACTCTCAGGGCGGCGCCGGCGGGGGGGTCTCGGGCTTCGTCCAGCTCTGGGCAACCTACATCGCAAATCTGCTCGTGCAGCTTATTGAGCGAAGGGGCAAAGAGCTCGAGGTCAAGGAAGACGTCTTCGAGGAGCACAACCAGGTCCTCGACAGTCGGACATCACGAATGATCTGGATGGATCCTGACTCCAAGGACTGCAACTATTACGTCAGCCATGGCCGTGTCCAGGCTATGAACGCCTGGGCTCCCGTCGAGCACTGGGACGCCATGACCAATCCCAACCTCGAGCGGGACTACGACGTCAAGTAAAGGACACCCCGGGGCCGTGGGGCTGACGCCGCTGCCTCGGTTTTCGTCAGCCGTAATCTTCTGGGTCTCCATGTACGCGCTCGATGTCGAGATTGAGCGCCTCGTCGATCACCGAGCGGGCCGAGGCACTTTAGCGGGTCTTCGGATTGAGCGGGAACCCGCCTGTCTGAGGGTCCCCCTGAATTAGGCGAAGGTGTTCCACGATTTCGGTGTGATTTCCTATAAGAGTTACCCCTGGCAAGCGGTTCGCTTGACGTCGCTTTCCAATCGGGCTGAAGTGGTGTCTGGGGGAGGTCGCCTCGCTTTGTCCACGCCTTTGGCGTGTGACTTCGAATGTTCCGTGAGAACTTTTGGCTCTCCTGACTGATCCGTGGGTGCCTTGACCTGGTCCTGACGCGAACGACGCCATCCCCTTCTA
>JBEKWB010000129.1:0-10222 GCA_049513455.1 Acidimicrobiales bacterium
CACGATCCGATCTCCCACCTTGGCCTTCATTGTCGCCTCCCTTCGATCCTTAAGAGGATCCTGCGTGACGCGTGCCGTATGCGTTAGGGCCGAAGGTCCTCTGAGCGGGTATTCGACGCAAGTTCGACCGTTCAGTGTCCGGGAGGTCGCACGCGTCCCAGGTCGAACACCTCGCAAAATCCTTCCTCGATACAGGCAGCCAATTTTGGACTGTCGGACACGGCCGCTGAGTCGACGGCTATACCCACATACTCACGCCCAGCCAGTGAGATCAGAGAGACGTTCAGAGCTGCCCCCGACGGCGGAGCAAAGGCGTAGATTCGTTCGACTCGGGAGTTGGCGATGAACGCCTTGAATGCCGGGCCCGGAATGTTTGTCACGCAGAAGTCATCACCTTTCAGCATGGAACCCCATATCGATGTCGCCACAGGGGCAGGCAGGAAGCTGAGTGCGTTCGCCAGCACATCGCTAAGCGCCAGACCCGGTGCGTGCTTCCATTGACCGGTAATCTTCTGGACCGCGCGTACGCACTCGCTGGCATCCGTTCCCGTGGAGACGACAAAGCGTGCCGGCACGAAGTGATTTCCACCGAGCGGGTTGTCCTTCGCGCGGACGTTCACAGGCATCAGTGCCCTGGTCTCATCGAGCACTGCGCCGTGGAGGCCATGGTACCGCTTTAGCCCCCGTATAACGGAAGCTACAAATGCATCATTGAGTGTGCAGCCCGTGGCCGTAGCGGCACGCCGTAGCTTTCCCTTCGGCAGGTCGACCACTTCGAAGGTTCGTCGGAAGCTTCGTCCGGTCATCAGTTGAGAAATCGGTTGGCGGGCGGGGGCGAGGAGGCGCGCCACCGACGTTCCGGTTGCAGCGAGGTGCTGGATTGACCCTGCTGGCTGCGTGACGGCCTGAAGTGCAGCGTCCATTACCTTGCGCGGACCTTGCAGATACTTCGTCAGGTGGAATGCCGAGGGAGGTTTGGCATCTGTTGAGACCGGTGCACGCGTGGTCGCGGCCGTGCGTTCCGTGTCCAAGAGGTGCAGTAGGACCGCGAATCCACCGACACCGTCTACCAGTGAGTGGTGGAGTTTGACGATAAGTGCCGCACGCTCTCCGTCGAAAGTGTCGATTTCGGCCACTTCCCAGAGCGGAAGAAACGGGTCGAAACCTGTGGTGCCCATGATCTGTGCGATATCGAGCACATCTCGGAATGTGGCTCTGGGAGGCAGCGCCATGCGCCTGAGATGGAGAGAAAGATCGAATTGGCCGTCTTCGACGAACTGTGGCCTGCCCCGTCCCCAGGGACGGACGACTGCATGTGACCGTAGTCGGGGGACGATCTCGGTGAGGGTCGCGACACGAGCCTGCACGGTCGCCCAATCGGGAGATTTGTCCAACACCATCACAGCGATGACCGTTGGACGCAGGACTGGGTTCCTGCCGATTGTCCACAGCAAGGCGTCGGCGCCACTCATCGTGTCCACGACGCGTTCACGCTTCTCGTCCATTGATCTCCACCTAGCGTAGTTGCCTCCGCATCGGATCGCCTGACTTACGCGAGTCAGGCGTTCCGCTCTCATACTGCTAAGGGAACGTCCGGACCCTCGACCCGGGGTGCCTCCATGCGGAGCTTCGCCAACTCCACTTCCACCAGTCGCTCATGATCCTCGAAGTCTTGCCTGGCAGCTTTGGGGCTCCATCGACCTCGCATGGTAAGCACCAGTAGACCGAAGACCACCTGACCGGCCAGGCAGATCAACCACCACCGCTTCCATTGGTTGGGAGAGGCCTTCTGTGCTGGAACAAGCTGCTTTTCCGCCCGAAGGAGATCGGCGAGATTCTGTGAGTGCGAACCCACCTTCGCGGAGATCTCACTGTCGCTCACCGGCCTCCCGTTTTGGATGGCGACGGCTAGGGGGTTGTAAGCGAGTAGCCCTTGCACTTGTGGGTTGGAAAGGCCTCCGGCCGTGTTGACCGCCTGAAGCAGGTTGTGGGTTCGATCACAGGACGTGATGATCGTCGCCAATGTCTGAGGCCCCGGCTCGTTGGTCGCCCTCAAACCGGCGACGATGCTCGTTGGAGCGTTCTTCTGCGCGCACGCAGTCGCGGATGGTGCATATGGCACCGCCGCCTGGATCGTCTGCAGGGTCGAGGCAGCACCCTGGTTGTCAACCAGCGTCGTGGACGTTGTGATTACCCGAGGGAGGACGAGGAAGGACACCGCCACGACAATCCGCAGAATCCAGCCCCACACGGCAAGACCGGTCGCTGTGAGCGCAGGATTATGTGATTCGACCTGCTCGGTGTAGTTGGCCATCCAGGGCGCATAGGCACACCCAATGGCTAAGGCGAGAAGCGAAATTACGAGGACGTTTGAGTAATACCCGGTATGCGGATGGCCGACCTGAAGTATCAGAAACACTGTCATCAAAATGCATGCCGCCGCGCCGACAAGCATGAATGGCTTTCGGACTCGCACTATGTCCGAAAGCACTCCGAAGAGAACAAGCGACCCCGAAAGGACGGCTGCGTACCACACGTTGATGCCATTGGCGTCAGAGGCCGAGCGCCCGAAGATGACAACCCAATACAGGGTGAGCACGCTGACCGAGGCGAAGTAGAAAAGCAAGAGGAGTGAGATCGCCACAGACGACGAGATCAGGTCGAGCCGCATCATGGATCTCATTGGATGAGCCGTGGCCGCTTCCTCGTCGATCCCTTTGGCACGAGCCTCGACCAAAGCGCGTTCATTCTCGGACACCATGATTTGGTCTCGGAGCCCCGGGGACAGCTCGCGCAAAAAGAAGAGCGAGATCACTACTACTCCAATGCACACGAGTCCAGAGATGATGAATTGGTCCTGAAATGGATGGAGGTGAGTGAGGGTGTGCGTAGCGACCAGGCTTGCGGCCAGACTCCCCATCGTGGGACCGAGCGCCCAGAAGCCCATGGCGGCCCCTCGACCCATCTGGGGCGAGAAGTCGCGCATGAGTGCGGGAGTCGAAACGAGGATGACGCCTTCCACGAAGCCAATCACGCAGTACGCGGCAGCGAAGTCGAACTCACTATGGATATGTGGAATGGCGAACAGCTGGACGAGACCGACGATGAGGGTGCCGTAGATCGTCAGATTGGCACGTCCGATCTTGTCCGACAGCCCGCCGATGAAGGCGCTGAACGCGCCGATGGCATTGGAAACGACAAGGAGATAGAGGAAATACGCGAACGACATGTGGTAGTAGGGCAGCAGGAGAGGCGTGACGGCCCCCTCTACGTAGTACAGGTAGTAGAGGACTACCGTGGTCAAGACCACGACGCCGAGGTACCCCAAGCGGGGAATCGTGTTGGGATAGCGGCGAAGCTGACGCCATGTCCATACCCGTGCAATGCGCCCGGGACCCGAAACCGGAGTTGCTGCCGTTGCCACTGTCATGGTCGCCTCCCCTTAGTCCCCCGCCATCCGGCAGATTCCTGCCGTCAGCCACCGTGCTCTTGGCTTGGGAACCCTTTTGGGCGCTCCGAAAGAGCAAGAGACGGCTTCCACTCAGACTCTAGGAAGAGATCGAGACTTCCGTCAGAGCCGAAGGTCCCATCTCCTTGCCGGGGGCTGGGGCCCGCCGCCTGAAGCCCTCACCCATTTTTCTCCGGACTCACGGCTGGCGTGTTCTGGTAGGGACTTTCGGCTCTACCGCCGAGGGTCAGAACCCGAAGACTGGTGGTGCAGCGCCTGCTGACCCAGGAAGGAAGGATGTCCCATGGACCAGCCAAGAGACGTGCAGCAACGGATTGATCGTTTGGTCGAACGAGCCCAAAGTGAGGTGCTCAGTGCCAGCCGTCGGCTAGCGGCAGGGATCACCAAGGAAACGGAGCGGTTCGTCCCGCCCGTTTCGCAAGATATCGAGCGGATTGTTGACGAGGTGTTCGATTTCGCCGAGCGAGTGATGAAGGGCCAGCGAAAGATGGTCAGTGACATGGTGAAGGCCATCAACGAGCAATCACATCGCACGCCTACGACGAGTCAAACGGGCGCCACCCGGGCCGTCAAGAAGGCACCACCCAGGAAGACGGCGACGGCCAAGAAGGCGCCCGCGAGGAAGCGGACCGCCGTCAGGGCGTAGGGGCTTTCTCTCGGACGTGATCGCTTGGGGCCGAGTGACCAACGTCGTGTCCATACCGGAACCTGGCGCTCCTTGCTCTTGCGGGTAGCGACCGGTCCTCGGAAGATAGGTGGTGACCCGGTGGTCATGCTCCTAGACCGAGTGGTTGGGAGACCGTCGCTCGCGCCGTTCGGCCCAAGGGTCTGGAGGAACGTCTTCCCTCATGCCGCGACCAGCGACGTGTGCCTGAACGCTGGTCGAGGTCGCGGATAGACGAGGCTAAGGCCGTGGTGGGTGAAAGATTGCCCAAGCAGTCATGATCTATCTGTCTTCTTCGCTCGTGCTCGGCTTGAACGCTTGTTGCCGAGCCTCACAAGAGCTCGGTTGCGGAGTTCTGCAATGTCGACCGGAATCGCGGCGGCAAGGACGCCTACGTTGGGCACAGTCGCGTAGTCCCCCGTGACACCGAAAAAGAGCTTCCCCTGATAGGACAAGATCGCCGTGCCCACGCGCAGTCCGTGACTGATCGGCACGAATGGACGGTACTCGAGCATCTCATGACTGAGGCAGTAGAGAGGAAACTGGGGCCCGGGGACGTTCGTCGTGACGGTATTCAACGAGTGCTGCCCGAAGAGGTGAATAGATCGGATTGCTAGCCGGGTGACTGGTCCGACGACCATCGGCGGTGCCAAGTTGCCTACCGTGGTAATCACCTCACCTACTTCTGAGATATGGGAAGCCTTCAGCGTGGCCATCTGATCATGGACAAACTCGAGCCTTTCTGCCGGATCGGAGAGATGGATCGGAAGCTCGCACAGGAGAGCGGATACCCGGTTGTCGAGCACGCCGTGTCCGTCGTCGTGTCGCGTTGACACGGGCACGAGCGAGCGGAGGACGGCCCGGTCGGGGTCATCGGCGTTCTCGCGTAACAATTCCCGATAGCCGCCTGCGACGGCCGCGAGCACGACATCGTTCACCGTTCCGCCGAACACTGACCGAACCGTCTTCACGTCCGCGAGGCTGGCAACGGAGTGCGCCCACGCTCGTCGAGGGCCGATGGAGCCTTCAATCGATAACGGCCGGGTCGGGGCCAAGAGGCGGATGAAACGGATTGCACCCATGGCGTCGGCGACGGTGGATCGAGTCGTTGCCACCGGATGAATGACCGCATGCGGGAGGCTTCGGGCAGTCGAAAAAGTGTCCGAGACAAGTCCGTTCCAGGCGTCAAGTACCTTGAGCCAGCCGGGAGGTTCCGCCCGGGGTACCCAGGGCTCGGGCTTACCGAGGGCGGTGTTGACTTCGACATCCAGTAGGACCGTGAGCAGTTCGACCCCGGCGATGCCGTCCACCATGCAGTGGTGAACCTTGAAGATGAGCACCCAGCGACCGCCCTCGAGGCCCTCGACGAGCACGGCCTCCCACAATGGGCGCTCGCGGTCGAGCGGCTGGGACATGATCTGCCCCATCAGAGAGCAGAATGCCGCATCGTCACCCGGCGCAGGCAGCACCGTGCGCCGCACATGGTAGCTGAGATCGAAATTGGGGTCGTCCACCCACACCGGCCGTCCTAGCTCGAGTGGCACCGTGCGAACACGCTGGCGGTACCGCGGTATCAGGTGGAGCTTGGAGGCGATCAGCGCCGTGATGTCGTCGACCGTCGGTGGCGGGTTGTCGAAAACACAGGCGCCGGCTATGTGCATATGGACGAACCCGTCCTCTAAGTGAAGGAATTCCGTATCAAGAGCATTCAGTCGTTCCACCGTTCCTCCTATGTCGCCTGCTTCATCCATACGATCCAAGGCAACTGGTCAACGGCATCACGGGATCGGAGCTCTGGCTCGAGACAGAGGATCGACCGGGCGCTTCGATCACGACGATGCCCGGTTGGGGTTCGACCAAGCGGCAAGCGCACGGCGGGCCTCGAGGCGCCCGGCACGCATGAAGGCAGGCCACTCACTGGTGTCGAGGAATTGACGATAGAACCCCGCCCCGCGGACCTTGGTGTAGGGAACCGGCTCAATCATCATCACGTCGCACTCCCTTTCGAGCCGGGCCAGGTTGGTCCTCGCCAGCTCGATTTGCTGGCTAGTGCGCACCTGGCTGGCGACGTAGAGGATGCTGTTCCGCCGGTCCTGCCAGCCGGAAGCGTTCTCGCCGGCGAATCTTGGGGGGTAAAAACCGTTGATGGCTAACGCCACTTCTGGACGCTCCTCGATGTCGAGGACGGGCCGCACCGGGAAAATGTCGACGATCCCACCGTCGCACCAATAGCCGTTGCCGAGCGTCACGGGTTCGATAAACATCGGCAGCGCGATCGCCATATGGATGGCCCGAGCGACAGACATGTCAGGGTAGGTGCGGGGGCCGATGTATTCGATGCGATTGTCCTCGATACTCCAGACCGGAGCGTATGCAGGGATCGGCATTTCGCCGAGGGTCATGTCGCCAAGCAGCCGGCGGTACCTCGCCTCGATCCGCTCACCTCGGATGATGCCTGCGAACCCTGTGCCCACCCGCGGAATTAGGGAAGCCAGCATGCGCCAGTCGACGTCGACGTAATCCTCGGGACGGAGGCTGAGCGTAAAGGCAGCGACCTTGTCAGCGGGTATACCAGCGGCGATGGGGAACCCGAATAGAGCGGACCCTGAGCAAAGAGAAATGACGGCTGGGCGCACTCCCGCCTCCTCCAGGGCTCTGGCAGCTCCAACGACCGAGGCGAGAGCGCCACTGCCCCCGGTCGCCAACAACGCCAGCCGGTGCCCCTTCAGGTCGGCGGACAACAGGGGTTGTCTCGAGGGAAACGGATGGAGGTCGGGCTCTCGGGGCTGATCGAAAGGAAGGGCTATTAGTGCTCGTCGGGCGTCATTGATCAGACCAGCGTCCTCTCGCACTCCTTCGACGAACTCCCTTGTTCGGGTGATGATGTTGAAGTACTGGCGGAGGCGGAAAACGTCGAGGGCGGCACCAAGCATGCATCCCATTGTTCTGCGCATGCGCTCATCCGAATAGGGTCCAACGACTCCTGCTGAGTCTTGACCCGGTGGGACCCGGAGCCGACCCCGTCGAGCCTCCTGGGCGGCGGTGGTTTTCCGGCAGAATATCGGGCTCCCCTCATCACGCCCTTTCAATCTCACCAAGGTCGACGGCGTCCTCGCCACAAATGGCCGCCTGCGTGTGGAATTCCCACTCGTCGAACTGACGTTCGATGCAGGTCTGTACCCGGGCTGCCGACTGGATAGGCAGTGAGGACCTTCGTCAGTGGTTACCGTCACGGTCGCCCTCCGATTCCGCGACCATGACGTTTCCGACCTCAACGCCGTGGAGGTGCTCTTAGAATGGCGATTCTCAAAGAACGGGTTGGGGGGTGTCTTTCGGTGGATCGAGTTTCAAGGGCAGTTCGACCGGATGGTGATCCCCCGCAAGCACGAGCACTTCCTCGAACCCCTCACGGAAACACTCCATGAGCACGTCGCAATCGGGCACCGCTGCGGTGTCGATCGTGAAGCCCACGCAGCACGTTCCGCAATAGGTGAACAGTGTGACGTTCACCGCCGAGCCGGTCGTCGGCCCGAACGCGTAGTACCCCGAAACGGGTGCCCCACCGAGGTAGAGTGGCACGTTCATTCCTGGTACGTTGCTCGCTAGCAAATCGATGTGCTTGAGCATGCTCCCGACCACGCCTGAGGGTAGAAGGTTCAATGTGCCAGCGATGGCGTCCGACAGCGGCAGCGCGCGCTCGTCGCGAGCAGAACGGCACCGCTGGCCGGTAAGCTGCACCCGCTCGGCAGGGTCGGCCACTCCGACCGGTATTTTGAACCGGGCGAGCGTAATCCGATTGCTTGCCGCTGGGTCGTGCTCTTTGCGGGTCGAGATGGGCATGGTGATCCTGAGCTCTCCGACCGGGGCACCGTGGAGCTCATGGTAGCGACGCAGCCCGCCCGTGACTGAGGCCACGAAAGCATCGTTGAGCGAACCTCCGGCCGAAACTGCTGCCTGCTTCAGGTCGTGGAAGTCGACGCTGATCATATTCAGGTTCCGGGCGAGGCCCCTGCCGGTCATCACCTGGGAGAGTGTGTCGGAGACAGGCCGCACGAACCGACCGATCGAACGAGCCGTCGTCAACACGTCGGAAGTGGAGCCCAACGGATCACGGACGATGTGCATCACCGCAGGCAGCGCCTCGGACAGCCCTCGGTGAATCGTCTTGACGACGCGGTGCGTGTCGTAAGTGAGCGAATGGCATAGGAGCTCGACCGCGCCGGGCGAATACCCGTGCTTCTCTGGCGCTGGGACATATTCGCCAGGATCGGCTTGATTCGTGGTCTCGAACAAGAGAAGGGCCAGCTCCGCTCCGCCGATTCCATCGGTCAGCGAGTGGTGGACTTTCATGACCAACGCTGCTCGGTCGTCGGCCAGGCTTTCGATGAGCGTGAATTGCCATGGCGGCCGCGAAAAATCGAAGCTGCTCATCGCCTCGATTCGGGCAAAATCGATCACGGTGGCCCGAGTATGCGGCGGAGGGGAATCGATGCGGTGCAGGTGGAGCGACAGATCAAAGTCCGTGTCAACCCAGAGCGGAGTCGCCAATCGACCCGGCGGCTGGAGCGGACGTTGCCGGAAGCGCGGGGCCAGTCGGGTCGCCCGCTCAAGCCGAGCCGCCAGCACATCGAAATCAGGCCGCTCGTCGAGCCAGGCGATGGCGACGATTGTCGCGCGGAGACCAGGATCGGCCTCGAGGTACCACGAGAACGCGTCAGTGTTTCGCATGAACAGTTCGTCTCGCTCGGCCATCGTGGCTCCTTGGGGCTCGCCACCCAATCCGAATCTAGGGCACTCTGGTCATCATCTCTAGAGCCGAAGGTCCGTTCTTGAGCACGGCCCGCACGCCCGGAACGGAATTCGTGCACTTCTTCCTGGTTGACCAAAACGGCGAGGTCGCCCTCATCGACGCCGGCCTAAGGGGACACCGTGACACCCTGACGCCCGCCCTCTCGGTTTTCGACCGCCGACTGCGCCACCCCAGCCTCCCCAACCGCCACGCATAGAGAGAAGGAACCAAGACCATGCCCGCAAACCCCCTCGGCCTCGGGCTGCGCAACCGACACGCCGGACACCACACGCGTCTGGGCACGTCCCGACATGCAAGCACCCGAGAACCGTCTAGCTGCTGTCCTGGGGAACGTAGACCGGCGCGTCTCGGACGAGGTAGTCGCCCTCAATGGCCTTGCACATTGAGAGGTCGCTCCTTGGAAGCGTGCACGACAGCAGCGAGACGTTGACACTGTCACCGGCTCCAAGGCTGAGCTGCGGGTAGACCGCCGCCCCCACCGAGGTCAACGATCCTCCTGATCCAGTTCCCGAGCCAGTGACGCCAGGCGGATCCGTGAATGCCACGACATCGGGAGTCAATCGCGCGATCTTCTCGCCCGCTGCCTTCTGGCATCGGAAGCCGCTCTCCTTGACCAGTGGCGCCGCCGTCGAGTCTGGGAAGAGTGGGCAAACCAGGGCCGCTCCGGGAACGTGACCGGTGTAGTCCACTTGGACTTCTACGAGTTCGGCTCCCTTTGGTGCAAGCATCGTCGAGTAGTCGGGCTTGCCCGGCGGGTAGACATCGAGTCGCTGGCCACCATCGGCGGCCACCAGCGCACCGCACGTCCAGCCAGCAGGTCCCAAGACCGTGATCCGGCCGTTGGAGTAGAAGCTCAAATCCTGGATGGAAGTCGTCGCAGGGAGTCGGCGGGCGACAAAGGGGCTCGGGGGCGATCCGGCGCCGTAGCTCGTTGTGCACGAGACCACAGGCAAGACACTTATGGACGGCTTGGCCTGAACGGCTCCTTTCAGCTCGTGCCGCGTCGCTGCGCCAGCGGACGTCCCGCCAATTCCGAGCGCCAAGACACCTAGAAGGATCCAACTCGCTACCGCAGGTCTCATTGACGGACGGTACACCCCAATCCCGGCCGTATCGAGGGCGAACGGCTTGTCGGGGCCAAGGTCGCCTCTGCCGACGTGGCTCCGGTGGCGTCCTGACCCGCTCATGTGGGGGCGCGCTGGCCAACAGCGCCAGCATCAACCCCCTCGGGAAACAATGAGGACGTGAGCTTCGGTGGACTGCCCCTGTTCGCCGGGAG
>JBEKWB010000130.1:0-12042 GCA_049513455.1 Acidimicrobiales bacterium
CCACGAGCGCAGTGCGGGCCATTCCCGAGCGGCTTCATCCGCCGAGAGGCTGGGCCAGTGAGACGGCGCGGCGATCTCGCCCATGTCGAGCAACTCGTCGGTCTCGGATAATTTGGCCAAGGCCGACGATCGCTGCGATGGCCCGATGCGCTTGACGTCCCGATCTGTTCTGCTCGTCGCGCTATCGACGCCTTCCTCCGTCATTGCCGTATTCCGCGCTTGTGCACCTTGCGCCGTAGTGCGAGGACGATCAGATCCGTGGCCTGCGCTCGGTTCAGTCGGCGCCAAGACCGATCGGTCTCAAGGATCTGGTGCAGGGTGCCGTGACAGCTCCGACAGAGCGGGATCAGATCCGCAGAGGCTTCACGTCCGAGGCGTTCGTAGGTGCGGTGATGGAGGTCGTCACAGAGCGCCCATTCGACGCCGCAAATGAGACAGTGAGGTTGGGTGCCGTGGCTCTCGACCCAGTCCGACGCCCAACGTTCTCTGAGTGCAAACCATTGCTGGCTGGCCATGTAGTTGCAATAGGCGGCCCGACGATGAATGCGACTCTCTGACCACGCCAATCCGGGCCGGGGGCTACGCATGGTCCGGCCAACCTTGTCCGGCTGCGTTTCGAACGGCATCTTCGATCGAAGCCCGGTCGCGTTGTAACTGATGGGCATCGGGGCGCGCCGTCCACGGACGCAGCGTGAGCATGATCGGTCTAGCCGAACGCAACAAGAGCAGCGCATGGCCAGGAGTGATCGCCCGAATGGCGGAGGGGTCGAGTATCGCCCGCTCTCGGCTCGACGTCGAAATCGACCTTCCGCCACCGGATTGAGCGGTCTGGCTGAACTCACGTTCGGTGCGATCACCTACGAGCCGGGCGATTTCATCCAGATCATCGGCGTTGGAGCTGCCGCCGAGCACAATCTTCACGATGGCTGAATCCCAGATGCCCTGGGCCTGTTCGCGGCCCCAGCGGTGTCTGGCCTGGGCGAGTGATTGGAGCACGGCCACGGTCGTGATCCCCGTCCCGCCCCCTTCAGACATGAGCGCACCCAGGCTGGGTAGCGGATAGTTGGCCGCCTCGTCCAAGATGAGACCCAGGGGAGGATCGAGACGGGCGCCGGGCGAACGAGCAGCGAGACGGCGGGCCACATCCACCACGTCTTCGACTAGGGCGGCCACCAGGCCGGCCGTTGCGCTGGCCCCCGACGCTGTGCCGAGGAGATACAGCGTGCCGTGCTTGCGGAGGAACACCGCGGGGTCAAAGGTCTCACCGGGACCCGGTGAGACTGCATCGAGAACACCGGGGTCTGCCAAAGCGGCGAAGGCGTTCGCCACCATGGCCCACACCGAATCTCTTTGACGCCGATCGGCCGAGACGATGGCGTCGAGGGCCTTGTCCCAGGCGAGCGCCGCGCGGGGATTATGGATCAAGATGTCCACCGCCTCCTTGGCGGCCACCGGGGAGAGCGACCAGCGGTAGAGGTCGACGGGTGCTCGCTCATCGAGGGCGGCAGCATGCAGCAGGCAGCGCACCGCCATCGTGGTCTGTTGCCTCCAGAAGCTTCCAGACTCAGTGCCTCCGGCGCTCTCGGCGCAAAACGCGTTGGCCCGGATCATGGCAGTATGCGGGCGCTCGCAACCCCGCACGGGCGACCAGCGCAGGGAGGAAGGGACGCCTGCAGCCAATCCTTCCGGGTCGAAAACTCCCACCGGGCCGTGCTCAGCCCGGGCCGTGATCGTGGCCGATAGATTATCTGCTCGCGTTGCCGTGGTGATCACTGCTCCCGGGGCGTCCAAGAGCATGGGGATCACGATGTTGTGGCCCTTGCCACTGCGGGGCGGGCCGAGCACGATCATCGAGTCCTCGACCGACGACCAGCACTCCACTCCACAAGCCGTTCCCAGCGAGAAGCCGACGTCGCCCGGGACTGGACGAAGCAAAGAAGGACGGAGGGTCGTCGCTCGCGCCAGCAGGGCTGTCGCCCCGGAGACAGCCTTGACCTGGTCGCCCTTCCTATGAGATTCGGCTGGCAGCAGTCGGCCTATCGCAACGATGATGGCCACTGCCAGCAGGAGAGCGGTGCCGGTGACGCTCCAGTAGAGAAGGGCCGGACCCACCGGCACGTGCCAGGCTCGGCTGGGATCGCCCATGTGGGATTGCGGTAGGGACCGCCCTCTCGGGCGGCCCCCCGCACAGATCCCAGCGTGCGCTCCTAACGCACTGGGCTCCTGCCTCGGGTGCGGGCGTCGAAGCGCACGCTTGGGAAGGGATGCTGCGTGCGGACAGGTGGGAGCCAATTCGTTGCGTAGCGATTCATCCGGGTCCAGGTGACACGAGTGCGCTGGCTGCGGCGCCGTAGCGACGTGAACCAGAGCCGGGTCACCTGGGTGCGGAAGGTCGACACCGCATCGGTATTGCCAGGCACGGCGTAGTAGGCGACATGACCTCGCACCACGCTGCCGAGCCACGCTCCCTGCTCAGGAATGGGGTAGTGCCGGCGGCGCTTGAGTTGGTCCTTGACCTCGGCAAGCTTGGCCCGCATCCGCTTCGAGATGGTCTTGCGCTTGAGCCAGAACCGCCCGTTCTTGGACTTCCCGCAAATGTGGGTGAAGCCCAGGAAATCGAACGTCTCGGGCTTCCCGTCGCCTCGGGCTTTGCGGTTGCGGGCGGCATGCCGTCCGAACTCGATGAGCCTCGACTTGTCGGGATGCAACTCCAGCCCGAACTTCGCAAATCGCTCACGAAGGTCGGCAAGGAACTGCCGTGCGTCACTCTCATGCTCGAATCCGGCCACAAAGTCATCAGCGAACCGCACCATGACCACGTCACCGTGCGCTTGCCTCCGTCTCCACTGCCGGACCCACCGGTCGAGGACGTAGTGGAGGTATTCTCTGAACTAAATAGGGGTCACAAACGGAGAAGTTTCTCGCCTTGATTGATGGTCGAGAAAGTCACGATGCAACCTTGACCAGAGGTGGATTGCTCGTCGTGGCTCTGGTCGGTGGCGCAGTGAAGTGGACGGCGACAGGAAGGTTCCTCCGGTGCTCCATCTGGCTGAGCTTTTTGTTCGCGCCGGCGAGGCTGATCTCTAATCCGTCGATCTCTCCGAGCCAGCCTTCGCGTTCAGCCTCGTCGATGCGGGCGGTGAGGTTGTCGCGGATCTCAGTGAGTCGGGGCGCTTGCTCGGGGTCGGGCCACAGCATCGAGCAACGCACGCAGGCGTGCTCGTGGCTACACGGAGTAGAAAATGCTCTGGCACAGGTTCCTATGGAAACCTTGCGCCGCTCGAAGTGACCCAAGAACTCCTGCCATTCCTCATCGGTGGGAGTGCGGTACTCCTCGGACGGTCGCAATGCTCTGCGCCTCGCGAGGAAGGCGAGGTGGGACTGGATCGCCTCGTCGGGATAGACGGCCTTGTAGCCCATCGTGGTCGTGAGTTTGCCGTGCCCGGCGATCACCTGGGCGATATGTGGGGGCAGACCGTTCATGATGGCGTCCGTGATCATGATTCGGCGGAAGTCGTGCGGGGTCCAAAGAAGCGGAGCACCGTCAACGTCGACCAGGCCGCTGCTTGCTAAGGCAGTGTCGAGCAGCTTGCGCACGACGCTGTAGGAGATCGCCCGGTTCTCGTCCTTCACCCGCCGCTGGAAGAGCAGCGACCTCGGCGCGGACCACAGCTTCTCGTGATGGTCGTAAGCCGGGACGAGCGGGACGACGCCGGTCCCGTCGGCAACGCGCACGATGATCGCGGAGAGGACCTCAGCGAGCTCAGGGGTCACGACGAGCAGGCGCTCGGTGTCGGTCTTCGAAGGAGCGATCTGCAACAGCGGGAGGACCTCTCCCGTGCTCGGCAGGCGGTATTGCACCAAGCTGTGGTGGTCGAGCTCGAGCAGCTCTTCGATGCGCACGCCTGTCGCACGCAGCACCTCGACGATCGCAAAGGCCCAGAAGGCGTGGTCCTCCTCGAGCACGAGCTCGCGGCGGCGCCCGCTGGCGGGGTCGGTGGCCCGGAGGGTCCCGGGCGAAGGGTGGCGAAGGACGCGGCGGACCAAGCTCGTCCCTGCGTTGGTGAAGGCTGCTCCGGGCGCGACCTCGCGTGCTGCCCCAAGGAGCGCGACCGCGGCCTGGTGGCGCTCGGCAAGGTGGGCTATCAACACGGGCAGCACCGGCAGACGCTCGCGCGTGCGGGCGTCCATGCGCGATTTTCGCTGGCGCAGGTACTTCTTCTGGTTGACGTCGGCCTGACTGACCGGACAAGGCGCCACCCAGGCTCCCCAGCGCTCCGGGTCCTCCGCCGCGAAGGAGGCGATGTCGAGGTAGAAGGCGCGCACCGGCACGAGACAGCTCTGATAGCTGGTCCGTTCGACGCTCACCTCGACCCGCTCGCCACTTGGCGACGTGATCGTCTTTGTGACGGTACGCAGGCGACGCTTCCACCCCGCGGCATCCTCGCGGCTGAGCCGCAGGCTGTCGATGCCGGGGTGGTGGCGCTCGAGATCGGACCAGAACAGCTTGGCGAGGCAGTAGGCGAGGTTTTTCAGGCTCACGTAGTCGAGCGCGGCCTGACGCTCGGCGAGGTAGTCGACGAGCACGTCGCGCACAGGGCGGCAGAGGATGCCGTAGCGGTCGACCAGCTCGGACGGGGTGCGCTGCCCGCTGGTGCGCAGCGCCCGCAGGGTCGGCGGCGCGGCGGGCCCGAGGACCCCCATCTCGTGCAAGAGGCGATAGAGGAGCACCCCGCCGAGGTTCGTGACGCTGTCGTGCACCGCCACGATCTCTTCGACCAGCTCGGCGACGTCCCCGACCACGAGCTCGCGGAGGCCGCCGCCCTTCGCGGCCATGATCTGGGCAGCACGGTAAAGGACGAGGCCCCGCGCCGCGACCGAGACCCCAGGGTCAGCGTCGCATGCTGCGCCAAGCGCCGCGAAGCCGTCGGGATCGCGCAGCGCTGTCATCGTGCGCACGAACAGCCCGCTGCCTCTGCCGGCGCCGCCGACCGCCAACCAGGAGAGCGACGGGCGGATCGCCTCGGCGGCGATCAGCACCGGCACGGACTCGACGAGCGCGCCGTGCCGCCAGGGCGACCGGTCGCCCGCCGCTTCGAGCCAACGTGCCGGCGCCTCGCGCCAGGACGCACCTGCGTCCTCGACGCCGCTCGCGCTCCAGCGCTCCTGCCAGGTGTCGCCCGCCTGGTCGCCCAACCAGTCGAGCGCGAGCCTGAGACCGCTGGCACGCCGGGCCTGGCTCCGGTGCACTTCGAGCACGAACGGTGCCGCGCCGAGGCGGGCGAGCAGCTCCTCTCGGGGCTGACAAGTCGGCCAACTGATCTGCGGCCGCCGAGCAGGGAACCGGTCCCGCACCGCCTGCAACGGTCCCTGCGCGATGTCCGGGTCACCTGTGCTCTGTTGGTCGGCGTCACGTGTGTTGGCAGGCGTCACGAGCGTGCCCGGCCGAAGAGGACGTCGAGCGTCTCGGGCCGATAACCCGGTGCGGGGAGCGGGATCACCCGCTCCTTCGCGAGCCGGGTCTGCTCGGCGTGGTGAGCGAGCACCCGGCGGATGACATCTTCCTTTCTCGGGGTGAGGTAGATCTGGGTGGTGGTTAAAAGAGCATGGCCCAACACCTCTTGGACGTCGGTGAGCGGCAGCGTCGGATCTTCGGCCATCCGGTAGGCCGCGGTATGACGCAGTGCGTGCAACGTCGCCTCGGAACCGGCGGCGGCGTTGACCCGCTCGAACATGCGGTGCACGCCGTGGTAGCTGAGCGGGCGCACGGGACGGCGCCGCGTCCACCACAGCGGCTGACGGCGTCCACTCGGGATCAGGTCGCCCATCTCGACTTGGTAGAGGCGCAACCACACAAAGGCGTCGACCGACGCCGGCAACTCTTGGGCCGCGCCGCTGCCCTTGCGGATGACCCTGATGAGCTGGCGGCCGGGGTCGACACCGCCCAAGGTCACCGAGAGCAGCTCGGAGGCCCGAGCCCCGGTCGAGACGTAGAAGGCGACGAGGGCCCGGTCCCGGTGCGAAGGGAGTCGGGCGAAGATCTCGTTGAACTGATCGTCGGGGATGCTGCGCGGGATCCGCTTCGGCACCGTGGGCCGGTAGAGGCCGCTGCGCTCGTTGCGGTGCGGCTCCATCGGGTTGTGGTGCGCGTGGGCCCGGGTGCCGCGCCGGGTCCGGTCCAAGGGGAACGGGTTGAGCACCGGACCGCTGCCCTCGTCGCGGTGAAAGTCGTAGAAGCCCCGCAACACCGTCTCGCTGTGGGCGCGGACCGATGGGGCGTATATCTTGTTTGATGACGCCGATGGAGCTGGCTCCTCGGGGTGACGCCAGTGGGGCCGCGAGGGCTTGCCCGCCACCCCGAGCCAGCGCGAGAAGTCCCGGGCCTCGGTGCGGCTCGCCCGGTGCCAGGGCACCTCGAGCGCGGCGAGGAACCGGAACCAGCGCAACAGGTCCATCCCATAGGAACGCAACGTGGCACGAGAGCGTCCGGCCGCCAACAGTTCGGCGAACCACGCCGAGACCGGCTCGACCGCCTTCCCGTCCGCCGCGATGATCCGATAGGGCTCGAAGGGATCAGCGGTCTCGACCAGCCGGCCAACCTGAGGCACGACGATGGTCGCCAGATCTCTCTCCGCTTCTGCTTCTTGCTCGCTGGCCATGACAGGGGTGTCTATCAGGAGGACCCACAACATCAGTGGATGCCATAGGGGTCAATGACCTGGACTTAAACCAACTGATGTTCAGTCAACAGGTACACGTTGGCGAGCAACGGCGAAGCCGATCCTCCCTATGAGCAGCGCCTGGTTATGCACAGCGTTGACCCATCGGGCCTGGTGAGGGCGGTGGCGGGGGTCGAGCGCTGCGCATAACGCGGCGGGTGGGAAGCTTCAGAGCTCGGCGAGCCAGTTGAGCAGTCCGGGATCTTGGTTCCATTCGGGCAGGTCGTCAGAGACGATGTCGACGTAGGCAGCTTCGAGGGCTCTGCGCTTGGCTTCGGTGGAGGCACGTGCGTAGATCTCGGTAGTGGATAGGTCGACATGGCCGAGGATGTCGCGGATGTAGGGCAGCGGAACCCCCGCGTCGTAGAGGTGCATGGCCTTGCTATGGCGCAGTACGTGTGGACTGAGCTCGGCGTTGGCGAGCACCGGGTCGCCGGTCATGGCCTGGTACTTGCGGATGATCCAGGCGATCCCGCCGCGGCTGAGCTTCGTGCCCTGCTGGTTGACGAACACCGCATCGTCATCGTGACCGGGCCCCTTGAGACGGTATTCGGCCAGGTAGGCGTTCAGCAATGCTGCCGTGTTGTCGCCAAGGGGGACGTGGCGGGTCTTGTTGCCTTTGCCGGTCAAGGACACGATGGCCGGGGCATCAAGGCGGATATCGCCGACGGTGAGGTCGGCGAGCTCTTGGACCCTGGCCGCGGTGTCATAGAGGGTGGCGAGCAAGGTCGCGTCGCGGCGGCCCCGCCGGGTGGACCGATCGGGCTGGGCGAGCAAACGGCGGGTCTGCTCCACGCTGAGGTGGTTCACGGTCGGTTTGCTGTGCTTCTTGGCGGGGATGGCGAGAATGTCCTGGCAGCTGGCCATCTGGGCAGGGTCTTGCGATTGCATCCACCGGTAGAACGAGCTGATCGCGGCCAGGCGCTGGTTCCGGGTCGACACGCTGTTGTGCCTGGTGGCCTCGAGCCAGTCCAAGAACCCGGCGATCGCGGTGGCGTCGATGTAGTCGAGGGTGAGCTTTTCTGGGGGGATGGATCGGTCGTCGCGGAAAAAGACGATCAGCAGCTTGAACGTGTCGCGATAGGACGCGATCGTGTTAGGTGAGCAGCCGCGCAGTCCGGCCAGGTGCGCGGTGAGGAAACGACGCAAGAACAGCGCGAAGTCAGTCGCCATGGCGCGGTCCTTCTGTGACCGGCGGGACGACGTCACCGACGACGCGTTGAACTTGGGCGGTGATGTGGGGATAGGACTCGGCCGTCAGCCTGAGGTAGTAGGCCGTGTCGTCGGGCGAGGAGTGGCCCATGTAGGCCTGGAGGACCGCCAGCATCGCGCCGACGTCCTCGCCGCGCGCAAACCACCCACGCAGATTGTTGACCGCGAAAGTATGGCGCAGGTCATGCACACGCGGGCCGTGGCCCCGGCCCCCGTGGGAAATGCGGGCCTGCCACAGAAATCGGCGGAAATTCCTCTCGATGTTCCCGAGGGTCAACGGTTGGCCGCCCGTGCCGGGGAAGAACCACTCCCCACCACTACGCCCGACGACGTGGGCGTGGTAGTCGGCAAGCCTGGCACGAAGCGGCTCGCTGATGGGCGTCTGGCGGTCTTTGCCGCCCTTGGCGGCCCGGATCTGCAGTACACCGCTGTCGATGTCGACGTCGGCTACGCGCAGCAGGCGGGCTTCGGAGGCACGCAGGCCGCAGGCATAGATCGTGCGGAACAGCACCGGCATGACCAGGTGCCGGAACGGGACCGCCGAGCAGTAGTGACAGCGGTCGGTTTGGGCGAACAAACCCGCCAGTTCCCCGTCGGTGTAGATGTGCGGGACGTAACGGGCGGGCCTGGGCAGCGCGCCGGCGGCTAAGACGTAGGCCGGCACGCCCCGGCGACCCAGCCAACGGGCCAACTCCCTGACCGGCGCGGCCAAAGTCTGCAAGGTCGCCGGTGTGACCCCACGTTGGCGGGCAGCCGCGACCCACGCCTCGACCGAGGCCTGGCTGGGCGCGTCCAGTCCGGGGAACTCAGCGCAGCAGAACGCGGCGAAGCGAGCCAGCACCCGTTCTTCGGTGGCGTACTTGTAGCCGACGGCGCGTTTTTCCGCGACGAGAGCCGTGATCGCGTCGGCCATCGTGATCTCGGGGCTCACCGGGACACCCCCTGCGCCGGTGCGTCGGGGTCCAGCGCGCATTTGGCCAGCAGCCCCAGAGACGACTTCAGGTACACGCCCGTCGATCGAACCGACTGATGACCGAGAATGTCGGCGATCTGCTCGAGCGGCGTGCCCTCCTCCAGCAATCGGGTCGCCAACGTGTGTCTGAGCGAGTGCATGCCGTGGCGGCGTTTCTCGCTGATCGGGACGTGAGCCACCCGGGCGTGCTTAACCAGGATCTGGTGGAGATGATCCTGGTCGGAGAACGGACCGATCGGGGCGGTGTGGCGCACGAACACCTGCGGGCAGTCGCAGGCCGGGCGGCCAGCGCGCATGTAGTCGATCACCGCCCAACCGACGTCTTTCAACAACGGCAACTGCACTCGGCCACCGGTCTTGGCCTGCGTCACGAACAACCGGTTGCCCGGCCAGTCGAAGTCGCCGAACTCCAACCGCTTGACATCGATGCTGCGCAGTCCGAGCCTGGCGATCAACAGAACGATGGCGTAGTCCCGCTTCCCGCACGGGTTGCCCCGGTCGATCGCGTCGAGGATCCTGGCCACCTCGCCTGGCTCCCATAGCGATGGAACTCGGGCCTGCTTGCTCGAGCGCACGGCGGGGACGGCGTCGACAACGGCGGCGTCGAGCGGGCCCTCGGCGGATGCGAACCTAAGAAATGAGCGCAGCGCGCACAGTTTCTGCTCGACCGTCTTGACCTGGTAGCCGGTGAGCGTGGCCACGAACGCCGCGATCGTGGCCGCGTCGCAGCGAGCCACTCCGCCGTGCGTGCCACTGAACGCGACGAATTCCCCGGCCACTGTTCCATACGTGCGCACCGTGGACACGGAGCGGTCCGCGGCCTGGAGCCACGCCTCGAACCGGGCGACCGTGTCGGCGTCCTCCCGCGACAGCTTGTCGACGGACCGGCTGTAGCGGCGCAGCACCGCCCCATGCACTGCGTAGTCGCCGAGCATCTGGGCGACCCTGAACAAGTAGACGTCATTAGCCTTGAGGGTGCCCGATCGCTCCTTCTCGAAAAAGCCGCACGACTCATCGACCCACGCCATCGCCATATCCAGGGAGAATTCCTCGACGCCGCGGGCAGCGAAGAACCTCTCCAGACGGCGCCAGCACCGCCGATACCAGACCAACGTCGAGTCCTTGTAGCCAAGCCGCCTCAACTCTGCGTCCAGACCCGACACCAGCACAGACACCGTCACCGTCACCGTCGACCTCCTGATCATCCAGGCCCGGCACCCTGCCGAACCGGTGATCAGGATCCTCGCCGCGTTATGCGCAGCGCTCGACCCCCGCCACCGCCCTCACCAGGCCCGATGGGTCAACGCTGTGCATAACCAGGCGCTGCTCATAGGGCGGGTTATGTGCAGCTTCGCATAAGCCGCCTTGCGGGGTTCCGGCCTCAGAGTCTGAAACCACCCCGCCCTCGAACACCCCGGCCCGCAGCCAAGACCGCAGCAGCTTCAACATCTGCCGGTCAACGATCCGGCGTTCGACCTGCGCCATCAGCGCATCGTGGTCGATGTTGTCGAAGCACGCCTTGATGTCGGCGTCGAGCACCCATACCCGACCCTGGTTGGCCGTCTGGCGGACGGCTTCGAGGGCTTGGTGCGCCGACCGTTTCGGGCGGAACCCGTAACTCACCGGGTGAAAGTCAGCTTCGAAAATCGGCTCAAGGACGATCTTCGCTGCCGTCATGATCACCCGATCGGCGATAGTGGGGACGGTGGCTTCATACTGCCTCTCTCTCGTTGACTATAAGGTTTGGGATTCGAGAACTTGCTTGAGGCGGCCCGATGTGGCCACTCGCATACGACATTCTGCCTCGGTGTCAGCGTCGAAGTCGATAAACCACCGTCCGCCGAGTCCGCGCCGGGCGTCTATGTGGTGACGTTCGATCCAGTAGTAGACGACATTGGTGCTGATGCCGAGGACAGCTGCGACCTCACCCACTGTCAACTCATGAGGTGCCTGCTGCTCGGCGGAGTCTGGCCGGTGGATGTGCGCGGATCCGGCCACTCGTTGCCGACACTCCTGTTCAGCGTCATTCCCGAATGGAATGCACCATTGGTTGTTGATCCCGCGTCGTGCACCCAGCCAGCCCTGTGCGATCCAGTAGATGACAGCGCCGGCGGTGATGCCGAGACGACGCGCGACTTCACCGGCGGTCACCTCGCCCTCCTCGAGCATCGAAGGACCAGGGACGTGGTGGTATCGACGCAGGGAAGCGACCGCATTGTTGTCGAATGCCCGGCCAGCTCCGGTGATAAAGCCAGCCGTGTTGAGCTGCTGCGCCATGTCGTTGTTGGAGAGATGGGAGAGGCTGCGAGCCAGGTCGATCGCCGCACTCTCGGTCCGCCGGTACTCGGTGACCGCTTGACGGCGAGCGACTACGAGCTCGTCGGTTGCACCGGTGTGCCAGCGGATGCCGATGCGTGCCTTGGCGAAGTCGGGTTCAGCCAGCAAGGTGACGTCAGCAATCAGGGTGCGCAGCAGACGCTTGCGATCCCGGGGCGCGGTGCTCGGCGCGTGCCACAGCGCGGTGACGTCTGAAGTGAGCACTTCGAGTTCGGCGCGACCGGGCAATTCTGGGATCGCGGCGATTGTCTCGGCGAGGGCCTTCTCTACTTCAGCCAGAGCTGCGAGACGATCCTCCCAACGGGACTCGAGACTGCGGGCAACCAGCCGGTTCTCCGGCTCGCAACCGTCAAAGGCCCGTTCGGCCCGTTGCGCGTCGTAGCGGGCGCGCTCGACCGCCAACTCGCCGGCCCGGCTACGCGACGCCCTTCTGTCGGCAACCTCGTCGGCCGCGGCGAGCGCCAATGCGACTTCTTCGGGGTCAAGGGCGGACAAGAGCCGCTCGGCCACCGCCTCGTCGACGGTCAATGCGCTGATCGAGCGGCACGTGGGGGTGGCCATCTGGTCGGCGCGCGACGCAGAGCACTCGTAGGAGGCGTGCCCGTTGCGGTGGTAGCGAGTCGACATGGCCCGTCCGCAGGACCCGCAGGCGATGATGCCCTGGCACAGGGCCGTCCCCTCGCGCACCGGACGCGCCCCACTGTTGGTGGTGTTGGCTGCCAGGCGGGCCTTGTTGGCCAGGTAGTCCTCCCAGGTGATGTAGCCGTGGTGATGGTCGTGGATCACGACCGGCCACTCGTC
>JBEKWB010000131.1:0-10156 GCA_049513455.1 Acidimicrobiales bacterium
TCACCCGGTCGAAAGTGCGACCAGCAGCGTCCCAGCCTTCGAAGGCAGCAATCTCTACTTCGACCCCATGGCCGCGGGCGATCTCCGCCATTCGTGGAGCGAGTTCCACCCCCAGCACTTTGGCGCCGCGCTGGGCGATCTGCCTTGAAGCGATCCCGGTGCCACAACCCACGTCGAGAACGTCCATGCCCGCAGGCACTGGACCGAGCAGCTGATCGATCACCGCATCGGGATAGGTCGGCCGGAACCGGTCGTAGGCCTCGGCTTGCTGGTCGAACAACCTCGAACGTTCCTGGGCCAGAGGTCGCGCTGCCAGACGGTCGTGTTCCTCGCTGGCTTCCACAGACGCCAAGCCTGCCCCTTACCGCAGCCTGCGGCCGCAACCAAACACTGTGACGACTCCGCCCTGGGGTGGGCCGCACGCTGCGAGGGTGACCTCGACGGGGGAGCCATCGGTCGGTATCGGGGCGGCAAAGCCGCCCCTCACGGCATCGGCCCACGCGTAAGGACGAGGCCCGTGCAGCCCTGATCGGCGAGAGGCACACTCTGCGGTGACGTCGCAACTGGGAGGTCCGCCATGGACAGCTTCGAGGACATTCACCGTCGCCACATCACCGGCAGCCTGGCCATGTTCGACCGGATGATCTTCAAGGGTCACCTGTCGCACCTCTTCAAGCCCGACGCCGTCCGGGCTCTCCTGTGGGCCCAGGGTTACCCGATCACCGACTTCACCGAGTACGCCAAGTCCACGACCAACCGCATCGCCAAACAACGTCGACCGCCTGGCCGCCGAGTCAGGCCGTTCTCGCATCTCCTTTGACCACGTGAAGACCCGCAACCGGACCCAGATGAAAGACGACCTGGCCAAGTCCATCGCCCACGATGACGGCATCACCGAGGGGATCGTGTGCTTCATCAGCGCGGTCGAGCCCTGCATGAGCTTCCAGGTCCGCAAGAGCCACCAGACCCATCGCATCGAGGTGACCCGGCGCGAGCGCAAGTGTCTGCACCACTACATGTACCTGATCGATCCCGAGTTCGGCTTCATGCACGTGCGCATCCAGGGCTGGCTCCCCTACGAGGTTCAGATCTACATCAACGGCCGGGAGTGGCTGGCCCGTCAACTCGACAAGGCCGGCATCGGCTACGTGCGCTACGAGAACTCTCTTCTGGCCATCGACAACCTCGAGCGCGCCGCCAAACTGTGCGACCGCTTCGCGCATCGAACCTGGCCCCGGGTGCTCAATGCCTTCGCCCGGCGTCTCAACCCACTCTTGGGCTCCATCGCTCGGGCCGGCTTCGGCGGCTACTACTGGGTGCTCGACCAGGCCGAGATCGCCACCGACGTCATGTTCAAGTCGCGCCCGGAGCTCCTCGCCGTTTGGCCCGACCTGGTCCATCACGCGGCCCTGAACATGTCCGCCGAAGACGTGCTGGGCTTCTTGGGCCGAAAGCTCCACCCGAGCCTCGTTGCCGCCCAGGTGGTCACCGACACCAAGCGCCGACCCCAAGGCTGGCGGGTTCGCCACCGAGTGGCGGGCAACTGGGTCAAGGTCTACGACAAGGTCTCGGTGCTACGCGTCGAGACCACCATCAACAATCCGCGCGAGTTCCGAGTCCTGCGCGTCGTCACTGACGAGGCGGGCCGGCGCGAGCGGCGGTGGTGCCCCATGCGAAAAGGGGTCGGCGACATGTGGCGCAACTACGAGGTGGGGATCGGCTCGAACCGCCGCTACCTCGACGCCCTGGCGGCTGCACCCCTCAAAGGCGAAGGCGTCGCCGCCCTTGACGCCTTGTGCCGGCCCCGAACAACCAAAGGGCGGACCTATGCCCGCTTCAACCCCTTGAACCAGGCCGACATCGCCCTCTTCCGAGCGGTGCTCGCCGGTCAGCACAACGTGAACGGGTTCCGCAACCGCCACCTCACCGAGCAGCTCTACCGGAGGCGGGCCAGGGATACTGCCGAGGCGCATCGACGCTGCGAACGCACGTCACGGCTCATCGTCAAGTTGCGCGGACACGGTCTCGTGGCCAAGGTCCCACGATCACGGCTCTATAGGGTCACCCCCTACGGCCAACGCGTCATGACCGCGGCCCTGGCCATCCATGACGACCAATGCGCACGCAACTACCTCGCCGCGGCATAACAATCGAGCCGGTTGTCTCGCACGACACGCAAATTATTCGCCCTACTGTTCGATCGCCGGTTCGGGGCCATGCTGGACCCCGGGGATGCCGGTGGACTGACTCAGGTTGTGTTCATCTTGGCCAGCGCAACGGGTCGACCATCTGGGTCAGCCACGACCACGAATCGTCCCCATGTGGCCTCCTGTGTTGGCCAAAGAACAGGAGCTGCGGTCCGTCTCGCCTCTACCTCCCATGCGTCGGGGTCCTCGACCTTGAAGCGCACGGATGCTGCCCCAGCGGTTGTGCCCGCGGGAAAGATACCTCTCTCATCATGGCCCCGGTCACTTCGATGCAAGACGATTTGTCCCGAAGGTCCGCCGACAACGACGATGATGTCATCTTCGAAACGGATCGGCAGGCCAAGGGTCCCGACGTAAAACGCCCTCGCTTCACTGAGGTCTCCGACAAAGAGAATGAGGCTGTCGTAGTCGTCAACTTTCATCTTCCAAAGGTTAGCCAGAGCAGTTGGACTCCCTGCCTCCGTTCGCCGGGCCGAGGTCAGGCCGTTCGGCACGAGTGGGGGAGTCGATTCATGATGGCTGCTGAGGCGGTATCCGGCAATCCCGAACGGGTTGCATAAGGAAATCAGCCGCCATCCGCGGCGTCGTTACCGCGCGCCCTGCCGGGGCAAGCCCCGGGCCGGGTTAGTTTCCATGAAACGTTCGGGTGGAAACGGTCTACGGTTGGCTATCACTCACCCCGGACAAGGAAAGATCGCAATGAGCGTTTTGCACCTGGACTCAGGGAGGTGCGCCCGTCGGGGGGTCGCGGTCATGGCAGCGCTGGCCGTCGCTGTGATCGGTGCGGCGTTCATGGCCACGAGTACGGCCGGTGCTCAAGCTGCTGGGAGTTTCACCATCTCTCAAACTTCGGGGCCGGTGGGGACGGTCGTGAAGTTCAGCGGAAACGAAGGTTCGAGCTGCGCAGCGCTGTCAGGCACGGCATTTCTCGAGTTTCAGAGGGGCTCGGAGTACGGCGACCCCAATGAGTGGATCAATGTGCCGGTGTCCTCGAGCGGCGCGTGGAAAGCCAGCTTCGTGATCCCCTCGTTCGTGGGCGGCCAGGCTATGACGCAGGGCAGCCTCGGGTCCGACGTGACCCCAGGGACATGGCAGTTCGGGATCCCCACATGCAACGCTTCGGCCCCCATCGTGGACTTCGACGTCACCGGGACAACACCGCTTCCCAGTCGGTTCGTGGGAATGGCCGCCACCCCCGACGGCAAGGGCTACTGGCTGGCCCAGGCCGGCGGAGGGGTCTACAGCTACGGTGACGCCGTCTTCCATGGCTCTGTGCCCGGGCTGGGGATCACCCTGGCCGCGCCCATCGCGGGCATCGCCTCGACCTCTGACGGAGGGGGCTACTGGCTGGTGGGGGCCGACGGCGGGGTCTTCGCTTTCGGCGACGCCGGGTACTACGGATCCCTTCCACAGATAGGAGTCCGTCCCGCAGGAGTGATCGTCGGCATCGCCCCGACCACCAACGGAGGGGGCTACTGGCTAGTGGGGGCCGACGGCGGGGTCTTCGCTTTCGGCGACGCCACCTATCTAAGCAACGGCAGAGACGGAACTCCCAAAGTCGCCCTTCTCCCTACTCCCGATGGCAAGGGCTACCTCCTCCCCACCGCGACGGGAATCGGGCCTGACGCCATTGGTGATGCCGTCTCTCAGCAGACATCGCCGATGCCGCTTGATGCGCTGGTATCGGGAGCTGCGACCACCTCAGATGCGAAGGGCTACTGGGAGGTCGGGACCGACGGCGGGGTCTTCGCCTTCGGCGACGCCGATTTCTATGGCTCTCTCCCTGGGCAGGACGTCACGCCCAACGCACCAATCGTGGGGACGGCGCGAACCTCTGACGGAGGGGGCTACTGGCTGGTGGGGGCCGACGGCGGGGTCTTCGCTTTCGGTGACGCTGGTTTCTACGGTTCGGCCGGAGGATCAGGACTTCCCTGGATCAGTTCTCCGACTACGACGACAGCTTCGGGAGCACCAGTCCTACTCGCCGGCAACGGAGTGGCGGGCGGGCGCTTTGGGCAAAGCCAAGCTTCTGCTGTGAATGGCCTCGAGCAGGTCTTGGGCAGCCCAGTCAAAGGCCCGACCGACATGGCAGGAAACTGCAACGTCGACACCGCTGAGCAATGGTCAACCCTGACCGCCTACTTCGACAAAGGTGCCTTCGTCGGTTACGGCACCTGGGCTGCCAATGGAGAAGCGGTTCCCCGTGGGAACTTCGAGACGGCGGTGGGCCTCCGCGTTGGAGACACAATCACCCAAGCGGATCAGCTCTACGGATCAGCTTTTCAGACCTCCCTTGCCCAAGGTGGCAGCTGGTCGGTAGCGACACCCGAGGGCAACCTCATCGGTTACCTCAGCGCCGAACCGAACCAGTCTGGACCTCCCCCCACAATCTCCAGCATCGCCGCTGGCTCTGTGGGTTGTCCGGCGGTGACACCGTAAGGACCGGCACCTACACAGATCGACCGGTACGTGCCGCCATCGAGCGGGCCCAGGTAGCCCCATACATTGGGTATGCGCGCGTGCCGGCGGGTGTATGTGCCTGCATGTACTCACTTGTTGCCGAGCACCACCGGGGGCTCATGGCCACGCGTCGCTTTCGCACCACTCGGTAGGTGAGGTGGGTTACTCCAGGGGCGGCAATGACATCCTCGATGGCTAGTTCGTGGTTGCCCGGACTATCTCGTTCAAACAGACGCACACCGTCGCCCAGTATGACGGGAACCAAGTTGATGATGATCTCGTCCAGCAGGGCGGCTTGGAGGCACCGTTGCACCATGCTTGCCCTCATAAGTACAACGTTTTGCTCACCGGCCGCCCGATAAGCCTGCTCGACCGCACTCGCGATTCCGTTTGTTACGAAGGTGTAGGGCAGCGGACCGTCTGGGACGCTCTCCGGCGGCGTATGAGTTACGACGAAGAGTGGCAATGGGCCCCTGGACGGTGGCTGGTATTCTGATCTCAGTCAGAATGAGTTAGTCGTCGTGCGAAGGGGCCCTCGGGCCCCTTCTGCGCGTCAGGACTGATTCAGAGGCTGACGATCCCCCGGGTCGCCCGATCGCCGGTCCGGTGCGCGACCGGTTGCACATCCGGGCGCGTGGATAGGGCCCAACGAGGTGACGGTGGTGGGTCCGATTTCAGGGACGTGTTACACAGCGGCAACACAGCTGATCTCAACCACAGCTTCTTCATCGAACAGCTCGGTGACACCGACAGCGGTCCAAGCCGGGTAAGGATCACTTAGGAACTCTCCTGCGATGGCGATAAGGATTTCGGCCTGAGCCCGAAGCCCAACGTGATACGAGTTGAGTTCCACCACATCGGCCCAGCTCGCACCGCCCTTTGACAGGGTGGCACCGATGTGGCGAAAGGTTTGGCGGATCTGCGTTTCGGGGTCAGCCGAGAAGTTCCCATCCGGATCTTCGCCGGTATGTCCTGTCACGTAGAGTCGGTCACCGTCCCGCACCGCCGCCGGAATGTGTGTTGACTCGTAAGAGTTCGTCCAATGCTCCGGCACCACTCCATTCCGCATCGCTGCTCCTTCCGCCGTCCAAGTCCGCAGGCAACTTAGCTATCTGTCGTGAGGAAATCGAACGATCATTGCGAGGCACTCATCTGTGGAAGTGCAGATGCTCATCGACGAAAGTGCCCCCCACCGCATCGGGACGGTGGGGGGCATCGGTCGCATGGGGATATCAGAACATGCTGTTGTCGTTGGCGGATTTCACTGGGACGACTTGGAGTACGTCCCAGTGCTCGTCCGCCGCGGCGCTTTTGGCTCGCGGGGCGGTCGTGGCCCCTCCCCTCCCTCGCCTGACGGGTGGGGATAGAAAGCGAAGCGCGATGCGCCAGCCAAGGAACGCGCACACGCGAATACGAGAGGGCGCGGGCGGAGGACGGCAGAGCGGAAGAGCCAGCCAGCCGGGAGCAAGCGAGACGGCCAGCGGACCTTCGACTGGTGGTCTGAACCCTGATGGGCGACCGCTACCCCCGGCGGGAGACAAGAGGCAACCTCGACGTTAGATTTGCCCGACATCCGCGAGACCGGATGATTAGTCTCGACGCGGGCGAGGGTCAAATCGGAGGCAGTGACATGGCCGGAATCCTTGAGGGGCAAATTGTGGTCGTTACCGGATCAGGCCGGGGTCTTGGACGGGCCTACGCACTGGCCATGGCCGCCGAAGGGGCCAAGGTGGTGGTGAACGATCGAGACCGCGAGCCGGCCGAGGCGGTGGCGAACGAGATCACGGCGACCGGGGGGAGGGCGACCGTCTGCGTCGAGGCGGTCGGCACGAGGGCGGCTGCACGGGACCTCGTCGCCACCGCCGTCGAACGCTTCGGCGGGATCGACGTCATGATCACCAACGCCGGAGCGGACCGACGAGGGCCGTTGCTCGACCTTAACGACGACGATTGGGAGTTCACGATCCGCACCCATGTATTCGGTTCGATCTTGTGTTCGGTCGAAGCAGCCAAGGCGATGCGGGACCAAGGGCGAGGCGGGGCCATCATCAATGTCACCTCTGACGCCTTCTACATGGGACTGGCCACCCTCGCCCCCTACTGTGTCTCCAAAGGCGGCACCTACGCGCTCATGCTCGTCTTGGCAGCTGAGTTGTCGCCTCTCGGGATCAGCGTCAACGCCATCGCCCCGCCGGCGACCCGCACCGAACCGATGATGGAGTACGTGGACAGCCTCGGTGCCATGGGTCTGACCGACGCTCAGCTCGCCGAATTTAGGGGCGCCATTCTCGAGCCCGAGGAGGTGGCTCCATTGGCCGTGTTCCTAGCCAGCCCCGAAGGTCGGACGCTCTCAGGGACCGTGCTGAGCATGACCGCCGACGGTCCGACCATTCTTCGTGGCCCCTCGCAGGATGACCCCGAGCCCGAACTGGGGGCAGCGCTTCGGCGCTTGTTCAACTGAACGGACCGAGTGGGCTGGCTGGAAAGAACGCCCGCCGGGGTCGGAGCCCACGCGTTGATCGATCGAGGGCAGAGGGGGGCAGCATGAACTGTGCGCCGGCTAAGACCCCTGTCGGCTACCTCAAAGGCTGGCCATCGGCCTTCATTCATCCCTGGTCAGGCAAGCCAACTACTCGCCTGTGCTGCGGCGTGGCCAGTCTTCAATTGGTCACGCGGTAGTGAAGGTGGACAACGCCGTTGCCAAATCGCCCCTCATCGAGAAGCTCAAGCCGCGTGCGATCCTTGCTCGGCAGAGCCCGCTTTCCACCACCCACCACAATCGGATTGAGAAGGAGATGGCACTCGTCGATCAACCCTGCCCGAAACGCGAGCGCTGCCAGCTCGGCACCAGCAACGGTCAGATCACTTTTCGCTGAGGATTTCATCTTCTCGATCGCTAACCACTGAACGAGAACGGAGGGCAGAACAGTTCCTCGCTGCGCTTACTTCAGGTTCGTTGCGGTTCTCCGGATGGGCCGCGAAAAGGTCCTTGCTGGCATCCGCACATGTCGGACGACGCCAGCGATAGATGTCCCCGGAGGCGTAGACGTTCGGCCCCCATGCTCGGCGCCCGGCTTTGACGTATTCAGCCGCAGCGTGGTCTCCACCTCATTGGACTTCTTGGAGCGGAGCCGCTCAGTGAGTTCGGCGGGAAAGAAGGATGCCCGAATGTCTAGAAGAGAGTGAACAACGATGGCTGGCACGAGCGTGCCGGTTGCAAGGGTGACCCATCCGAAAGCTCCACCCGCAATGCCCGCAAACGCCATCGTGGGCCGTCCCTGTCCGTAGTGCGCCAGACCAAAGACGATTCCAATGATCACGATTATTGAGATTCGATCTGCACTGGGCCAAAGCCATCTGATGTACGCGATACCGAACCCTCGGAAGAGGATCTCCTCGCTGATCCCCGCTGTCAGGGCGACCAGAAGGAAGATGGCACGTTCACGGGTCGTGTGCGGCAGCGTCTGTATGAAGCGCGGCATCTTGTGGCGCATCTGTTCTATTACCTTCGGCCCAGCAACATGAATAGCCGCGGTCATCAGGAGAACAACTACGGCCCCGGCAATTATGAAAGTCGCGGTCAGCAGGGTCGCATTCGGCATGAGGTGGTTAAGTGTCAACCCGATCGAAGCGAGACTTCGGTTGGCAAGCAAGCCGATAATCGCCACCATTCCTACGTTGAGCCAGGGAACGACGATACAGACCGCGTAGTGCCGTCGTCTCCACACGCTCTCCGACACTGTCGATCCGCCAAGTTGGCCCGAAAAACGACCGACCAAAAGTGGCTCGAATCCAAATGCGACGACAAGCAACGTCGCCAGACCTGCGGCAATTACACGCACAATGTGAACACGCTATCGGGGAACGATGTTCGTCAACATAGAACGGAGCAACCCCTCTTCTTGGGTTCCTCGGTCTACCCCGGGTCCCGGCTTCCCGGACCCTCCGGCGCCCGGTAGGGTCCTGAACCGAGCCGAGCGCCGAAGGGCGGACGAGGAAGGGCATCGATGACGGACCACGGTGGTAGAGAGATGAATGAGCAGGACCACGAATACGGAGAGGCCGTCCCAGCCTCCTCCGCCCATCCTGAGCCGGGCGACATCATCACCGAGTCCGGCCTCGCAATCCCCCCAGAACCCCTGGTTGGCGCCGACGTATCGACGCGGCTCGAAGAGGACGAGCCCGAGCACACCATCCCGCCGGGCCCACTGTGGGCCATGAAGGACCGCCGACATATCCAATGGCACCTCCTGCCAGCCCATGAGCGGCATGAGCGAATCCGCGAGTGCCTCGAAGCCGACGACTACACCCTCTACTGCATCGACGACGGGGCGCACCACGCCATGATCGGTCGCCGTGTCGGCGACTCGCCTAGCGGTTGCGAATACACGCTTCTCGGCCGGATCACGCGCGAGCGCTACGAGGAACTGCGCGACGAGGTCGTATTGCTGGCTAACTCCTTCGACACGGCCACCGAGATGGGTCTGTGCGGGGTAGTCGTCGAAGAGAGCCTCCTTTCGTCCAACGTCTTTGACGTCGCCACCTACGGAAGCATTGACGATGTCCCCGAGGACTACAGGCCGGGCTCACCGTTCCACCACTTCCCTCAGGACCTGGAGATCATCGCCTAAGGAGACATTTTCCCTTTTCAGGGTGCCCGAGTTACGCCGGTCCGTGGACAGTCCCACGTTGGGCATAATTGACGCCGATGCCCTCTCCGCCCCGCACCCACCTCGAAGAGATCCGCGACGAGGTTCACGAAGTGGCGACCGCAGATGTCGGTGTCTTCAGAGGATTGAGCATTCAAGAAGGTGCAGTGAATGTGGGACTGCGCGCCAACGCAGAACCGCTCGCCGCACAACTGCACGAGCGCTACGGGGCCGACGTCCGCGTGACACTCGGCAGATTTCCCTATCCCCGTGATCGGACACCAACTGTCGAGGAGCAACGCCTGGCTGAACTGTTGCGGATTCGGCCGGCCGATGAAGAAATATCCATTCCGGGGCTGGAGGCGACTGTTGAGTTGAACCAGAGGGCGGTCGTTGCCGGGCCTCGAGCAGCACGCCGAATGTCGCCGCGCTCCCACCGTGCCCGCCCCGCTCCACTTCTGCCACGAGCGCAGCGAGTTGCTTGGCGGCTTCGCGACCGGCCGGCCCCCGGCTCTCGTCGCGGCGCGGTGTACACCCGGCTGATCTGCTTCGGCTTTCCGGTAATCGGGTCCTTCCCGAGGAACACACGAAGCTCCCAACGTCCCGGTGCCTTCTCCCGCATCGTGCCCGCCACGGAGAGGGATACAGGGATCCTGTAGGGACAGCGCCAATATTCCATTTCGTCGAAACGAGAAATGATGCTCTGAACTGGACCTTTGGTGGCGCCCCCGGCAAGATTCGAACTTGCGCACACGGTTTAGGAAACCGATGCTCTATCCCCTGAGCTACGGGGGCTCAGTCGCCGACGGACGTTACAACCCAGCGGCAACCCCAACGGTA
>JBEKWB010000132.1:0-10139 GCA_049513455.1 Acidimicrobiales bacterium
AGCGGGACCAATCTCAACGTGGTCCTGGTGTTTGCCGCCCTGGCCAAGCTGGGCGCCGTGTTCGCGCCGCTCAATGCGCTGTTGGGCCTGGCAGAGATCGAGGGGACGGCCCGATTGGCCCGCCCGGCCTTGCTGTTGGCCGACGCCGAACGAGCCCCCGCCGGCTCCCAACTGGCGACGCAGCTCAAGATCCCCTATGCCGACATTGAGCCGATCGCCGCGGGGCGCGCCGCGGTGGGCGGTGCCGGGACCCACCTGTTCGACCTCGCCGCCACCGAGTCGGAGGAGGATCTGCGTGCACCCGCACTCCGCGAGGGGGACCCCCACGTCCTGTTCTTCACCAGCGGGAGCACCGGGAACCCCAAGGGGGTCGTGATCTCCCATCGGGTCAACTTCCTGCGCAGCCATCCCGGTTCACAGCTGGAGCCCCGCGGCCCCATGGTGTGCCCCTATCCGCTTTTCCACATGGGGGCGTGGACGATCGCGTTGCAGCAGTGGCAAGCCCGGGACCGGGTGGTCTTTCTGGCCTCGGCCGACGCGGCCTCCATCTGCGATGCCGTGGAGCGGCACCGGGCAACGAGGATCAACGGGGTGCCGGCGGTGTGGCGCCGGATCCTCGACTACGCGGCCGAAGGCGGCCGCCACGATCTCTCTTCCATCCGCTTCGCCGACACCGGGACGTCGGCCACCCCCTTGGAGCTCCTCGAGTCGATCGAGACCCTCTTCCCAGAGGCCGAGGTGCGGGTGTTCTACGGGTCGACCGAGGCGGGGAACGTGGCGTCGCTCGAGCATGCCGACATTCGGGGAAAGCCGGGCAGCTGTGGCGTCCCGTCGCCGTCGAGCGAGGTGCGGATCGACGACGACGGAGAGCTGTGCGTCCGGGGACCTCTGCTCTTCGACGGGTACTTCGGAGATCCCGAGGCCACGGCCGCCGCCGTGGTCGACGGCTGGTACCGGACCGGCGATCTGGCCGAAACGGATGGAAGCGGCTATCTCACCATTGTCGGGAGGGCGGGCGATCTGATCCGCAGCGGCGGGGAGTCGGTGGCGCCCGGCGAGGTCGAGGCGGCGTTGGCCGACCATCCCGCGCTCATGGACGTGGCGGTCGTGGGCCTGCCCGACGTGCAGTGGGGTGAGGAGGTCTCTGCGGTGATCGTGCCGCGGCCCGGAGCGCCTGTCCCGACGCTGGCGGAGCTGCGGGCCCATTGCGCCGGGCGGATCGCGTCCTTCAAGCAGCCGCGTCGCCTGGTGGTCGCAGAGGCCATCCCCCGCACCGTCACGACGCAGCAGATCCAACGTCGCCTGCTCAAAGAGGCGGTCCTGCGCAACGACCTGGCCATAGCCGAACGTCGGTAGATGACGACGACCCCGAACCTCACCGAGGACCTGGCCCGCCGGGCCATCGAGCGATCGACCGGCAATCGGAAAGTCGCGTACGAGCACGAGATCGAGCGGATCATCGAGGCGACCTACCAGGTCATCGAGAAGACCGGCAGCTTCGATCCCTCCCTGCGGGAGATCCTCAAGCTGACGAAGCTGTCGACCCAGACGTTCTACCGGTACTTCCAGTCCAAGGACGAACTGCTCGTCGTCGTGCTGGATGACGGGCGGCGTCAGATCGTCGACTATCTGAAGCACCGGATGTCACTGGCCCCGAATCCCGAGGGCCAGGTCCGGGCGTGGATCGAGGGGGTGCTGGCCCAGGCCAAAGACCCGGTGGCGGCATCGCGTACCCGCCCGTTCGTCGTCAGCCCCGACCGGCTGGCCGAGGCGTTTCCCAGCGAGATGCGCACGTCGCGTGACCGGCTGATCGAAATACTGGCCGAGGCCATCGGCCGCGTCCGCCGCGCGTCCGCAGTGGAGACCTGGCGCGACGCGGAGGCCGTCTACCACCTGACCTTCGGAACGCTGCACGAGCACCTGAGCAGACGGTCGGCACCGGAGGCCGACGAGGTCGAGCATGCGGTGCAGTTCGCCATCCGCTCGCTCCGCTGACGGCGTCATCCGCGCCAACTGGCGCTGATCAGGCGATGACCGAGCCGCCGTCCACCACGTGCTCGGTACCGGTGATGAACGACGCCTGATCGGACAGCAGGAAAGCGACCAGGGCCGAGACGTCGTCCCGGCGGCCCACTCGACCGAGGGGTACCCGGGCCAGGCGGAGCGCCGCTTCTTCCGGGCTGGCCGGGACGGGGTACATTCCCGTTTCCGCAATTCCACCGGGGTGTACCGAGTTCACCCGAATTCCGTACCGTCCGAGGTCGCGCGCCGAGCTTTTCGTCATGCCCCGCACCGCCCACTTCGATGACCCGTACGAGGTGTATCCCGGGAATCCCCGCAGGCCGGCGGTGGACGAGATGTTGACGATGGAGCCTCCGCCCGCTTCCCGCATCGGTGGGATCACGGACTTCATGCCCCACCACGTCCCGAACACGTTGATCCGGTGCGTGCGTTCGAGGCGTTCGAAGGTCTCGTCCTCGATCGGGACCGCCGTGGGATCGATCGCGGCGTTGTTCACCAGCCCGTCCACGCGCCCGAAGGCGCGCAGCGCCGTGGCGACGACCCGATCCCAGCCGTCCCCGGAGGTGACGTCGTGCTCGACGAAGACGGCCCCCTCACCGAGCCCGTCCGCCACCTGCCTGCCCTTTTCGACCTGAATGTCGGTCAGGACGACCGCCGCGCCCTGTTCCGTACACCACTGCGCATGACGCTCTCCCATGCCTTGCGCGGCGCCGGAGATGATCACGACCTTCCCGTCCAGACTCGCCATGCCGTCCTCTCTGTTGTTGATCCGAATCACAGGTCCAGGTCGATATCGAGGTCCGCGTCGAGGTCGAGGTCCGACCACGCGACAACCCTCTCCATCTGTCGGGGGTACCCGGTGCTCAATCGATTGAAGAACTCGTGCTCGAGCTCGATCATCGCTGCCGCGGCCGCTTCGACGTCGTGCTTCTCCACAGCGGCGTGAATACCGCGGAGTCGGCCGAGTGTCTCGACCCGGTACGGCTCGTTCGGGACGAAGCCCGCGCTGTTCACGATCGCCCGCAGCGCCGGCGACACGAACATGAGGAAGGCATTGTGGGTGCTCTCGGCCAGGTGATTCCAGAACTGCAGGTAGGCCGGCGAGAACCTCTTGAAGTTGCCGATCTGGGCCTCGATCTCGTCCAGGTCCTCGGCCATCACCTCGATGTCCTCGGTCGTCGCGTACATGGCGGCCATTCGGGCCACGCCCGGCTCAATGGCCGTCCGGGCTTCGAGCACCTCACGCATGGGCGCGTCGGCGAACTGCAGGAGCAGGGCAATGGTCGAAGCCAGCTGGGGCCATCCGGGCCGGCGGATTTCGGGACCCCCCCCGGGCCCGGGCCGGATGTTGACCACCCCCTGAATCTCCAAGAAGCGCAGGGCCTCCCGGTAGGTGCCTCGGGCCACCCGATGATGTTGCAGCGCATCCGCCTCGGACAGGTAGCGGTCACCTGGCTGCATTTTGCTCTCGTAAATTGTCGCCACGATCTCCTGGGCGAGGCGCATGGCAGCCTTCATCTTCGGCATGACCACCCCCCTCCTCCCGGGCGCACCTTGGCGCCGCGGCGCCACTCGGGACATCAGGGGCGGCGTATCGCCTTTGTCACCGAGTTCGTGCCGCCGAAACAGAACTGGCTGCGTCCCGCCGAGGCGCCCACCACGAAGAACTCGAAGGAGTCGGGCGAGGGGTTGACCGAGACCAGCGTCTCGGGCGCGTCGAGCAGCCACAGCAGCTCGGGGTGCGACGCCCGGAACGCATCGTAGGACTGGTTCAGCATCAATTTGCGGAACGAGATGGTGGTCTGGCGATGGATAGCGTTCTGAATGTCGGCCGGGGTCCACCCGGCATTGCCGAAGACCGAGGCATGGTCGGGTGCCATCAACAGCATGTTCGAGAATTTGCCGTGGAACGGATACCCCTGCTCCAACGGCGCGTTGACCTTGATGAGCCACGCGCCCGCCGCCGGCGTCCCGCACGCCTGGGTGGTGAGGGTGGCCCACGTCTCGATGAGGAGCTCAGGGTCCGAATTCTGAAAATCGAAGAACTCCGTCATGCCGTACGGCACGTTGACGGTCACCGTCGACTCTTCGCGCCCGAACCCCTGCTGCACCCTCCAGGGGTCCCATGGGGTTTTCTCCTCGTTCTCGGCGACGCAGAAGGAGAACTTGCTCGGCGTTCCGATGGTGTCCATGTCGGTGATGCCGGGATACGACAGGCCGACGTTCATCATGATCAACCGTAGCGCCCGTCCGATCGATACGTTCACATGTGAGATGGAACCGGGCCCGAGAGCGCAGACGCCGTGGTTCATACCGATTTCGTCGGCGATCGGACCCGATACCAGCACCATCGGCGCTTGAGGTCCTGTGGACATCGCCCAGGTGCGCAGCCCGATGGATGGTTCGAGAATGCACTCCATCATGGCCATGATCACGGGCATAGTTTCGGGTTTGCACCCCGCCATGACGGCGTTGGCGGCGATTTTTCGTACGGTGCCGATCCCGAAGCCGGGAGCGAAGAGCCCGACCACGTGGTCGCCGCTCAGGCCGGAGGCGTCGACCATGGCGTCGACCTTGCTCCTCGTCGGAGCCATCAGCGGCAACCCGTCGCTCCAGCCGTTGCGTATGAACTCGGCCTGCATCGCCTCGAACGCCTCCATCAGATCCCCGCCGTCGAACACCAGTTCGGGTGCCGACGTGAGCGTCATCCGATCGAACTGGGGCAGGTCGTCGAGTGGCGTCCGGTCGACGGTCAGGCATTCGACGACGGAGGGCATCGCATCGTCGACCATCTGGTTGATCTCGTCGGTGGTCTTGTTGGAGAAGCATTCGGGCACAATGACCGGGCATGCCTCGGGGACACCGAAGGTCTCCGTGCTGAAGTGGGCGTCCTCGTAGAAGATCGCGGCGGTGTAGCCGACCGCCGGGACGCCTCGGCGTTCGAGCTCGCAGAGGTCGCGCATCAGCCATGAGCAGCAACTCCCGCAATCCGCCGTGCTGCACACGGCGGCATCTGCTTCGCGGGTGAGCATTTCGAGTTGACCCGCGGAGAGGTAGCGGTTCGTCCCACCCAACTCGCCGACGACGTCGATGAACCGGATGTCGTGGAAGAGCTTGCCCAGGTTCTCCTTGGTTCTGGCCAGGGCATCCAGGCCGTTCTGCTTGCCGTTCCAGTACAGCGCCACCGTCTTGCCGTCCAGTCCGTCCAGTCGTGGGGCCGGGGCGTGACGATCTGCGTTCTCCTGATGTGCCTGCGGCTCGGCAATCGGATTGTCAATGGTGAGGCGACTCGGCGACGAGTGCTGCGCCGCCGATCCGGACTGCCTGTCTGTGACGTCAATACTCATTCTGTCTCTCCTCCGTTACACAAGTCCGTGCGAGCCGATCGGCCTAGATGAGCGAGACCACGACCCGCAGTGATGGGTCACGGCGCTGGAGTGTCTCGCTCATGAGGGCTTGCAACTCCGCGTCGGGCAGCACGCACACCCCGTCGGCACACGCGGGATCGGCACCGAGCTTGTACCCGACATTGATCACATTCCCCTCGGTTCCCAGCAACTCGAGGGACCCCCCGTCACGCTGGACCATCCGGTCGAACTGGGCGATGAGCGATTCGGCGATCGTCACTCCGGCGTTCCTCTCACGATCAGCGGAGCTTCCCCGGCCCCGCGTCCCCGACGGAATCTCTAACTGTGATACTAGTTATAGCACGCGGGCAGGTCAACTGGCAGCGCGGGAGCCCGTCCGGCGGGTGTTTCCTCGTGGCTCCGATTTCCCGGGGGCGGGTCGACCTCCGCATTGCTACGTTGCACACTCATTCCGGGTGATCGGAATCGGTGGGGCGACAGGACCGCGAAAGGACGAGAGCTGACATGAGTACGGAACCATTCCGCTTGGACGGACGTACGGCCATCGTGACAGGGGGCGGCAGCGGGATCGGGCAGGCCATCGCCGTACGCATGGCCGGAGCCGGCGCCTCGGTGGTGTGCGCGGACATCGTCCCCGAGCTGGCCGAGGAGACTGTCGAGGCGATCCGGCGCGCGGGGGGTACGGCCCGGCCCGCCACCGTCGATGTCTCGAAGCGGGACCAGGTCGAGGAGCTCGTGGCCTCCGTGGGGGAGCTGGACGTCATGTGCAACAACGCCGGCATCATCAACCATTTCCTCGTCGTGGACGTCACAGAGGCCGAGCTGGATCGCATCTTTGCCGTGAACCTCAAGGGCGTGCTGTTCGGCTGCCAGGCCGCCGCCCGGTCCATGGTGGAGCGGGGTCGGGGGAGCATCATCAACATGTCGTCCGGCGCCGTCGATACCCCGGCACCGACCATCCTGTGTTACGCCATGGCGAAGGCAGCCGTGAGCCAACTCACCAAGACCCTGGCCGTCGAGATGGCGCCCCACGGGGTTCGTGTCAATGCCATCGCCCCCGGACCGGTCGACACTCGCATCGTCAACTACAACTACACCGATGCCGAGGGAAAGGTGGACGAGGAGCGGCACAGCCAGTACCTCGACCGCATGCGCAAAATGGTGCCGATGGGGATCATGGGCGAACCGGACGACATGGCCTATGCCGCCCTCTACCTGGCCTCCGACGCCGCCCGTTTCATGACGGGCCAGACACTCCACCCGAACGGTGGCATTGCGATGCCTTGGTGAGGGGAGGGGGGCGATGATCGATATCGGATGGTTCGGGGTCGGCTCGGGCGCCCTCGCCGACGCCGAGGGAGTCGCCGAGGTCGCACGTGCGGCCGAGGAGCTCGGGTACGAGTCGGTCTGGGTGGGGGAGCATCCCGTACTGATCGACCCCCAGGCTGCGCCATCCCCGCTTCCGCCCCACAGCGAGCTTCTCGACCCGGTGGCCGTGCTGGCGTACGCGGCGGCGCGGACGACGAGGGTGAAGCTCGGCACAGGCATTTTGATCCTCCCGTTGCGCAATCCGGTGGTTCTGGCGAAGCAGCTCGCCACGGTCGACGTGCTGGCCAAGGGCAGGCTCCTCGTCGGTGTCGGCGTGGGCTATGTCCCGGGTGAGTACGAGGCCATCGGTGTGCCGTTCGGCACTCGCGGGCGGCGGGCCGACGACTATATCGACGCCATGCGGAGCCTCTGGGACGACGACGAGCCGCGGTTCTCAGGCGAGTTCGCCGCGTTCTCGGGCGTGCAGAGCCGGCCGCAGCCGGTGACCCCTCGTCTTGCCCTCTACGCCAGCGGCATGTCGACCGCCGCGCTCCGCCGTGCCATTTCCCGGGCCGACGGATGGTACGGATTCTTCCAGGACCTCGACTCCACCAAGCGCTCGCTGGACGAGCTGGCCCGCCTCGCCGACGAGGTGGAGCGCCCCGCGGTTCTCGGCGAACTCCGAGTCACCATTACGCCACCGCCAGAGGCAATCGACCAGGATACCGTCACGCGCTTCGAGGATCTTGGTGTACACCGCCTCGTGCTGTTGCGCGACTTCATGGACATGGCGGGCGGACCCGATCCGGCCCGGCGCGACCTGTTCCTGGCCGACATGGAGACCACGGCGGACCGTTTGGGTGTGAGCTCGGGGCGTCGTCGGGGCTGATACAACATCGGCGTCGGGGACCATTCCACTACGGTGGGCCAGGATCGGCACTACTGGAGGAGGGGCATGGTGGCCAGGGACGAATTGCACTGGGTCGACGCCGTAGGTCAGGCGGAGCTGGTGCGCTCCGGTGAGGTTTCGGCCGCCGAATTGACCGAACTGGCCATCGAAAGGATCGAACGGCTCGACCCGTCCGTCAATGCGCTGGTGTTCCGGCGGTTCGAACAGGCCCGCCAAGAAGCTGCCGTGGCGTCTGACGGTGCGGCGTTCGCCGGCGTGCCCTTCCTTCTCAAGGACGCCGTGCAGCATTCCGCGGGCGACCGGTACCAGCACGGGATGCACTTTCTGCGGGATCACCCCTGGACGTCTCCCGCCGACTCCGAGCTGACCCGCCGCTACAAGGCGGCGGGCCTGGTACTGCTGGGCCGGACCAACGTGCCCGAGCTCACCATGTCGCCGACCACCGAGCCGTTGGCGTTCGGTCCGACGCGCAATCCCTGGTCGCCGTCCCACTCCGCGGGAGGGTCCAGTGGTGGATCCGCCGCCGCCGTGGCGTCGGGCATGGTCCCCGTGGCGCACGGAAACGACATGGGGGGCTCCATCCGGATTCCGGCCTCCTGTTGCGGTCTGGTCGGCCTCAAGCCGAGCCGCGATCGTACGAGTCTCGCCCCGGAGTTCGGCGAGTACTGGGGGCCGCTCACCCATGAGCACGTCGTGACCCGAACCGTGCGCGACTCCGCCGCGGTGCTCGACGCCACTGCCGGTGTGGTGCCGGGCGATCTGCACACCGCTCCGCCCCCTGCTCGCCCCTGGGTCGAAGAGATCGGTCGCGATCCCGGGCGGCTACGGATCGGTCTGGTCGTCGAGACACCCTCGGGCGGCCCGGTGGACCCACTCTGTGCGGCCGCGGCGACAGCAGCGGCCCGACGACTGGAGGCGGGCGGCCACCACGTCGACCAGCTGCACGGGCCCACCCTGTCCGACAGTGAGGGCTCCGAGGCCATGCGCACGATCATCGCGGCCGGCATCGCGCGCGACGTACGCCGGTGGGAGGAGCGCCTGGGCGCCGCCGTCGAGGAGATGGAGCCGATGCCCGCTCTCATGGTGGAGTTCGGGCAGTCGGTCACCGCGATCCAACTCGTCGATGCGGTCGACCGTCTGGCCCGGTGGAGTCGCAACGTCGCCGCCGCCACGTCCGCCTTCGACGTGGTGCTCTCCCCGACGATGGCGATCCTGCCTCCGGAATTGGGGACGCTGTCGGGCGACAACCCGCTCGCCGACATGGCCGCCGGCCTCTCCGCCATGACCAGCTTCGCCATTCCCTTCGACGTGTCGGGCCAGCCGGCGATCTCGCTCCCGCTGTCGTGGGGGCCGACGGGGCTGCCCATCGGCGTGCAATTCGTGGCGGGCTACGGTCGGGAGGACGTGCTCTTCCGCCTGGCGTCCCAGCTGGAGGAGGCGGAGCCGTGGGCGGATCGCCATCCCGACCTGGCCTGGGCGACCGACCGGTCGTCCACCGTCACAAGAGCGTGAGGGAGGCCACGTGAGCGCAGCGGTGCCGGACATCCGACTGAACAACGGGGTGGGGATCCCGCAGCTCGGCCTGGGGGTGTTGCTGCTGAAGCCGGAGGAGACGATCGAGGCGGTGGGGGCGGCGCTGCGGATCGGCTATCGCCACATCGACACCGCGCAGGCGTACGGGAACGAAAAAGAGGTGGGACGCGCCATCGCCCAGTCGGGTCTGGACCCCGCCGACGTCTTCGTCACCAGCAAGCTCAGGAACAACAAGATCGGCTTCGACGCTGCGCTGTACGGATTCGAGCAGACGCTGACCGCCTTGGGAACGGACCGCATCGATATGTTCCTCATCCACTGGCCCCTCCCCGAGGTGCGCGACTTCGTGGAGACGTGGAGGGCCTTCGAGCGGATCTACGCGGAAGGGCGGGCGCGCGCCGTCGGAGTCTCCAACTTTCAGATCCCGCACCTCGAGCGGCTGTTGGCCGAAACCGAAGTGGTGCCGGCCGTGAACCAGATCGAAGCCCATCCGTACCTGACCCAGGAGGATTTGCTGGACTTCGACGCGCGCCACGAAATTGCCACCGAGGCCTGGTCCCCGCTTGCCCGCGGTGGCGTCCTGCGCGACCCCGTCATCGAAGAGGTCGCCCGTGACAATGCCCGCACACCGGCCCAGGTGGTGCTGCGGTGGCACGTCCAGCGCGGCAGCATCGTCTTTCCGAAGTCCAGCTCGCCGCGGCGCATGGAGGAGAACTTCGAAATCTTCGATTTCGCGTTGTCGCCGGAGGACATGAACCGGATTTCGGCCCTGGACCGGCGTGAACGGACGGGCCCGGATCCCGACACGTACAACGTCATCCCTGAATAGGCGTCAGTACGCTCCCCCGGGGTGGTCGAAGATCCGACGCGGGTTGGTGATCAGCATCTGGTCGATCTGGTCCTGGCTCACACCGTGTTTCTCCAACGCCGGGATGACGTCCCGCGAGATGTGGAGGTAATGGGAGTTCGGGAGATGGGCGCGTATGTTCGGGGAGAGG
>JBEKWB010000133.1:0-11232 GCA_049513455.1 Acidimicrobiales bacterium
AGCTTGTGCGCCGACGTAGGTCGAGGAATTATGCGGCGTGGATCAGCCCCCTCACCCCTCCGACCAGCACGGATGCAGACCAAGTCCGAACCGCGCCGCATAGTCACGGTCGCCCCATAGGAGGCATTATGTGGAATTCCGCATAAGCGCTCCTCCCCGGGGGTCGTCTCGATGGGGACCGACACCTGGGGGGCCGGGCGAAAACGCGGACCCCGCAGGTCCCGCACGGCCCGGACCACCGAGGGATACGAACCGGTGAACCCTTCGGCCGCGATGATCTCGAACACGCTGGTCGACAGCAACCGCGACGGCGGCTCGATCAGCTCGGCGATCCGCTTCCCCCAGCGCCCATCGACCACCCGTTCCGACGCCGGCAGCGCCCGGGCGGCCGGTGGCCCACCGGCCTTGAGCCATTTCGAAACGGTGGCGGGGTGATAACCGAGATCATCAGCGATCTCGTTGATGGTCCAGCCTTGGCGTCTCCTGCCAAGTACATCCATGTACTCCTCCTGGGTCAACATGTCGGTGGCTTCCTCCGGCTCTCGGTGCGTGGATGCCCGAGAGGCTGGAGGAGCCGCCACCGACGGTGGTGGATACCCGCTGGAGGAGCGCTACAGGCTCAGTTCAGAACGCGACTTTCGTTGATCGCCGATCGCGGGTTTCAGTGATCGTCCACATCTTGGGTGACATGTCCGAACCCTCGAGATCGCCGGCCTGGAGTTACGCGTCCACGCCGCCACCGCTCCCTCCAGACGTCGCTGGAACGCCCGCGCCTTCGGGTCGTCGGCGTCGATCTCACCATCCTCGATCGCCGTGAGAAGGCGACGAAGGGCCCGAGCGGCCTCGGCGACGGTTGACGGGTCAGGCGGCACGGGTCACCTTGATCCTCCCCCGCTCCTCCAGGTCCTCGATCCTGTCGACGCTCGACACCGTCTCACACGTCGGGCATATCCCAACGCCCCACATCCTCTTGATGATCGCCATGTCCCGACAGGGTGAAGTATCGATGCGCGCCTTCGACTTGGCCGCGCCATGTTGGCAAACTGACCGTCCGACAACGAAGGAGGTGATCCCCAGGGGTTGAAAGCTAGTAACTGTTCAGGTGCCCCCGGGCAGCCAGACCCTTCCCTGGAACAACTCCCGTAGGCCATCGAGGACGTTGTAATCGTGCTTCTTCATCGTGGAGACGTAGCTGCGGATAGCGCAGAAGTGCTTCTTCATCGTGGAGACGTAGCTGCGGATAGCGCAGAAGTGATCAGCCCCGACCTTGGTGCGCCAAGAACCGGAGATCTTCTGCTGGAGTTTCACCATGCGGATATCGCGCTCCGCCTGGTTGTTGTCGAAGCTGACGTTGAAGTCCGTGGTGAACCGCAGCACGTCGTCACGGTAGATGTCGAGGCGGTTGAGAAGGTTCGTGGCGGTGTTTTCATACCATTTGCCCTCCGTGCCGACGGTTACTTCCTCATTCGCTTTCCAACCTTCGGCGACAAGCTTTCCGTGGCGCACCCGGATGGAGTGCAGCGTCTTGGCGGGAAGCTTCTTGCGCCCGGCGGCGATGGCGGCTTCCACCTCTTCTTTAGCGTCGAGGAGGAGGGTGATCATCTTGTCGGCCCATTCCTGGCCGAAGTGATCTACAACTCCTTGCAGCTCGCGGGCGTGATGAGAATTGCACAAGCCGTGGAGGACGTCGTAGGAGCGGTAGGGCTTCCAGCCGTCGTGGATCGCCACCCCGGTCATTTTCGCGATCACCCCCATGTCGTCCATGGCTGGGGTTCCCCGGCGCTTGTGGCAGATGAGGAGGGTGTGCAGGGCGGTCGAAGCCGAATGGATCCAGTGCAAAGACCCCTCAACCCGGGCCCCTGTCTCGTCGAAGTGAACGCTTGGCGCGTCGCGCAACAGATCGGTCACGACGGAGACGAACAGGCCCAAGGCCCCGCCAGCCTCGGCCACCATTTGCGCGATGGCGCCCACCGAGACGGGGATCCCGAGCACGTCGGAGAAGATTTGCCCGAGGCGGTCGTAAGGGACGTGCTGGTAGACCGAGAGGTACACCGCCAGTGCTCGGATACCCGGCCCGTAGCACGCCGGTGCTGTTGCCTCGTCCGGGGTGGGTCCCTTCGTCGTACACCCACAGCGGCACGCGACTCTCACCATCTGGTGCTCGGTGACATGGGCGCCAATCTTGGGCAAGTCGAAGACCTGGCGGACTTCGGTGCCGACGACCTCGGCTCCTTCGAGGCCAGCCCCGCAACCGGCGCACACGTCGGGCCGGTGGACGAAGACCTCATTGGGGTTTGGGACTTGGGCAAGGTGATGCCCCTCGGATCCGGGCTGGCCTCCGGGACGGCGCTTTGCCTTGCGGCGGGCGGCCCGGTTGGCAGCCGGAGGCTTGGTGAACCCTTCAGCCGATGGCGGCATGGAGGAATTGCGCGGGTTGCGGTTCAGCCGAGCCTCCAAGTCGGCGATCCTTGCTTGCAAGGCAGCCATCGCTTTGCCCAGTTCGGCATTGTCGGTTCGCAGCCTCTCATTCTCGGCACGCAGATCAACGATCTCTTCGGCCCGCTGTGCTGCGATCTCCTGCCACTCGTTCGCCACGCGTACAAGTCCAGCAAGTTTGTCGACAAATCGCGAGTACCGCGCGATCGCAAACGCGCTGGTAGCGCGCGATTTTGCAAATCTCTTTGCAGGACCCTCTCAGGCGAGGCGTTCAGCCGGCGAAACACCAGGTAAGGAGGGGGTCTGAATACTTACGAATTTTCGATGCCGACCGCTCCCACTCCGTCGGCTTTTCCGCTCTCAAGCATTATCAGACGGTTCCTATGGCACGCACCAGCGAACCTCCCCTGACCCGGATCCCCCCACACTGCTGCATATCTCAACAGATATGGCGCCGCTGCGCGTTTATGGACCCTTCACGCGGCGGTCGAGCAGTACTTCGGCCCATCGTCCATTCCACCTGACGACGGCTCCTGATTGAGGCTGGGCCGCTCCTCGTCGTCGTCGGGAGGGTCTCCCGGCGTGGTAGCTCAGCTGGGAACGGGTGTGGGGTAGTCGACCTCGAGCAAGCGGGCCAGTGCCTCCGTGACGTCGTTGACTACGGCCATGTTGACGGCTGCCGGCACGAGACCGGCGTCGACCATCCGATCCGCGAGCACAATCATGATGGCATCGAAGCGCATGGCCCCAAAGACCTCCCAGTAGTGGGGACTGCGTACCTCCCGACCGGCCTCCTCCTCGTAGATGGCGATCATCTCCTCGCGGGTTGGGAAGCCCTCCATCCGGGGTGCGCCGATGTCGTCGAAGGACATGCGGTCGAACATCAACCACCAGCCGACATCGGCCTCCGTCGGACCGAGAGCGCACGCCTCCCAATCGCAGATCACTGCGGCCTCGTAGTCACGCCAGATGATGTTGCCGAGTCGACTGTCGCCCCACGTAAGACCGACCCGCTCGTCGAGTGGATCGTTGGCTTCGAGCCAGTCGAGGGCCTCGAACAGCACCGGGTGCTCGCGTCCCTTGAGCTGATCCGTCACGAACTGGCGGTAAAGCTGAAGCTGGTAGGCCTGCGTAGGCGCCGCTATCGCACTGCCGTCCAGCCACTCAAGACCAGCGGTCCGCCAGTCGATGGCATGCACCCTGGCCAACGCCTGTAGGCCACTGCGAACCAGCCGGCCGCGCTGTTCGGGGGTGGCCTCGGTGACGAGGAATCCGCTTTCGGAATAACGAGGAACGTCAGCCGGGATCACGCCGTCAACGAAGCCCATGACGAAGAAGGGCTGGCCCAACACAGACGGGTCGGCCTCGAAGCCCACCAGCGGACACATAGGCACCCCGTGCTTGGCGACCAGCTCCATGGCCCGGTACTGGACATAAACCGAGACCGAACAAGCCGAAGTTTGCATCGGGAAAAGGGCTCCCGTGGGTGGCTCCACGCGGGCGACGAATCGCTCACGGCGGGCTCGGCCATCCTCGGTCCAGTCGACGTCGAAGAAGACCGTCTCGTTGGAGAAACCCGTGGCCAAGGGGATGTCGACCCCACTGACGCTCACGTCGGCAGCCCCCGGATGGCACCCGGTGAACCATCGCTGCAAAGCCGGGCCGTACCCGCTGCGGTCCTTGTGCACCTTCGGCGCGTTCGGCGCATGTTCCACGGATGTCGGTGCGTCCATACTGCCTCCCCCTGCCGTCTGCGCTCGGGTCCGACATCCCGCAGGAGTCGTCGCCCGCGTGCCTGACGCGGCGCCCAAGATATCAGGGGCCAAATGGCCTGACCCGGATAAGCCTCTGCACCGACTGCGTAGAATCGGGCTATGACCGTAACTGCGTGGGACGACTTCCCCGTTCACCAGGCGTCCGAGTGGATCGCCCACCCGGCCACCAGCGATCGGAACTTCTACGACCGCTACTACTTCAACGCCTTCGACACGACCGGCGAGTGGATCGCCGTGATGGGCCTCGGGCAGTACCCGAATTTGGGCGTCACGGATGCGTTCGCGCCCGTGAGGATCGGCCCTCAGCAGCATCTTGTTCGGGCCTCCCGCCCGCTCGGCGACCGCTCCGACATTAGCGTGGGTCCGCTGCGCGTCGAGGTTCTCGAGCCACTGCGAAGGTTGCGCTTCGTCGTCGAGCCTACCGAGCACAGCCTTGGCTTGGACCTGCTCTGGGAGGGCTTTGGCCCGGCCATCCCCGAGCCGAACCAGTTCATCCGCCACGCCGGCCGTGTCATGTTCGATACTCAGCGCCTGGCCCAGATGGGATCGTGGACCGGGACGCTGAACGTGGCGGGCCGTGACCTGGCCGTCAGTGCGGCCACGACCGTGGGATCGCGTGACCGCTCCTGGGGTGTGCGACCCGTCGGCGAGCGCTAGCCCGACGGTATCCGCAAGGGCGCAAACGTCATGGGAGGCGGAATGTGGACCTACTTCCCCATGCGCTTCGACGACCACTGTCTGTTCTATATCTGCTCCGAGCGGGCGGACGGCGTTCGGACCCTCGAGCAGGCCGAGCGGGTGTGGCTCGACGGGCGCGTCGAGCAACTGGGTCGCAGCGAGCATGACCACCGCTTCGTGGAGGGTATGCGGCTGCTGTCCGGCTCGAAGATCACTTTTCCCGACGCCGGCATCGAGCTGACCTGTGAACCGCTGGCGGCCAACTACTTGGCCGTCGGCACCGGCTACGGCCTAGAGGAAGACTGGCGTCATGGCATGTGGCAGGGCCCCGATCTGGTCGTGCAAGGCAAGGTCTACGACGTCGCTGACATCGAGGTCCTCGGGTCATACGCCGTGGTAGACCACGCCGCCCGATTCTCGTATCAGGGAAAGGTCGGCTACGGGCTGTACGAGCACTCCTTCAGCGGGGTCATGCCCCGCTACGGGCTCACCTAGTCTGAGCCTGGCCGGCGGCGGCGAGCATCACTCACGGCTGCGCCCCGAAGAGCCGGCCAACGACGGCACCGAACTCTCCGGCGAGGTGGCACCGCTGGGCCTCGTCGAGGGCCGGCCAGACGTCGCTCGCACGCTCGCCGGCGACGAACTCTTGCACGACCACCGGGGTGCCGGTGGCGCGCGACTCCGGCAGGAACGCCCGGAACCGGACGACCGGGACCCCGACCTCACTGGCGAGTCGGGTGGCGTAGATCATCGCCCGCGTCCGTTCGGGGTCAGGGTCGCGAGCGGGGAACTTCACCAGTAGGTCTCCCTCGTCGGTCCTCGCTAGCCACTGTCGGCTCGTGTAGCCCAGCGTCGTACTCTCGATACTGACGATCCGCGTAGTCGGACATGCCTCAGCTACGGCGTCCCTGGCCTGTGCTTCGGTGACCGTAGCTTCCGAGGGTAGGCCGGGCGCTGCCCGCCATTCAACCATCCCCCTGGGGGCACTGAGAGGTGGCGTCGCGGGTCCAACGGCTAACGCCGCGCCAACCCGCTCACTCCGGCACCATTGGGATAATCGGATCAACTGGTAGAGGAACTCGTTATTCGGCATTTCCGTCGTCGAGTTTCGCCCGACCGTCTCCGCAGGCAGGCGACCACGCGACCGGTCTTGATAGGCAAAGGTTGCTTGTTCGTGGCGACTTGGTTGCGGCCAATGCCAAGGGACCAAAGGCCCTACTTGCGTTTAGAAAAAGAGGCCATCGTCGTAGCTGTTAGCAGTCAGTCGAAAAGGCATACCTCTCGTGAGTGAGGGACGCAAAGCAACTCGACATGTCAAGTTGTCCCAACGGGGTCGGCTGCTCGCCGCTTACCAAAGGCTCACTGAGACGAAAGGTCTCCGAGGCCGGCGGGCCCTTTTCACGCAAGGGGACGACGGTTGCACTGGCGATGGGCGTCGGGTTAGTCGTGACCCCGGGCATCCGCAGCAACGGTGGAATGAGGAATTAGGAGGACGAATCGAATTGGGACCAGACCAGCATTCTCGGTTGCATCGTTGGGCGTGTACGCCATCTCGCTTCAGCCCGCACATATCTGCTCGTAGTCGGCACTGGACGGCGGTTGTGGCGGTGGCCGCGCTGGCGGGCACGTTGGTGAGCACCGGATTGCTGTCTGCACCTGGACTGGCGGCAGCGCCACGGACGCCCAATCTTGTGGCACCGGTGCAGTTGGGCGCTGCTGCTGCGTTCTCGGTGCTCGGAACGGCAGTGACCAGCACGGGGAGCACCGTTCTCAGTGGAAACGTCGGCGTGACCCCGGGTGCATCCCTGGTCGGATTTCCACCCGGTGTCGTCCGGGGCACCGAAGATGTCGGCGACACCCCAGCCGCCCTGGCGGAAGCCGCCATGGCGGCGGCCTCTGAGGACGCGAGCTCGCGCACGACGACCGGCCCCAGCTTCGCAGGAGACCAAATCGGGGTCACCTTCGATCCCGGGGTGTACTCCAGCGCGGCAGCGATCTCCCTAAGCGGTGCCATGACCCTGGACGGCGAGGGCCACCCGAACTCGGTCTTCATCTTCGAGGTCGGGGCTGCGCTCAGCACGGCCGCGTCGAGCGCGGTCAAGCTGACCAATGACGCCCAAGCCTCCAATGTCTTCTGGGTAATCAACGGCGCCGCCTCTATGGGAGCGGGGGCATCGTTCTCAGGGACCATACTGGCGGCAGGGGCGATCACGTTGGGGGCCGGTGCCTCTCTCGACGGTCGTGCGCTGTCATCGGCCGCCGTCACCTTGTCGGACAACGCCATCACCATGCCCCCCGGTCCCCCGACGGCCGCGGTGACTTCGCCCGCAACGGGCAACACCTACTTGGTCGGCCAGAGCGTGCCGACGAGCTTCATCTGTGCGGACCCAACCGGGCCGGGCATCGCGACCTGCACCGACCCTGTCGGCTTGCTCTCCCCAGGTGTCCTCGACACCTCGGCGATCGGTGCGTACGCCTATACGGTCACCGCGACGAGCAGCGACGGACAGACCGCGACGGCGAGCATCAGCTATACGGTGGTCCTGCCCGACACGTTGGTCTTCGTCTCACCCCCGACGTCTGTGGTGACGACCACGGCAATCGACATTGCCCTGGCGCATGGCCCTTCGGGTGACAGTGGTGCCATCACCTATGCCTCAAGTACACCGAGCGTGTGTGCCGTGAATCCGTCCAGCGGCGCCCTGAGCTACCTCGCCGTGGGAACCTGCACCGTTGAGGCCACGCAGGCGGCCGACACCGCCGATGGTTATCCGTCGGCGAACGTGGCGATGAACATCACGGTCAACGCCCCCGGTACGCTCTCGTTCGTCGCACCGCCGACGAGCGCGTTGACGAGCACGACCACCGACTCCGTCCTTGCTGTCGGGGCCCCCGGCGACCGCGGCGCCATCTCCTATAGCTCGGTCACTCCACCGGTATGTACGGTCAACCCTCTCACGGGGGCCCTCACATTCGTCCTTTCCGGCTACTGCATCATTGAGGCGACCCAGACGGCCGACACCACCGACGGGTTCGAGTCGGCGGACGTGGAGACCAGCATCACCGTCACGCCTGCTTCCTCGCCTACCCCCGTACCCCCAGGCACCAGCCCGACCTCGGGAACCGGCTACTGGCTGGTCGCTTCCGACGGCGGGATCTTCAGCTTCGGTGACGCCGCCTTCTACGGCTCGACCGGCGCCACCGCTTTGAACAAGCCCATCGTGGGCATGGCGGGCACTCCCGACGGAAAGGGCTACTGGCTGGTCGCTTCCGACGGCGGGATCTTCAGCTTCGGTGACGCCGCCTTCTACGGCTCGACCGGCGCCACCGCTTTGAACAAGCCCATCGTGGGGTTGGGCTCCGGCTGACCGCCCCTTCATCTTTGGCCAAGAGGACGGCTGGCGTTGTCGAGAGACAGATAGGTGACAGGCACAGCCAACCCTCCCGCCATAATTCGGAAGTCCCGGAGTGGGCGCAATCGTCAACTTACTAACGCTGGCGGCGTGCGTACCGAAACTTCTGTCAGCTCGGGGCCGAGATGCAGACTGTCCCGCGTAACCGCCGAGAGTTTGGAAATGGACCTGCAGGCAGCAATTGGGCCCGACCGGTCCTTTCTCCTGTTCCAACCGATCTTCGACCTCAACGACATGGCGGTGGTTGGGGTGAAGGCTCTCTTGCGCTGGAATGATCCGCGCGGTGGTCTGCTCCAGCCCGCCCGATGAGTTAATCCTTGCGCTCGAGACATCGGGCTTGTTCATTCTCGTAGACCGTTCGGCTTGTGGGAATTGTTCGCGGGCTGGAGATCGGGAGCGGACGCCGCTCGCGAGAGGCAGCAATGTCGGCGGTAGGCCCGAGGAGCCCTGTTGCCACCGGCATCGATAGGGGACAGTCACGGACGGAACGATCTAACCAGCCTCGATCACTTCGCCGAAGGCCTCGCAGCCGGGATTTTCACAGATGAAGCGTGGGTCGAGAACGTGCCCCGCGTCACCCGGTAGAGCGGTCACCCCGCAAAATGGGCAGATGGGAGCGCGACCTTCGTCGTCGATGCTCATTCACTCACGGTATGTCGTTACTGATGGGAATGCGTTCAACTCTAAATGTATGGGGGCAGGGGCGACGGTGTCCTATCCGACTGTCAACATCAGATTGACTAGTCAACCAATGCTTGACATACTGGACACCGTGAAGAAAGCAAAAGTTGACAACCATGCCGAGTACATCCGGGGGCAATTACAGGACCTAATCATTACCCCTCACTCCCGAGAGCGTGTTCGGAAAGCAAGACATGTGTATGAGCAGGCGCTGTTGCTGGCGCACTACACAGTCTATGAGGCACGCGCCAATGACATGAGTTGGGCTGCAATCGGCGAGGTCTTCGAATGCACCCGGCAAGCGGCACAGCAACGGTTTGGGGGCGCTTGATATATAGTGCGGCTCAGGCTTAACCATCTCGCCACCGGCGATTAGGGAGACCCCTGTCGACCGACTCCCGTCTGCGGGGCGCGAACGGGCGACGCGGTCGCATGCACAGGACTGCGGATCGGAGGGGGGACCCACACCACTACCCAACCGCCACCGTGGGAGACCGAAGTTGCCGCATGACCTGCCTAGGTAGGGACTCTATGTCCGGCCTGGCGGGGTGTAGTCGGGGCGGGAACGGCGAGCATCGGCCCGCTCGCCCTCGTTGATAAAGCGACGTGGGGGCGGTGGAGGAATTGGCTTCTTTTTGACCTCAGTCAGCTTTGCCTCGCGTTCCTTGCGCTTATGCTCTTCTCGCTCTGCGATCAGAGCCTCCCGACGATCCCTCAGGTTGCGGATGTTCCATTCCTCCCACCGGGTCATGACACCGGCCAGCTCGGATGCGAGTGAGCGCACCAGAAGCTGACGGAGCTTCTCGGGAAGGCTCTCGGCGGTCCCCGCTGCGATGGACCCCTTCAGCCATCGCCCCGGACCTGCCATGAGTGCGGCATACATCTGCAACGCTGTGAGACCTTGCGTCGCCGCCTCAGCCAACGGCACCCAGTCCTGTTGCGCCTGCGGCGGCGGCCAGGGATTGAGAAGTCGCTGAATCTCAGGGAGCATGAAGAGCAGCACCGAATGCAGGTCGGCCCGGTAGTCAAGCCTGACCCCCATCTGCTCCCCGAGCAGCTCGGTCCAATCGTACGGGTCACCAAGGGGAATGTCGGTTAGCGCGCTGTCGTCCAACTCTTGGAACACGCGTTGTGCGACCAGCGCATTTCGCATGAAGCCGGACGGCCGGTATTCCTCTGCATCGCTGACGATGACCACCCCGGAGAGGTTACAAGTGGGGTGTTCAGCGTCCCCGGGATGGCTGGGAGACTGGCCAGATGCGGCTTAACCACTGGACGAATGCAGCGGGTTTGGTGGGGATCCGGGCGGACGGACTCATAAGGGCAACGAGGCACTCTCCGACGCAACAGGTTGCCCGATGATGTGGATCAGAGAGCGCGTCCGTGTCTCGTATTAGCCAACCGGTGCCAAGCGCCAGAGCCAGATGCTCATCGGGGCCGGGGTCCTTGGAACTTGGATTTCGAGGGCCGCCAGGACACTTTCGGCCTCCGACGAGGGCTTATCGGAATTTCAGCTGCGCTTCCCGCGGGTGCCCTCTCCCCAGGGCTGGGGTGCCTGGTCGAGTCCAAAGGCAAAATACCCAGTGGGCGCCTACTCTCGTCTCAGCCAGAGACAGGAGAGGGTAAATGGAGCTCGAGGCGATCCTCTACCAAATCGACAGTGGGGACATGGCCCTGCCGGAGTTTCAGCGTGGGTACGTCTGGAACCGAGATCAGGTGCGGGGCCTGATGACCTCGCTATACCGTCGCTACCCTGTCGGGAGCCTGCTCGTCTGGGTCACCCCCACGGAATCCGCGCCGGTGCGTTCAGGTGCCAAGCCCACCGCCATTTCCGTAAGAATGCTGCTCGACGGCCAGCAGCGCATCACAACTCTCTACGGGATCATTAAGGGCAAGCCGCCCAAATTCTTCGAAGGTGACATAAAAGCCTTCACGCAGTTGCGCTTCCACCTGGTGAGCGAGGCATTCGAGTTCTACGCACCTGCAAAGATGGCAAAGGATCCACTGTGGATCGACGTGACCGCCCTAATGAAGGAAGGCCTAGCCCCCCTGTTTCACGGAAAGGACTCCTTGCGCCCTAAGGCGCCGGCGGACGTGGTGCGACGTGTCGGTGACATGAGCACGGGACCACAGCCCGTTTGAGGGCGTGCGGGGTCAAAGACCCGGTGGGTAGCTACCTGATGGCGTCGGTGTGGTCACAACGCAGAGTGAGGGCGTCTCAGGCGAACGCCGCGCGCAGGCGGGTAAAG
>JBEKWB010000134.1:0-10073 GCA_049513455.1 Acidimicrobiales bacterium
GCCACCGATGGCAGCCCACGTTGTCGAACCCATTGTTCGTCCCGGCCGGGAGAACCGTCGCTGGGGGTGTGCGCGTCGAGGGAGAACGGCGAAAGCTCGGGTTCTGTATCTCGACCAGTTCAACTCGAACGGTCCTTCGCCTACGAATCGACACTCAGCCGTATTGGGGAGCTCGGCACACACAGCCTCGTCAAACGCCGCCCACATCCCGATGACCGGCCGCCAAGGTGTACAAGCGCCGGTTGCGCAGCCGGGCCAGGATCCAGCGTTCGGCGAGCAGGACGCCGGCTTCGACCTTGGCCTTGTCGCGGGGTTTGGCCGCCCGGGTCGGGATGATGACGTCGTCGTCGCACGTCGAGGCGAAGGTCCAGTTGGGATGTCGTGCCACATTCGTGCCACACGCAGTGGCACGAGACGGTTTTCCACGGTCAATGAGGTGTGCTGCGAGTTACCGGAGAAACTAGCTCTGAACTGGTCATATAGGACGAATTCCCAGTGGGCGCTGCGGGACTCGAACCCACGACCTCAGCCGTGTGAAGGCGGCTTGAGCGATTTGTGGTGAACGTTCCTGAACCATTCAGCCGGTCAAATGGCGTTTTCTGTCTTCGGTGAACTCCGGCAGTCGTCGGCGACCGCGCGATGGACGCGCGATGAGACGAAGGAAGAAGGTGCCGACCCGAAGGCCACTCTCAAGAGAGACCTTGGAGGCCCTCGACTCGTGTGGGCATCGAGGGTCTACGCCGGAGGGCTGGAACTGGTTAGAGGGGGTCGCCGCGACCGGGCTCAGCGTCAACTGCCGTACCCGCCAGTTGTTCCACTGAAATGAGTTCACCCGAGCAGTTCTGCTTTCTGGGCGTCGAACTCCTGAGATGTCAAAATACCCTGATCCCGCAATGCAGCAAGCTTGGCGATTACCCGGCCACCCGACCCCATCCGGTCGACACTCGATAGGTTAGGAGTCAACTGAACTCTGGGCAGACCCGTTCTCTAGCCGAGGTAGAGGGCGGCCACCTGCTCATAGAGGTGGGGGTCGACCTGCTTGGGTTTGCCGACGGCGTCGCCCAATGGGATCCGGACGATCGCCCCGGCCTGCAGCGCCACCATCGTCCCGAAGTCGTGGTCGTGCACCGCCGCGAGGGCGGCGGCCCCGAACCGAGTGGCCAGAACACGATCGAAGGCCGTAGGGGACCCACCCCGCTGGATGTGCCCGAGCACGGTCGACCTGGCCTCGTACCCCGTTCGTTGCTCGATCTCCTCGGCCAGGAAGGCCCCGATCCCACCGAGGCGGACGTGGCCAAACTGGTCGGCACCGCCCGCGCCCTGCGAGCCCCGGAACGATCCGGGCGGCTCGTCGTCTTTGGGATGTGCCCCTTCGGCCACCACCACCGTGGAGAAAAACTGGTCACCGCCATGGCGCTTCAGCAGCCGCTCGCACACGGAGTCGAGTGAGAACGGAACCTCGGGGATCAGGATCTCGGCCGCCCCTCCGGCTATCCCAGCATGGACTGCGATCCAGCCGACGTGTCGCCCCATCACCTCGCACACGATGACCCGGTGGTGGGACTCAGCTGTGGTCTGCAGGCGGTCGATGGCCTCGGTGGCGATCTGGACCGCCGTATCGAACCCGAAGGTCACCTCAGTCCCCGACAGGTCGTTGTCGATGGTCTTGGGCACACCGACTATGGGAAGACCTCGTTGGTACAGCCGTTCCGCTGCCCCCAGCGTGTCATCTCCACCAATGGCCACCAGGGCATCGAGCCCGAGCTCCTCCATGGTGGCCTGGACACGGTCCGCGCCATCGTCGGTGGCGAACGGATTGGTGCGGGACGATCCCAGGATTGTCCCTCCCTTGGCCAGGATGGACCGGCATTGTTCGGGGTCGAGGGAGACGGTGTTGTTCTCAATGACACCGCGCCAGCCGTCGAGGATGCCGACGAATTCGTCGCCATGAAGGACAGCGCCACCGAGCACCACGGCCCGGATGACCGCGTTCAGCCCAGGACAGTCACCACCGCCTGTGAGCACGCCGATTCGCATGCTCTCATGATACGCATCTGCATCTGAACCCCAACCCGCGTCGACATCGACCATATTTTGTCGATCCGCGTTCGCAAGTGACTAGCAATACGAGGTGTAGTCGGGGGCCCACATTACGGCGGCCACCGCTTCCTCGATGCCTGCGTCGTTGTCGCTCCCACTGGGGACCTCGCCCAGACCTTGGATGCAGAGCTCCCGGACGACAGCTACCGCGATGGCCTGGGAGATGGGCCGCAGGTCACTGAGAGCGGAGTAGAGCGCGCCCTGCTCGAGGCGGTGGTCGGGCACCAGGGCCGCCAGGGTCCGTGCCGCCACGAGGAAGACCTCATCGGGGAGCCGGCGGGCCCGCGCCGCAATGGCCCCGAGGCCGATGCCCGGGAAGACGAACATGTTGTTGGCCTGGCCGATCAGGCGGGCGCGCCCGAGGGACTCGACCGGGCCGAAAGGGCTGCCGGTCGCCACGAGCGCGCGGCCCTCGGTCCACTTGAGGACGTCGGCCGGAGTCGCCTCACAGTTGGCAGTCGGGTTGGAAAGGGGGAAGACGAGGGGGGCGGGCGTCGACGCCGCCATCTGGCGCACCGAGGCCTCGGTGAAGGCGCCGGCCACCCCGCTCGTGCCGATGAGAATCGTCGGGGCCACACGGCGGACCACGTCGTCGAGGCCGAAGTAGGCGGCCGTGAGGGAGGTGGCGGAGGCAGGAGTCTCGAAGCCGTAGTGCGAGAGCGTCTCGGGTGTGAGGGCGAAGCGGGCCTTGTCGGGATCCACCTGGGCCCGGCCCGAGAAGACGAGGCCTTGAGAGTCGAGCATGGCCACCGAGTGCGCGAGCTCCTCTGCGCTCGCCCCTTCGGCCGCCATGGCGGCGTGGACGAGCCGGGCGATCCCCAGACTCGCCGCGCCAGCCCCCAAGAAGACGAGGCGTTGGGAGCTGATCCGTTCGCCCCGGAGCCGGAGCGCGGCGAGGATCCCGGCTACGACCACGGCCGCGGTCCCCTGGATGTCGTCGTTGAAGCTCGGGAGCCGCTCTCGGTAGCGGTCGAGCAGGCGCAGCGCGTTGTGCTGTTTGAAGTCCTCCCACTGCAAGAGGGCGTCGGGGAAGACCTCGGTGATGGCTTGGACGAAGGCCTCGATGAGCGCGTCGTAGGCCGCGCCGCGCAGCCGCGGGGCCCGGTAGCCGAGGTAGAGCGGGTCAGCGAGGAGGCCCTGGTTGTCGGTCCCACAGTCGAGGGAGACTGCGAGGGTGAGCCGTGGGTGGATGCCAGCCCCGGCGGTGTACAGGGCGAGCTTGCCGATCGGGATCCCCATGCCCCCGGCCCCCTGGTCGCCGAGTCCGAGAATCCGCTCGTTGTCGGTGGCCACGATGAGCCGAACCCCGGGGGTCGCCGCATTTTGGAGCAACTCGGGTATCCGGTCGATGTCGTCGGGGGTGACCCAGCAGCCCCGCATGCGCCGCACCACGTGGCTGAACTCCCGGCAGACATGGCCGACCGTCGGGGTGTAGATGATGGGAGCCAGTTCTTCCAAGTGGTCGATCAGGAGCCGGTAGAAGAGGGTCTCGTTGCGGTTCTGCAGAGCGTTGAGGCCGATGTAGCGCTCGACGTCGTCGGACTTGCGCCTCAGGTGCTCGAGCTCGAGGGTGACCTGCTCGTCCATGGTGAGGACCCGCCAGGGCAGAAGACCCCGGAGCCCCAGGGCGGCCCGCTCATCGGCACTGAAGGCGGCGTCCTTGTTGAGTCCGGGGTGGGCAAGGAGCTCCTTGTTGCGCGGCAATTCGATATGGGGCAGCTCGCCTGGACCCGGCCGGTCAGCAGGCGGGTCAGCTGGCGGTTCAGAGGGTCGGTCAGAGTCAGACGGTCGGTCCGGGGAGGTGGGAGAAGAAGGCATGGTCGTCTCACTAGTCTGCCGCCGCCCGCGCTGCGGCGCACACCAGGCGGCTGGAAGGACCCTTGAGGCACGCCGTTGCTGCTGCGGTAGACGTTGTACGTTGGCGAGCAACGGCGTGGGAGTTCGGGAGGTGAGGGGATGACAGGGCGGATCCTGGTAGGTGTCGACGGCTCGACGGGATCGCGCGCAGCTCTGCGCTGGGCCATCGAGGAGGCTACGACGCGTGGAGCGGTCCTCGATGCGGTCATTGTGTGGGAGAGCCCGTACGACTTCGCGAAGTTCTACTACTCCGTTGATCACAAGGAGATGGCCGAGAGAGCAAGGGAACGCCTTCTTGAGACCATCGCGGAGGTTGCCGGCCCGCATCCCGCCGTCGAGGTCCGTCCGGTCGTCCTCGAAGGAGATCCGGCGCAAATTCTGTGCGCTTGGTCAGACGATGCGGACCTGATCGTCGTCGGCTCACGCGGGCGTGGCGACTTCGCCGGCATGCTGCTCGGGTCGGTGAGCACCAAGTGTGCCCAACACAGCCGCTGCCCTGTCGTGATCGTCCCCAAGGACGACAAGAGCTCCCGCGAAGGGGGAGCCACGTGAGGGCGACAAGAGCTCACTAACCCTGCCGCGCAGATCCCTCCGGGCACGGCCGAGCAGACCGGTCTCACGTGATGGTCGTCGCACGACCGTTCAGGTATTTCCGATCTCGGGCCAGTTCCGCCGAAGACAGGAATACGAGGGGCGTGACCCAGGGCGGGCGATCGTTGCGAAAGGGTGCTTGGCGGGCGAGAAGCGATCGAAGGCGCTTGGCTGGACGATCTGCCGGACGTCTCCAGCTGACCAGGTCCCCAACTGCCCTCAATGCCTCAACTCATAGCTCGAAGGGTGCCGTCTCGTTGAACCGCTCCCTGAGCGGACCTAGTGTTCGTGCCGCGATGCCAGCGGCGATCAGCATGCCAATGCCGGCAATGACCAGCGACTGTTCAAGGCCGCTTCGAAACGCCCCGTAGGCGGCTTGGATGACGTCATCCTCAATTGAAGCGCCGCCCTTGACACCGCTGGGGCCGGATTCGGTGCTGGCCAAGCCTTTCGACCTGCCACTGCCATCCCCCAGCCGTCGGGAGCGAAAGCCGCATATCCGGGGGGAGGGTATGAGTGTCGTGTGTGTCGTGAGTACGGCGCCTTGAGTTCAGCGACAGGCTGCGGAAACTCTGGGTATCGCTGACGCCAATCTGATCGTCACCATGAACGCCCAGATCGCCGAGCTGGCCAAAGAGCTCGAAGCCCATTTTGAGCGACACCCTGACGCCGAGGGGGTCCGATCCCTGCCAGGACTAGGAACCCTCTCCATGCCGGTCGATGGCCTCTCTGCGATCTTGACGGGCGTTGGCGACGACGTAGCCGAGACCGAGGGCGAGCACGACGATGGCGGCAATCCAAAACACGTGGAACGCGAAGCCGAAGAGACCGGCCAAGAGCGCGATCGAAAGGACCGCCACCATAACGACGTCCGAAACCCTACGTTGACCGAGCAAGGAGTGAATGCGTCGATTCTCCGATGATCGAACTGGCATTAGGAAAGCACCTCCTCCACAAACGAGCCGTTGGCCGCGTGACCAAAACTCACCTGATGCTGCACTCTTTGTGCACCTACGTCATGCCAAGTCAACGGACTACTTCCGATGGAGCACGTGCTTGACTTCGTCGATCACGTCTTCGACCTTCTCCTCAACTTTGCCGACCTTCTCTTTGGCCTCGCCGGCCTGACGGTCTGCCTTACCCTCTGACTTGAGATCCTTGTTTCCGGTCAGGTCTCCGACAGCCTCTTTGGCCTTGCCCTTCATCTGATCAGCCTTCCCAGCCATAACCTTCCTCCTTCTTCGTCGAGCTCCGTGTCGCGCCTGAAAGGTCGCGAACACACTTTCCAGCGTGACCCCGGCGTCTGAGGCCCGACAGAGCCGAACGGCCCTATTCCCACGAATCGTCCGCCTGAGCTGACACGTAGTGAGGTTTCCAGCAAGACGCCGGGGCCATCACCTCCACCAGCGGGAACGGATCGAGGGTTAGCCGATGAGCCCGAGCTCACGAGCCCGGCTGACCGCTTCGGCGCGGCTGTGAACCCCGAGCTTCTTGTAGGCGCGTTCAGCTCGATCCTTGGCCGCGGACCGGGAGATCCCCAGCTTGTCGGCGATCACCGCGAAGGTCAACTTCGTGGGCAGGTAGCGGAGGACCCGCTCCTCAGCCATGGTGATCGATGCTGCTCTGGCGGTGGCGGCAGCCTCCGCGAGAGACTCCGCAACCGCTTCGTCGGCCGCAGCGATGATGAGGCCGGCGGCGTTCAGGACCTCAACTGCCTCGTGGATGGCTGCCTCCTCCACCAGGCCTGCGGCGATCAGCGCTTGGATGGCGTCAGCGGAGGCGGCGGAGCGAATCGCTTCCGAGGCGGCGATCTCCTCGGCTGCCTGGGTGCCTGTCGCCATCGCCCGGAGCGTGGCGCGGGCTTCGGCGGCCTGCGCTGCCGCAATCACTTCGGCAGCCTCCTCCATCGCCGCGACCTCAGCCCCAACGAGTAACCCGGACTCGGACGTGAGGAAACCCTCGCCCACCAGCGCCCCCCCGGTCTCGGCGATAGCGTCGAAGAGCGGCTCCGCCCAGCCGTGCTCGATGAGGAGGAATGCGAGCGCCGTCCCAGGCAGCAGGGACTCTGCCAGTGCCCACGCGTCAGCCGGATCGAATCCCGACGAGCCTTCGTCCACCGCTGATCCGACGAGACCTGTGCCATCAAGAGGGACGATGCTCGCCAGCAGTGCACCAAAGTCCTCATCATCGTCTACAACCAAGCGCTGGACCGTGCCGTCCTCGCTCTTCTCGATGAAGAACATGTCGAGAAGCCGCAAGACTCCTCGGCCTTGTAGCCGATCGACCTCAGTCAGGACCCGACCCTCGAAGTCGGCACCGGGACCGAAGCTCACGGCGATTACCTGCAACGGACCGGCCATCTGTCGACCTCCCTAAACGATTGTCGCGAATCGTAACGGCTTTCCTGCGTCGGTGGGGAGCGAGTGCGCTGAGGGCACTGACTTCGACAGGTGGTAGGCCGCCCGGTCAAGTTGGCTCGATGGTCAGTTCGAGCGTGAGCGGGCGGGAATGGAGACGTGGAAAACGATCAATCAGAGCATGGCCGAATGTGCGACCATACTTCTATGGAGTGCGTGGCAGAAAGGCCGCAGTGTCCCGCCGACCCGGCGAAGGAAGACACGCTGCCCTATGAATCGGCTGTTCTTGGAGACCCGCTACTTATCGTCAGGATGATCGCCGTTTGCTGATTGATTAGCGTGCCCGGGCGAGGAGATACTCCTACCAGCCCGCCCTGAGGTATGACGTTGGATTGAATCCTCTGGATTGAAAACGCAAGGCCAGCATCCCGAAGTAACTTTTGCGCCGATGGGAAGCTCGGAGAAGACCATTGTCATGACCAAAAACGGCGTGGCCACCGTGGTCGGCAGCGCCCCGACCGGTGGGGCCGGTGGCGTGCTCGCCGCCACGTCGTCGGGAACCCTCGTGCTTGACACCGCCTCTGGGGCCAGCTGGCTCTTCCAGTCCACCGACGGCGGTCACACCTGGTCGACAGCCGAGACGTACGACGACGGAGGCGTTGGCTTCGACGACCTCGGCTTCACCACGAGCACACAGGGAACCGTCGTTCATGGCGCACCCGGACCTCCCTTGAACTACGAGAGCCAACTACTCATGACTCGCGACGCCGGTGCGAGCTGGCAACTGGTGCCGATCGGCTGACGGACGTGCCCACGAGCGAGAGGCCGCGGCTGGCGAGACACACCTTGACTCATCGACCTATGTCGACATCGGCCCAGGTCGATGATCCCGCTCTATTGGGCCGACCGGCGGGCCTTGGGCCGACCGCAACTCGCACCGCTACTAGAGTCTCTGACGCAACGGGTTCGGGACTGTACAGAACACCGGACCGTAGCATCCGCCGCCACCGGGCCCGTCGCGCCCGATTCTGCGCTTGCACCTAAGGGCGACCAAGCGAATACAGGACCGACCTCTAACCGCCCGGCATGGGCGACATCACTCGGGTCGTCGGCTCTCACCGAGGCGACATGCGCTCGATGAATCTCCTCGCGAATCGAGACAGCGCTCGATCGTGCTCGACTTCCGAGATGAGGACGGCCGCGCTGCGTTCTTAGCGCTAGCCAGCCGGGTCGACATCATCGTGCAGAATTTCCGTCCAAGGGTCATCGACCGCATGGGCATCGGCTACGACGACATGAAGGCCGTGAACCCCGATGTGATGTACCTCTCCATCCCATCGCCGGGTTCGGTTTCGACGATCCCCTCGCCGAAGGACAAAGGGCGTCGGGGTTCGTATCTGCGAACGGCGACGAGTCGGGCCCGCGTTACATACGAAACCTGCTGTGTGCGACAGGCTCACCTGACCCGCCACCACCACCGACGCCGCCACCACAGCGACGACATGCGCAGCCGCACCCCGCCAAGATACTCGTTAGCGCTCGCCCCCGACTAACGGCCTGACCACCAGCCACCAGACCCATCACACTGTTGACACAGTCCTTAAGACTGGAAGCCTGCTAGTTTCGGCCAATGGGTAACACCTCGCCGAAACTCAACGGCGTCGAAGCAACCTTTTGGCACGTCGATGACATCGACTGGACGCCCGTGCAGAAGCAGCGCAATGCTGACGGCACCGTGGCCGTTGTGAGGGAGAAGTGGCCGATAATGCGGCCCGACTTTCTCTCCGCGTACGTGCACTACGACCCGGGCATGGTGGTACGACGGCACGGCCATCGCAGCAATCACCTCGTGTTCGTCCTCGACGGCGGTGCGTGGATTGGTGGCGACTGGTGCACCGCTGGAACCCACATACACGTGCCGCTCGGCGCGACGTTCGGCCCGATCGTCGCCGGCCCGCACGGCCTGACCTGTTGGGAGCTGTCCTTCGGCGAGTTCGGCGGCTGGGGCGACGAGCAGGCGCTGTACGACCGCGAGATCGAGGCGCGCGGCGTCACGCCGCTGCCCGACCCGCCGCTCGATCTCGGGGACTGGTTCAGGGATCCGCGGGGCGACGTCGGCGCCGAGCGCGGCACGCCGCGCGTCCCTGGTCTGGTCGAGACCGTCACGACGATGGACGAGTTCGATTGGACCGAGGTCAAGCTCCAGCGAAACGCCGACGGCAGCGTCTCCGCCATCCGCGAGAAATGGCCGATCGTGCAGCCCGACTTCATGACCGCGTATATCGAGTACGACCCGGGGATGATCACGCGCCGCCATGGGCACTTCGGTCATCACCTCGTGTGGGTCATCGCGGGCGGCGCGTGGTTCGGCGATCGTTGGTGCCCGGCCGGCACCCATATCGATCTTCCATTCGGTGCCGCCTTCGGCCCGATCATCGCGGGCGCCGAGGGCACCCGCTTCCTCGAGATCACCAATGGCGACTTCCGCAGCTGGGGCGACCAACCCGAGACGTTCGACAAGGCCGTGGCCGCGCACGCAGTCACGCCTCTGCCCGACCCGACCATAGAACTCGGCGCATGGTTCGAAGACAAGCGCGGCTACTGGGCACCGAACGAGCAGCCCGCGACGTCCTGAGCCGACCGCTACGCCCGCCGCCGGACCCTGGCGTCGGCGGCCCCAGGTGTATCCGCGATCGACCCGACATGCGGCGATTCGAATTCGCTCGAAGTACATCGAGACTGAAGCGCCCCAGGTCAGTGGAGGTATTGGTGTGCTGGGTGCGTTGATCTGGCGATACGGGCGCAGGAATAGTTGCGGGCGTGGGGGCTCAGTGCCGAACGTCGGGCGGATCAAGCTGGTGCCAGCCTTGTTGAGTTCAGTCTCGAAGCTGGTGCGCCGGTAGCCCCTTGTCCGCCATTCAAACGTATCGGTTGCGGAGTTTGCGGCGTTGGTTCATTCAATCGCCTCACTGAGCTCTGAAACAGAGGCGCACTGGAGAATTCTCGGGGCAGTCGGTATCCCGAATCGCAACCTCCGTTAGCCGGACGAACCCGTGCTCACAGGGCGTTTATTTCCGCCTGCTGCGCTGCGGTCAGCTGGATGACGTTCTTGGGATTGCAGTTCCAGATGGACTGTGTGGGATGGGTGAGAGCCTTGTCGTAGACGAT
>JBEKWB010000135.1:0-9939 GCA_049513455.1 Acidimicrobiales bacterium
TGTTCGATCGGACCGTGGCCATCCATCTGCGGGGCGTCTTCCTCGGCATTCGCGCCGCGGCCCGGGTGATGCGGCCGCAGGGCCACGGCAGCATCATCAACACGTCGAGCGTGGCCGGCCTGGCGGCCAACTATGCCGGGCATGACTACAGCGCCGCCAAGGCGGCCATCGCGCATCTGACCCGCACCGCGGCCAGCGAGTTGGGCGAGGACGGTATCCGGGTCAACGCCATCTGCCCCGGTGCCATCGCCACCTCCATTTTCGGGCGGGCCGCCGGACTCGACGCCGAGGCCGCCCAGGCCACGGTGGAGGCCATGGCGGTGGCGCTGTCGGACCTGTCGCCGATCAGACGGTCGGGCCGGCCTCTCGATATCGCCGAGGCCGCCTTGTGGCTGGCCGGCGACGGCTCGACCTACGTCAACGGGCAGGCCATCGCGGTCGACGGCGGCCTGACGACCGGTCCCCTCTACCGGCAGGCCCACGCCGGCATGGAGGGCCTCCTCCAGATTCTCCAGGCGCCCGCTACCTGAGGGGTCACCACCGGCGCCCGCTGTTGCAGCGATCCTGGCATTGTCCAGGCTCGGCGCAGGGTAGGAAAATATCACTTTCCATAAATCTGACTATTGGGTAAGATGACGTCCATGTCGTCGAGGACAACGCTCAGAGCCAAGGGGCAGGTAACCCTTCCCGAAGAGATCCGTACCGCAGCACATCTCGAAGAAGGCGACCTCTTGGATGCCGAAATCACCTCAGAGGGGATTTTGCTCCGGCCTCGAAAGGTAATTGATGCAACTCAGGCGTGGTTCTGGACCACGGAGTGGCAGGCAGGTGAGCGGGAAGCTGATGCCGACCTCGCCGCAGGCCGTGTCGAGAATTTTGAATCCGGCGAGGCGTTCGTGACTGCGCTACGGAGCAGTGCAAGAGATCCAGGGCAACGGCGCGAGAACTGACGCGGTATGCCTACCTTTGCGTGGCTGGCCCGCTTCGGGGCCGACTTCGACGCGCTCTCGGATGGTCAGCAGGCGGCATTTCTGGCCGCCGTCATTTTGTTCGTGGAGGACCTCAGGGCGGGTACGTTCCGACCGAGTCTTCGGGTGAAGGGCGTCAAGGGGGCCACCGGCGTCTTCGAAATGACTTGGGCGGCAGACGGTCGAGCAACCTTTGAGTACGGGAGGAGTGTTGCCCCCGGAGAAGCTCATATCATTTGGCGCCGAGTTGGTACCCACGAGGTTTTCCGGACCCCGTGAAGAGCGAAAGGGCTCCCGCGGGCATACCCGCGCCGTTCGGTCCTAAAGTGAGCGGTAGAGGGCGTCGATGAGGGCGCGATTCCGTGAGCTCTGCCAGCGCGGTATCACGTGGTTCATCACGTAGCCGAAGGCGATCCCTGCCTCGGGATCGGCGAAACCGACGGCGCCTCCGGTGCCGAAGTGCCCGAAGCTGCGTGGATTGGGGCCGAACGGTCGTCTCGGCACCGTCGGCTTGAAGCCGAGCCCGAAGGTGACTTCTTCCCCGAGGATCGGGCAGTAGCCCTCCGACTGGGGAGCGGTCGCCTCTGCCAGCAGCTCCGGTGAGAGGAGTCGACCCGGTTCGAGCAGCGCTCCATAGAGTCGGGCGATCCCGCCGGCGGTGCCCTGGCCGTTGGTCGAGGGCACCTCGGCGCTGCGCCAGGCCGGCGTGTTCACCACGCCCATGGATGCGTACCCGGGTGGGTTGAAGTAGCTGAGCATCGTCATCAGCGCGTCGCCCGAGAGGTCGGCGAAGCTGTGGTCCGTCGGCGGCGTTTTGGCGACGAAGATGACCGAGGCGCAGCGATGCTGCTCGGCGTGGGGGACGCCGAACCACACATCTGCGCTCAGCGGATCGGCCAGCGCGCGCAGCCGTCTCCCGCACGGCTCGCCGCTGACCCGCCGCACGATCTCACCGATCAGGTGCCCGTACGTGTTGGTGTGGTAGGCGTGCCGGGTCCCGGGCTCCCACCAGGGCTCGGCGTTCGCCACCGCGGCGGCCATCCGTTCCCAATTCCACAAGTCGGCGTTGGTCAGGGGCTCCGAGAGGGCCGGGACGCCGGCCCGGTGGCACAGCGCGTGCCGCACTGTCGCCGCTCCCTTGCCGCCCGCGGCGAACTCCGGCCAGACCGAGGGAATCGGGTCGTCGAGGCCGATGAGGCCGGCGTCGACGAGTTGGAGGGCCAGCAGGGCCACGATCGGCTTGCCCACGGAGTAGAAGTTCACGAGCGTGTCGGGTTGCCAGGGGTGCCGCCGTTCCTCGTCGGCCCAGCCGCCTACGAGGTCGACCACCACCCGCCCGTCGATCATCACGCAGACACCGGCGCCGACTTCGCCCCGCTCAGCGAAGTTGCGGCCGAACTCCTCTCGGACCGCAGTGAACCTGCTCTCGCACGTCCCGCCGATTGGGGCATCCACGTCCGCAGTATCCCATCAGGCGGAGGCGAGTGTTTCGGAGCGCACGTGGTACCGCGCCGTGTAGTCGCTGAACTCCTCGGCCAGGCCGGCATAGGTCCAGTCGAAGTCCGCCGGGTCGTAGCGATGGGTCCCGAAGGCGTCCTTGGGCCGGTGCGTGAGAAAGGTCTCGATGCGCCGGGCGTGCAGGTCGCTCACCTCGCTCCCGAAGCGGCGGTACAGCTGGCGGACCGTCTCCAGCGGATCGGCCATGAGGTCGTCGTAGTGCAGGTGCTGGCACCAGCCCTCCTCGGACTTCTCGTCGAAGGCGACGGCCGACTCCAGGGCGAACCTGCACTTGCGCTTCCACTCGTTGGCCGTGGGGCGGGGGTCGGACCGCCACGTGAGGGGGCGTTGCCCCGCGTTGGCCAGGCTGGCCAGTGAGGTGACGACCGGCGCCGGATCGCGGTGGGTCCAGATGATCCGGGCGTCGGGGTAGGCGGCGAGCAGCGCCTCGAGGTGCCAGAGGTGATTCGGCGTTTTCAGGATCCAGCGCTCTGTGGGCTGACGCGACTGCAGGTTCTGGAGGGCCAGCCGGTGCTGGGCGTAGGCCGAGGTCATGTCGGCCTGCTCCAGCCAGCGGGCGTAAGTGGGCACGTGCACCGTGATCTCGAGGGCCAGGGTGCGCAGGTCGAAGAGGAACAACGAGACGCACTCCTGGGCCAGGGTGGCCCCGAAGGGGTGCATGGCCCGCAGCGGGGGATTGAGCTTCATCAGGCCGTCCATCTCCTTGGTGGTCTGCGCGATGCGCGGATCCGGATCGGCGTCCTCCAGCGACAGCGTGGGCGGGGGGATGGGATGGGCGGCCTCCCACTGCAGGAGCGGCCGGGCCATGGGGTCGAGGCCCAGCAACATGGAGAGCACGCTGGTGCCGGTGCGCGGCAGCCCCACAATGACCCACGGGCTCTCAATGCGTTCCTGGTGCACCTCGGGGTGGTCGACGGACCACTTGTGCAGGGCGATGCGATTGGCCAGTGCGGCGGAGATAAATTTGGAGGTGAGGATCCGGCCGAACGTGGTCAGGTCCGCATCGGCGTTGCACGACGCGAGGAATACCTCGAGTGGCTCCTTGTAGCTGTCGCTGCCGAGGTCGGACGATCCGGCCGCCTTGACCGCCGCCGCCACGATCGACGACGGCTTGAGGGCCGGCAGGTCCACGCCGAATCGGGAGAGCCGTGCCCCGACGGCGTTCAGGGCCCGCAACGGCTTGGCCTGCAGCTCGGAGTCGCGCCAGGTGTAGCTGATGTCGGTCAACTGGACACTTCCACCACGGTGCGACCCACGGAACGGCGCTCCTCGTGCTCGTCGAGGGCCTTCCCCGCCTCCTCCATGGAGACCCGCCGGCCGATATGCGGCCTGATCTTCCCTTCGGCCACCAGGCGGAGCAGGTCGGCGTGGACCTCGTCGGCCACGTCCCGCCCGAAGGGGTTGAAGCCGAACCGCCGCATGCCCGGGTCGACCGCTCCGCTCCAGCCGGCGATGACGCCGACGATGTCGATGTTGCCGATACAGGCCATGCGCAGCGGACGCCCGGTCATCCCGTTCTTGTCGTCGTCGGCGAATCCCACGGCCAGGTACCGGCCCTCCCGCGCCGTGCAGCGCCACGAGCGCTCCACGAAATCCCCGCCGGACAGGTCGTAGACGACCTCGGCCCCCACGTCATCGGTGGCGGCCAGGACGGCTTCGACGAAGTCCTCCGTGAGATGGTCGATGACCAGGTCGGCCCCGAGCTCGGCGCACAGGGCCCCCTTCACCGGCCCGCCGGCCACTGCGATGACCCGCGCCCCGGCGGCCTTGGCCAGCTGGATCCCCGCCGTGCCCAGCCCGCTCGCCGCGGAGTGGATCACCACCGTCTCACCGGCGCGCAGACGTCCCCGGCGGAACAGGGCCAAGTGTGACGTCTGGAAGGTCAGGACGAAGGCAGTGGCTTCGGCGTCGTCGAACTGTTCGGGGGCGTCGAACACCGAGACCGCCGGGGCGATGGCGTATTCGGCGATCCCGCCCAGGGCCATTTTGGTGATGGCGACGACTCGCCTGCCGAGCCACTGCTCCGCTCCCTCGCCGGTGGCGTCGACGACGCCGCAGACGTCCATGCCGAGCGTGAAGGGCGGGGGAGTGGGTACCGAGACCAGATTCCCGCGGCAGCGGTCGATGTCGTTGAAATTGAACGACGCCGCCCCGACGGCGACCCGGACCTCCCCCGGACCGGGCTCCGGTCTCTCAATGGTGCGCACCGCGAGGACCTCACCGGGCCGACCGTGCACGGTCACCTGCAGGGCTTTCATGTCTGTCACCTGTCACCCCCCGGTGATACTCAAGACGTTATGGGTTCAGTGTCTCACACTGCGTCGCCTGTTGTAGCCCGAACACGCGCTCGAATGCCGGGAGGAACCACGTCGCGAGCTGTCGCCGGACCTCGTCGGGCTGGCGCCCGCCGTTGCCGGGCACGGCGGCATACGAGATGAGAATACGGATGATCCAGTCGACCAGGTCCGTCACGTCCTGTTCGGAGACCGTTCCGTCGGAAATGTACGAGTCCAGGAGTGGCCGCACTCCGGCCTCGCCGATGCGACGCAGGGCCTCGACCCGGATGGCCTGGGTGGCCGCCCACGCCGCCGAGTCGCCCCCGAACACGGCGGCGTGCACCGGCCGACGGCCGATCTCCTCGATGCTGAACATCATCCCTTCGAGAATCCGTTCGAGGGGGTCCTCCACCTCTGCCAGATGTACCTCGGCGTCGGCCGCCATGGCCTTGGACTCACGGGTGAGCACGGCCAGGAAGATCGCCTCGTGGCTGCCGAACCGGCGATAGAGCGTGGCGCGGGAGATTCCCACCGCCTGGGCGATGTCCGCCGCCGTCGTCTTGGCGACCCCGAAGCGCAGGTAGCACGAGGCGGCGGCGTCCAACACGGGGTCCGAGTCGACTCCTCCTTCGAGTTGCGGGGACACCACGCTTCCACTCGGAGGACGATCATCCATAGTGCTCAGTAGGGTAGGCCAAATACGTTATTGACGCGGAGTGCCACACTGTGGCACTTCGTGGTACACTCAATCACGTGGCTGATCACTACACCTTGCGACTCGCACCGGGCACGAAACAGCGACTGAACAAGCTGGCCCACCGGGCCCATCTGCCGGAACGGACCCTGGCGCAGCGCTACGTCGAGGAAGGGCTCCGGCACGATATGCATCCGCTGATCCATTTTCTCGATGGTCCCAGCGGGCGACGCGCCAGCCTGATCGGCCGCGGGCTGGACGTTTGGGAGGTCATCGCCACCGTCCGAGACAACGACGGGTCGATCCCTCTGGCAGCGCAGTATCTGCAGGTCCCCGCGGGACTGGTGGAAGCCGCTGCGGCCTACTACGGCGAGTACCGCGACGAGATCGATACTGAGATAGAGAGCAACGAGTCCGAGTACGAACGGGGTCGCGTCGCCGCCGCCGCAGGTGAGCAAGCACTCCGTGGGTGAAGGTTCTCCTGGACGAGCAGCTCTCGCCGCAGATCGCCGCGCTGTTGCGCGAGGCGGGCTATGACGCCGTCGCCGTGACCGAGCGCGTCGACCTTGTCGGGAGCATCGACTCAACCATCCTGGAGGTCGCGACGAGCGAAGGGCGCGCCGTAGTCACCAACAACATCAAGGATTTTCGGCCGCTCGCCGCCGAACGGCTTGCCCAGGGCAGGACGCATGGGGGCCTGATTATGGTGCCCTCGACACGGTCTCGCACTCGCGCGGCCATTACTATGCTCGCGAGGGCGATCGAGAAGGTGCTGCACGACCATCCTGAAGGCCTGACGGGCAGTGAGCGATGGATAGGGCCGCTCCTGAGCGAGTGACAGCCCGATCGTCAGGCCAAATCTTTCCGGCGCGAGGGGAATCTGGCGGACCAAGGGACCAAGATGGCAGCCATGGACAAAGGCCCTCTTCGGGTGACAAAGGCGGTCCCGATTGCGGCACCCCCGGATCGGGTCGACGAGGAGGCGCGGGATGCGGCTCTTGGTCGGCTCTGCGATCGGTACAGCGCGGGCGAGCTGTCGTATGCGTGCTTTCGTGCCGTTCTGGAGCAGCTCTTCGCCGCACGCGGGCTCGTCGATCTCGAGTCGGCGATGCAGGCGCTGCCGCCGCTGGTCCGGCTCACCCCCTCAGCGCTGCGCTTGGCCAAGCCCCTCGTCTTGCACGCGCCAGATGGGGGTCTCCAGCTGGGCTCTGGGTGGCAACTGGCTGAGGAGACGACGATCAGAACCGGCGTCGGGTCGGCCCTGCTCGATCTCACCGCGGCCAGCTGGGACACGCTGCACGTCAGCCTCCACCTGGAAACGTGGGGTTCGATCGAGGTTCTCGTGCCCGAAGGGGTGGCCGTGCAGATGGCCGGTGGAGCAGGACGCGTCCGTCTCGAGGCGCTGTCCGCGCCCGTTCCCGGCGGGCCGGTACTGCGGATCTCCACATCTGGACCGGCCGGAGTGATCCGGATACGCCACTCCAGGGAGCGGCACAACAACGGGCCGTTCAGTTGGCTGAGGCGTCGGCGAACCGACTCTTTGGGGCTGCGGAGATGGTCGGATCGCCGAACTATGGCCGCTGAGTGGGATAGCCGATAGAGTTCGCGTCACGACAGCTCCGAGGGGGTTCGCTCCACAATGGTTGTGCTGATCATCATCATCGTCATCGTCGTACTGCTCGCATTCGGTTTGTGGCTCGGGTACAACGCCCTCGTCAGGAAGCGCAACCGGACCCAAGAGGCATGGTCCGAGATCGACATCGAGCTCAAGCGCCGCCACGACCTCATCCCCAACCTGGTCTCGACGGTGCAGGGCTATGCCGCACACGAGCAGGGGACCTTCGAGGCGGTCACCCAGGCCCGTGCCAACGCGGTGAGCGTGGGGGCGACGGGCGACCCGGCAAAGATCGCCCCGGCCGAGAACGCGCTGTCCGGCGCGCTGCGCTCGCTGTTCGCGGTGGCCGAGAACTATCCACAACTGCGGGCGGTCGAGAGCTTCCTCCAACTGCAGGAGACGCTGACCGCGACCGAGGACAAGATCGAGTACGCCCGCCGCTACTACAACACCAGCGCCCGGGACTACAACATCGCGCTGCAGACGTTTCCCCGCAACGTGATCGCGGGGCCGTTCGGTTTCAAGGCGGTGGCGTTCTTCGGAGCCGACGAGGGAGACCGCGCCGTTCCTCAGGTGAGCTTCCCCGGGGTTGCCCCCGCGGCGGCCGGCCCGGCATCTTCGGGACCGCCGCTCGCCACCGGCGCCGAGGGGCTCCCGCCGGCGACGGCCTCGGAGGGCCCGCCACCCGCCAACTGAGAACCGTGGCGTTCGGGCCGCCGGTCAGACCGACTGGCCCGAGGCGATCTTCTCCAGCGCGGCGATCCGCTCCTCTATGGGAGGGTGGGTGTCGTAGAGGCGGTGGTACCAGGCCTCGTGGTGTTGCAACGGGTCATCGATGCACATCGCCGCGGTGGCGTGGTTCATCTTCTTGAACGGCGTGTCGTTCTGCTGCAGCTTCTTCAGTGCACCCAGCAACCCTGCCGGGTTCCGGGTGAGCTCCACACCGCTCACGTCGGCCAGCGACTCACGCCGGCGTGAGAGCGCCAGGCGAATGAGCGGGCCGAAGATGAAGCCGACGATGGCCAGGAGCAATCCGGCCGCGAAGATCACGATGACGAGCTGGTTGCCCCGTCCGCCCCGCCCCCCTCCGGCGAAGAACGCGCTCCGCCACAGGATGCTGGCCAGAAGGGCGGCCATGCCGATCATGGTGCCCACAATGAGCAGGAGGCGGATGTCGTGGTTCTTGATATGGCTCATCTCATGTCCGGCGACACCTTCGAGCTCTTCGCGGTTCATGATGGCGAGCAGTCCGGTGGTGAAGGTGATGGCCGCCTTGTCCGGGCTCACCCCGGTGGCAAAGGCATTCGGCGAGGGGTCGTCGATCACGTAGACCGCTGGGGCGGGGATCCCCTCGCCGATGGCCAGGCTCTCGACCAGATTGTGCAGCTGCGCATACTTGATCGGATCGGCGGGCACGGCACCGGAGACCCGGAGCACCAACGCCGCCCCGGAGTTCAAGGAGTAGAGGATCCCGCAGAGGGCCAGGAAACCGGCGATCACCATCCCCACGATGACCGGGGCCCAGCCGTAGTTGGTCGGTGGGGTGGCAGGGAAGCCATTGTTGGCCGGGTGGTAGAGAGCCTTGAAGAGAAACCCGAGCGCGGCGCCGATGGCCACCCAGACCACGAAAAACAGGCCGATGAAGACAACGCTGCGTCGCTTGTTGCTCGCAATCTCGTTATACACAGGGCGAATCCTACGGCACCGCCGAGGTTCGCATCATGTAGTCACCGAACATGGGCACGGTGAAGTCGATATATCCCCGCCGGGGCACGAAGCAGAGGGAACGCTTGAGCAGCGCCTCCCGGATCGGAGTGAGCGCAGCCGGCTCGCGCCCGAGCGAGCGCGCCACATCGGCCGTTCGTACAGGACCCGGCCCAAGCTGCGCCATGGCCAGCATGTACCGTTGCTCGGCCCGTGTCGAGGCGCCCGCCCGGACCCTGAAGAAGCCATCGTCGAGCTCGGCCATGGCAAGGGGGATGCTTCGCCGCACGTCGTCTACCGTGATCCCGTTCGGCCCATCTGCGACATCCCATGCCTGAAGTCCGAACTGCTGAATGAAGTAGGGGTAACACTGCGTGACCTGGAGGATCAGGGCAAGAGCGTCGTCACTCCAGACGATGCCCTCGTCCTTTGCTGGCTGCTGAAGGGCCTCGATTGCTTGTGCGTCGGTGAGGGAACCGATCTGCGGGAACGTGAACAGCCGCTCGGCATATGCCTTGGCCTGTCCGGTGGTTGCCGCCAATGTCGGCAGGCCCGCTCCTGCCACGACCACGGGCAAGGCAAGCTGGCTTGCCCGGTGCAACCCGATGACGAGAGATTCAAGCGTCGCACGGTCGACGTAGTGGAGCTCGTCGATCGTCAGGAGGATGCCGGTCTGGTGATCCTTGGCGGCCTTTCCCAGCTCGACAAAGAGGCCGGCAAGGTCGGCACCGAGGTTGCCGGAGTCGGCGGGCCCGAAGACGGCGTCGACGTCGATGCTCAGTTCGGGCCCGTTGGGTATGCGAAGGCTGAATGCTTTGAGAACGCCGAATGCTCGACGGAGGGTGTCGCCTGCTCGGCGCTTTGCGTCCATTGACAGGAGCACTCTGCGGAGCGCGGCAGCGAGGTCGGGCGCGAGCACCCCATCTTCGGTGACTTCGATGTGGGCATGGAAGTACCCGTGAGCGTCGGCGAGCTCCTGGAACTCGACGAGCATCACCGTCTTGCCTACCCCCCGCAACCCGGTGAGCAGTTGACTTCTGGCGCTTGACCCCAAGAGGAGGCGTTGGAGGGCCACGTTCATGGTGTCGATCTGCTCGTCCCGGCCGACGAGTGCGGGTGGCCGGCTACCCGCTCCGGGCGAGTAGGGGTTCACGACAGGATCCA
>JBEKWB010000136.1:0-9589 GCA_049513455.1 Acidimicrobiales bacterium
GCCACCGCGAGAGCCGGCGCCGGAATGCGCGGCGCCGGGACCGTGACCGGCTGGCCCTTGGGCGCCAACGTGTCCCCGGTGCGGGTCCCGTTCAGGCGGGGGATGGCGACGAAATCGCCCGCCACGACCGAAGCGGTCGGCGTGGTGGCATGCCCGGAGAGGGTCTGCAGCGCGTGGAGGCGCTCCTCGCCGCGAGTGCGGGTGTTGATCAGGACGGTGTCCGGGGTCAGCGTGCCCGAGATCACCTTGCACAGCGACATCTTCCCCGTGTGGCTGTCGGTGAACGTCTTGGTCACGGTGAGCAGCACGTCGCCCTGGGGGTCGTAGGGGATCTCGGTCGTGGTGGACCCGGCCAGCACGGTGACGGGGGCCACCGAATCGGGTGCCGGGCAGAGTTCCTCGATCAGCCGGGCCAACCGGTCCACCCCTACGCCCGTCAGGCCCGAACAGCACAAGACGGGGAAGACATTTCCCGAGGCGACGCCGCCGGCCAGGCTCTTCGCCAGCTCGCCGTAGTCGATCGACTCGCCGCCGAGGTAGCGCTCCATGAGGCCGTCGTCGCCGACCACAATGCCCTCGACGAGCTGTTCGTGCACCTCGTGCTCCTCGTCGACGAGCTCGTCGGGGATGGGGCCCTCTCGGCCCGCCGGGGGGACGGTCCCGTCGACCGGCGTGTTCGGCGGTGGGGTGTCGTAGTGGGTGGCGGTGTCGCCCAGCAGGTCGATGACCCCGTGGAAGTCGGCCTCGGCCCCTATCGGCAGTTCCACGGGCGCCACCCCGGCCCCGAAACTGGCGCGGATGTCGGCGAGGGTGCGATTGAAATCGGCCCTTTCGCGATCGAGCTTGTTGATGACGATCACCCGGGGCAGGCCCAGCCTGGCCGCGGCGCGCCAGGCGTCTTCGGTCTGGGCCTGGACGCCGTCGGTGGCGCTGACGACCACGACGGCCAGGTCGGAGCTGGCCAGGCCGGTCAGCATCTCGGAGGCGAAGTCCGCGTAGCCGGGAGTGTCGAGCAGGTTCACCTTGACCCCGTTCACCGTGATCGGTGCCAGCGCGGTGGAGACGGACAGATGGCGCGAGATCTCCTCGGGCTCGAAATCACAGGTCGTGGTCCCTTTTTCCACCGAGCCCCGGCGGGCCAGAGCGCCCGTCGCCGCCAGGAGGGCCTCGGTGAGCGTCGTCTTGCCGGCACCGTGATGGCCGACGAGGGCGACGTTTCGGATTGCGGTCGGGTCGTGTGACACTGTTCCCTCCGTCCGTGCTGCCATGGTGTGGCTGAAACTGTGGCGTGAGCTCTCGGGTCGAGTCTAGGACCGCTGGGGCCGGCGTGCTCGGGCGAGGGAGGGGTGGCTCTGTGTGGGACGGTCGACGCCGAGGTCGGCGTCCGTCGGATGGTGCTCCGGGGTGGACGACCTCCCCGGCGGATCGCTCCCGGCGGGCGGCTGACCGGCCCGGTGCGTCAGAAGGCGGTCCCTCCACTCCCGGCCGCCGTGGTGCCGGTCTTGCTCGTGGTGATGTGACCGCCTGCGCCGGAGACGGCGACATTGAGGTTCATGCCCAGCATCTTGTGGCCGGGGACCGGGCAGAAAATGTCGTACCTGCTGCTCTTGAAGGTGACCGCAGCTCACTTTGGACAAGAGCGGTACGTATTAGGATGTCTCGTACATGCATCTGCAGGAAGTCGCGGCCGTATCGTGGCTATACGGGAAGCCCGACACCCTCCCGGACGGTATTCAGGCCGACAATAACTCGGATAGTTTCTCGTTCACCGCACCGTCCGAAGTGACCGGAGAATAACAAATTGTCGGAAATTAGCCGACGACAATTGAAACGTCGTCGTGGGTCGTTCTCGACTGGGCGATCGTGAAAGACGACCGGGCTACCGACTTCCTCGACGGGGATCTGATCACCTACAGGTTTCCGACCGCCCTACTCCAGAGGACGAAGAACCTTGTCTTCAACGATGGCGGGGCTGAAATCTATCGATGAGCGTTGTCGACTCCGCATCTCCGAGCGACCGAACACACTGCGTCATTGAGGCAGCGGCGACTGGTGTGGCCTATGGTGCGGCACTATTTTGCGCCAGCACATTGCTGGTAGCCAGCTTCCGACCTTACGACCTGGCCATGCCGTATTGGAGTCGTGTCTCGTGGCTGCGGACCGATACGGGCGGAGCGGCCTCGTTTGTGGTCGTCGGCGTCACGCTGGTCGTCAGTGAATACCTGCGACTCCGCCGGAACGGGGGACGGCGAAGACGCACGTCGGGTATCCGGCCCAGCGCGTCACGGACCTATTTCGCCCGAGCCGTCGCTGAAGTGATCGCACTGCTCGCGACCGGATTGGTCGTCTACCTCTCCGTCAACTCAGTCACCCACCCCGCCACGCTGCTGATACACGCCACGCATTTCACGAGTTGGCCCACCGAGGGAACCCTGCGAGTGTGTGCGCTTCTTTTATGCGTTCTTTCCGTGGGATCGCTCCGTTTCATGACAGCTCGGCTCTCTCCGCCCACGGAGGGGCGCGGCTGACCGGCCAGTAGTTTTCCCGGGTTCGGTCCTCTCACGACACGGGTGGTCGCAGGACGCTGCAACCCAGGTTATGCCTGGGCGGGAAGACCCGGATGTTATACTTTTGTATCTGTTTCAGAGGCGCCGCCTGCTGTGGGTGGTGCAGGACGAGGAGTTCTATGTTCGACGGTCGCTGGCGCGACGCAGTCGACCGGTCTACTGGGCCTGTCGGGGCTGCACTTCACCGCCGAGGCATCACCGCTGACGTCCTTACCGCGACGGGCCTGGTCTCAGCGACCGGTACTGCTGTCGCGGTCGCCACCGGCCACCTGCACATCGCCATCATCCTGCTCATTCTCACCGGTCTGCACGACCTGCTGGACGGGCCGGTGGCCAAGGCGGCGGGGACCGCGTCGGTACGCGGCGCCTTCTTCGACTCCGTGACGGACCGTGTCGCCGACGCCGTCCTCATGGGCGGCGTGGCCTGGTACCTGATCGGGCGCCACGAAGGGCACCTCGCCGTGTTGCCGCTGGCCGTCTTGGGGGTCACCGCCCTGGTCTCCTACGAACGGGCCAAGGCCGAGTCGTTGGGGCTGTCGGCCAAGGGCGGCCTGATGGAGCGGGCCGAGCGGATGATCCTGCTCGGCGTCGCCTTCTTGGACTCGGCCTTCGTCATCCCGGTCCTCTATGTCATGCTCGGCCTGATTTCCGTCACGGCCATAGCCCGGTTCGCCAAGGTGTGGAACGAGGCCTCCGGTAGGGACGTCGCCGTCCGCCGCCGCGTCGTGGCCTGGCGCGAGGGCAGGGTCGATTCGCGCTGGCGCAGCTGGCGCGAGGGCTCGGCCGTGCCGCGTGGCCTGTCCGAGCAGCGGACGGGCGCCCCGGTCGGCCGCTGGCGGGCCCGGCGCCAGGAGTCCTTGAGCAGTCGCTCCGGCCGCACCCTGCGCGCCCGGCGGCGGGCCTCGAGCTCGCACTCGCGTGCGGGCTCCCCCCCAGCGGGCGGCGCGGGGGATGGGTCGGGTCGCTCGGCACGACCGGGTGGGGCGCCGACCGGGCCGCGTCCGTCGCGCCGGCCGCTTTCCTGAGCCTGCGCCCGGCGTAGCAGAGGGAGACTGTGGCGGGGGAGTCTGGCGGGTCGTCGTCCACGTGGCGCGCCACGGCGACGTATCTGACGTACCGGGGCCTGGCCGAGGCCATGGGGCACGTCCCCGAACCGGTCGCCCGCGCCGCCGAGGGGTGTGTCGTGCGCACCATGGCGTGGTGGGGCGGGGACGCGCGGGCCATGAACGAGCGGCACATGCGCCGGGTCCTGGCGTCGGAGTGCGTGCCGGGCGTCGAGCCCGATGCGGCTCTCGTCCGTCGCCTGAGCCGGCGCAGCTACCGGGCCACCGGGCGCTACTGGCTGGAGGGGGCGCGCCTGCCCTACACGCCGCCCGACACCGTACGGGGGCGGATGATCTTCGAAGGTGAGGGCGAGGCGGTCGTGCGGGCCACCATGGCCGAGGGGCGCGGCGTGGTCATGGCCTTGCCCCACGTCGGCAGCTGGGAGTGGGGCGGCACCTGGTTGGCCCTTGAGGGCATGCCCATGACGGCGGTGGTCGAGCGGGTCGAGCCCGAGCGCCTCTTCGAATGGTTCGTGGACCAGCGCCGGGAGATGGGGCTGACCGCCGTGCCCCTCGGCGGCTCGGGCCCGGTGCTGGTGAGGGCCCTGAAGAACCGGGCCCTGGTCGGGCTGGTCAGTGACCGGGACCTGTCCGGCAACGGGGTCGACGTGGAGTTTTTCGGGGAGCGGACCACCCTGCCGGGTGGTCCGGCGACCCTCGCCCTGCGGACCGGCGCGGTGCTCTTGCCGGTGGTCGTCTACTCCGGCCCCGGAAATTGGCACACTGGGGTCGTGCACCCGCCTCTCGACACCACCCGCAGCCGTTCCCTACGGGCCGACGTCGCGCGCCTGACCCAGGAGTTGGCGACGTGCTTCGAGGGATTCATCCGGCGCCACCCCGAGCAGTGGCACCTCTACCAGCCGAACTGGCCCAGTGACCGCCACGCTCTCGGCGGCCGCCCGTGAAGATCGCCATGCTGTCGCCGTACTCGCTGTCGCGCCCCGGTGGCGTGCAGGGCCAGGTGCTCGGGCTCGCCCGGGCACTGCGCACCCTGGGCCACCAGGTGACCGTGGTGGGACCCGACGAACCCGGGGAGACCTACGCCGCCGATCGCGGCCAGGAATACCGCGATCCCGACATCTTCGTGATGGGGGGTCCGACCGGGGTGCGATCTAATGGCTCCATAGCCCCCGTGACGGTGTCGCCCATCGCCGCCTTGCGGGCTGAGCGCTTCGTGCGCCACGGCGGCTTCGATGTGCTGCACGTGCACGAGCCGTTGGCACCCATCGCCGCCTACGGGTTCGTGCTGCACGCCTCGGTGCCCATGGTGGGGACGTATCACCGTGCGGGCGTGAGCCGGTGGGTGCCGGTGCTCAAGCCGCTGGTGTACCTCGTCGGCTCCCGGTTGCAGGTCCGGGTGGCGGTCTCCGAGGCGGCCAGGGATACGGCGATGCGGTCGAGCAAGGGCGAGTACGAGGTTCTCTTCAACGGCATCGACATGGAGCGGTTCGCCCGGGCGGTGCCGGTGCCGTCGGATCGCCCGACCGTGCTGTTCCTCGGGCGCCATGAGACGCGCAAGGGCCTGAACGTCCTGCTGGACGCGTTTGCGCGGCTGGAGCGTCCCGCGGTCCTCTGGGTGGCCGGCGACGGGCCGCAGAGTGAGGTGCAGCGGCGCCGCCATCCCGAGTCGGAGAGGGTCAAATGGCTGGGCACCCTCAGCGACACGGAGGTGGCGGCTCGCCTGCGGGGGGCGGACGTCCTGTGTGCACCGTCGTTGCGCGGCGAGTCCTTCGGCATGGTGGTGCTCGAGGGCATGGCCGCCCGCTGTGCCGTGGTGGCGTCGGACCTGCAGGGATACCGTTCGGCCGCCGGCGGTCACGCCGTCCTCGTCCCCCCGGGCGATGTCGGCGCGCTGTCCCGGGCGCTGGGCGTGGCCCTGGCCGACGCAGCCGAAGGCAGCGGCCATTCGTCCGTGGACGCGTTGAAGGCGGCCGAGGCCCACGCCAACGGCTGGTCGATGGAGAGCTTGGCGGTGCGCTACGTCGATGCGTACCAGCGGGCCATCGCCATCTTCGCACGGCAGCATTCGTAGGCCGCCAGGGGCCTCTTACTCTTGTGTGCGAAGTGGCGCGGCCAGCGCGATGAGAAAGCCGAATAACGCGACGACCGTGCCGGCGAACATCAGTGCGATGCCGCCAGGTCTCCAGGAGTGGGAGACCGTCAGCATCCCCCCGCCGGCACCGAGCAGGAGCCCGACCGATCCGACCGCGGCGCCGAGGAGGACGAGGGATCCATCACGTACTGCCCGAAGGAGGACGAGCAGCGCCCCTAGGCCCAGCAACCCCCCGATGACTGCGTGGGCCAGGTACACGTCTCGGCCATGCGCGGGAATCCACCCGTCGGGCCGATTGGTCGGGACAAGGACAAGGGAGGCGACGCCGAGTACGAACTCGACTCCTACTCCACTCACCATGGCGATCCAGACGCCGCGAGGAATGGAAGGTGTCCGCCTCACTCATTTTGCTCGTCATCGACATGACCGCTGAAGCCGAGTATCAGCAGTCCCAGGAGGAGAAACACCACGACCCCGACCCCGACCCCGAGGGAGATCAACGTGTCGTAGAAGGACCGCTGTGACAGTGGGCTGCTGAGCGTCAAATGGGCCGATGCGCTCAGTATGTCCCGGACTCCGGCCAGTATGCCGATGACCAGAAACGGCCGTACCGGAAACACCGACGTTCTCAAATGACCGAAGACGGTGTGTGCGATGTCGAGAATGATGATCACGACCAGGAGGCCGTCGATCGCGTCCACGACGGCCTCCGCGAAGTTCGCTCCGTACCGGAGAAAACTGACCGCGGTGTGCACCAGGACGACGCCGGCCACCATCAGGAGGCTCGCCACAATGGCGTACTCGACGCCGATGATGATCCACCGCACGACGCGGTCCGGCTTCAGGGAGTGATGCGCGCGTCCGGCCGGCTCGTTCGCCACGAAATCAATGCACGCGGTTGCTGATCAACACGTCACCGGCCATCGCCACGAAGAGCACCGTGAGGTAGGTGATGGAGTAACTGAACACCCGCATGGCCTCTTTGCCCGTCGCCCGATCGGTGCGGGCCAGGTTCCACAACCGGGCCGTCATGAACAAGAACGTGGCGCCGAGCACGGCGGCGGAGACCATGTAGACCAATCCCAAATGGGCGACCGGTCCGAGCAGGAGGGAGATCCCCACCAGGGCGGCGGTGTAGAGCACGATCTCGCGCGTGGTCCGTCTCATTGTGGCCACGACGGGCAGCATCGGCACGTCCGCCGCGGCGTAATCCTCCTTGTAGCGCACGGCCAGGGACCAGAAGTGCGGCGGCGTCCAGATGAAGATGATGGCGAAGAGCACGACGGGCGCCCACGAAAGGCGATCGGTGACCGCGGCCCAACCGACGAGGACGGGGACCGCTCCGGCGGCGCCGCCGATGACGATGTTCTGTGAGGAGCGGCGCTTGAGCCACAGGGTGTAGACGAACACGTAGAACAAGGTGGCTGCGACGGCCAGGGCGGCACTGAGCAGGTTCACGGCCAGCCACAGTTCGATGAACGCGGCCACTTCGAGCGTGAGGGCGAAGACGAGGGCAGCCCGGGGTGTCATCGCACCGGTGACCAGGGGGCGATTCTTGGTCCGGTTCATCAGGCGATCGATGTCGCGGTCCACCACCATGTTGATGGCGTTCGCCCCCCCGGCGGCCAGGGCACCTCCCACCAGGGTGGCCAGGATCAGAAGGAGCGACGGCAGCCCGCGTCTGGCCACGACCATGGTGGGCACCGTCGTCACGAGCAGGAGCTCAATGATGCGGGGCTTTGTCAGCGCGATGTAGGAGCCGAGCACCGACCGCACCGTGCGCTGGCGCGCCAGGGTGAGTCCCGAGGTGGGCATGCCGGAAGCATAGGACTTCGGGGGGCCGCATGGACGGGTCACGTCGATGCCTGCCTCGTGGCGCCTGCGGATAGCCTCATCGCGTGCTCTGGACATCTCCGTGCCCGAACGAACCCGAAGGAGTGGCCTGAACGATGCCGGGCATGGGCCGTGCGCTCCAGTCGAACAACCCCACTATCGTCTCCGCCTTTCACACGGCCCTCCTGCACCAGTTGCTCGTGGTGCTGCTGCTGGGGGCGGTGTTGGCGGTCGCCGTGAACGCGATCCGCACCATCCAGTACCGACGGCTGGCCGCGGTGGGGCGAACGTCGTTCCCGACCCGCGCGAGCGGGGCGTACGCCGAACCTCCCGCCCGGCGGATCCTGCGCATCGGATTCGGCATCTTGTGGGTCTTCGACGGCCTGCTCCAGGCACAGTCGTCCATGCCGCTGGGCCTGCCGTCGTCGGTGATCCAACCCGCCGCGAGCGGATCGCCGTCGTGGGTGGTGCACATCGTCAACAGTGGTCTCAACATCTGGACCTTGCACCCGGTGGGCGCGGCAGCGGCAACGGTGTGGATCCAAGTGGGGCTGGGGGTATGGCTCCTCGTCGCCCCTCGGGGGCTGTGGTCGCGGGCGGGGGGCCTGGCCGGCGCCGGTTGGGGACTGGTCGTCTGGGTGTTCGGGGAAGCCTTCGGGGGCATCTTCGCCCCCGGGGTGACGTGGCTCTTCGGCGCTCCGGGCGCCGCGCTCTTGTACTGCGTCGGCGGTCTGTTGGTGGCGCTGCCCGACCGGGCCTATGCCACGCCGCGTCTGGGCCGTGTGGTGGTGACCCTGTCGGGCGTCTTCTTCATCGGTATGGCCGTGCTCCAAGCCTGGCCGGGTCGGGGTTTCTGGCAGGGCCGGCTGCACGGGGGAGCCGGCGTGGGGACGTTGACCGGCATGGTGGCACAGATGGCGAGCACACCCCAACCGCACTTCCTGGCCTCGTGGGTGTCGTCCTTCGGGAGCCTCGATGCCGCCCACGGGTGGGCTGTGAACCTGGCCGTCGTCGTGCTCATGGCTGCCATCGGCGTTGCCCTGTGCACGGGCCGGCCGCGGGTCGTCGGACCGGCGGTTCTCGCCGCCGTGGCCCTGTGCCTGGCCGACTGGGTGCTGGTGGAAGATCTCGGCTTCTTGGGTGGCACGGGCACGGACGTCAACAACATGGTGCCGACCGCGTTGCTGCTCGTGGCCGGCTACGTGGCCATGGTGCGGCTCCCCTCGCCGATCACCGCGTCCGTGCCGGCCGAACGCGTCGACGGGGCCGGCGGCATCGTCGCGGAGGAAGGGCCGACCACCCGGCGCTGGTGGGAGTGGGTCAGCCCGGGCTATCTCGTCGGGGTCGCCGCCGCGGTCGGGGCCTTCGCGCTGGTGCTGGTGGGCGTCGTGCCGATGACCCTGGCCGCCGCCAACCCCAACGCCGACCCCATCGTGTCGCAGGCCCTCAACGGGACACCCAACGTGATCGACATACCCGCACCCGCCTTCTCGCTGGTCGATCAACGGGGGGTGCCGGTGAGCCTGGCCAGCTTGCGCGGCCATACGCTCGCGCTCACCTTTCTCGACCCCGTGTGCACCTCGGACTGTCCCCTCATCGCCCAGGAGTTCCGCCAGGCCGACGAGCGTCTGGGGGCGGGGACGTCAAAGGTGGATTTCGTGGCCATCGTGGCCAATCCCATCTACCGGTCGACCGCCTTCACCAATGCCTTCGACCGTCAGGAAGGCCTCTCCCACGTGGCCAACTGGCTGTACCTGACCGGGTCGGTGGCGCAGTTGCGCCAGGTCTGGAGCTCCTATGGAGTCGTGGTGGACACGGCCGGGGCCGGGGCCATGATCGCCCACAGCGACGTGGCGTTCGTGATCGATGCACAGGGGAACGAACGGGCGGAGCTCGGAACCGACCCGGGGGATGGGAGCACGGCGTCGACCTCGTCGTTCTCGTCACTGCTTCTCGATCGCATCAACCTCGTCTCCCATTCGTGAGCCGTCGTCCGGGCAAGGGTCCTGGTCTCGCGTTCGCCCTGGCGGTGG
>JBEKWB010000137.1:0-9703 GCA_049513455.1 Acidimicrobiales bacterium
TTGGTATGGGATTTGGCCGTTGCAGGTGGTTCCGAGGGCTTGGTATGGCACCCAGGCCCGCTCCCTTGGCCGCCAGGCCCTCGGTGAGCGATTCAAGGAGCCGGTACCCGGCGATCTGGGGCAGGTGGCGGCGTTCTAATAAGTTTGTGGGATGGCCAAACACAAGGACCGCATTCCTGGGACCGTTCGCTGGTTCAATGGGGAGGAAGGCTGGGGTGTCATTGATTCCCCCGAGGTGCCGGGTGGCTGCTTTGTCCTTTTCTCAAACATCGTCGGAGTCGGCTATCGAAACCTCGATGACGGCCAGAAAGTTGACTTTACGTTCGAGGAGCCCGGATTCAAGCAGGACGGGTATGACTTTCGCGCATTACAGGTCTGGCCGGGGGTCGAGCCCTAACCCGCTGTTATACAGGTGATCCGTGGGCCCCTGGGCTGTCCCCTATGGAAGCACACTCATTGGGCGTCGGCGACTCCTTCGATGAGGCCGTCGAAGAGCTGACTGCGATCGCTCTGGCCGCGCTGGTCGGCGTGCTTGCGCTGACGCTTCAAGATGGTGACGAACTGCGGACCGGTCTCGAAGAACCCGCACCGCTCGCACACGCTCTCGAAGGCACAGCCAAGCAGGGCGGGCCTCGTGCAGTGACCATTGGCGAGCAGCCGACGATGATCGCTGACCGGCTGCTGCTGTGCGCTCGAGCCGCCAGCTCGAACAGGGGCCGCCCCGGAGAGTCCGTAGTATTGGGCCTCAACCGCTTCAGTCACCTTGAAGTACGCCTCGGCGACGGTGTCGTCCGAGATGCGGGCATAGATGAGCGTCATGTCCATGGAGCGGTGCCCGAGCAACGCGGCGATCGCCTCGAGGCTCATGCCTCGATTGATGCACTGCGTGGCCAACGTATGCCGTAATTGGTGCGGGTGTACGTGGCCGATGTCGGCACGCTTGGCGACCGTGGCCACGTAGCGATGGACCGTGCGCCGGTCGAAGGCTCGACCGTCGTCGCGTTCGAGGAGGTGACCGGAGCGTGAGCGCCCGCGCACGGTCTTGTACTCGCCGATGAGGTCGACCAGCATCGGGAGCAAAGGGACGTAGCGGTCGTTGTGCAGCTTGCCGAGAGGGATGCGGAGGCGATGACCGTCGCCCTTGCGCACCACGGCGTCATCTTCGAGGCCGGCGAGCTCACCGACGCGCATGCCGGTGCGGGCCAACAACTCGACCATGAGACGACGGCGCAGATTCGGATCCTGCGCCAGCGCCGCCATGAACTTGGCGGCGGTCGGGTCGTCCAAGAATCTCGGCAGCGGCTCGTCGAGGGCGGGGAAGTCGCTCATGTAGATAAACAGGCGCGCCGGAGCGTCGTCGTAGTCCCACTCCATGATGCGTTCGAAGAAGGTGCGCACATTGCTCAGCCGGTGCCGGATCGTCATGGTGGCCAAGGGCTTGCCGGTCCTCCCCCGACGCGCCTTCAGCCAGACCTTGTAGTCCTCGATGTGGACTCGTCCGATGCCGGCCACCGAGACACAACTCGGGTCGGCCTCCGTGACCCGGTGGGCGAAGAACCGCAGCGCCAGCTCCGCTTCTGCCACGGTGCCCGGACGGGCCGAGACTTCGAGTTGGTCCAGGTAGGAGGCCATGGTGGCGACCATGCGGGGCGCCCTGGTGGCGATCTGGGCCCAGGTGACCTCGGGTGTCCCACCAACCCGACGCGGTGGCTCAGAAGGCTGCGATTGTGCCAGGGCGGTCATTGGGCCACCCCCACCAGAGCCTGAGCCTCGATGGCTTCGGTGGCCCGGCGGTACTCGTCGGCCAGCCAGTCGGCGCTCAGGTGTAGATAGACCCGAGTCGAGTTGATCGAGCGGTGTCCGGCCTGGGCCTGGATGGCTTCTATGGCCATGCCGGCCTCGCGCAAACGGGTGAAGCAGGTGTGGCGCAGCTCGTGGCAGGTGCCGTGGCTGAGACCCGCCCGCGCACGGGCAGCCCGGATGATCTGGTCGAGTCCGGGCACCGAAAGCGGTCGGCCGCGATGTCTCCCTTTGAGCGCGAGGAACAGCGAGTCGCTCGTGGTCTCGACTGGTCGCTCGTGGTCCATGTAACGGGCCACCGTGGCGAAGAAGGTCGGAGAGAGCGGCACCAGGCGCTCGTGTCCGCCCTTGCCTTCTCTGATCAACACCCGCCACTCGCCGAGCCGCAGATCGTCGAGGTGAAGACCGAGCACCTCGCAGCGGCGCAGACCGCCCAGCACCATGGCCTGGGTCATGGCCCGGTCGCGCTCGGTGCGCAGTGCTCCCATCAGCGCGTCGATCTCAACGGGGTCGAGGATCCGGGGCAACCGGCGCACACCGCGCACCAGCGGAAGGCCCCGGCCGCCCTGCGACCGGCTCCGACGCGTGGCGATGCCCCGAGGGACGGGGTTGATCGTCACCGTCACGTCGTCGCGGGTGATCAGGTAGCCATAAAAACATGAGACCGCAGCCAACCGGCGCTTGATCGTGGCGGCCGAGAGACCCGCAGAGCCGTCGGCGATACGCACCACATTCTCGGCACCAGCCTTGGGACGACGCTGCGCGGTGACGAAGGACATCACGTCCTTGGGTCGCACCTCAATCGGGTCCTTGGCGATCACCGTGAAGAACACACTCAGGTCATGGGCATAGGCCCGCACCGTATTGGGACGGGCCCGTCCCACGACGAACTCCAAGAACTCGTCGATCAGCGGGTGGCCGATCCTGTACTCGTGTTCACCGTCGGGACGGACGTGACACTCGAATGTCGGACTCCACTTCACCGCACACCTCCTGCTCGGGTATGCACCCGAGAATCCCTCGGATGCCTATCCCAGGAGGTGGATCACCTGTATAACCGGCGAAGTGGGATAGCAACGAATAATCTCAGTTTGACGGAACTCGATATGGTAGTAATGCCCGAGTGCTCGCGATCGTCATAGCGGTAGACGACAGCTACGGCGGCTGGGCACCTCTTATAGCGGTGCCCGCCATTGTGATCATTTGCGGCGGATTGAAGGCATTTCAGATCTTCCGCAATCGACGGCGCTGATGCCGGATCGCCCCAATGGTGGCGCATTGCCGCGCACAAGTCGGGCGATCGGGGACGGTTCATCGGCATCAGCAAGATGAGGGATAGTTGAGACGTGGCACGGGAGCAACGGCAGGGGAACGGGCGACCTGGACCGATCCACGAGCCGGTACCCGCACGGGGTCCCGAGCTTCCCGAGGATCGAATGCTGGTCTCCTTCGACATTGACTGTGGGTATCTCGTCGCTGGACATCGGTTCATTGCCCGCGGGATTGCCGACGACGGGCTAATCACTGGTGAGAACGAAGAGCCGTATCCGGGCTTTTCGTTCGAATACGAGCTGGCACCAGGGGTGGAGAGCGTCGAAGAAGCTGGCGAAGGTATTGGTCCGTTCCTTGTCGGGATCGAGTATCAGGCCGATGTCGCGCTCCCTTGGACCCCTGCCGACGGTGGGACCATCGCTCCATTCGTTGGAGGGCCGACCACTCGCGGCACGCGGGGCTCTTGGCCCCTTCCGAGAGACGCGTCCCTGCTGAAGTTCGTGCTCTATGGTCTCGATGCGGGTTCGAGATGGCCAAGAGAAACGCCGGATGGCGTGCTCACTGTCGACCTACAGAGTTCTGGGGCCACCTTTCAGCAGATCTCCTGAGTCCTCGATCCGGCGTACGGGCTACCTAAGACCTCGCCCATCCCACTTCACCCGGTGGCGATTACCTCGCGCACCTCGATCTTCGACGCCAAGAGGAGCATCTGGCAGCGGGCTGACAGTGGCGGCCGACGCTTCGGCTTGATCCTTGGTCTCGAAGACCGAAATGGCCAGCCATTCGCCTATTATCGAAAGCATTGGGTGAACGTAGTGACAACGTTGGGCTCACATAGTGCGGCCGTCCGTAGGGTTCTTCACAAAGAGGGTGAATCCATGGGGAACGTAGGAACCCAAGAATACGCGGAACCGATGACTCATGTCGATTCGACGGTTCCAAGACCTCTCGCGGATCGGATCATCGCCTCAATCACCTTGATGAACATGTCCGCGCCGATGGCGATCGAGATCATTGCTCTGTTGACCGGCTTGTCGTGGGTCGGGGCGTATTTTCTCGGCGGCGGAACGAACGTGACACCGCTCTGGTTCTACATTCCGGTGTTCCTGGCTGGTCTCAGATTCGGGCCGTACGGGGCTTTGGCGACCGCGGTGATATCGATGTTCGTGGCGGGGCCGCTCCTACCCGCAGACGTAGCCACCCACACCCCCCAGGCGCTGAGCGACTGGGTGAGTCGGGGCATCTTCTTTGTACTGATCGGCCAGTTCGTGACCGAGCTCTTTGGTGGAGTGCGACGGATGTCAGTGCGTGAGGTCCATCTGAACAAGAGAGTGGAGTTGGGCACGACGGAATTGCAGGCTCGTGAAGCCCGCTTCTCCGCGCTCGTTGAGAACTCTTCGGACCTTGTCACCATCGTCGACCGAGACGGGATCATCTTGTTTCAGAGTCCCTCCGTTGCGCGAGTCCTCGGCTGGGATGTGGACAGTACCGATGGGTCTAGCTTTGTGGCCGCTCTTCATGACTCTGATCAGCCACGTTGGCGCACCATTGTCGATTTCCTGATGGAGGACTCCGACGGTGAAATGGTTGCTGAGTGGCGGGTCCGTCATGCCGATGGTTCGTGGCGCTTCCTTCAGTCCATCGTCACCAACCTCATCGACGAGCCCAGCGTCGGCGGATTGGTGCTCAACAGCCGAGACATCACCGATCAAAAGACGCTCGAAGATCAACTCCGCCACCAGGCGTTCCACGACCAGCTCACCGGTCTGGCTAACCGTGCCCTCTTTTTAGAGCACCTCGATCAGGCCCTGCGCCGCCAAAGCCGGATGGGCGGTGAACTCGCCGTGCTCTTTATCGACCTGGACGAGTTCAAAAACGTCAATGACCTGCATGGCCACACGCTTGGCGACGAACTGCTAAGGCAGGCGGCTGAGAGGCTAACAACCACCCTGCGTGACGCCGACGCCATTGCCCGCATAGGTGGCGACGAGTTCGCAGCGCTTTTCGAAGGAGTCGCCCTCGGTCTTGATGCCAGTGCCGCAGCCGAACGTATCATCGAGTCGTTCGCACGGCCCTTCCTCATCGAATCTTCCGAGGTCCTCGTGACGGCCAGCATGGGGATGGCACTGAATGAAATTGGCACCGAGAGCGCCGAGGACCTCATTCGAAACGCCGATCTAGCCATGTACGCCGCCAAGACGACGAACAAGGGGCGCTGTGAGGTCTTCTCCACCAACATGCATTCGACGATCCTCGATCGCATGCAAATGGAGCTTGATCTACGACATGCACTCGACCAGAGTGAATTCGAGGCTTACTACCAACCCATCGTCACCCTCCCTTCGGGAACCATTGTCGGCGCTGAAGCGTTGATTCGATGGAATCATCCCCAGCGCGGCTTGGTCATGCCGAGCGAGTTCATCGGCGTAGCCGAGTCCTCGGGGATCATCGTCCAAATCGGTGCATGGATACTCCATCAAGCCTGCAAGGAGTTCGAGGTCTTGACACGAGGAGTGGCCGGTAGTCGGAGCCTTGGTCTAAGCGTCAATCTGTCTACTCGCCAGCTCAGCGATCCACTCCTCATCGACACCGTCCACCACGCACTCGCCAACTCGGGTCTGGAGGCGAGGCGCCTCACACTTGAGATTACCGAAAGCGCCATCATGGTGGATGTGCCGAAGACGTTCCGAGTTCTCACCGAACTGAGAAGCTTCGGGGTGAAAATCGCCATCGACGATTTTGGGACCGGTTACTCCTCATTGAGCCTGCTCAGCGAGATTCCTGTCGACACGATCAAGATCGATCAGTCCTTCGTTACTAACGTCGCCAAACGCCCCGAGCCTGGCCGATTGATTCGGGCGATCCAGTCGCTGGCTAGCGACTTTGGCCTTCGCACCGTGGCCGAAGGGGTGGAAGACCTTGATCAGCTGGAGGCGTTAGAGGGGTTGGAATGCCAAGCTGCCCAGGGCTTTTACTTCGCCAGGCCACAGCCTGCAATGCAACTAGCCGAGCTCTTCGCACGCGATACATCTATTTCCGTGATTGCAACCTGACCATCTGAGATTGGTCGAATGCGACGAGAGGCCAGAACGACGACGGCCTTTTACGCACCGTCATTTCAAAGACCTGCGAGTGCCCGAAATATTCGGCGGCAAAGTCTCCAGAGGTGCCCCAATCGTGCCGTGCGGGGCGTAGCTGCGATCGCTCGCTGACGGAGCCGTTCCACCAGCACTCCACGGCCTCAAGTTGCCGGCCTCGTGGCGCGAACTCTCTGGCTCCGAGGCTCGGTTGCATATTTTTCGCGAGCACTCTGGGTCGCCACCAACAGGCCATGGACGGGAACGCGCCATCTACGAGGGCTTGAAGTTGGGCGCTCCGGAATCCGACTACCCAGGGCAATGTGAGCGGCATCATTGAACTCGCTGCGCTGGCTCGCCTGGCCGCCGTCCGTGAACGTCGGTTCGAAAACCGTAAGTCAATGTGTCCCTACAAACGTCCCTACAACTCGGGCACTACCCGGATCCGGTTGCTTCCGTCCCCTTCCGTCATGGCCACGCTGACCTGCGGAAAAGTTTCGGTTGGGTACTGTCCGGCTCCGTCGTTTCCGGCGTGTTTTCGCTTTGCTAAACCGTGTGCGCAAGTTCGAATCTTGCCGGGGGCGCCGCAGAAGGCCAGTTCGGGTTAGGAGATAGAGGCCGCCAGAACGCCGCATTCGCGGTTAAGCCCTTCTCGATCCCGCTGCGGAGTCCATACGGTCGCTCTTCCTGCTGGGGTATTCAAGCCTCTCGGCCCGATTTGCTGTAGATACCAGTCCGATCGAGCTCCTCTTCAATCTTGAACATCCCGAAGACGTATCAATCGTGACCGAGGTGAATGAGAACTCCGATGATGACGAGGACGTCACCGAAGACGAGACGGAAGCCAACGAAGACGAGCTGCAGAGTCGGTTAGACAAGCTTACCTTTGTCGTCTCGACGCGAAAGCTTGAGCAGTCGCCCCATTGGGTCAAGGTATCCGAAGTCTTTAGTAACGATGAGGACGCACCGTTCCTTGGGCGTGCCGGTATCGAGAAGATCAGCGATCCTCTGTACACGCAGTACAGCCAGCGGCTAGCGAGGCTTCGCGGCATCCGCAAGTACACGTACCGTATGGACGTACTCGAACGGAGCATGTCGTATGACGAAGTTACGGAGATCTTCGTTCGAGTGAATTCGCTTGGTGCAAAGCTGAGAAGTTCCGACCTAGCCCTCGCTCAGATCACTGCAAAGTGGAGGGGTGCACTCGAAGTCTTTCAGGAATTCCAGGGCGAGTGCGCTGACTATGGATTTGATTTGGATCTAGGAATTCATTTGAAGAATATGGTTGCGTTCGCGACCGGACAGTCCCGCTTCCTCACGGTCGGCGGGTTGCCAATTGACAGACTTCAGTCAGCTTGGACCGAATGCTGTCGTGGGATGGAATTCGCGATGAACTACCTCAAGCGGAATGTGGGAATCGATAGTCCGGCTTTGCTGTCTTCCCCATTTCTTCTTATCACCGTGGCTTACTACGGTCACAAGCGGGACTATCAGATATCGCCCGAGGAATCAGAGCGACTTCGGCACTGGATCCTGGTGGCCAATGTCAAGGGTCGGTACTCACGCGGTTCCAGCGAAACCTTGTTGGACCAGGACCTCTCAACTCTTCGCGACGGAGGTACCGCTGATGCGCTGATCGACCGGCTGAGGCTACAGGTCGGGCGGCTGGATGTCAGTGCGGATGAATTAGTTGGCCGCAACCAGCGTAGTGCCTTGTTCAAGACGATGTTCCTCGCATTTCACCAAGATGGGGCGAAGGATTGGAACTCTGACTTGGCGATAGCGCTAGATCACTCCGGTGTACAGCACAAACTTCAGTTCCATCACGTATTCCCGAAGGCACTCTTGACGAAGTTAGGTCGAACGGCGCGTGAAGCGGATGATATTGCGAATCTGGCCTTCATCGGAGGGAGAACGAACCGCAGGATTAGCGACAAAATGCCGAGCGAGTACATCCCGAAGTTGCAGGAGAAGATTGGAGCCGCCCCATTCATTGTGCAATGCATTCCACTGGAGAGCGATCTACTCAATGCAGACCACTACAATGAGTTTCTCATTCGTCGACGTGAATTGATCGCCGAACGCATCAACTCATTCTTGGGCACTGAAGGTCTGGGGCAACCTGACACCGAACGCGATCCACGTCGACGCGAACTCGATCAACGTGTGGAGCGTGTTGAGCTTAGATTGCGAAGCTTGATCGATCAGGTACTTACTGGGGACGAAAAACTGGTTCCGTCACACATCGCGGCGAGAGTGAACGAGAGGATTGCAGCCGCCGTTCGCAGGAACCCCGCCGTTCCTAATCGCGACGTGGAATCTCTGGCTGGGCGACTCCAGTACTTTGATTTGCGAGAGCTCCAGGATCTAATCGTCACTCCAGCTCTTTGGCCGAACTTTGAAGCAACCTTTGGCTCGAAGCAGGTACTGGAGACTCGCTGTGGGCAGATGGCCGAATTGAGGAATGTTGTGAGACACACCAGGACGCTTGACGAGGTGACTCGGAAAGATGGCGAGGCTGCGCTGACCTGGTTCACCCAAGTTTTGGCTAACCCTCCGATGCCAGGGTGAATCAACAGGTAGGCCCGTTGGCATCCCGTTGGGGAATCCGGTTGCACTACCGGCGCCAGAGGCGTTGCCCGGACCTAAGGTGCCTCCCACTTCGGCGTCGCCCTGAAAAACGCCCCGCCGCATTCGCGGTGGACGGTCGATCGCGCCATCACGAACCGGTACGCCTCTCACGGAACGCCCTCCACCGAGTAGGCCTCCGCACCGGTCTGGATTCGATCTGCGAGGCGTGCCGATCCCCCCATTTCGGAAGTTGCAGTCGCTAACCTCACCTTGAGAAATCATGGATCTGACCAACTTCACGTCAACGTCCCTCGGGTACATAGTGGCGTTTCTCTTGCCTGGCATAAGTGCCATCTATGCCGCCTCGTTGTATTCACATCCACTTCGTCATCAGGTGGACAAGTTGGCTTCTGTGGTGCTTGGTTATTCCTACTCGGTCTCCTCGCATCTCTGATCGTGGGTCTGGCTTTTGCTTCCAATTCGCGCTGTTGTTTATGAGGAAGCCATTTGTAGGGTCACCAGAGTAGGAAACCTCAAACCCGAGGACTTCAAGGTTCTTTACCAGGATGGGAAGCTGCCGGCATTCCGTGCTTCGGTCGACGAGAACTATCGCTATCACCAGTTTTGGGGTGCGATGTCACTAATATTTCCGAACAAGCATTGATTTCGAACTGGAAGAGGAGGACACGATGCCCAACGGATGGGAAAGCGAGGCCAGGCGGGCTCTTGAGGCCGTCAAGCGGGCTCTTGAAGACGTCGAGCAGGCTCTGGCCAAGACGGCCGTCAGGGCCGTCAGGCGGGCTCCGGCCAAGAAGGCCGTCAAGCGGGCTCCGCAAGCGGGCTCCGGCCAAGAAGGCCGTCAAGCGGGCTCCGGCCAAGAAGGCCGTGAAGCGGGCCCCGGCCAAGAAGGCCGTCAAGCGGGCTCCGGCTCGCAAGGCGGCTCGTATGAGCTAAACCGAGGACCGTGTCCGTCGGCGACCCAT
>JBEKWB010000138.1:0-9319 GCA_049513455.1 Acidimicrobiales bacterium
AAGATCCCGTCGGACGTGTCCCGACTGGGCGCGGTACCCGGCTCCCAGATCCTCCATCTCGATGTGAGCCTGGTCGGCCAGGATCCCACGGGGCTGACCGAGGAGGTCGCCGCGGTCTCGACTCCCGGTTCGCCCTTGTACCACCGCTACCTCACCTCGGCCCAGTTCGCCGCCACCTACGGGCCCAGTCCGGCCGAGGTGCAGCAGGTCGGCACCGCGTTGCGCGCCGAGGGCCTGACGGTGGGGACCCCGACGTCGGGAAGCACGCTGCTCCCGGTGAGCGGCACGGCCCACACCATCTCGGCTGTCTTCGACACCCCGCTTTTGTCGGTGCGCCTTCCCGGTCACGTCACCTCAATGGTGAACACGGCCGCGCCCGAGGTCCCGGCGGCGTTGGCGGGCGCCATCACCGGCATCGTCGGCCTGAGCGGCCTCTCCGAGGAGCACTCCATGCTCCGGAGCGACGCCCGCCCGTCCATCACGATCGGCTCGCCCTCGGTGGTCACCAGCGCCAACACGTCGGACCCGGGCAGTGGCCCCCAGGCCTGTTCGGCCGCGGCGGGTGCGGCGGCCGACGAAGGCGGCTACACGTCGACCCAGTTGGCCGGCGACTACGGACTGAGCCAGCTCTTCACGCAGGGGCGCACCGGCATCGGCCAGACCATCGGCATCGTCGAGTTCGAGCAGTTCTCCAGCGCGGACATCGCGACCTTCGAGGCGTGTTACGGCCTGAGCAACCCGGTCCGCGTCGTCACGGTCGACGGGACGCCGAGCGGACCGTCCTCGGGATCCGGTGAGGCCGCGCTCGACATCGAGATGGCCACCGTCAACGCACCTTCCTCCTCCGTCATTGCGTACGAGGCACCGAACGAGACCAGCGATGGCACCGCGCTGGATCTCTACAACCGGATCGCCACGGACGATCTGGCCCAGGTCGTCACCACCAGTTGGGGTGAGTGTGAGCAGGACAACATCCCCAGCTCGGCCGCCTCGGCGGAGAACGCCATTTTCGAGCGGATGGCCGCGCAGGGGCAGACGATGGTGGCCGCCTCCGGCGATTCGGGATCCGAGGACTGCTACAACGCGTCCTCGGCTCCGGGCGCGACCGGACTGGCCGTCGACGACCCGGGCAGCCAGCCCGACGTCCTGAGCGTGGGCGGCACCACGCTGGTCAACGGCGCCGTGGCGAGCCAGTCGGTCTGGAACAACTGCGAGGGAATCGGTCTCGGTGACTGTCAGCTGTTCGGGGGGAACGGTGCCACCGGCGGGGGCTACTCGTCGGTCTGGCCCAAGCCGGCGTGGCAGCCCGCCGGGCGCAACGCCCGCGCCGTCCCCGACATCGCCTCCTCGGCCGATCCGGCCCACGGTGTGGCGTTCTACTTCGCCCGGGACGGCGGCTGGTCGTCCATCGGGGGGACGAGCATCGTCTCGCCGGAGATCGGCGGGTTCCTGGCCGACGTCAATCAGGGCTGTAACGCCACCGCCGGACTGGTGGACGCCACGCTCTACGCCGCGGACAACGCCGCCGACTTCACCGACGTGACGACGGGCAACAACGACTTCACGGGGACGAACGACGGGAACTATGCCGCCACGATCGGGTACGACCCCGCGACGGGGCTCGGGACGCCGGAGGATCAGAACCTGGGTATCGCACTCGAGGGCGCCGACGGGTGTCCCTCTATCGCCGGGTTGAGCGCGTACTCGGGGCCGGTCTCGGGTGCGGGCCCCATCACCCTCACCGGTGGCGGCCTGGCCGACGCCAGCAAGATCACGTTCGGTGCGGCCGGGGCCGGGACGATCGTGTCGCGCTCGGAGACTTCCCTCGTCGTGGTGCCGCCCTCGCCGGGGCACGCCCTCTGCGTCGACGTCACCGTGACCAACCCCGACGGGACCTCGGCCACCTCCATGGACGACGCCTTCGCCTTCGGCAGCTCGGGCAGCTGTAACGGCTATCGGTTCGTCGCCTCCGACGGGGGGATCTTCGACTTCGGCTCGGCCACCTTCGAGGGCAGCACGGGGAACTTGGCCCTGAAGGCGCCCATCGTGGGCATGGCCACCACCCCGGACGGGAACGGCTACTGGCTGGTGGCCTCCGACGGCGGGATCTTCACCTTCGGCGACGCCGGCTACTACGGCTCGACCGGGGCGATCCATCTCAACCAACCGATCGTGGGCCTGGCGGCCACCCCCGACGGCAAGGGCTACTGGCTGGTGGCCTCCGACGGCGGGATCTTCACCTTCGGCGACGCCGGCTACTACGGCTCGACCGGGGCGATCCATCTCAACCAGCCCATCGTGGGCCTGGCGGCCACCCCCGACGGCAAGGGCTACTGGCTGGTGGCCTCCGACGGCGGGATCTTCACCTTCGGCGACGCACCGTTCCTCGGCTCGACCGGCGGGGCGGCCCTGAACAAACCGATCGTGGCGATGGCGGCCGGCTGAGGCCGCGGCCTGAACCGATCCGCCCCATCCCCCAGGTGGGCGCCGGTAAGCTGGCGGTATGGACGCCAATGAACTGAGGGCGGCCTTCACCCGCTTCTTCACCGACCGGGGCCATACGGCCGTCCCCTCGGCCAGCCTGATCCCGCACGACCCGTCGGTGCTCTTCACCATCGCCGGCATGGTGCCGTTCAAGCCGTACTTCGTCGGTGACGAGCAAGCCCCCTGGCCGCGGGCCACCAGCGTGCAGAAGTGCTTCCGCACCCTCGACATCGAGATCGTGGGCACCGACACCTACCACTGCACCTTCTTCGAGATGCTGGGCAACTTCAGCTTCGGCGACTACTTCAAGGAAGAGGCCATCCCGATGGCCTGGGAGCTGCTGACCGACGTCTTCGGGCTCGACGGCGACCGCCTGTGGATCACGGTGCACGACAGCGACGACGAGGCCGAGCAGATCTGGATCGACAAGGTGGGGTTACGGCCCGGGCGGATCCAGCGCATGGGGGACGACGCCAACTTCTGGGCCATGGGGGAGACGGGCCCCTGCGGCCCCGACTCGGAGATCTTCATCGACAAGGGACTCGAGTACGGCGAGGGCGGCGGGCCGAAGTTCGGGGACGAGGACCGCTACGTCGAGATCTGGAACCTGGTCTTCATGCAGTTCAACCAGGCGGCCGACGGCACCCGGACCGAACTGCCCAAGAAGAACATCGACACCGGGGCCGGCCTGGAGCGGATCCTCCCCATCCTGCAGGGGCGCGATTCGGTGTTCGACACCGACCTGTTCGCACCGATCATCGAGGCGGCCGCCGCCACGGTCGGCACGCCCTACGGCCGCGACGCCAAGACCGACGTCGGCCTGCGGCTGATGGCCGATCACGGACGGGCCATGGCCATGCTGGTGGCCGACGGCGTCCTCCCGGCCAACGAGGGGCGGGGCTATGTCCTGCGCCGCGTCGTCCGGCGCGCCGTCCTGGCGGCCCGGCGGCTCGGGATCGAATCGCTCGTGACGCCGGTGTTGGTCGGTGCGGCCACCGACGTGCTGGGCGGGGCCTGGCCGGCGCTCGTCGAGAACAACGACGTCATCCTCTCCGTGCTCGAGCGCGAGGAGGCCGGCTTCGATCGCACCCTGCGGGCGGGGTTGGGGCGCTTGGAGGAGGCGTTCGCCACCGGCGACAAGGTGCTCGGGGGCGACGTGGCCTTCACCCTGCACGACACCCACGGCTTCCCGGTCGAACTGACGGAGGAACTGGCCCGTGACGCCGGGGTGGAGGTCGACCGGGAGGCCTTCGACGTCGCCATGAACGAGCAGCGCGCCCGCGCCCGCGCTGCGGCGCGGGCGTCGAAGGTGGGGGATGAGTCCGCCTACCGCAGCCTGTTGGAGATCGAGGGGACCACGAACTTCGTCGGGCGGTCGGCGTCGCACTACGAGGTGCCGGCCCGCATCGTGGCGGTCATGGCCGGGACTGACCCCGACGGAGGCGACAGCGTCGTCGAGATCTTCTTGGATCAGACGCCCTTCTACGCCGAGGGCGGCGGACAGGTGGGGGACACCGGCACGATCGTGACCGAGACCGGCCGGGCCGAGGTCTACGACACCGTCTACGCGCTGCCGGGGTTGATCGCGCACAGGGCGCGGGTGTCGGGCGAGCTCGTCCCCGGGCAGGATGCCCTGGCCTCCATCGACGTGGCGCGCCGCGAGGCCATCCGCCGGAACCACACCGCCACCCATCTGCTCCATGCCGCCCTCCGCACGGTGCTGGGCGACCACGTGCGCCAACAGGGCTCGCTGGTGGCCCCGGAACGGTTGCGCTTCGACTTCTCGCATCATGGGCAACCGACGCCCGAACAGCTCGAGGAGGTGTTCGACCTGGCCAATGCCGCCGTCCTCACCGACGCGCCGGTGCGGACCACCGAGACCTCACTCGGAGAGGCCGAGCGCATGGGGGCCATCGCCTTCTTCGGTGACAAGTACGGCTCGACCGTGCGGGTCATCCAGGCCGGCGACTCGTCGCTGGAGTTCTGCGGCGGCACCCACGTCGACGCACTCGGGCAGATCGGGCTGATCTCGCTGGTGTCCGAAGAGAGCATCGGTTCGAACAAGAGGCGGATTTTCGCCGTCACCGGGCGTCCCGCCCTCGACCGCGTCAACGCCAGGGAGCATCTTGTGCGATCGGCCGCCGATCTCCTGCGCACCGAGCCCGACGAGTTGCTCGCCACGCTCGAGCGGATTCTGGCGCGCCAGCGCGAGGCCGACAAGGAGTTGCACAAACTGCGCCAGCAGTCGAGCGAATCGTTGGCGACCCAGCTGGCCGAGGGGGTGGAGAACGGCACGGTCGTGGCGCGCCGGGACAAGGTCGAGCCCGATGCCCTGCGGTCATTGGCCCAGGCCGTGCTGCGCCATGACGGCGTGGAGCGCGTCGCCCTGGCCGGGTCGCCCGATGGAGCCAAGGTGGCCCTGGTCGTGGCCACCGGCGGGGAGCCGAACGCCACCGACGTGGTGCGCGCGCTGGGTTCTCTGATCGGCGGCGGCGGCGGTGGGTCGGCCGAATTGGCGTTGGCGGGCGGCCGGGACGCGTCCCGGATAGAGGAGGCGCTGGCCGAGGCGCGGCGGCTTCTCTTGGCGTGAGTCAGATCGGGGGCCACCCGGAGGACTCGCGCGCGTCGGGTTCCGTCCCCGGTGGTACGAGATCTGGTACCAGTCAAAAAACATCCCTCGGCGCTGAGGTCGAGCCCGGCCGGGCGGAGTGGGGTCGGGTGGTGGCGCTCGATCTGGGAACGCGCCGTATCGGGGTGGCCTACAGCGACAGCGGCCGCACGCTGGCGTCGCCCTGGGGCATGGTGGAGCGGAGCGGCGACCCGGCGCGTGACCAGGCGGCCGTGGTGGCGGCGATCGACGAAGTCGGGGCGCGCACCGTCGTGGTCGGGCTGCCCTTGAGCCTCTCGGGTGCCAGCGGTCCGGCCGCGCAGGCGGCGCTGCGCGAGGTGGCGGACTTGCGCCAGACCCTCGAGCCCCTGGGCATCGCGGTCGAGACGGCCGATGAGCGTTTCACCACGGTCGAGGCACAGCGGTCCTTGACGGCCGCCGGCCGCAAGGGCCGGGCGTCCCGCTCGGTGATCGACAGCGCGGCGGCCATGGTGCTGCTGCAGGCGTGGCTGGACGGGCGGGGCGGGCCGGACAGGCGGGGCGGGCGGGACAGGCGGGACGGGCGGGACAGGGCGTGAGCGACGACCAGGACGCAGGCGAGGTCCCGGGCACGGGCGAGGTCCCGGGCACGGGCGAGGTCCCGGGCACGGGCGAGGTCCCCCGGCAACCCGTCCGCCAGGGGGAGGGGCCGAGCACCGTCGGCCGCAGCGAACTGCGCCGCCAGCGAGTCCGGCGGCGTCGCATCCTCACCTTGATCGGTGGTGTGGTCCTCGTGGTCGTCTTGGCGTTCGTCTTCTGGTACGAGCTCGAGTCCCATGCCCTCGGACCGGAGGGTCGGCGCGAGATCGTGCAGGTCACCGCGGGCGAGTCGATGGACTCGATCGCGGCGCAACTCTCCGCCCACCATGTGATCGGGAGCACCCTGGCCTTTCGCCTCTTCGATCTGGTGCACGGCAGCCCGACGGTGATTCCCGGTGACTACGAGCTGCACGGAAACGAGACCTTCGCCCAGGTGCGAGCGGCCCTGGCGGCGGGACCCAACATCTACGTGGTCACCGTGCAGCGTGGGCTGACCCTGGCGGAGGTGGCGGCGCAGGTCGACGGCCTGCCGGGGCATGCCCCGGGCGCATTCACACGGGCGGCAACCAGTGGCGCCATCCATTCGGAGTTCTCGCCCGCCGGCTCGGACGACCTGGAGGGCATGCTCGGGACGGGGACCTACCTCGTCCTGCCCGGCGAGAGCGACACCACCCTGCTCACCGACATGGTCAGCCGCTTCGACACCCAGGCCTCGGCGGCCGGCTTGAGCGCCGCCTCCGCCTCGGCTCTGGGCCTGAGCCCCTACCAGGTGATCAGCGCGGCCTCCATCGTCGAGAAGGAGGGCTACTACTTCAAGAACATGCCCGATGTGGCCCGGGTGATCTACAACCGCCTGGCCAACGGCACCCCGTTGCAGATGAACTCCACGGTCCTCTACTCGTTGGGTCAGGACGGTGGTGTGGTGACGGCCAAGGACCTCGCACTGCAGACGCCCTACAACACCTATCTCAACACGGGGCTCACGCCGACACCCATCTGCAGCCCCTCCCCGCAAGCGCTCAGCGCGGCAGTGCACCCCCCGGCCGGCGGGTGGCTCTACTTTGTGCTGGTGAGCAAGAACGGTACCGAGGCGTTCTCGGACACCTATGCGGAACAGCTGGCCAATGAGCAACTGGCCAAGGAACGCGGGGTCGGGTAGTGGCCGGGTCGGCGCCGCGTCCGGCTGACTCGAACACCACGTTGGTCGGGGTGATCGGCTACCCGGTCCGCCATTCGCTCTCGCCCCTGCTCCACAACACGGCGTTCGCCGCGCTGGAGCTCAACTGGACCTCCCTCGCCTTCGAGGTTGCGCCCGGTCAGGTCGCCGGCGCGCTCAGCGGGGTGCGTGCGCTCGGGTTGGCCGGGATTTCGGTGACGATGCCCCACAAGGCCGAGGTGGCCGCACTCGTGGACGAATGCAGTCCCGTGGCCAGAGCGCTGGGGGCGGTGAACTGTGTCGTCAATCGGGAGGGGACCCTGTGGGGGGAGAACACCGATGGAGTCGGATTCCTGGCCTCGCTGGCCCGGGGGGCCGGGTTCGATCCGGCCGGAAGGCGCTGCCTGGTCCTCGGTGCGGGAGGGGCGGCCCGAGCGGTGGCCTTGGCGCTGGCCGGCGCCGGCTGCGCCGATGTGGCGGTGTTGAACCGGACGGCGGCGCGGGCGGACGCAGTGGCCGCGCTGGCCGGCAAGGTGGGCCGGGTGGGGCGCTTCGACGATGACGCCGACGTCGCGCAGGCGGACCTGGTCGTCAACGCGACCCCCGTCGGCATGGCAGGGACGGGAGCGGAGGACGAGGGGTGGCTCGTGCGGCCGTCGCTGCTCCATCGGGGCCAGGTGGTGGCCGATCTCATTTATGCCCCACGGCCGACGGCATGGCTCGCCGCCGCGGCGGACGGGGGGGCGCGGACCGTGGACGGCCTCGGGATGCTGGTGCACCAGGCGGCGGCCCAGCTCGAGCTGTGGACCGGGCTCCCGGCGCCGGTGGACCGCATGTGGGAGGCGGCGAGCGCGCTCGTCTGAGGGGGGGTCGGCCGGCTCAGGCCGGCTCAGGCCGGCTCAGGCCGGCTCAGGCCGGCTCAGGCCGGCTCAGGCCGGCGCTGGCATGCGTCGCCCCAGGTCAGGGGGCCGGGGAGGGCGAACTCGGGCGTCGGTGAGGAGGTCGGCCCACCCGGTTCCGGTGCGGGGCTGCCGTTCCTGATCGTGCGCCCGATTCGCCTCGTGCGACCGATGCGGACCCGGGTCGTGTAAGTATCGCGACGACCATGCAGCCGTCTTCCGAATTCGACGCAGCGATGCCCGGGCGGGCGTCGCACCCGGTGCCCGCACGCGTGGCACGGGTCCCCTGGCCACCGGGATGCTGATGGATCGCCAGGTCACACGGGTGTCGCGGCGCCGGGGGTCGGATCGCCACCCGCTGCCCGCCTCTGCCGCCGCATGACGCTCACCGCCAGATCAGTCGCGCCGCGGCGGAGCGGACCCATCTTCGACGTCGTCCTGGCCGTCGCACCGATCCTGGTCGCCGTCGTCGGCGTGGTGATGGTCTACACCGCCACCCGGGGCGAGCTGCTGGCGGCCGGGGAGAGCCCGCACACCTACCTGAAGAAGCAGGCCCTCTTCGTCGTGATCGGGGTCGTCGTCATGGTCGCGGTGGCACTCTTCGACTATCGACGGCTCGAGCCCCTCGCCACGCCCATCTACATCATCACCCTCCTGGCCCTGTTGGGTGTCTTTGCCGTCGGGAAAACGGCCCAAGGTGCGGCGCGCTGGTACAGCCTCGGGCCCCTGCAGCTCCAACCGTCCGAGTTCGCCGTGATAGGGCTGATCATCGCCATTGCCGCCTACTGCGATCGGCGGAGCGAGGAGGGCCTGGCCTGGAAGGACGTGTTCAAACTTCTGGTCATGGCCGGGATTCCCATCGTGCTGATCTTGAAACAGCCCGACCTGGGCACCGCCATCATCATGCTGATCGTCCTGCTGATCATGCTGGCGGTGGCCGGTCTGCCCCTGCGCATTCTGATCATGCTGCTGCTCGGCGTGGCGCTCGTGGCGGTGGTGGCCACCAAGGCCGGACTGCTGCACTCCTACCAGATCGCCCGGCTGACCACCTTCTTGCATCCCAACAGCACCAGCACCAACCAGTTCGTCCAGAACGCCATCTACAACGTGACCCAGGCCAAGACGGCCATCGGCTCGGGCGGGTTCTTCGGGGCGGGGCTCCTGCACGGTGCGCAGACCAACCTCGGCTACGTGCCCGAACAACAGACCGACTTCATCTTCACCGCCGTGGGGGAGCAACTGGGTTTCGTGGGCGCCGCCGGGTTGCTGGCCGTCCTCGGTGTGATCGCCTGGAGGCTCCTGAGCGCCGCCGGCAAGTCCCGGGACGTGTTCGGCCGCCTCGTGTGCACCGGGCTCTTCTCCTTCGTGGCCTTCAGCGTGTTCCAGAACGCCGGCATGACCATGGGGATCATGCCCATCACCGGTATCCCGCTCCCCTTCGTCAGCTACGGCGGCACGGCTGTACTGTGCTTCTTCGTGGCGATCGGACTGGCTCTCAGCGTCGGCGCCCGGCGACGGCGGGTATGACCGACGTTCGGCCAGTCCCGCCAGTCCCGCCCGACCCGCCAGCCCCGCCAGCCCCGCCAGCCCCGA